>NZ_JALJES010000002.1:0-606262 GCF_023242525.1 Pseudomonas sp. MWU12-2319
TCGATCTCTCCTTTTTTTTCCAGCCTCAGCAGAAGCGCGTTTTGTCCGATGATAATTTTTTCATCGGGGTCCACAACGATATTTGACCTGGGGTGGCTCAGCAGCGTTCTGCGGTTTCTCAGGGTGGAAAGGTGGTCCTGGGGGAGGTTGGGTGGCGCGTCGGTGAGACGAGGGAGAATAACGCTGCCCTTATTGCCAAAACTTTCGTCAGGCGCCCCATTTTCCAGGAAGCGTGCCAGTGCAATTCGGGACTCTCCTGCGAATGAACGGTGATGGCCGGCCAAGAGTATTTTGCCATCCTTGAGTATCTGAGCCCCGGTGGCGGTGGCCTCGCTTCCTGTTTTGAATACGCCGAGGAGGCTGCCGGTGCCATCTGGGCCAAAAGACGGATCAAGGCGTCCCAGATTGGTGAGTTGCGCCAGTTGAAAACTCAGTTGGTTGTTTTCCAGATGCGTCCCTACAAAGAGTATTTCTCCGCGGGGGCGCAGACCAGCGATGCTCATGAGCAGAGTGCCCGCCCTGAAGTCAGAGAACGAGCCTAGAAATCCAAATTCACTATCTATGCTTCCAGGAGCAGTTAAGTTTTGAGTGGGTCCTTTCATGAGGATGTCTCTCTTTGTTTGGATGAATCTGCATCCGTTGAGTTTGGAGGGGTAGGGGCAAGCTAACCCCCGCGATGGTGGATATTCGATGTGTGCTTGTCATTCCGTGTTGCATAACGATGATAGGGGCGGGAAAGATTTCTCGTGAACTGTCAGAACTGACAGTTTTTTATGTTGAGTTGTACTAAGAGTGTGGTTTATTGGATTGTTTTTAACTAAAGCGGCAATAGGGCGGGGATGAGGCTATCAGAGTGGTTTTTTTGGCTGCACGTCTTCTGCGTTGCGCACCCTGCGCCAGCTCTTGTCTCGGCGGCACGACCAGTGGCAGTACTTTTTGCATAAAACTGTCAATTCTGACAGTAGACCGCGTTCGTTTGCCTGGCGCCTCATAGGCTCCATGGAGGTTTCATTCTTCTCAGGGATGGCCATCATGGGAGCGAACGATCATGAGCAACGAGCAATATGAGCGGCTGGAAGGGATGGGGTTGCTATTTGTATCGGGCAGGTTGGAGGACAAACCTGAAATCGGTGCGATCGGCTATTCGATCACTTTCAGGTTGTTACTGGATTTTGAACGTTTCAAAGAAGCAGCCAACACCCATATTCCGGGTTACCTCGATGCTCCTATCAACGCCATCCGTCCCGAGTTGGCCGGTCTGGCCTATCACTATTCGTACAATTACTTTTCCGGCAATGCGGGAAGTATTCGTTCATTCGAGCAACTCTGCGGGGTATTCAGCAATCCGAATGACTATATGAGTGATTGGTCCGCCAATGGACTTTCGAGGCGTTATGGCAAGCCGGTTTTCGAGTTTTTCGACGATGATGTCTTTATCACGGTCGGGCAGGATTTTCGCTGGAGCGACCGCAAGCGCCGGATCGTCATTGCCGATTTGCCCATCATCGAATTTCAGTGGGCACTCAATTTGATGCTGGGGCATGACCTGCTTTCGCGTGCCCCGACGGCGATTGTCGTTCTGGGGTATTTCCATGAAGACCAGGTCAAGGTCGAGGATGCCCGGTTGAATCGCGGGATCCTGTACGTGAAAGGGAGTGACCTGCAGTTTGGCAAGTTGACCGCGAACGACATCCGGGTCGCCCGGTAGAACCCCTGGTTGGAGGCGGCTCGTTACCTTGTACTGCAAAAGTTGGAAGGCTTCTTGCAGTGGCAGGCCTATGACGCTCCCGGCGTCAAAAGTTTGCTTCAAGGTGACGAGGAATACCGGTGGATCGCTCTCAACTTCTCAACTCGGCGCGCAGCAACCTGAGCAGCCTCGGCCGCGGCAACCTCGGTGTGCCGGTGCTGCTGTTGATCATGCTGGCGATGATGATGTTGCCGGTGCCGGCGTTTCTGCTGGACGTGTTCTTCACCTTCAACATTGCCCTGTCGATTGTCGTCCTGCTGGTCTGCGTCTACGCCCTGCGACCGCTGGATTTCGCGGTATTCCCGACCATCCTGCTGATCGCCACGCTGTTGCGCCTGGCGCTGAACGTGGCGTCGACCCGGGTGGTCATGCTCCACGGCCAGGAAGGTCATGCCTCCGCCGGTAAGGTGATCCAGGCCTTCGGCGAGGTGGTGATCGGCGGCAACTACGTGGTCGGTATCGTGGTCTTCGCGATCTTGATGATCATCAACTTCGTGGTGGTCACCAAGGGCGCCGGACGGATTTCCGAGGTGAGCGCGCGCTTCACCCTCGATGCGATGCCCGGCAAGCAGATGGCGATCGACGCCGACCTCAACGCCGGCCTGATCGATCAGCCACAGGCCAAGCTGCGCCGCCTGGAAGTCGCCCAGGAAGCCGAGTTCTACGGTTCCATGGACGGTGCCAGCAAGTTCGTCCGCGGTGACGCCGTCGCCGGCCTGCTGATTCTGTTCATCAACCTGATCGGCGGCATGGCGGTCGGGATCTTCCAGCACCATATGAGTTTTGCCGACGCCGGCAAGGTCTACGCCCTGCTGACCATCGGTGACGGTTTGGTGGCGCAATTGCCATCACTGTTGTTATCCACAGCGGCGGCGATCATGGTGACCCGGGCTTCCGGCTCGGAAGACATGGGCAAGCAGATCAGCCGGCAGATGTTCGCCTCCCCCAAGGCCCTCGGTGTCGCCGCCGGCCTGATGGCGGTGATGGGCCTGGTGCCGGGCATGCCGCACTTTTCCTTTATCAGCCTGGCGGCCGTCGCCGGTGGCATCGCCTATCTGGTCTGGAAAAAACAGAACGTCGCCAAGGTCCAGGCCCTGGCCGAAGTCCAGCGCCAGCAGGAACTGCTGCCGTCGCCGGCGCGAACCCAGGAAACCAAGGAGCTGGGTTGGGATGACGTGAGCCCCATCGACATGATCGGCCTGGAAGTCGGTTATCGCCTGATTCCGCTGGTGGACCGCAACCAGGGCGGGCAGTTGCTGGCGCGGATCAAGGGGGTGCGCAAGAAGCTCTCCCAGGACCTCGGCTTCCTGATGCCCACGGTGCATATTCGTGACAACCTCGACCTGGCACCCAGCGCCTATCGCCTGACCCTGATGGGCGTGACCCTGGCCGAAGCCGAGATCTACCCGGATCGCGAACTGGCGATCAACCCGGGGCAGGTCTACGGTCCCCTCAACGGGATCACCGCCAAAGACCCGGCCTTCGGCCTGGAAGCGGTCTGGATCGAGGTCAGCCAGCGGTCCCAGGCGCAGTCCCTGGGGTATACCGTGGTCGACGCCAGTACCGTGGTGGCGACGCACCTCAACCAGATTCTCTACAAGCACTCCAGCGAACTGATCGGCCACGAGGAAGTCCAGCAACTCATGCAGTTGCTGGCCAAGGGCTCGCCGAAGCTGGCCGAAGAGCTGGTGCCGGGGATCATTTCCCTGTCGCATCTGCTCAAGGTGCTGCAAGCCCTGCTCGCCGAACACGTGCCGGTCCGGGATATCCGCAGCATTGCCGAAGCGATCGCCAACAATGCCAGCAAGAGTCAAGATACTGCCGCTATGGTTGCCGCGGTTCGCGTCGGATTATCCCGCGCAATCGTCCAAAGCATTGTGGGGCTTGAGTCCGAGCTGCCTGTGATCACCTTGGAACCAAGGTTGGAACAGATATTGCTCAATAGTCTGCAGAAGGCCGGACAAGGCTCGGAAGAAGGCGTTCTTCTGGAGCCGAGCATGGCTGAGAAACTCCAGCGTTCGTTGATCGACGCCGCCCAGCGCCAGGAAATGCAAGGGCAGCCGGTGATCCTGCTGGTAGCTGGACCGGTTCGCGCGATGCTTTCGCGGTTTGGACGACTGGCGGTGCCAAGTCTGCATGTCTTGGCCTACCAGGAAATTCCGGACAACAAGCAAGTGACCATCGTTGCGACAGTAGGGCCCAACGGCTGAGGTAGTGGGTTATGCAAGTTAAGCGTTTTTTCGCCGCCGATATGCGTCAGGCCATGAAGCTCGTTCGTGATGAGCTGGGCTCCGACGCGGCCATTATCGGCAACCGCCGGATTGCGGGCGGTGTCGAGCTGACGGCTGCCCTGGACTACAAGCTCTCGGCGCTGTCGCCGCGGGTGCCGAACATGGAACTCGAAGACGAGCTGCGCAAGACTCAGTCGCGTATCGTTACCGCCCAGGCCGAGCTGAGCCTGCGCAGCGACGGCGATACCGACGCCACGACCAATCGCCAACTGTTCGCCGGCCTGCCGCTGACCGCCGCCGAGCCGCTGATCGAACCGACTTTCGAAGAGCCGCGGCGCCCGGCGCCAGCGCCTGTCGCACACGCCCCGGCGGTGGACCAGCGAGTGTTCGACTCGATGCGTTCGGAGCTCAACGGCCTGCGCGAGCTGCTGGAAGTCCAGCTCGGCTCCCTGGCCTGGAACCAGTTGCAAGGTCGTCAGCCGCAACAGGCCAACCTCTGGCGTCGCCTGCAGCGTATCGGCCTGTCCGGGCCGCTGTCGCGGGACCTGCTGGAGCTGGTGAACGGGATCGAGGAGCCGCGCCAGGCCTGGCGCATGCTGCTGGCGCACCTGGCGCGGATGATCGTCACGCCCGAGATCGAGCCACTGGAAGAAGGCGGTGTGATCGCCATGGTCGGCCCGGCCGGCATGGGCAAGACCACCACCCTGGCCAAGCTGGCGGCGCGTTATGTGCTCAAGTACGGCGCGCAGAACATCGCGCTGGTGAGCATGGACAGCTTCCGTATCGGTGCCCAGGAGCAACTCAAGACCCTGGGGCGGATCCTCAACGTCTCGGTGACCCATGTCGACCCGGGCCAGTCCCTGGCCCAGGCCCTCGACCCGCTGCTGCGCAAGCGCGTGGTGCTGATCGATACCGCCGGCCTGCAGGCCAGCGATCCGGCGTTGCGCATGCAACTGGAAAGCCTGGCCGGACGCGGGATCAAGGCGAAGAATTATCTGGTCCTGGCCACCACCAGCCAGAAACAGGTGCTGACCGCCGCCTACCACAGCTACAAGCGCTGCGGGCTGGCCGGTTGCATCCTGACTAAACTTGATGAAACGGCGAGCCTCGGCGAAGTGCTGAGCCTGGCCATCAGTCACGAATTACCAGTGGCCTACCTGACCGACGGGCCACGCATTCCGGATGATCTACACCTGCCGCGCCGGCATCAATTGGTGTCCAGGGCGGTCAGTGTGCAAATGCAGGAAGAACCCAGCGAGGAAGCCATGGCCGATATGTTCGCTGATATCTACCACAGCCCGTCAAAACGGGTGGGTTGAGATGAGTATTCAGACGTTGCAAATTACCTACATCGATGGTCTGCCACGCATTGTTCCGACAAGTGAACGCGCAGCCAGTTATGTGGCCTTCCGTCTAAGCAAGACAAGGTAAGAAGAGAACATGGGCAGCATGCATCCCGTACAGGTGATCGCGGTGACCGGCGGCAAAGGTGGCGTCGGGAAGACCAACGTGTCAGTGAATTTATCCCTGGCCCTGGCTGAGCTTGGCCGGCGCGTCATGCTGCTGGATGCGGATCTGGGGCTGGCGAATGTCGACGTCCTGCTGGGCCTGACACCCAAACGTACCCTGGCCGACGTGGTCGAAGGCCGCTGTGAGCTGCGCGATGTGCTGTTGCAAGGCCCGGGCGGGATTCGTATCGTGCCGGCGGCCTCGGGGACCCAGAGCATGGTGCACCTGAGCCCGGCGCAGCATGCCGGCCTGATCCAGGCATTCAGCGATATCGGCGACAACCTCGACGTGCTGGTGATCGACACCGCCGCGGGCATTGGTGAGTCGGTGGTCAGCTTCGTCCGCGCGGCCCAGGAAGTGCTGCTGGTGGTCTGCGACGAGCCGACATCGATCACCGATGCCTACGCCTTGATCAAGTTGCTCAACCGCGACTACGGCATGAACCGCTTCCGCGTGCTGGCCAACATGGCCCAGAGCCCGCAGGAAGGCCGCAACCTGTTCGCCAAGTTGACCAAGGTCACGGATCGTTTCCTGGACGTGGCCTTACAATACGTCGGCGCCGTTCCCTATGACGAGTGTGTGCGCAAGGCCGTGCAAAAGCAGCGTGCGGTCTATGAGGCATTCCCTCGTTCGAAATGTGCCTTGGCGTTCAAGGCTATCGCTCAGAAGGTCGACACCTGGCCGCTTCCCGCCAATCCACGGGGGCACCTGGAGTTTTTCGTCGAGCGTCTGGTGCATCAAACGAGTGCGGGACCGGTGCTATGACTGCCAGTGGCTATCGCATGTATTCCAAGTCGTCGCGTGACAGCCAATATGAATTGATTGAACGTTACGCACCGTTGGTCAAACGTATCGCCTATCACCTGCTGGCGCGGTTGCCGGCCAGTGTCCAGGTCGAGGATCTGATCCAGGCCGGGATGATCGGGCTACTGGAAGTCTCGACCAAGTACGACGCGAGCAAGGGGGCCAGTTTCGAGACCTATGCCGGCATTCGTATCCGCGGCGCGATGCTCGATGAAGTGCGCAAGGGCGACTGGGCACCACGTTCGGTACACCGCAATACCCGTATGGTCAGTGACGCAATTCGCGCAATTGAAGCAAAAACCGGCCGTGACGCTAAAGATCACGAGGTTGCAGCCGAACTCCAATTGAGTCTCGACGATTATTACGGGATTTTGAACGATACCTTGGGCAGCCGCCTGTTCAGTTTCGACGACCTGTTGCAGGACGGCGACCATGAAGGGCTGCACGAGGACGGCGCAAGTACTCATCTCGAGCCGTCGCGCGACCTGGAGGATGAACGCTTCCAGGCAGCGCTGGCGGATGCGATTGCCAATTTGCCGGAGCGTGAGCGACTGGTCTTGGCGCTGTACTACGACGAGGAGCTGAACCTCAAGGAAATTGGTGAGGTGCTGGGGGTCAGCGAGTCGCGAGTCAGCCAGTTACACAGCCAGTGCGCGGCCCGTTTGCGGGGGCGTTTGGGGGAGTGGCGAGCGCGCTGAGGGCAGTGTGGGAACACTGCGAACGAGACCGGCAAGGCGTTTGACGTCTTGCGGGTGACTCGGCCGGATGGCGTTTCCATGCAGTCGTTGAGTGCTGTGCCGAATTGATTGAACAGCGCGTCCAGGTGCTGTACGCGTTTAAGACTGCTTGGAGGTCGAATTGGACAAGAACATGAAAATCCTCATCGTTGATGATTTTTCAACGATGCGGCGGATCATCAAGAACCTGTTGCGTGACCTCGGGTTCACCAACACGGTTGAGGCGGACGACGGTACTACCGCGATTCCCGTCCTCAACAGCGGTAGCATCGACTTTCTGGTCACCGACTGGAACATGCCCGGCATGACCGGTATCGATCTGCTGCGCCACGTGCGCGCCGATGAAAAGCTCAAGCACCTGCCGGTGCTGATGGTGACCGCTGAAGCCAAGCGCGAGCAGATCATCGAAGCTGCCCAGGCCGGTGTAAACGGCTATGTGGTCAAACCATTCACGGCCCAGGCGTTGAAAGAGAAGATCGAGAAGATCTTCGAACGCATCGGTTGATGAAGTCCACCACGGGGGCGCTATGGAGCACAACGAATCTTCACTGGGTGATTTTGAACTAACCCTGAAAAAACATGCCCGCGAGCTGGTCGACAGCCTTGAAAAAGGCCGGTTTGGCGACGCGGTGCAAATGATCCATGAGCTGAATCAGACCCGTGACCGTGGCCTGTACCTGGAAGTCGGCAAGCTCACCCGCGAATTGCACAGCGCCATTGTCAACTTCCAGATCGACCCGCATATGCCGCAGGCCGAGGAAGTGTCGCAGATCACCGACGCCACCGAGCGCCTGTCCTATGTGGTCAGGCTGACCGAAGCGGCGGCCAATCGCACCATGGACCTGGTGGAGAGTGCGACCCCGAGGATCACTGGCCTGAACGTCGAGGCCAAGGCCCTGGGCGCCGACTGGGGCCGTTTCATGCGGCGCGAAGTCGGTGCCCAGGAGTTTCGCGAGCTGGCGCGGCGGGTCGAGACGTTCCTGTCCCGCAGCGAGCAGGAAACCCGCGCTGTTTCGAGCGAGCTGAACGATATTCTGCTGGCCCAGGATTACCAGGACCTTACCGGCCAGGTGATCAAGCGCGTGACCCAGATGGTCACCGAAGTGGAAAGCAATCTGCTCAAATTGGTGCTGATGGCCAGTCAGGTCGACCGCTTTGCCGGTATCGAACATGACCGCGATGCGCTTCTTGCCGAAAAAGACCCACAAAAACAGATGGCCCAGGGTGAAGGTCCGCAGATTCATGCCGATAAACGTGAAGACGTTATGTCCGGTCAGGACGATGTCGACGATTTGCTTTCCAGTCTTGGATTCTAGGAGCACCCAAACACATGAGCTTCGGCGCCGATGAAGAGATCCTTCAGGATTTTCTGGTTGAGGCCGGCGAGATTCTGGAGCAACTGTCCGAACAACTGGTCGAGCTGGAAAGCCGGCCAGATGATGCGGATCTGCTCAATGCAATCTTTCGCGGTTTTCACACTGTAAAAGGGGGCGCCGGCTTCCTCCAGCTCAACGAGCTGGTGGAGTGCTGTCACATCGCCGAGAACGTGTTCGACATCCTGCGCAAGGGGGAGCGACGCGTCGACTCGGAGCTGATGGACGTGGTCCTGGAAGCGCTGGATGCGGTGAACGGCATGTTCAGCGAAGTCCGTGAACGTGGCCCGATCACTGCGGCCACCCCGGAGCTGCTGGCGGCCTTGGCGCGCCTGGCGGAACCGGCGGGTGCCGAGGAAGTGGCCGCGCCAGTGGCCGAAGTGGCGGAGCCGGAACCGGTCGCTGAAAGCGAATCCGGCGACATCACCGATAACGAATTCGAAATGCTGCTCGACTCCCTGAACAGCGTCAAGGCCGAAGCCGAGGCGCCCAAAGCGGTGGCTGCGGTACAAGGCGAGGCCGGTGGCGATGAAATCACCGACGCCGAGTTCGAGTCCCTGCTCGATCAGTTGCACGGCAAGGGCCAGTTCGCGCCGGATGCCGTGGCGGCGCCCACTCCGCCGGCAGCACCGGCGGCGGCCAGCGGTGGGGCTGAAAAAAGTAGCGATATCACCGACGACGAATTCGAAGCCTTGCTCGACCAGTTGCATGGCAAGGGTTCGTTCAAGGTCGAGGCGCTCGATACCACTCCGGCTGCGGCTCAGGCGGCCGAGAAAACCGGCGCTGCAAGCGGCGACCTGATCACCGACCAGGAATTCGAATCGCTGCTCGACGAGCTGCATGGCAAGGGCAAGTTCACCGAAGTGGCCGCGACCACGGCGGTGGCCACGCCGGCCGCGACCAAACCGGCTGCCGCCGCACCTGCACCGGTTGCCAAGGCGCCAGCGCCGGTCGCAGCGACGCCAGCACCGGCCAAGGCCGCACCGGCACCTGCCGCCGCCGCGCCGGCTCCGGCCCGTGCCCCGGCGCCTGCCGCTGCGGCCGGCGACAAGCCGGCCGCCAGCGAAGCGGAAACCACCGTGCGGGTCGATACCGCGCGCCTGGACGAGATCATGAACATGGTCGGCGAACTGGTGCTGGTGCGTAACCGCCTGGTGCGCCTGGGCTTGAACAGCGGCGATGAAGCCATGTCCAAGGCCGTGTCCAACCTCGACGTGGTGACCGCCGACCTGCAGACCGCGGTGATGAAAACCCGTATGCAGCCGATCAAGAAAGTCTTCGGCCGCTTCCCGCGCCTGGTTCGCGACCTGGCCCGGCAGTTGAAGAAAGAGATCAACCTGGAACTGGTGGGCGAAGAGACCGACCTCGACAAGAACCTGGTGGAGGCCCTGGCCGACCCGCTGGTCCACTTGGTGCGCAACTCGGTCGACCACGGTATCGAAGAACCGGCCGACCGCGAAGCCATGGGCAAGTCCCGCAGCGGTCGGGTCATCCTCTCCGCCGAGCAGGAAGGTGACCACATCCTGCTGTCGATCTCCGATGACGGCAAGGGCATGGACGCCGACGTGCTGCGCAGTATCGCGGTGAAGAAGGGCCTGATGGACAAGGATGCGGCCGATCGCCTGAGCGAGACCGACTGCTTCAACCTGATCTTCGCCCCGGGCTTCTCGACCAAGACCGAGATTTCCGACGTGTCAGGGCGTGGCGTGGGCATGGACGTGGTGAAAACCAAGATCGCCCAGCTCAACGGTACCATCAACATCTACTCGACCAAGGGCAAGGGTTCGAAGATCGTCATCAAGGTCCCGTTGACCCTGGCGATCATGCCGACCCTGATGGTCATGCTCGGCAACCAGGCTTTTGCCTTCCCGCTGGTCAACGTCAACGAGATCTTCCACCTCGACCTGTCGCGCACCAATGTGGTCGACGGCCAGGAAGTGGTGATCGTCCGCGACAAGGCCCTGCCGCTGTTCTACCTCAAGCGCTGGCTGGTCAGTTCGGCCGCTCATGAGGAGCAGCGCGAAGGCCATGTGGTGATCCTTTCGGTGGGCACCCAGCGGATCGGCTTTGTCGTCGATCAGTTGGTCGGCCAGGAAGAAGTGGTCATCAAACCGCTGGGCAAGATGCTGCAAGGGACCCCGGGCATGTCGGGCGCCACCATTACCGGTGACGGTCGCATTGCCCTGATTCTCGACGTGCCGAGCATGCTCAAGCGTTACGCCGCACGGCGTATTTGATTCTGGCCCGGCGGCTGGGCTTAAGCCCGCCGCCGTGCCTAACGGAGTGTTTATGGTAGTCAAGGTCCTGGTGGTGGATGATTCGGGGTTTTTCCGCCGCCGCGTCTCGGAAATTCTTTCGGCGGATCCAAGCATTCAGGTCGTCGGTACGGCGACCAACGGTAAAGAAGCCATCGATCAGGCCCTGGCCCTCAAGCCGGACGTGATTACCATGGACTACGAGATGCCGATGATGGACGGCATCACGGCGGTGCGGCATATCATGCAGCGCTGCCCGACGCCGGTGCTGATGTTCTCGTCCCTCACCCACGAAGGCGCCCGGGTCACCCTCGATGCGCTGGACGCCGGGGCCGTGGACTTCCTGCCGAAGAATTTCGAAGATATCTCGCGCAACCCGGAGAAGGTCAAGCAGCTGCTGTGCGAGAAGGTTCACAGCATCTCGCGCAGTAACCGCCGCTTCAGCAGTGTGCCTGCTGCCGCGCCGTCTCCGGCCCCTACGCCGACACCGGCGTCCAGCAGCTACGGCAGCCCGGCTCCGGCACCCGTGCGCACCACCCCGGTGGCCAGTCGCGCTCCGGCGCCCGCACACGCCGCGGTCTCGACCTCCGGCGCGCCGAAGCGCAAGGCCTACAAGCTGGTTGCCATCGGTACCTCCACCGGTGGTCCGGTGGCCCTGCAGCGGGTCCTGACCCAGTTGCCGGCCAGCTTCCCGGCGCCCATCGTGTTGATCCAGCATATGCCGGCGGCCTTCACCAAGGCTTTTGCCGAACGTCTGGACAAGCTTTGCCAGATCAGCGTCAAGGAAGCCGAGGATGGCGACATCCTGCGTCCCGGGCTGGCCCTGCTCGCCCCGGGCGGCAAGCAGATGATGATCGATGGGCGTGGCGCGGTGAAAATCCTGCCAGGCGATGAGCGTCTGAACTACAAGCCTTGTGTGGATATCACCTTCGGTTCCGCGGCCAAGTCCTACGGTGACAAAGTTCTGGCGGTGGTCCTCACCGGCATGGGCGCCGATGGTCGTGAAGGCGCGCGCCTGCTCAAGCAGGGCGGCAGTGCCATCTGGGCCCAGGACGAAGCCAGTTGCGTGATCTACGGCATGCCCATGGCCATCGTCAAGGCTGAGCTGGCCGATGCGGTGTACAGCCTCGATGAAATCGGCAAGCACCTGGTCGAGGCTTGTCTCTGATGGATGTGTTGAGCCTTATCGGGATGATTCTGGCGTTTGTCGCCATCATCGGCGGCAACTTCCTCGAAGGTGGTCACCTGGGGGCCCTGGCCAACGGTCCGGCCGCCTTGATCGTGCTGGGCGGGACCATCGGCGCGGCCTTGCTGCAATCGCCGATGAGCGCGTTCAAGCGCGCCATGCAGATTCTCATCTGGATCCTCTTTCCACCGCGTATCGATCTGCCTGCCGGCGTCGAGCGCGTGGTCAACTGGAGTCTGACGGCGCGCAAGGAAGGCCTGTTGGGCCTGGAAAGCATCGCCGAGGCCGAGCCCGACACCTACTCGCGCAAGGGCCTGCAACTGCTGGTCGACGGTGCCGAGCCGGAAGCCATCCGCAGCATCCTCGAAGTGGACTTCTACACCCAGGAAAGCCGTGATATCGAGGCCGCCAAGGTCTTCGAAAGCATGGGCGGCTATGCGCCGACCATCGGTATCATCGGTGCGGTGATGGGCTTGATTCACGTGATGGGCAACCTCGGCGACCCCTCGCAACTGGGTAGCGGGATTGCCGTGGCCTTTGTCGCGACCATCTACGGCGTGGCCAGTGCCAACCTGATACTGCTGCCGGTGGCCAGCAAGCTCAAGTCGATTGCCTTTCGCCAGTCGCGTTATCGGGAAATGCTCCTCGAGGGCATCCTGTCGATTGCCGAGGGCGAGAACCCGCGCTCCATTGAATTGAAGCTGCAAGGCTTCATGGAGTGATGGAGTAGACATGGCCAGACGTCGCCAACACGAAGAGCATGTGAATCACGAGCGCTGGTTGGTTTCCTACGCCGACTTCATCACGCTGCTGTTCGCCTTTTTCGTGGTCATGTACTCGATTTCCTCGATCAACGAAGGCAAGTACAAGGTAATCTCCCAGGCGCTGGTCGGGGTCTTCAACGACGCCGACCGCAGCCTCAAGCCGATTCCCATCGGTGACGAGCGCCCGGTCACGGTCAAGCCGGCCGACCCGCTGATCAAGGATGTCGATCAGACCGATGCCGCCATCGGCCAGGGGGCCAAGGACCCGCTCAAGAGCATCGCCGACGATATCAGCGCGGCGTTCGGCGACCTGATCAGTTCCAACCAGATGACCGTGCGCGGCAACGAACTGTGGGTCGAGATCGAACTCAACTCCAGCCTGCTGTTCGGCAGCGGCGATGCAATGCCCAGTGACATGGCGTTCAACATCATCGAGAAGGTGGCGAAGATCCTCAAACCCTTCGACAACCCGATCCACGTCGAAGGCTTTACCGACGACCAGCCGATCCGTACCGCGCAATACCCCACCAACTGGGAGCTGTCCTCGGCCCGTTCGGCGAGTATCGTACGGATGATGGCCATGGACGGGGTCAACCCCGGCCGGCTGGCATCGGTGGGGTATGGCGAGTTCCAGCCGGTGGCCAACAATGCCACCGCCGAAGGCCGGGCGCGCAACCGGCGGGTGGTGCTGGTGGTGTCGCGTAATCTCGACGTACGCCGCAGCCTGACCGGTACCGGCACGGCCAATGCAACACCGGACGCGGCCTTGAAGCGTGCTGGCACACAAACTGCACCGCCAGCGATAAAGCAAGCGGTACGCGAGAAGGCCGTCAAATCTCCGGCACCTGCTCTATAACTTGGCGCTATTTCTCGGCCGGCTTGACGCCGGGCGGGAGGAATACACTGAATGAGAGTCTGGGCAGTAGCCAATCAAAAGGGTGGCGTCGGTAAGACCACTTCCTCCATCGCTTTAGCCGGATTGCTGGCCGAGGCGGGCAAGCGCGTGGTCGTGGTCGACCTCGACCCCCACGGCTCGATGACCAGCTATTTCGGTTATGACCCCGATACCCTGGAACACAGCACCTTCGACCTGTTCCAGCACCGGGGCACGGTGCCTGTGGGCTTGCCTGGGCAATTGCTGCTGTCCACCAGCGACGAGCGGATTTCCCTGTTGCCCTCCAGCACCGCCCTGGCGACCCTTGAGCGCTTGTCGCCGGGCCAGAGCGGCCTGGGCCTGGTGATCGCCAAGAGTCTGGCGCAGCTGTGGCAGGACTTCGATTACGCGGTGATCGACAGCCCGCCGCTGCTGGGTGTATTGATGGTCAACGCCTTGGCGGCGAGCCAGCAACTGGTGGTGCCGGTACAGACCGAACATCTGGCGGTCAAGGGACTGGAACGGATGGTCAACACCCTGGCGATGATCAACCGTTCACGCAAGCAGGCCTTGCCCTACACCATCGTACCGACCTTGTTCGATCGCCGGACCCAGGCGTCCATGGGGACTCTGCGGGTCCTGCGCGACAAGTTCCCGGAGACCATCTGGGAAGGCTACATTCCGGTCGACACGCGCCTGCGCGATGCCAGCCGGGCGGGTGTCACACCGTCGCAGTTCGATGGCAAGAGCCGGGGCGTGCTGGCCTATCGGGCCTTGCTCAAGCACTTGCTGACCCAACAACTCATTCCGCAGGTGGCCTGACGTGACCCAGTCCTCAAGTCATCTGCCTGTCCAGCCGATACCCTTTACAGGTTACTGTAACGGGACATCTCCATGGGCATACACATGATCCGTCCTGTCGAAATCACCACACGGCCGCAAGTGGCGCTGCAATCCTATCTGGATGCACTGCTGCAGGAGGCGACCGAAGAGTTGCCGGTGGAAATCGCCGTCGCCGTCGAGGTGCCGGTCGCGGTACCGCTGCTGGTAGAGCCGAGCGCGGCCAGCGAGCTGGACGAGTTCCAGGCCGCCGTGCTCGAAGAGCAGGCCCGCGATGCCCTGGCCGCGCAAGCCGTGGTTGCCGCTCCCGTGGTGGCGGCGCCTGCGCCAGTGCCAGTGGTGTTGGAAGCGCCGGTGGCGATACCGCAGGTTGTGCCGGTCGCGCCCGTGGTGGTGGAGCCGGTGGTCGAGGTGCATCTGCCGCCCGCGGCGAATATCCCGCCGCCACCGATGCAGGGCGACGAGCGTCCCCATTGGGCGGCCGAGCCTTTCGAATGCCTGCTGTTCGACGTCGCCGGGCTGACCCTGGCGGTGCCGCTGGTCTGCCTGGGGTCGATCTATTCGCTGGCGGGGCACGAGCTGACGCCCTTGTTCGGACAGCCGGAATGGTTCCTCGGGATCCTGCCGAGCCAGGCCGGCAACCTGAAAGTGCTGGATACCGCGCGCTGGGTGATGCCGGACCGTTATCGCGACGATTTCCGCCAGGGGCTGCAATATGTGATCTCGGTCCAGGGCTACGAATGGGGGCTGGCGGTGCATCAGGTCAGCCGTTCCCTGCGCCTGGACCCCAACGAAATCAAATGGCGTACCCATCGTGGACAGCGGCCGTGGCTGGCCGGCACGGTCATCGAACACATGTGTGCGTTGCTCGACGTCTCCGAACTGGCTGAACTGATCGCCAGCGGTGCGGTGAAACATCTGCAAACGAACAAGCCGGCCGGTAAACCAGCCAGCAAACCAACGAACAAATAACGGCGTCCTAGCGGTCCCCCCGCGAGGCTTGCCAGAGCACACACCGTATCAACGGTCATTGAGGGTCAGGGGTATGAATAAGTCGTCGTCCGCACAGAGTTCCGAAGATCCGATCCTGCAATGGGTAACCTTCAAGCTGGATAACGAGTCCTATGGGATCAACGTGATGCGCGTCCAGGAAGTCCTGCGCTACACCGAGATCGCCCCGGTACCGGGTGCACCGAGCTACGTGCTGGGGATCATCAACCTGCGCGGCAACGTGGTCACCGTGATCGACACCCGCCAGCGTTTCGGCCTGATGCCGACCGAAGTGAACGACAACACCCGTATCGTGATCATCGAGGCCGACAAGCAAGTGGTCGGTATCATGGTCGACAGCGTGGCCGAAGTGGTCTATCTGCGTCAGTCGGAAGTCGAAACCGCGCCGAACGTGGGTAACGACGAATCGGCCAAGTTCATCCAGGGCGTGTGCAACAAGAACAACGAACTGCTGATTCTGGTTGAGCTGGACAAAATGATGAGCGAAGAAGAATGGTCCGAGCTGGAGAGCATCTGATTGATTCTTGAGGTCGCCGTTATTCTCCTGGCCCTGTTGTGGGCCGGGACCGTAGGGATGTTTTTGGTCTATGCCCGCAACCAGCGTCTGATTGCCGGGCAGCAGGCCGAGGGCGATGCGTTGCGGGACCAGCGCATCAAGGAGCTGGCGCGGCGCGTGGATAACTTCCAGAACGGCACCGTGCGCATGGGCGAGGACCTGCACGAGCTGCGGGCCGTCGTCGCGCCGCTACCGGAAAAGCTTGCCCAACTGGAGCAGCGTGATCCGTCGAGCCTGTCCTTCGCCCAGGCGGCACGGCTGGTGGGGATGGGGGCCAGCGTTGATGAATTGACGCAGTCCTGCGGCCTGACCCAGGCCGAGGCGGAACTGATGAGCAAGTTGCATCGGGGTTGAAGCCTTCGTCGTTGGCCTGACCCTGGCGCCCTTGGATGGGCGCCACAAGGTTCAGTGACGGGTCGCGATCCAGATCAGCAAGCCGGCCTGGAACATCGCAAAGGCCACCAGGCAGGTGATGGTGAAGCGCAGGCCGGTGTCTTCACGCTTGAATTTGCTCACCCGTTCTTCCTGCTGGCGCAGCTTCACTTCCTGTTCCAGCAGGTTCTGTTCGGCGGTCTGCAGCATCTGCGCCGCTTCGAGTATTTCGACGAATTGCAGTTTTTCGGTGTTCCACGCCGTGCGCAGGTCGCCGACCCGCACGTCCTTGTAGCTGCCCTTGAGGTGCAGGGGGGCATCCGCGTATTCGACTTCGTAACCCTGGACTTTCAGGAAGTGATCGCGGCGCAGGCGGGTGTCTTCGTTCAAGGCGTCCTTGTTTTGCAGGGTGGCGCCATCGACCACGTAATGTGAGCCCTTCTTCTGGGCCCAGATCGCCGCCTGGGCGGCCAGGAAACGTCCGATACCGCGATTCATCGGCTCGACCTGCAAGCCGCTTTCCGGTCCGAAATGCACGCGCTTGGTGCTGTGGTCGACCCACACGTCCAGGTGGTTCTGTTCCTTGCGCACCCGTTGTCCCGGCAGCTGGATCTCCAGGCGCAGCAGGCTGCGTTCCTTGCTATGGCGCTCGGCGTAGCCGAACTGGACAAACCGCAGGGGGCGGGCGCCGGTGCTGCGCTCGGTGGGCAGGGGCGCCAGGCGCAGCAGCTTGAAGTGCTCGGCCTGGACGTCCGCCCACGGCAGCTCCACGGGCGGGGCCTCGGCGGCTTCGGCGGTGTTTTCGGTTGAGGCTTGGGGTTCAGTCATTCGGCAAGATCCTGTCCGTATCCAGCTTGCCGGTCACAATATCGGTACCGGCAATGGCTTATCGGCCGTTTTTGGCAGGACTGGAGCAGAAAGTGCCCTTGGGTCTGGCACCGGTCCTGTAGCGGTCTTGAGGGCCTCTTCGCGGGCAAGCCCTGCTCCTACAGTTCAGTGTCGAACACAGATTTTACACACGACACTGGACTGTAGGAGCAGGGCTTGCCCGCGAAGCTTTTGACGGCCTCAAGCCGGGCCTCAGCGATGCGGCAGCCCGTCGATAAAGGCCAGGATCCGGCTGCCCAGTTCGGCGGCCAGAGGCAGTTGCGGGTCCTTGTAGGAGGCCAGTTGGCTCTTGATATCTTCGGGGACGATACGCAGCACGTGGTTCATGCCACCAACCAGCACCAGCTGCGCGTCCGGCTTGGCGGCCTTGAGCGCCTCGGCATCGCCGACGCCGACCTGGATGTCGTTGCGGCCCTGGACGATCAGCGCGGGCATCTTCAGGCAGGCGAAAGCCGCCGCCGGGTCCTGGCGAAACAGGCTGATCAGGTAGGGCTGGACGCTGGGACGGAAAATCGGCATCAGCGGCGCGGGGATGTCGTTGTCCAGGTGCCCGGCCTTGAGGCTGTCGAGCAGAGCGTTGGCCCGCAACATCAAGGCCGGCGGCAGGTTATTGGCCAGTTGCTGGCGAACCACTCTGTCGACCGGGCGGCCGCTGCCGGCGACGCTGATCAGCGCCGCGACGTCGAGCTTGGGCGCCGCCAGGGTGGCGATCAATGCGCCCTCGCTGTGGCCGAGCAGGATCAGTGGCCCGAAACGCGGGTCGGCCTTGAGCTTCTCGCCCCAGGCCACCACATCCGCCGTATATCCCTCGATACTCAGGGTTCGCTCGTCGGGTGCGGCCGCCAGGCTGGCGGCCACGCCACGCTTGTCGAAGCGCACACTGGCAATATTGTGACTGGCCAGTACCCCGGCCAGGCGCTTGAGGCTGTCGGTGCGACCGCCATCGGGATTGTTGCCATCGCGATCAGTGGGGCCTGAGCCGGACACGATCAACACCACGGGTACCGGTGTGTCGGAGCGCGGCAGCAGCAACGAGCCGAACAGCTCGCCGCTGCCGGTGTGCAGGGTGATCGGTTGTTGTAGCAGCACGGAGGCTTGGGCAAAACCGCTGAACAGGGTCAGGGCCATCAGAATCAATCGCAGCATTATCACGCCATTATCTACAGAGTGTCGGTTCGACTCGTCATCGAGGATAAGGTTCGAGGATGAACTACGGGGATAGCCCGCGTATACTGCCACGCTTGATCTAGACTCGATTCGCGGAGCGCCCTGCATGTCCGGCAATACTTACGGCAAGCTGTTCACTGTCACCACCGCAGGCGAAAGCCATGGCCCGGCGTTGGTCGCCATTGTCGACGGCTGCCCTCCGGGCCTGGAGTTGTCCCTGGACGACCTGCAGCGCGACCTCGACCGCCGCAAGCCGGGCACCAGCCGCCACACCACCCAGCGCCAGGAAGCCGACGAAGTGGAGATCCTCTCCGGGGTTTTCGAAGGCCGTACCACCGGCTGCGCCATCGGCCTGCTGATCCGCAACACCGACCAGAAGTCCAAGGACTACTCGGCGATCAAGGACCTGTTCCGCCCGGCCCACGCCGACTACACCTATCACCATAAATACGGTGAGCGCGATTATCGCGGCGGCGGCCGCAGTTCCGCCCGGGAAACCGCCATGCGCGTGGCGGCCGGTGCCATCGCGAAGAAGTTCCTGGCCAGCCAGGGCATCGTTATCCGTGGCTACATGAGCCAGTTGGGCCCTATCGAAATCCCGTTCAAGACCTGGGACTCGGTGGAGCAGAATGCCTTTTTCTGTCCCGATCCGGACAAGGTGCCTGAGCTTGAGGCCTATATGGACCAGTTGCGGCGCGACCAGGATTCGGTCGGTGCGAAGATCACCGTGGTTGCCGAAGGCGTGATGCCGGGCCTGGGCGAGCCGATCTTCGACCGCCTGGATGCGGAACTGGCCCATGCGCTGATGAGCATCAACGCGGTCAAGGGGGTCGAGATCGGTGCCGGTTTTGCCTGCGTGGCCCAGCGCGGCACCGAACATCGCGACGAACTGACCCCGGAAGGTTTCCTCAGCAACAACGCCGGCGGCATCCTTGGCGGGATTTCCTCCGGCCAGCCGATTGTCGCGCACCTGGCCCTCAAACCGACCTCGAGCATCACTACGCCGGGACGCTCCATCGATATCCATGGCAACCCGGTGGACGTGATCACCAAGGGCCGTCATGACCCTTGCGTGGGCATCCGTGCCACCCCGATCGCCGAAGCGATGATGGCGATCGTACTGATGGACCACCTGCTGCGTCACCGCGGGCAAAACGCTGACGTGCGGGTCGGCACACCGGTACTGGGCCAGTTGTAATGCCGGGGGCGCCGCTCCCTTACTGGCGGTTGTCCAGTTTCTACCTGTTCTACTTCGCCTTGCTGGGAGCGACGGCGCCGTTCCTGGCGCTGTACTTCCACCATCTGGGGTTTGCCCCGGCGCGGATTGGCGAGCTGGTGGCGATTCCCATGCTGATGCGCTGCGTGGCGCCGAATATCTGGGGCTGGTTGGGTGACTACACGGGCCGGCGCCTGACGATCGTGCGCTTCGGCGCGGTCTGCACCTTGCTGGCGTTTTCGCTGATCTTCTTCGACAAGAGCTACGCCTGGCTGGCGCTGGTCATGGCCCTGCATGCGTTTTTCTGGCACGCGGTGCTGCCACAGTTCGAAGTCATCACCCTGGCCCATCTGAAGGTCCAGGGCCAGGCGGCACGTTACAGCCAGATCCGCTTGTGGGGTTCCATCGGTTTCATCCTCACGGTGGTGGCACTCGGACGCCTGTTCGAGGCCCTGAGCCTGGATATCTACCCGGTGGCCATTGTGCTGATCATGACCGGTATCGTCCTGAGCAGCGCCTGGGTGCCCAATGCCCAGCCGCCGAGCCAGGGCCCGAGAGTGCCTGGCGAAGGTTTTCTGCGACAGTTGCGCCGCCCTGGGGTGTTGGCGTTCTATGCCTGTGTCGCGCTGATGCAGATGAGCCATGGTCCTTACTACACCTTCCTGACCCTGCACCTGGAAAGCCTCGGCTACACGCGTGGGCTGATCGGCATGCTCTGGGCACTGGGGGTGGTGGCGGAAGTGCTGATGTTCCTGGCCATGAGCCGGATCCTCGCGCGCTTTTCGGTCCGTCGGGTGCTGCTGGCCAGTTTCCTCCTGGCCGCCGTGCGCTGGTTGCTGCTGGGCGCGTTGGCCGATCACCTGGCGGTGCTGTTGTTCGCCCAGGTGCTGCACGCTGCGACCTTTGCCAGCTTTCACGCCTCTGCCATTCATTTCGTGCAACGTAGCTTCGGCGCGCGCCAGCAAGGCCAGGGGCAGGCGTTATACGCTGCACTGGCCGGTACGGGCGGGGCTTTGGGCGCGTTGTACGCCGGTTATAGCTGGAACAGCCTGGGGCCGACCTGGACCTTCAGCATCGCCAGCCTCGCGGCCCTGGCCGCGGCCATTATCATTGCCACACGCATGGAAGAGGAGCGGCCATGAACCTGACCCGTGAACAATTGAGCCTGGAGATCATCGAGGCCGGGCGCTTTCTGTATGGTCGCGGCTGGTCGCCGGCCACCAGCAGCAACTATTCGACCCGCCTGTCGGCCAGCCAGGCGCTGCTGACGGTGTCTGGCAAGCACAAGGGGCAGTTGGGCCCGGACGATGTGCTCGCCACCGACCTGGCGGGCAACAGCCTGGAGCCGGGCAAGAAGCCCTCGGCCGAAACCCTGTTGCACACCCAACTCTATACCTGGCGCGGGGAGATCGGCGCGGTGTTGCACACCCATTCGGTGAATGCCACGGTGTTGTCGCGGATGACGCCCGGCGAGTTCATCGAGTTCGAAGACTATGAGCTGCAAAAGGCTTTCTCCGGGGTCACGACCCATGAGTCCCGGGTGCGGGTGCCGATCTTCGATAATGACCAGGATATTGCGCGGCTGGCGGCCAAGGTGCAGCCTTGGCTCGAGGCGCATCCCGATTGCGTCGGATATCTGATTCGCGGGCACGGTCTCTACACCTGGGGGGCGCGCATGAGCGACGCCCTGCGCCAGATCGAGGCGTTCGAGTTTCTCTTTGAATGTGAGTTGAAAGTCCGTTCGCTGCGGTCTTCCTGAATATCGGTTTTTGCACGAACTGTTGATTATCTGATTATCCGGCGCGTCGGACCGGCCTCCAGAGCAGGTCGACGCAGAGCCCAGTCGAGGAATAGAGTCCCATGAGCAGCCTGTCCGTTTATCACGTTTCAAGCCCGGACCTCCCGAACAAGGTCCTGACCCACGTCGACGACATCGCTTCGACCCTGGCCGAGCAAGGGGTGCGTTTCGACCGTTGGCAAGCTGCCGCGCCGATTCAGCCCGGTGCCAGCCAGGAAGAGGTGATCGCCGCCTACCAGGTGCAGATCGACCGTCTGATGACCGAGCGCGGCTACATCACCGTCGACGTCGTCAGCCTGAACAGTGATCACCCGCAGAAGGCCGAGTTGCGCGCCAAGTTCCTCGACGAGCACCGGCATGCCGAAGACGAAGTGCGTTTCTTCGTTGCCGGTCGCGGTCTGTTCTCCCTGCACATCGGCGAGTATGTCTACGCCGTGCTCTGTGAAAAGAACGACCTGATTTCGGTACCGGCCGGTACGCCGCACTGGTTCGATATGGGCGAACACCCACATTTCGTCGCCATTCGCCTGTTCAACAACCCCGAAGGCTGGGTCGCCCAGTTCACCGGCGAGGACATCGCCAACCGTTTCCCGCGTCTCGAAGACTGACTCCGCCATTCCACCCAGAAGGATCCGACATGCCGATCAAAGCCCTCCTCACGGATATCGAAGGCACCACCAGTGCGGTGAGCTTTGTCTTCGACGTGCTGTTTCCCTACGCGGCCGGGCATCTGCCGGAGTTTGTCCGGCAACACGCCGAGCGCCCGGAGGTGGCGGTGCAACTGGGGGCGGTGCGGCTGGACAGCGGTGAGCCGGCGGCGGATGTCGAGCGGGTGATCGAGATTCTCCTCGACTGGCTTGCCGAGGACCGCAAGGCCACGCCGCTCAAGGCCTTGCAAGGCATGGTCTGGCAGCAGGGTTATGAAGCCGGTCAGCTCAAGGGGCATGTGTACCCGGATGCGGTCCGGGCGCTGCAGGACTGGCACGGGCAGGGCTTGGCGC
The DNA here is from genome assembly GCF_023242525.1 of Pseudomonas sp. MWU12-2319. NCBI lineage: Bacteria > Pseudomonadati > Pseudomonadota > Gammaproteobacteria > Pseudomonadales > Pseudomonadaceae > Pseudomonas > Pseudomonas sp. MWU12-2319. Next base: position 22,330 of record NZ_JALJES010000002.1, read on the forward strand.
TGTATGTGTATTCCTCGGGCTCGATCCAGGCACAGAAGCTGATCTTCGGCTGTTCCGAGGCCGGTGACCTGTCGCCCTTGTTCAGCGGTTATTTTGATACCACCTCGGGACCCAAGCGCGAAGTGCAGTCCTATCGACATATCAGCGAAGCCATCGGTTGCCCGGCAAGCCAGATCCTGTTCCTTTCGGATATCGTCGAAGAACTCGATGCCGCCCGCCAGGCCGGCATGCTGACCTGCGGCCTGGCGCGCGACGGTGGAGAACTGCCCGGCCACCCGAACGCGAGCAGTTTTGCCGAGATTGATCTGGCGACACTTTAGGTTAAACAGAGCATGGACGGTCGTCTTGATTAAAACTTGAGTCGGCCTTGTGTGCTTTAAGTTGTAGGAAATTGCCTGTTGAAATGTCGGGCATCCCTGTTTGTGTTTGTGGTTGCTTGTTAAATCCCCTTTCTGTGTAACTCTCTGTTTTTTGATGGGTGTTTGTCTGTGGCTAAGAAGCATTGGTCACGGCAGGGAGATCTATTGAAACCAGAGGGAGAAACAATCATGAACGTTCCCGAAATGCTGGGTGCCGATGTCGTGCGCAGAGTTTCTTGCAGGGTGGTCGATATTGCCGATTCGCGAGGGCGGAATAAACAGGATTTTATTCAATCCTCCAAGGCACCGTCCCACGTTGTCGTCCTGCCCGCGCTGGACAAGCCCCGCCGGTGCCGGTTGTCAAAGAGCAAAACCTTGAGCGAAAAGGAACTGGAAGTGTTGCGCTGGGCACGGGCGGGCAAAACCGTCTGGGAAATCAGCGTTATTCGCGATGTTTCCGAAGCCACGGTCAAGTTTCATCTGCGCAATATCTATCACAAGCTGGGTGTGAGCAATCGGGCGCATGCCGTGGGAGAGGCGGTTAATCGTGGCTTGGTGTGAGAGGGTGCAGGCAAGTTGCATGGCACCCGTGGAAGGGCTGCCGGGAGAGTCCGACAGGCTTCAACGGGGTGCTTGTGGTTTTCTGCTTACTGATAGGTCGGCAGTGCGAAGCGGTTCTGGCTTTGCAACAGTGCGATCGACGGTAGTTCACCGGGCTCGCTGGCGAGGTCGCGGCGAATGGCGCTGATCACCCAGGTGAGTTGTTCCGCGGTGTGTAATTGCGCGTAGGAAACCGAGCGCCGGACTTGCTTGCCGTCGCTGGCCTGCAGGGTCAGCAGAATGCCGCCATCCGGACGCGCTTGGGTCGTGACCTTGTAGTTGGAAAATACCGAAGCAAACTTTTCCTGGATCAGGCTCATGTCTATGGACTCCTTTAGCTCATGTAGGGCATGGAGTCATAGGTGCAGTGATTGTGCCAGCATGGGGTTTTAAAAAATTACTTATAAAACAATAAGTTATGTTTTTGTTGGTTTTACGCGGTCGTGCATTTTGCAAGAAAGGCCATCGTGCATCCTGCATTTTGCCGATGTCTGGTCGTTTGGCGCAGGCCTGGCGCCGGACCTCCCGCTGGCTTTTATTGATTGTCTCTATGGAAGCGCTTGAAAAATAGGGCATGACAGCGAGCCGGGGGCTCGGGAAACTGGAGTCCTTTACAGCCCTGTCCAAGCAACGCCAAGGAGCGCTCCATGTCCGACCAGGCCCGACAAATGACCGAAGACCAAGCCGCCGAGTTCGCCGAACAGGTGTTCGATGTGGCGCGCAAGGGCGATGCGCCGATGCTTGCGGCCCTGTTGAGCAAAGGCCTGCCGCCGAACCTGCGTAACCACAAGGGCGACACTTTGCTGATGTTGGCCAGTTACCACGGGCATGCCGATGCGGTGCGTGTGTTGCTGGAGCACAAGGCTGATCCGCAGATACAAAACGATAACGGCCAGAGCCCGATTGCCGGCGCGGCGTTCAAGGGCGACCTGGAGATGGTCAGGTTGCTGATCGAAGGCGGGGCCCAGGTCGAGGGGGCGTCGAAGGACGGCCGCACGGCGCTGATGATGGCGGCGATGTTCAATCGCACCACGATTGTCGATTACCTGCTCAGCCAGGGCGCCGATCCCCGGGCCCAGGACGCCAACGGCGTCACCGCATTGGCCGCGGCACAGACCATGGGCGCCCAGGACACGGCGGCGCAGTTGCAGAAAATCCTCGGCTGACGCACTGCTGCAAATACCGCGCGGCGGCCATGCTCACTTTTTCGTTGGCTTGCTGCTGCCGGGTATGTGCAGGTAGGACATCACGCTTTCCGTGAGTTCGGTTGCCAGTTTCACGGCTTCCTTGTTGCGCGCCATCACCCCGGCTACCAAGCCTTCGATCAACGCCAGTACCGCGATGTTGGAACTGGTCAACACGGCGTGGTCGGCCGGGGCAAAGAGCACGTGCTGGGCGATCCCGGTCAGCGGCGAGGCCGGCGAGTCGGTGATAGCCAGCACCGTGGCGCCACGCTCGTGGGCAAACCGCGAGAGTTGCAACGTATCCAGGGAATAGCGCGGCAGCGAGATCGCCAGGAGGATGTCCTGGTCGGTAATGGCCGCCAGTCGATAAGCGGCGTTTTCGTTACCGCCCTCCATGCTGATGGCGGTCGCGTCGGCGCAGAAGGGCATCAGGGTCGAAGCCGCGAGGCCGGCCATGTAGACGCTGTTGCCAAACCCGAGGATGTAGATCTTGCGGGCCTGGGTCAGGCAGGTGACAAAGGCTTCGAAGGTCTCGGGGTGGTTGTTGGTGCCGGTGGTGCCGAGGTTACCAATGGCACTCTCGATCTGCTCATGCAAGCCGAAGGCGCCACCGGGGCGGTGCGCCAGTTCGTTGCGCAGTTTGTCCACCGGCGACACCATCTGCTGCAAGGTCGCCACCAGCTCGGCTTTCATACCGGTGTAGCCACCCAGGTTCAGCGCCTTGGCCAGGCGGTTGACCGCGGCGGGTGAAGTGGCGGTGGCCTGCGCCATCTCCTCGATGGTCAGGGTCGCGGCTTTCAACGGATGGCGCAGGATGAAGTCGGCCACCTTGCGCAACGAGGGCTGCAGGTCGGCAACGATTTCCGCCAGTTTGCGCATGACCGGTGCGGCATAGACCGTAGTGTTTTTCGAGGGGGTCGGCATATCCGGCTCAACAGGTTCTGGGGGTGGAAGGGCGGGTGCCAGTGTATCCGAAGCCGGCCGTCGACGTGCGGGGCCGGCAATGGTCGGGGCGTCAGGCGGCGGCTATTTCAAGCTGCCGCGGAGGAATTGCCGGAGACGTTCGGACTGGGGCCCCCGCAGCACTTCGCGCGGGTTGCCGCGTTCTTCGACCTGGCCTTTGTGGAGGAATACCAACTGGTTGGAGACCTCCCTGGCGAAGCCCATTTCATGGGTCACCACGACCATGGTGCGACCTTCCAGGGCCAGGTCCTGCATGACTTTGAGCACTTCACCGACCAGCTCCGGGTCGAGCGCCGAAGTGGGTTCGTCGAAGAGCATCACTTCCGGTTCCATGGCCAGGGCCCGGGCTATCGCCACACGCTGCTGCTCGCCGCCGGACATGTGCGCCGGATAGGCGTTCAGGCGGTGTCCCACGCCGACCTTGTTCAAGTAGTGTTCGGCCTTTTCCCGGGCCTCTTTCCTGGACACACCGAGGACCTGCACCGGGGCCTCCATGACATTTTCAACGGCGCTCATGTGCGACCACAGGTTGAAGTGCTGAAACACCATGGCCAGTCGCGAACGCATGCGTTGCAGTTGCTTCGGCTCGGCGGCCTTGAGCCCGCCCGAGGCGTTGGTCACCAGCTTGAGCTGTTCACCATTGAGCCGTATCTGACCGGCATTGGGTTGTTCAAGCAAATTGATGCAGCGCAGGAAAGTGCTTTTACCGGAGCCGCTGGAGCCGATGAGGCTGATCACATCACCGGCTTTTGCCTCCAGCGACACGCCCTTGAGCACTTCGTGAGCACCGTAGCTTTTGTGCAGGTCCTGAATTTCAAGTTTGTTCATGCTGTTCACTCTGCTGAAGTCAGTCGCTGAGCAAGCGACCTTGGCGAATAGGGGTACGACCGGCGACTTTCGCCAGCCACAAGCCGGGTTGGGCGAAACGCAGACGTTCGCGGGCATAGAGAATGCCGTCGGTGCTGGCGGTCACCACGCTGTGCTGGTCGGTCACGGGGTCGATGACTTCGAACAGCGGGTCGCCGACCTTGACTCGCGCACCCAGCGGCTGCAGGAAACTGACCACGCCGGGGTGTGGCGCGTAGGCATATTGCGCTCCAGCGAACGGAGTGGCTTCACAGCAGAGGGCGGGCGCGGCCGGCCATTGACCGCTGATCAGGCCCTGTTCGGCCAGGTAGCCGAGGATCTGCTCGGCGCTGGCGATGCAGGGCTCGCGATCGGTGTCGGCCATACCTCGCAACTCAACGGTCGTGGCTATGCAGGCGAGGGGGATATTGGCCAGTGGGAAGCGTTTGGCCAGTTGCACCCAAGGGCTGGCACAGGCTTCGTCAAAGGCATTGCCGCCGGCATCCTCGGCCAGCAGGGCGGCTCCGGCGCCGAGGCGCGCGGCCAGGGAACACAGGCGCGACCAGTTTTGCGGCAGGGCGTAGAGCAGCATGATCGACTCGAAGTCGCAGTGCAGGTCCAGCACCACATCGGCATCACAGGCATGGCGCAACAACTGGCGACGCAAACCGTCAAGTTCCGAGATGGCCGGGGGCAGGTGCTCGATGACCGTGAGCATGGCGCGACGAATCAGTCCGACGTTGGTCACGGCGTCCGCGCCCAGTTGGCCTTCCAACTGCCGGGCCACGGCGTCGGTCAGTTGCGGGAAGTCGCGATTGAAGTTGCTGCCGCTGGAGAACTCGAAGCGACCCTGATGGGTGGCCTGGAACATCTGCCCGATGCCGATGGGGTTCGCCATGGGTACCAGTTCGATCACACCGATCAAGCGCCCCTGGTCTTCCAGTTCACGCAGGCGGCGCTTGAGCTCGACGGCGACGCGCATGCCGGGCAGTTCGTCGGCGTGCAGGGAGGCCTGGATGTAGGCCTTGCGCGAGCCACTGCCGAAGCGAAACAGTGACAGCTGGCGCTCGGTGCCCGTGGCGCTCCAGGGCAGGACGTAGTTGATCTGCTGCATGGGGGTTCCTTAGTGCTTGCGTGGCGCCAGATACGCCAGCCAATGGCGCTCGGCCAACTTGAACAGACGCACGAGGGCGAAGGTCATGGCCAGGTAGATCAGGCCGGCGGTGATAAAGGCTTCGAAGGGCAAATAGAAGCGCGCGCTGACGGTGCGCGCCGCGCCGGTGATATCGACGAGGGTGACGATCGACGCCAGGCTGGTGGTTTGCAGCATCATCAGCACTTCGTTGCTGTACTGCGGCAGCGCGCGGCGCAAGGCCGAGGGCAGGAGAATGCGTCGGTACAGGGTCATGCGCGACATGCCCATGGCCCGGGCGGCCTCGACTTCGCCGCCGGGTGTCGACTTCAGGCTGCCGGCGAGCAACTCTGCGCTGTAGGCACTGGTGTTGATTGCAAAGGCCAGGCAGGCGCAAAAGGTCGCGCTCGACAGATAGGGCCAGAGCAGGCTCTGGCGGACTGCTTCGAACTGCGCCAGGCCGTAGTAGATGAGGAACAATTGCACCAGCATCGGCGTGCCGCGGATCACGTAGGTGTACAGCCAGGCCGGGAAGTTGAGCAGCGGTGAGCGGGAGACCCGCAGCAGCGCCAGGGGGATGGCCAGCATCAGGCCCAGGGCCAGGGAGATCAGCAGCAGCTTGAGGGTCAGCAAGGCCCCCCCGAGATACAGCGGCAGGTTTTGCCAGATCAGGTTGTAATCGAGAATCATCGGTGGCTCTCCACTTACAGCTCGACGGCTTTGATGCCGACCGAATAGTGTTTTTCCAGATAACGCAGCACCAGCAGCGACAGGCTGGTCAGCATCAGGTAAAGCGCCGCCACGGCGAGGAAGAAGGTGAAGGGTTCGTGGGTGGCATCGGCGGCGTTCTTGGCCTTGAACATCATGTCCTGCAGGCCGATCACCGAGATCAGCGCGGTGGACTTGGTCAGCACCAGCCAGTTGTTGGTGAAACCGGGAATGGCGAAGCGAATCATCTGTGGCAGCAGGATCCGCCGGAACACCTGCAGGCCACTCATGCCATAGGCCATCCCGGCCTCGCCCTGGCCGCCGGGAATGGCCATGAAGGCACCGCGAAAGGTTTCCGAGAGATAGGCGCCGAAAATGAAGCCCATGGTGCAGACACCGGCCATGAAGGGGTTGATGTCGATGTAGTGGGTGTAGCCGAGTGCAAGAGCCAGGCGATTCACCAGATCCTGACCGCCATAGAAAATCAGCAGAATCAGGACCAGGTCGGGGATGCCGCGGATAAGGGTGGTGTAACCCTCACCCAGCATCGCCAGCCATTTGAGCGGGGATAACCGAAAGGCGGCACCGATCAGACCCAGGACAATGGCCATGGCCATCGCACTCAGGGCCAGGTTGAGGGTCAGCCAGGCACCCTCGAGGATGCTCGATCCGTAACCGTGGAGCATGATGAAACTCCTCGCCCGAAGCGCCGTCGGGCGCGCGGGACAAGTGGGGAAAGGGCGCCCGCGGCAAGCCGGCGCCAAGGTCACGGGAAGGTTTACTCGCCGTAGATATCGAACGCGAAGTACTTGGCCTGTATCTGCTGGTACTTGCCATTGGCGCGGATCGCATCGATGGCCGCATTCAGGCGCGCGGCGTTCGCGGTGTCACCCTTGCGCAGGGCGATACCGGCGCCCCGGCCGAAGTATTTCGGGTCGTTGATGTCGCGGCCGACCAGCGCGAAGCCTTTACCCGCCGGGGTTTTGATAAAGCTCTCGTCGGTGTTGACGATGTCGGCGAGGGTGGCGTCCAGGCGACCCGACGCCAGGTCAAGAAAGGCCTCGTTCTGTGAGGAATAGCGCACGATCTCGACGCCGGCTTTCTCCAGTTGTTCGGTGGCGAAGCGGTCGTAGGTGGAGGAGCGCTGCACGCCGACTTTCTTGCCCTTGAGATCCACCAGCGGATCGTTGATCAGGCTGCCGGCCTTCATCGCGAACTTGCCTGGGGTGTGGTAGTACTTTTCGCTGAAGTCGACGGATTTCAGGCGGTCGTCGGTGATCGACATCGACGACAGCACCGCATCGATCTTGCGCACCTTGAGCGAGGGGATCATCCCGTCGAACTCCTGGATCACCCATTGGCACTTGACCTTCATTTCATCGCACAGGGCATTGCCGATGTCGTAATCGAACCCCCCGAGGTTGCCTTCCGGGGTCTTGTAGGAGAAGGGTGGGTAAGCGGCTTCGATACCGATACGCAGACTGTCCTCGTCGGCATGGGCCAGGATGCTGAAGGCGCAGAGGGCCAGGGCACCTAGAAGTCCTGTCTTGTTCATATTGTTGACTCCCGTTGTTTGTGAAGTGTGGGCGAGGTGCCGTCCGGATTGGCGTGGCGGGTAGCTCCGCCTGATCTTGTCGCGGCTATAAATGACATGTTTTATTTCATAAATCAATTTTATGAAAATAAAAATGCCAAATGGTGCCATGGTGATACCGTTCGCCAGCCCGTCGACAGGGATTCAGGCGCGGATGGACCGGCTTCAGGGGGAATTGGTGTATTCTTCGCGGCCGTCATTTTCTCCTCTGCAGGACCTGTCCATGAAAACCGCCCTCGTCGAACTCATCAGCAAAATCAGCTCCGGCTGCATGAGCGAGGCCGAAATCCTGCAGATCGCCGATGAAGCAGCCCAGGCCTACGCCGACCAGGCCGGTTTCCTGGCGGCCAATCCGGACATCAACTACGACGACAGTTTTCCGATTCCCCTGGGCGAGTGGGTGGTGGTCGGTAGCCTGCCCGAGACCGTGCTGTTCCAGGCCGACACCTACATGGACCTGTTCGCCCGGATCGTCGAGTCCTTCGGCAAGGACGTGCCTTTCAATATCAAGCCCAAGCAGCTGGCCAAGGTCGAGGCCTTGACCGCCTTGAACCGTATCCAGGTCCAATTGAGCAGCATGAACCCGGAGATGGGCGGCTACGTACTGGTGAACTTCAGCCAGTTGCTCGACGACGAACTGCAGGCGGTGCTGGTCTACGGCAATGACCTGCCGCGAGTGCTGGCCCTGTGTGGAGAGGTCGGGATTGCCGCCGCGCCCTCCCTGGAAGCCCTGAGAGTCGCGCTGCACGTCTGAGTCGCCGCGGTTGAACGCGCAGCAATAAAGTGAACCCTGGCGGCGGCCGGCTATCCTATGGGGGCAGATCCTCATCTAGGAGCAAGACCATGGGTTCCACTTTCAACGGCCTGATCGGCCTGATCATCCTGGCGCTGGATATCTGGGCCATCCTCAATGTGCTGAAAAGCGGCGCCGAAACCGGGATGAAGATCCTCTGGATCCTGCTGATCATCCTGCTGCCGGTACTCGGCCTGATCATCTGGGCCATCGCCGGGCCGCGTGGCAATCTGCGCTAGTGGCGGTCAAATGCGCGCTTGAACAAGGTGCCACCCTGGCAGAGGGGGCACATTCTGGTTGCGTCTCGGAAATTGCCTACGATTTTGGTTGTAGGGGGCTGATGGTATTTACACGGATGAAGTCCTAGGGTTCGAGCAGGGTAAAAAGCTTGGAAGCTTTGCCCCCAGGTCTCTTCTCTGGCTTCAAGGGAGGACCTGTCCCGAAACCCTACGCTAAAGGATTAGCCCATGCAGGAGATGAGTATGGAACAGGCCCAGCTTGAGAAAACCCATGTCGAGATTGCCAAGCTTATCGCCGAGCAACGCAAGCTCAATGCCGAGGCGGGGAAGATGACCCGTGAAACGTTCTGGTACCCGGTCGCGATTGCCATTGGCTTTGTCGGTACCGTGTCGACAGTCACCGCACTGCTGATCAAATATCTCGTTCCTTGACCGTGGAAGTCGGCGGCCTTTGTCCCGGGACGATTCGACCTGTCATAGTTCGCAACGTAAAATGCGCGCCTTTCCCGGATTATCGAGGCTATGGCCGCTGGTGCCCATTGCTTGTTCGATAGCCCGCCATGGGCGGGGAACCGTCCGTTGCCACTCGCCTTCACCGGAGCACTTCCCATGAGCAATACGCCTGAAACCCACTACCAGGAAACCCTCTACGAAGGCTACGGCCAGCGCTTTCGCATGGACAAGCTGCTGCACGAAGTGCGCACCGGGCACCAGCACCTGGTGATCTTCGAAAACGCCCGCATGGGCCGGGTCATGGCCCTGGACGGTGTCATCCAGACCACCGAGGCCGATGAGTTCATCTACCACGAAATGCTCACCCATGTGCCTATCCTCGCCCATGGCAGTGCCAAGCGCGTGCTGATCATTGGTGGTGGTGATGGTGGCATGCTGCGTGAAGTGGCCAAGCATCGCGGCGTCGAGCGCATCACCATGGTCGAGATCGACGCCACCGTGGTCGAGATGTGCAAGCAGTTCCTGCCGGAGCACTCCAAGGGCGCGTTCGACGATGCGCGGCTGAACCTGGTGATCGACGACGGCATGCGTTTCGTCGCCACCACCGAAGAAAAGTTCGACGTCATCATTTCCGACTCCACCGACCCCATCGGTCCCGGTGAAGTGCTGTTTTCCGAAAATTTCTACCAGGCCTGCCGTCGCTGCCTGAACGAAGGCGGCATCCTGGTGACCCAGAACGGTACGCCGTTCATGCAGTTGGCCGAAGTGCAGACCACCGCGGGACGCCTGCGCAGCCTGTTCCCGGACTGGCACTTCTACCAGGCCGCGATACCGACCTACATCGGCGGTGCCATGACCTTCGCCTGGGGCGCGACCCACACCGCGTCGCGCAAGTTGTCTCTGGAAACCCTGCGCCAGCGCTTTGCTGGCAGCGGTATTGTCACGCGCTACTACAATCCCGAGATCCATCTCGGTGCGTTTGCCTTGCCGCAATACGTGTTGCAGGCCGTGAACAAACCGAGCAACGACTGATACCGCACTCGCTGGCTCGCGATGATCGTCAACCGGACCGTCGCGAGCCGACTCAAGCCAGCAGGTTCATATCCTGCCGAGCAGTACCAGGATCAGCAGTACGATCAAGACTGTCCCGATCACCCCCGATGGACCATAACCCCAGCTTCTGGAGTGTGGGAAAACGGGCAGGCCACCGACCAGCAGCAGGATCAGGATGACGATCAGAATAAGACTCATGGTGCTTTCCTTGTTCTGTTTTTCGAGACGCTATCGCGCACGTTCAGCTGTTGAATAACAGGCTGCTTGATAAGTCCGACTTGAGCGCCGAGAAGAAAATTCAGTTTTTTTCCGACCTTTCTCGCCCCCTCGTCTTATTGTTTTATTGATCGACCGTTCCCACCTTGGCGGTGTCGAACAATAAAGCTGCGCCTTCCCCCTCAGTCGTCACTTTGCCTGGAGCATTCAGCAATCTGATGGTGCATGGGCCTTCGAGCGTCCTTCGCTACACTGCCGCTCATCGTCCTCAGAACCCACAAGGCATCTGCTATGCACAATCGCATCATGATCACTGGCGCCGGCTCCGGTCTTGGCCGCGAAATCGCACTGCGCTGGGCCCGCGAAGGCTGGCGTCTGGCGCTGTCGGATGTCAGCGAGCCGGGCCTGCTGGAAACCCTCAGGCTGGTGCGCGAAGCTGGCGGCGATGGTTTCACCCAGCGTTGCGACGTGCGCGACTACAGCCAGTTGACGGCATTCGCCCAGGCGTGTGAGGTCAAATTCGGCGGCATCGATGTGATCGTCAACAATGCCGGTGTTGCCTCGGGCGGGTTCTTCAGCGAGTTGTCTCTCGAAGACTGGGATTGGCAGATCGCGATCAACCTGATGGGGGTGGTCAAGGGCTGCAAGGCGTTCCTGCCGCTGCTGGAACAGAGCAAGGGCAAGATCATCAATATCGCCTCCATGGCGGCGCTGATGCAGGGGCCGGCCATGAGCAACTACAACGTGGCCAAGGCTGGCGTAGTGGCGTTGTCGGAAAGCCTGTTGATCGAACTGGCGCAGCAGGAAGTCGGCGTGCACGTGGTCTGCCCGTCGTTTTTCCAGACCAATCTGCTGGACTCTTTCCGCGGGCCTACGCCGGCGATGAAGGCCCAGGTCGGCAAGCTGCTGGAAAGCTCGCCGATCAGCGCGAGCGACATCGCCGACTACATCTATACCCGGGTCGGCCTGGGCGAATTCATGATTCTGCCCCACGAGCAAGGGCGCATGGCTTGGGCCCTCAAACAGAAGAATCCGCAGTTGCTCTATGACGAAATGACCGTGATGGCCGACAAGATGCGGGCCAAGGCCAAACAAGTCCCGCATTGAGCTTGCCCACGGATCGACGGCTGGTTAGGGTTGCCGGCAATGGGCAATCCTGACGAGCGTTTATTGTGATCAACTACCTGTGGTTCTTTCTCGCGGCACTGTTTGAAATCGCCGGATGTTATGCCTTCTGGATGTGGCTGCGCTTGGGCAAGAGCGCCTGGTGGGTCGCCCCGGCGCTGTTGAGCCTGACGCTGTTCGCGCTGCTGCTGACCAAGGTCGAGGCAACCTACGCCGGTCGGGCCTACGCGGCCTACGGCGGTATCTACATCATTGCTTCGATTGCCTGGTTGGGCCTGATCGAGCGTATCCGGCCCCTCGGTTCCGACTGGTTGGGCGCCGCGCTCTGTGTTCTCGGTGCGAGCATCATCCTGCTGGGGCCGCGCTTTTCACCGTCCTGAATCCGGCTCTCTTCGGTAAAATCTCCGACCTGGCTCAGCCAGTAATCTTATTCTGTAGGGCGAGTCGGCCCTGTGGGTCAGGGCCGGCTGATTTGCCGTGCCTGCATTGAAGCTGCTCATCGGGCCGGGCAGTCTTGGGCGCTCATAAACCCTTGAGGATTGAGTGCCATGCTTGTACTGAGCCGCGTCGTCGGCGAGATGATTTCCATCGGCGATAACATCACCGTGAGAATTCTCGCCATTAACGGTAACCACGTTCGTTTCGGTGTCGAGGCACCGAAGAACGTCAATGTGCACCGTGCGGAAATCTACCGTCGGATCCTGACCCAACTGGGGGAGCCGGAGCCTGTCCGCGACTCCGTTGTCTGACGATCAGTCGAAAAACTCTTTCGGCACCGCGTGCCTGGGCAGCAACTGACATTGCTCGCTTTCGAGATCGAAGAGAATCACCGCCTGGCCCTTGCTCAATGCATGGCGTACCCGCAGCACGCGGGTTTCCTGGGGCGTGTCGTCACCGTTGTCGGTACCGTCGCGGCTGACGAAGTCTTCGATCAGGCGGGTGAGGGTGTCGGGTTCGAGTTGGTCGTAGGGAATCAGCATGGAATCGTCTCTGGCGGCTAAGGGGCCTGATGCTACTGTGCCAGGGCCTGTCGGGCTATAACGCCAAGGTGTAATGACAGGCCCCTCGCTCATTTCGTCCCGTTCTGACAGACATAGGCAACAAAAGAATGTTCTCTTCCTGACGGACTGCCAAGGGCAGATCGTTATTGATGAGGAACATCAAAATGAACAATGCAGTACACCCCATCAGGCCGGTTTCGTACGCGGCGTTTACCAGTGCCGGCCGCCGAGCGCTCCTGGGGGGGCTGTTGCTGGGCCTTGGCGGCTGTGTCTCGCCATTGCCGGATCTGGCGCCGCCTCCCGGGCAGATCACCCTGGTCCGCGAGGGCTTTACCCTGACCTATGACTGTGAAAATCGCACGGCGCTCAGGTACGCGTATCAGTTGACCGCCGACAAGGGCAATGCCAAGCGGCCCAGGGGCTTTGAACTGGACCCTGATCTGCCCGCCGGCTGCCCGACGCAATTTTCCACTCGAGGATACAGCGCGGTACCCGGCTGGGACCGGGGGCATCTGGTGCCCTCCAATCAAATGGACCACAGCGGCCTGGCGATTCGCCAGGCCCATTACATGAGCAATATCGTGCCCCAGGCCGCGCGCTTCAACCAGGGGATCTGGGTGCAAACGGAGGAGGTTTCGGAATGCTATCGCGACCTGGCGCCGGTACAGGTCTACGGCGGGGTGATCCACGATAACCCGGCGAATGACTTCTTCCTCGAGTCCCATGGTATCCGCACACCTGATGCCTTCTGGAAAACCATCTTGACCACCGATGCGGATGGCAAGACCCAGGCCATCAGTTGGTACATCCCCAACCAGGCGACGCTTGAGCCGTTGGACCGCTACATCCGCAGCATCGCGGAACTGGAGGCCTTGCTGGGGAGTGACACCGTCGGCATCGAAGCGAGCGACGAGGTCAAGGCGCAGAAACCCGCGCGTACCTGGCCCCGGCCACGCGACTGCGACCAGGGCTGAGCCCCGGTGGCGCGGCGTGTTGCGCGCAGAGGTGTTATCCGGCTATCCGAAAGGATTTTTATTTTTGATTTAACTTACTGATAAATAATAGATTTTTTGAGCGTTTCAAGCTTCGGCAGACTGATACCCTCGATGGAAATGGACGCGGCACTCGAGCATTGTCAGCCCCTGGCGCAATTTGCCGGAGCGCGAGTGGCCCAGGCCTTGGCGGATAACGGCCTGGGGCCTTTGTCTGCCCTGATCAGTCGCGGCGGCGGGCTTTTAAAAAAGGATATTTGAAATGTCAGCTATTCCCAGTTTTGTGCCGTCTGCCCTGGACGAGCAAAGCGAAAACGAAGATGTGATCAATGCCCATGCTCCGCCCTGGTTGTTGGCGGCCCGCCCCGAAGATATCGCGCGCCTGCGCGAGCACCTGCGGCGCAGTCTTTTTTTCAAGGAGGAACTGTCCGAGCGGTTCAAGGACCTGAAACCCGTCCGGGAGTTTTGCGCGTCGGTTCTGGAGCACGCGTTGCTGAGTCGATTCGGGCCGGGCCTGGATATCTACCGGGACCACGTGAAAATTGCCGATCGATGGCCGTCACTGCGCTATCCCATCGAGTCGTCTCAAGTCTTTCCGATGACCTATACCAGCCGCAGTTTGCTGGAGGCCGCGTTGCAGAACTTCGAGGCGGACGAACGCCTCCCTCCAAAATCCCATATAAGCCTGAGTGGCGACCCGAAGCGGGTGCCAAAAGTCAGCCTGGAGGATTTCGTCGAACTGGTGCGCCAGCTTGATCTGGGCCGGGTCTATCAGCATCACCTGTGCCAGGCTTTTCATCTCCAGGGAAGTGAGGGGGAGTCGGCGGATGACGACGAGTTTCGCATTGAGTCCGCCATCGTCCAGCAAAAGAAAGCCGATATGCTGGTGGATGCCTATATCGCTTACATGAAAAAAGACATCGATCAGATTGCCCATCAACAGATCTGCAAGTTGATCGAATGGAATATCGCCGTTGCCCCGGATGGCTCAAGGATGGTGGTCAATGGATTGAAAGTGCTGGGTGTTTCGTTACCGGGTATTTGTCTGTTCACGCTGCAGAATGTGCCAGCGAGCGAAACGGCTGCGATGAAGGATCGGGTACTGGTGCATATTCCCAATGATCCACTCACCCGCTTCAAACTCTATGCCTCGCTCGCGGCATTCCACGCCGAACTGCGTAGCCGTCTTTGGCAGCCCTCGTATGAAGCGTTCTTCTGTGGTTTTGTCAGCCAGCGCGATCTGCCGAGGTTCCTGTCGCAGTTGAGGGGGCGCCTGACCCTTGAGACCCGGGATGCCTATGGAAACTTCACCAAGTCCCTGAATCCGTCTGCCGATTTATCGTTGAAGCTGGAGTTGCTGAGCGGCGAGTTGTTTTTTCACCTCTATCGACAACAGATCCTGCGGCTTCAGGACGATGGGCGGGTCGTGGCGGTCCCGACCGAAGATGTTGACGAGGCTGCCCGCGAGGCCAGGAGGCAGTCGCTGTTGGGTCTGGGCATGACCTTGCTCAACCTGGCCGCCTTCGCCAACCCCTGGCTGGGTTTGCTGATGATGGGGGTGGCGGTCGGGCAACTGTTGGCGGAGACCTATGAGGGCTATGAGGATTGGCGGCGCGGTGAGCGTGACGAAGCGATCTCGCACATGATGTCGGTGGCCGAGGACATTGCGACGATGGTGGCCCTGGGTGTGGTCATGCACTGGGGGAGCAAGGCCCTCAAAGGTTTTTTTCAGCGGCCCTCGGACTTTTTTGACAGCCTGCTGCCGATCAAGTCGAGCGATGGTCGCTACCGGCTGTGGCAGGCCGACCTGCGCGCCTATCGCCATGATGTCCCCGAACTGGAGGAAAGAGGGCTGGACCCTGAAGGTTTTTACCTGGGGGACGATGCTGGCGATGGACACCGTTATCTGGATATCGCCGGCGAGCCTTACCGGGCCTACCGGGATAAGGCTTCCGGGGCCTGGCGTCTGTGCCATCCGAACCGTGGGTCGGCTTACGAACCCTGGCTTGAGCACAATGGCGCCGGGGCCTGGAGGCTGGCTCACGAATGGCCTTTACAGTGGCACGATCCGGTTCACCTGCTGCGTCGCCTGGGGCCTGACGTGCGGTTTTTGAGTGATAAAAACCTCGAGGAGATCCTGTCGATTCATCGACTCGACGAATCGCTATTGCGTCGCCTGCATATGAATAATGCCAAGCTCCCGGCTTCCCTGATGGACTCGATACAGCGCTTCAGGTTGGACAATGAATTGAGCTGGCTGCTGGTGCCGTCCACCGCGCCGAGATCGGCCGCGGCACGTGTGCTCGACCTGAAGCTGCAGATTCTGCCCAGCCTCGAGAGCTGGCCCCGGAATCGCACGCTCATGTTGCTGGACGATGCAGGCAAGCCGCTCAAGGAGTACGGGGCGGATCTGACAACGCAACCGATGCGGCTCATGCTCCGCTCCAGGGACATCGAGGCGGATGGATTGGCGATGGTCCTGGACAAACTGACACTCCAGGAGCAGCGGATGCTGCTCGGTCCGGGGGCGGATCCCGACCAGACGTCGGCGCTTCTGGAAGGGCTGCTGCGCACCCATGTACGCGAACAGCGCCCCACGGTGTTCCAGCGCCTCTACCGTTTGTGCTGCGTGACCAATGTCGGCTTGCCGATGAGCCTCAGGCAAGGCTTTGCCGATTTACCGGACGGGGTCTTGCGTGAAATCCTGGGACAGACGGACGACGTGCTGAAAGGGCGCTTGAGCCTTGGCGGGCGTCTGCCCTTGGAATTGATTGAAAAGGCCGGCGAAAGCAGGCGTGAGATTCGAGTCAATCACGCGCTGGACGGTGGTTTTCTCAAGAAAACGGGCGATCTGGATGGCGCCAGGTTGCAGCTGCCCCTCCTGAAAACGATGGTTGGGTGGCCGGCGGATGTGCGCTGGGAGATTCGTCAGGAGCGCTTCGACGGACGCCTGTTGTTCAAGATGGGCGATGACGACTTGCCCCGGCGCCGGGTTCTGGTCAGGACTGCACAGGGCTATCAAGCCTTTGATAATGAGGGCCTGAGCCTGGGGCCGCAGGTCAATGGGCCCCAGGCCCTGAGCTCGGCGGTGTTGAGCGGCTTGCGGGTGAGCGAGCGCGAGGCGATGGGGGTCAAGCTGGGCGAGGCCGACTTGCTGCACCAGTTGCTGATGTCCAAGATCCTGCTGCGTCCACGGGCTGAGCTCGAAGAGACACTCGGCCTGCCGCCACGCAAGCCAGGAACGCGTTCGCCGACATGGCGCGACAGCGATATGGGCGGTTGCCTGCGTGTCAGGCGTGGCATTGTCCATGGCTCGCGACGCGGGTTACGCCGGTTGACCCGGCTGTATCCAGACCTTTGCGAGGCGGAGGCGCGCAATCTCTATTTTTCTTTTGGCGATGATCCTCTTGAGGTCAGAGCTCGGCTCCAGGCGCTCGAAGAGGAGCTCCGGCAACTGCGCTCGACCCTGGCCGATTGGCGAGGAGGGCAGACGGTGAGGGCGCATGCCTGGTTGGGAGGCATGGCCGAGAGCCGTGAACAGGCGGCCGAGATCATCGAGCGTTGCTGGCGACGGCAGACACCGGCTACCTACAACGAAAATGGCGCGGCCATCGGTCACAGCCTGAGCCTGGCGGGCTTGCGCGTCGACAGCCTGCCAAGTTTGCCCACCGGTATCAGTTTTGATCATGTCACCGAGCTTTCGCTGAAGAACATGAGAATCAGTCGGATCCCAGAAGGTTTTCTCGAGCGTTTTCCCAACCTGCGCCTGCTGGAGTTGAATAACAATCGGCTGGAGTACCTGCCGAATGCGATTGCCGATATGAGCCGGCTCAGGGAGCTGTATCTGCAGGATAACCAGATCACCCTGACGCCGAACGCCGTCGGTGTGCTGTCGGGTTTGCACGATCTTGAAACCCTGAACCTGAACGGCAACTTCGATGTCAGCTTGCTGGATGTTGGCCTGATGCCGCGTTTACGCCGCCTGCATCTGCGCGGGACAGGTATCGACGGTTTGCCAGTGGGCCTGTTGACGCGGGTTCGCCTGTACGAGGCGGATCTGCGTGACAACCGGATTCAGGTTGTGCCGAACGCGATCTACACGGCACCTTCGCCGATCAATCGGCGGATCATTCTGCGTAACAACCCCTTGTCGGAGTATCACCAGAACCTGTTGGCCGCCTATCGGGCGCGCACCGGCATTACCTTCGGCATTCCCGATACCGAGTTGGCGTTGGATGACTACAGTGCGCGTCAGCGTTGGCTGGCCGATATCGAGGACGGCGAGCGCCGCGACAACCTGCGCGACCTGTGGCATGACTTGCGGCAAGAGGAGGGCTCCGGGGAACTGTTCGCGTTGTTGGGACGCCTGGGCAGCAGCGCGGAATATCAGAAGACTCGCGCCGACTTGACGCGACGCGTCTGGGAGGTGCTGGCGGAAGCCGCCGAGAACGCCACGTTGCGGCGTGAGCTGTTCGACCTGGCGGCCGATCCGTTGACCTGTGTGGACAGCGCCGCACGCAACTTCAGTCACCTGGAAGTCCGGATGTTGCTGGCCAGGGCCCGGTTTCTGGCGCTCAGGAGTAGTGAGCCGACGGAGTTGCTGAAGTTGGCGCGGGGCCTGTTTCGCCTGGAACGTATCGATGAGATTGCCCGGGAGCATGTCAAGGCGCTGTACGAGCAGCCCGAGCGGCCTTCAGCCGGTATGGTGGATGAGATCGAAGTGAATCTGGCCTATCGGATCGGCCTGGGACGTTCGCTGTATTTGCCCGGGCAGCCGAAGGAGATGTTCTTCAGATCCATTGCCGGTGTCAGCGAAGAGCAGATCCTGGAAGCCCGCGGTCGCATACGGCAGGCTGAGGCGACAGCGGCCATGAAGACCTTTATTGCTTCGCGCGATTTCTGGATCGACTACCTGAGGAAGAAGTACCCACGGGATTTCGCCCTCTTCAACAGGCCGTTTCATGAGCAGGAGGAACAACTGCTGAACAATTCCCCGGAGATGCTCAGCGACAGGTATTCCCGAAGTTTGTCGATGTTGATGGAGAGCCGCCTCGCCGAGGAGCAACGTTTTCTCGAAGGGCTGACCCAGTACGAACTGGATGAGCATCCCGCCCCGCTCTGATGTCTGGTCGGGGCGCCGGTTCAGGCGTTCGTCCGAGGCTTGACCGTGCCGCGAATCAGGGCGCGCAAGGCGAAACGATTCGGATGACAGGCCTCGGCAATGCTGCGGGGCAGCGGCAACGGTTCGTTCTCCAGCCACGCCGCCAGCAGCTCACCCGAAAGCGGTGCGCTGATCAGACCACGGGAGCCGTGGCCGCTGTTGATATACAGGCCCTCGAGCCAGGGGCAGGGGACCTGTGGCACCTGCCGGGCATCCCGGGCCAGGATGCCGTAGGCCTCGGCGAACGCTTGCGGGTCCGCCAGCGGCCCGACGATCGGCAGGTAATCGGCGCTGGTGCAGCGAAAGGCGGCCCGGCCTTGCAGTTGTTCTGGAGCCAAGCCCGCGGCGTTCAAGCGCAGGGCCAGGTCGGGCGAGATGTCCTGTAGCAATGCCAGGTTGCCGATATGCTCCGCCGTGGTGGGAGTCAGGTCTTCGCTCTTGAAATCGAAGCTGGCTCCCAGGGTATGTTCACCCAGGCGTGCCGGCGCGACATAACCTTCGGCGCAGACCACGGTGTGCAAGGCGGCGCTGCCGGCGGTCTGCGCCAGGCGAGTGATCTGCCCGCGAATGCGCTTGAGCGGCAGCGTGGCGCTGGCGGCGAAGCGTTTCACTTCGGCGGCGCCGGCAAGGATCACCACCGGGGCGCCGCCCAGCAGGGTGTCGGCGGCCCACGCCTGCCATTGGCCGTCGACCTGGCGCAGTTCGACGGCGTCGCTATGGGCACGCACTTCAATGTTCGGGTGGTCGGCCTGCCACTGGCACAAGGCCGGCGGATGAACCCAGCCGCCTTCCGGAAAGAACAGTCCACCGTGTTCGAGGGCCACGCCAGCACGGGCCTGGGCCTGGGCTTGATCGAGGACCTGCAGCAACTCGGGGCTGAAGGCCTTGGCCAATTGGGCCTGGCGCTCGGCCTCTTTCTCATCGAAGGCCAGTTGCAAGACGCCGCAGTCGTCCCAGTCGAGGCCTTTGTGCAACTGCTCGAGCAAGCGCCGGGTATGCCCGAAACCGCTGAGGATCAGTTGCGACAGCGCGGTGCCATGGGCCGACAGCTTGAGGTAGAGGACGCCTTGCGGGTTGCCCGAGGCTTCCCGGGCCAGGGCATCGTGGCGCTCCAGCAGGCAGACCTGCCAGCCACGGGTGGCGAGGCTCGCCGCGCTGGCACAACCGGCCAGGCCGCCGCCGATCACCAGGGCCCGGCGTTCGCCGCCGGGCGGTCGTGGGCGGGAGAACCAGGGCTTGGCCTGCGGCGGTTCGGCGGTGTCTTCGGGCCAGCCGATAAATTCGCCCCGCAGGATTTCCCATTTATGGCCGATGCCCGGCGTGCGGCGCATCTTGAAGCCCGCGGCATTCAACGAGCGACGGACCCAGCCGGTGCTGGTGAAGGTGCTCAGGGTCGCGCCGGGGGCCGCCAGTCGCGCCAGTTCGGCGAACAGTTCGGGTGTCCACATCTCGGGATTTTTCGCCGGGGCAAAGCCATCGAGGAACCAGGCGTCGATCCGGGCATCCAGTTGCGGCAACTGTTCCAGGGCATCGCCGACCAGCAGGGTCAGGGTCACCCGGCCATTGTCCAGCAGCAGGCGCTGGAAGCCCTGGTGAATGGCGACATACTGCCCGAGCAATTGCGCGCTGAACGTCGCCAGTTCGGGCCAGAGGCTGAGGGCGCGTTGCAGGTCGGCGCGGCTCAGTGGGTACTTTTCCACGCTGACGAAATGCAGTCGGGCGCCCGCTACCGCACAGGTTTCGAACAACTGCCAGGCGCAGAGGAAATTCAGTCCGGTGCCGAAGCCGGTTTCGCCGATCACCAGCCGCTCGTTCGGCCCGAGGGCCTCGAAACGCTCTTTCAGACGATTTTGCTCGATAAAGACGTAGCGGGTTTCGTCCAGGCCCGACTGGTCGGAGAAATACACGTCGTCGAAGACCCGCGAGTGCGGGCGACCTTGATCATCCCAGTCGATCTGGGCGTGGCTGGGAGGAGTGGGCGATACGCGGGTCATGGGGGCACTCGACGGCAACAAGGCGGCTATTCTAGCCCATTGCCGGGCGCTGGATTGATCCACGGCAAGGCCTGGGGATTTCCCGCCACACAGCGTGGTCCGATCCGTTAGTCTTGCTCTATCTTGGAAGGGAGTCGCCCATGTTTGAATCCGCCGAAATCGGTCACGCCATCGACAAAGAAACCTACGACGCCGAAGTCCCGGCCTTGCGCGAAGCCTTGCTGGAGGCGCAGTTCGAACTCCAGCAGCAAAAGCGCTTTCCGGTCATTGTGCTGATCAATGGCATTGAAGGGGCGGGCAAGGGCGAGACGGTCAAGCTGCTCAATGAATGGATGGACCCGCGTCTGATCGAGGTCCGCACCTTCGACCAGCAGACCGATGAAGAACTGGCCCGGCCACCGGCCTGGCGTTATTGGCGGCAGTTGCCAGCCAAGGGGCGCATGGGGGTGTTCTTCGGCAACTGGTACAGCCAGATGTTGCAGGGACGGGTGCACGGCCATTTCAAGGACGCGGTGCTGGACCAGGCGATCAATGGCGCCGAGCGCCTGGAGCGCATGCTCTGCGACGAAGGTGCGCTGATCTTCAAGTTCTGGTTCCACCTGTCCAAGAAACAGATGAAGGCCCGCCTCAAATCTCTCCAGGATGATCCCCTGCACAGCTGGCGCATCAGCCCGCTGGATTGGCAGCAGTCGGAGACTTACGACAAGTTCGTGCATTTCGGTGAGCGGGTGCTGCGTCGTACCAGCAACGACTATGCACCCTGGCATGTGATCGAAGGTGTCGATCCGCATTACCGCAGCCTGACCGTGGGCAAGATCCTGCTCGAAGGCTTGCAGACGGCGCTCAAGACCAAGGACGCCAAGCCGCGCCCGACCAATGCCGCACCGCTGCAGTCGGGGGTGGACGAACTCAGTCTGCTGGACAGCCTTGACCTGAGTCAGCACCTGGACAAGGACGACTATGAAGAACAACTGATTACCGAACAGGCGCGGCTGGCCGGTCTGCTGCGGGACAAGCGCATGCGTCGGCACGCGCTGGTGGCGGTGTTCGAAGGCAATGATGCGGCGGGCAAGGGCGGAGCGATCCGCCGGGTCGCCGCGGCGCTCGATCCACGGCAGTACCGTATCGTCCCCATCGCCGCGCCGACCGAGGACGAACGTGCCCAGCCGTACCTCTGGCGGTTCTGGCGGCATATCCCGCCGCGTGGCAAGTTCACCGTGTTCGACCGTTCCTGGTATGGCCGTGTATTGGTAGAACGGATTGAAGGCTTCTGCAGCCAGGCCGACTGGATGCGTGCCTACAGTGAAATCAACGATTTCGAGGAGCAACTGAGCGAGGCCGGAGTGATCGTGGTGAAGTTCTGGCTGGCCATCGATAAACAAACCCAATTGGAGCGTTTCCAGGCTCGCGAAG
This sequence comes from Pseudomonas sp. MWU12-2319, assembly GCF_023242525.1. Classification (NCBI taxonomy): domain Bacteria; kingdom Pseudomonadati; phylum Pseudomonadota; class Gammaproteobacteria; order Pseudomonadales; family Pseudomonadaceae; genus Pseudomonas; species Pseudomonas sp. MWU12-2319. The sequence continues at coordinate 44,156 of NZ_JALJES010000002.1, forward strand.
AAATTCCGTTCAAGCGCTTCAAGATCACCGAAGACGATTGGCGCAACCGCGAGAAATGGGAGCTGTACCGCGATGCCATCGGCGATATGGTCGACCGTACCAGCACCGAAGTGTCGCCCTGGACGCTGGTGGAAGCCAATGACAAGCGCTGGGCCCGGGTCAAGGTGCTGCGCACGATCAACCGGGCCATCGAGGACGCCTTCGAAGCATATGGGAAGAAGGGTAAGTCGAAGTAGGACGATGGCCGCGCATACGCCGGATGAATGATTGTCGCGGTCGGGAATCGGGTGGGCTTATGCTCGCTCGATCCTTCCAACCGACAACAACAATCAACGAGGTGGGTCATGCGTGAAGTGGTGATCGTCGACAGCGTGCGGACTGGCCTGGCCAAGTCCTTTCGCGGCAAATTCAACCAGACCCGGCCGGATGACATGGCGGCCCATTGCGTCAACGCCTTGCTCAGCCGCAACGGCATAGACCCGGCCAGCGTCGAGGATTGCATCGTCGGCGCCGGCTCCAACGAGGGGGCCCAGGGCTACAACATCGGGCGTAATGTCGCGGTGTTGTCGAAGCTGGGCACCGGCACCGCCGGCATGACCCTCAATCGCTTCTGCTCCTCGGGGTTGCAGGCGATTGCCATTGCCGCCAACCAGATCGCATCCGGTTGCAGTGAGATCATCGTTGCCGGTGGCGTCGAGTCCATCAGCCTGACGATGAAAAGCGTCAACACCGACAACCTGATCAACCCGCTGCTCAAGGAGCAGGTGCCGGGGATCTATTTCCCCATGGGCCAGACCGCCGAGATCGTCGCCCGACGCTACGGTGTCAGTCGTGAGCAGCAGGATCAGTATGCGTTGCAAAGCCAGCAGCGCACGGCCGCCGCCCAGGCCGCCGGTTTGTTCGACGATGAAATCGTGCCCATGGCCGTAACCTATGCGGTTGAAGACAAGGCCAGCGGGCAGATCCAGCATCTGCAAGGCGTGGTGGAGCGTGATGACTGCAATCGCCCGGACACCACATTGCAAAGCCTGGCCGGTTTGAAGCCGGTGTTTGCCGAAGACGGTTCGGTGACCGCGGGCAACTCGTCACAACTGTCCGACGGCGCTTCGATGACCCTGGTGATGAGCCTGGAAAAAGCCCTGGAACTGGGGCTGACGCCCAAGGCCTTGTTCCGTGGTTTTGCCGTGGCCGGTTGTGAACCGGACGAAATGGGCATCGGCCCGGTGTTCTCGGTGCCACGGCTGCTCAAGGCCAGGGGCCTGAGCGTGGCGGATATCGATCTGTGGGAGTTGAACGAAGCGTTCGCCTCGCAGTGCCTGTACAGCCGTGATCGGTTGGGCATCGACAACGACAGGTACAACGTCAACGGCGGTTCGATTTCCATCGGCCATCCCTTCGGCATGACCGGCTCGCGCCAGGTCGGGCACCTGGTGCGTGAGCTGCAACGACGCAAGTTGCGTTATGGCATCGTCACCATGTGCGTGGGCGGTGGGATGGGGGCGACGGGGTTGTTCGAAGCGTTGCTCTGAACCTGGACCAGACCCTGTTGCTACAGGGTCTGGCTGGCCTGGATGGCATTGGCCCGCTGCATGCGTTTTACATACAGCTGGGTTTCGCGCTCGGCATCGGTGCGAGTAAAGAACGGCCCTTCCAGTGTGTTTTCCCGAGTGCTGAAAAAAAACAATCCGTTGATGGTCGTCACTCGGCCACTGCGAAAATGTATGGCCTCGGTGCTGTCTTGTGCGCGTTTGCCGAACATGGCGAAATCTCGCTGGTGAGCGTAGCTGTCAGAAATCTAGCATAAAACTTATGAAGATAGCTCACCTGATCCTCCGATCAATGGTCATGGCCAGTTTATTGGCGGCGTTTCTGGCATGCTCAAGGTCGTATCGGGCTGTCTTCCCCGGCTGTGTTGCCGACCTGGCAAGGCCTAGAATGGCGACTTCCCCCATACGTCCGTAGGACTCTTCATGCATATCTCATCCGGTCGCTGGGGCTATGGCCTGTTCCTGGCGCTGTTGACCGCCGTGCTCTGGGGCATTTTGCCGATCAAGCTCAAGCAGGTATTGCAGGTGATGGACCCGGTGACCGTGACCTGGTGCCGGTTGATTGTGTCGGGGGGCTTTCTGTTCGTGTACCTGGCGGCGACCCGGCGGTTGCCGAGCCGGCATGTCCTCGGGCCACGAGGCGGCTGGCTGGTGCTGATGGCGGTGCTCGGCCTGGTGGGCAACTACGTGCTTTACCTCATGGGCTTGAACCGCCTCAGTCCGGGCACCGCGCAGTTGGTGGTGCAGATGGGGCCGATTTTCCTGTTGATCGCCAGCCTGTTCGTGTTCAAGGAGCGCTTCAGCCTGGGGCAGGGGCTCGGCTTGCTGGTGCTGCTGTTCGGCTTCGGGCTGTTTTTCAATCAGCGCCTGGAAGAGTTGCTGACCTCCCTGGGGACTTACACCGCCGGGGTATTGATGGTGTTGCTGGCGTCCACGGTCTGGACCTTTTATGCCTTGAGCCAGAAGCAATTGCTGACGGTATGGAATTCGTTGCAGGTGATGATGGTGATCTACCTGTTTTGTGCCTTGTTGCTCACGCCCTGGGTGCACCCGAGCGAAGTCCTGCAACTGAGTCCGTTGCAGGGCTGGTTGTTGCTCGGTTGTTGCCTCAATACCCTGGTGGCCTACGGTGCCTTTGCCGAGGCCCTGGCGCACTGGGAAGCCTCGCGGGTCAGTGCGACCCTGGCGATCACGCCGCTGGTGACCTTTGCCGCGGTGGCCCTGGCGGCCTGGCTGTGGCCCGGCTTCGTACAGCCCGAAGATATCAATGGCCTGGGGTATGGCGGCGCGTTGCTGGTGGTGCTGGGCTCGGCGCTGGTGGCGTTGGGGCCGTCGCTGATGGCCGGGCTCAAGGCCCGGCGGGTGCGTTTGATGGCAAATTAACGCTCGACGTCAGCCGTTCTTGCCGGATTCAAGCATGTTTTCCGGCCGGACCCAGGCGTCGAACTCGGCGTCGGTCAGGTAGCCGAGGGCCAGCGCCGCTTCACGCAAGGTGAGGTTTTCGCTGTAGGCCTTCTTGGCGATCTGGGCCGACTTGTCGTAGCCGATATGCGGATTCAGCGCCGTCACCAGCATCAGGCCACGCTCCAGGTGCGCGGCCATCTGCACCGGGTCGGGTTCCAGCCCGGCGATGCAATGCTGCTGGAAGTTGCTGCAACCATCGCCGAGCAGTCGGATCGACTGCAGCAGGTTATGGATGATCACCGGCTTGAACACATTCAACTGCAAGTGACCCTGGCTGGCGGCAAAGCCGATCGTCACGTCATTGCCCATGACCTGGCAGGCCAGCATCGATAGCGCCTCGCACTGGGTCGGGTTGACCTTGCCGGGCATGATTGAACTGCCCGGTTCGTTGGCCGGCAACTTCACCTCGGCAAATCCGGCACGCGGCCCGGAACCCAGCAGGCGCAGGTCGTTGGCGATTTTCATCAGGGCCACGGCGAGGGTTTTCAGGGCGCCGGAGAGGGTGGTCAGGGGCTCATGGCCGGCCAGGGCGGCGAATTTGTTCGGCGCGCTGATAAACGGCAAGCCGGACAACGCCGCGAGTTCGGCGGCAACCGCCTCGGCAAAACCATGGGGCGCATTCAGCCCGGTGCCGACGGCGGTGCCGCCCTGGGCCAGTTCGCAGACCGCCGGCAAGGCCGCGCGAATCGCCCGCTCGGCGTAGTTCAGTTGCGCGATATAGGCCGAAACCTCCTGGCCGAAGGTGATCGGCGTGGCATCCATCATATGGGTGCGCCCGGTCTTCACCAGCTTCATATGGCGCGCCGCCAGTTCCGCCAGTCCGCCGGACAACTCGGCGATTGCCGGCAGCAACTGCTGGTACACCGCCTGGACGGCGGCGATGTGCATGGCGGTGGGGAAGCAGTCGTTGGAGCTCTGGGAGCGATTGACGTGATCGTTGGGGTGTACTGGCAGCTTGCCGCCGCGGCCCTTGCCGGCCAGCTCATTGGCCCGCCCGGCAATCACTTCGTTGGCGTTCATATTGCTCTGGGTGCCGCTGCCGGTCTGCCAGACCGCTAGCGGGAACTGGTCGTCATGTTCGCCGGCGAGCACTTCGTCGGCGGCCTGCTCGATCAGCCGGGCGATATCGGCGGGCAGGTCGCCATTGCGGTTGTTGACCCGGGCCGCGGCCTTCTTGATCAACGCCAGGGCGTGCATGACCGCCAGGGGCATTTTTTCCGTGCCGATGGCGAAGTTGATCAGCGAACGCTGGGTCTGGGCGCCCCAGTAGGCCTCTTCCGGTACGTTTACCTGGCCAAGGCTGTCGGTTTCGATGCGACTCATTCGGTTTCACTCCTGATGGCGGGTTAGCGCAGTTTAGGTCCTGATCGAACGCGTGGGTTCCCTTCCAGGTTTTACTCTCTTCGCGACCATCGGACACCCGAGCATTGGCCGCGGGGTTGAGTGACACACTTTGTTAGGCGCAGAATGGATGCCCTTGGGGTTTTACCTCGCCTGTTTAGAAAGGAAACTCGATGACCCGTCTTCGTGCCATCTGTACCGCGGTTGCTCTGGTATGCGCCAGCGGCCAGGTTTTCGCCGATACCGCCAGCCACAACGCCAGTGCCGAGGCTTTCCTGACGTTGGCCCACGCCGACAAGCTGGGCACCCCGGTCTACGCGCAAGTACAGCAAATGTTTGCCCAGCGCTTCGAGCAGACCCAGGCACCGGCCTCGAAAAAGCCGTTGCTCGACACCTACCAGGCCAAGGCCAACGCCGCCCTGGACCAGGCCATCGGCTGGAACAAGCTCAAGCCTGACATGCTCAAACTCTACACCGACAACTTCAGCGAATCCGAACTCAAGGACCTGGTCGCGTTCTACCAGTCGCCACTGGGCAAGAAAGTCCTGGAAAAAATGCCGCAACTGACCCAGCAATCGGCCCAGATGACCCAGGCCAAACTGGAAAGCGCAGTACCGGTGGTGAACAAGCTGCTGGAAGACATGACCAACGAGCTGACGCCCAAGGCGCCGGCACCCGCGGTCAAGAAAAAGCCGTAAGCGGAGCCTGGAATGAGCATGCAGCAACGTATCGAAACCGCACTGGGCGCCCTGCAACCCGAGCACCTGCAAGTCCTGGACGAGAGCCATATGCACAGCCGTGGGTTGCAGACCCACTTCAAGGCGGTGCTGGTCAGCGCACAGTTTGCCGGGTTGAACAGCGTCAAGCGCCACCAGAAGGTCTATGCCGCCCTGGGTGACCTGATGAGTGAATTCCATGCGTTGGCCCTGCATACCTACACCCCTGAAGAGTGGGTGAAAATCGGCGTGGCCCCGGCATCGCCGGTCTGCGCCGGCGGAGGGCATTGATGCTGGTTTTTTGACCGGTGTTTTTTTGCTAGAATCCGCAACGCGCCGCACTGTCGGCGCGTTTTTTTTGCATCCGGTTCGCCCTTTGCGAGGGCAGCCACCTGGAGAGAATCACCCATGACTCAACCCATAGTCGTGGCGGCACTTTATAAGTTCGTCACCCTGGAAGATTACGTTGCCCTGCGCGAGCCACTGCTGCAGGCGATGGTCGACAACGGTATCAAAGGCACCCTGCTGATCGCCGAAGAAGGCATCAACGGTACGGTTTCCGGTAGCCGCGAAGGCATCGACGGCCTGCTCGCCTGGCTCAAGCTGGATCCGCGGATGATCGACATCGACCACAAGGAATCCTATTGCGACGACCAGCCGTTCTATCGGACCAAGGTCAAGCTGAAGAAGGAAATCGTCACCCTGGGGGTCGAGGGCGTGGACCCGAACAAGCAGGTCGGCACCTATGTCGATCCACAGAACTGGAATGCGTTGATCGCCGACCCGGAAGTGTTGCTGATCGACACCCGCAACGATTATGAAGTTTCGATCGGTACCTTCGAAGGCGCCATCGACCCGAAAACCACCAGTTTTCGCGAATTTCCCGACTACATCAAAGCCCATTTCGACCCGGCCAGACACAAGAAGGTCGCGATGTTCTGCACCGGCGGCATTCGCTGCGAGAAGGCCTCCAGCTACATGCTCAGCCAGGGGTTCGACGAGGTCTATCACCTCAAGGGCGGGATCCTCAAGTACCTCGAAGAGGTACCCCAGGAGCAGAGCAAGTGGCAGGGCGACTGCTTTGTCTTCGACAACCGCGTCACCGTGCGCCATGACCTGAGCGAAGGCGACTACGATCAATGCCATGCCTGTCGTACGCCGATCAGCGTCGAGGAGCGTGCCTCGGAGCACTACGTGGCCGGGATCAGTTGCCCGCATTGCTGGGACACCTTGAGCGAGAAAACCCGTCGTAGCGCCATTGACCGCCAGAAACAGATCGAACTGGCCAAGGCGCGCAACCAGCCGCACCCGATCGGTTACAACTATCGTCAATCTTCCGAGGGCTGAGCCATGTCCGCGCGCCTGCTGTATGTGATGGACCCGATGTGTTCCTGGTGCTGGGGATTTGCCCCGGTGGCCGAGGCACTGGTCAAGCAGGCCCAGGCGGCGGGGGTCGAACTGCACCTGGTGATGGGCGGCCTGCGCACCGGCAGCGGCGCCGCGCTGGAGCCGACCACCCGGCGCTATATCATGGAGCACTGGCAGGCGGTCACCGAGACCACCGGCCAACCGTTCAAGCTCGACGGCGCCTTGCCTGACGGTTTCATCTACGACACCGAGCCTGCCTGCCGCGCCGTGATCACCGCGCGTAGCCTGGCGCCGGACTGTGCGTGGACGCTGGTGGGGCTGATCCAGCGGGCCTTTTATGTCGAGGGTCGGGATGTCACCCAAGCCAGCGTGCTGGTGGAGCTGGCGGAGCAAGCCGGTTTGCCGCGCATCGAGTTTGCCGGCGCCTTCGACACGGCCGAGCAACACGCGGCCACCGCGGCCGATTTCACCTGGGTCCAGGACCTGGGGATTGCCGGCTTCCCGACCCTGCTGGCCGAACGTAATGGCCAGTTGGCGCTGCTGACCAATGGCTACCAGCCGCTGGCTGAACTTGCCCCGCTGCTCGGCCGATGGCTGGAGCGCGCGGCCAGTGCTTGAACAGCCCGATCCCGAACCCGTCAAACCCCCTGTGGACCGCTTGAGCTGGGCCGAAATCCGGCGTCTGGCCCTGCACCATAAGAAAGCGCTGTGGATCGCCAACCTGGTGGCCGTGTTGGCGACCTTGTGCAGTGTGCCGATTCCCCTGCTGTTGCCATTGCTGGTGGACGAGGTCCTGCTGGGGCACGGCGATGCCGCGCTCAAGGTGATGAACCACCTGCTGCCCGATCCCTGGCAGCGCGCCGTCGGTTATATCGGCCTGATGCTGCTGGTGACCCTGACCCTGCGTTGTGCGGCCCTGGTGTTCAACGTGGTCCAGGCGCGGCTGTTCGCCGGGCTGGCCAAGGACATCGTCTACCGCATCCGCACCCGGTTGATCGAACGTTTGAAGCGTATTTCCCTGGGCGAGTACGAAAGCCTCGGCAGCGGCACCGTGACCACGCACCTGGTGACCGACCTGGACACCCTGGACAAGTTCGTCGGCGAGACCCTGAGCCGCTTTCTGGTGGCGATGCTGACGCTGGTGGGCACCTCGGCCATCCTGGTCTGGATGCACTGGAAGCTGGCGCTGCTGATCCTGCTGTTCAACCCGCTGGTGATCTATGCCACGGTGCAGTTGGGCAAGCGGGTCAAGCATCTGAAGAAGCTGGAAAACGACAGCACCTCGCGTTTTACCCAGGCCCTGACCGAGACCCTCGACGCGATCCAGGAAGTGCGTGCCGGCAATCGCCAGGGCTTTTTCCTCGGCCGTCTGGGGACCCGTGCCCGGGAAGTACGGGATTACGCCGTGGCGTCGCAATGGAAAAGCGATGCCTCGAGCCGGGCCACGGGGCTGCTGTTCCAGTTCGGCATCGATATCTTCCGTGCGGCGGCGATGCTCACGGTGCTGTTCTCGGACCTGTCCATCGGCCAGATGCTCGCGGTGTTCAGTTATCTCTGGTTCATGATCGGGCCGGTGGAGCAGTTGCTGAACCTGCAATATGCCTTCTACGCCGCCGGCGGTGCGCTCGAGCGGATCAACGAACTGCTGGCACGTGCCGATGAACCGCAGTACCCCGGTGGCGTCGATCCTTTCATTGGGCGCGACACCGTGGGTATCGAGGTACAGGGCCTGAGTTTTGCCTATGGCGAGGAACCGGTGCTCGATCAGTTGGACCTGTCCATCGCCCCTGGCGAAAAAGTCGCGATTGTCGGCGCCAGCGGCGGCGGTAAAAGCACCCTGGTGCAACTGCTGCTGGGTCTTTACACGCCCCAGTCCGGGACCATTCGCTTTGGCGGCGCGTCCCAGGCCGAGATCGGCCTGGACACCGTGCGCGAGAACGTCGCGGTGGTGTTACAGCACCCGGCGTTGTTCAACGATACCGTGCGCGCCAATCTGACCATGGGCCGCGAGCGCAGCGATGAAGCTTGCTGGCGGGCACTGGAAATTGCCCAGCTCGACGCTACGATCAACCTATTGCCACAAGGCCTGGACAGTATTGTCGGGCGCTCCGGGGTGCGTTTGTCCGGTGGTCAGCGTCAGCGTCTGGCGATTGCCCGGATGGTCCTGGCCGAACCCAAAGTGGTGATTCTCGATGAAGCGACCTCGGCCCTCGACGCAGCCACCGAATACAACCTGCATCAGGCCCTGAGCCGGTTTCTCAGCGGTCGCACGACCCTGATCATTGCCCACCGGCTGTCTGCGGTGAAACAGGCGGATCGGGTGCTGGTATTCGACGGTGGGCGCATCGCCGAGGACGGCGACCATCAGCAGCTTATTGCCGAAGGTGGCCTCTACGCGAAGTTGTACGGGCACCTGCAAAAAATTTGACGCGCTTGAGTTTTATCGGGTTTTCTGTGCTTAGTGGTTGAATTGACTGAAGGAAAGACTTTTTTCTCTGTGTGTGCGAACGATGGATGAGTTCCGGTGACCTGGAAGGGGGGAGGTTGATCCCTTCGGTGTCATGGAAATTAGCCTAGGCTGTGCTATCAGAAGTGGATTTCTCTCGAGTGCTCATCTGGCAGTGCTGATGCAAGGGATCTCATGAAGCAAACGCGGACTCTCGGAACGCCACGGCTGTTGGGCATCGTCTGGCCATTTATTGCTGTTGTCCTGTTTCAGGCCCTGCTGGGCTGCCTGAGCCTGTATGTGCTGTCCGCCGTGCGCGGTTATGTGGCGGGCGAGAGTCTCTGGTCCAAGGGCCAGAAGGACGCCATCTACTACCTCAACCTGTACGCCGATAGTCGCGACGAAACGATCTTCCGTAAATACCAGGAAGCGATCGCCGTGCCCCAGGGCGGACACGACCTGCGGGTCGCCCTGGATTCGCCGACCCCGGACCTGGCGGCCGCCCGGCGTGGGATACTGCAAGGCGGCAACCACCCCGACGATGCCTCCAGCATCATCTGGTTATACCTGAACTTCCGGCACTTCAGTTACCTGGAACGAGCCATTGAAAAATGGGCGGTGGGCGACAGTTATCTGTTGCAACTGGACACTGTCGCCCAGCAGATGCACCGGGCGATCTCGGTCAACCAGGAGAGTAACAACGATATCCGGCGCTGGAAGAGCCAGATCTTTGCCATCAATGATGGCGTGACACCGGCTGCTAAAGCCTTCAGCGATGCCCTGGGCGAAGGTTCACGGGTCATTCTGCGCTTGTTGCTGATCACCAACCTGGCCACCGCCCTGGGCCTGATCGCCCTGGCCTTGCTGCGCACGCACAAGTTGCTGGCCCAGCGCCATGCCTTTGCCGATGCCTTGCAACTGGAAAAAGAGCGGGCGCAGATTACCCTTGAGTCGATCGGTGACGGGGTCATCACCACCGATGTGGAAGGCGCCATTGCCTATATGAATCCGGCCGCCGAGCACCTGACCCACTGGAAGGCCGGACAGGCCCATGGCCTGCCCCTGGCGGCACTGTTCAACCTGCTCGACGAAAATGCCCAGGAGGAAGGTTTTACCCTGATCGAACATATTCTCAGCGGCCGGCTGAGCGGTGGCAGCGAGCATTCCAAGCTGATCCAGCGCCTGGACGGCAGCACCGTGTCGGTGACCCTGGTGGGCGCGCCGATCCGCAACGCCGGCAAAGTCAGTGGGACGGTGCTGGTGCTGCACGATATGACCCAGGAGCGCCAGTACATTGCCAACCTGTCCTGGCAGGCCACCCATGACGCCTTGACGGGCCTGGCCAACCGGCGTGAATTCGAGTATCGCCTGGAACAGGCGCTGTACAACCTGAGCCGCCAACCGGCACGCCACTCCTTGATGTTCCTCGACCTGGACCAGTTCAAGCTGGTCAATGACACCTGCGGTCATGCCGCCGGCGATGAATTGCTCCGGCACATCTGTGCCTTGCTGCAATCCGGCTTGCGCGAGGGCGATACCCTGGCCCGTCTGGGCGGTGACGAGTTCGGCATCCTGCTGGAGAACTGCCCGTCGGAGGCCGCGGAAAAGATCGCCGAAGGCCTGCGGCAGACCGTGCAGAACCTGCATTTCGTCTGGAAAGGGCGGCCGTTCGTGACCACGGTCAGTATCGGCCTGGTGCACATTGCCCAGGCACCGGCCACCCTGGAGGCTTCGCTGCGGGCGGCGGACATGGCCTGCTACATGGCCAAGGAGAAGGGTCGCAACCGGGTCCAGGTGTATCACGCGGACGATTCGGAGTTGTCCTTGCGTTTCGGCGAGATGGCCTGGGTCCAGCGTTTGCACATGGCCCTGGAGGAAAACCGGTTCTGCCTGTATGCCCAGGAAATTGCCGCCCTGGGACACACCGATCACACCGGTGGGCATGTGGAAATCCTCCTGCGTTTGCACGACGAGGCCGGGCGTATGATCCTGCCCGACAGCTTTATCCCGGCCGCCGAGCGTTATGGCCTGATGACCCAACTGGATCGCTGGGTGGTGCAGAACGTCTTCAAGGTCATTGCCGAATGCATCGCCCAGAAGCGCGGGGGCGCGATGGCGATGTGCGCGATCAATCTGTCGGGTACCACCATTGGCGACGACGGCTTCCTCGGCTTCCTGCATGAGCAGTTCAAGCTGCATGGCATTCCGCCGGATATGATTTGTTTCGAAATAACTGAAACCAGCGCCATTTCCAATCTCGGCAGCGCCATACGATTTATCAATGAACTCAAGAACTTGGGCTGTCGGTTCTCGTTGGACGACTTTTGCGCGGGAATGTCTTCATTCGCCTATCTCAAACATTTGCCTGTAGACTTCCTGAAGATCGATGGAAGTTTCGTAAAGGATATGCTGGACGACCCGATTAACCGCGCCATGGTCGAGGTGATCAATCACATCGGCCATGTCATGGGGAAGCGAACGATTGCAGAATTCGTTGAAACACCGCAGATCGAGCAGGCCCTGCTCGAGATCGGTGTCGACTATGCTCAAGGCTATATTGTCGAGCGGCCGCAGTTGTTCACCTGTGACAGCCTGTTGTGTCGGCCCGCTCGACCCCGGCCTCTCCTGTTCAAGGCGCCTGGTACATTCCGCTGAAACCTTTGCTGATCTGCTTAAATCACCACTCAGAAGGAGCCCGACAGTGATCGACACTTTCAGCAGAACCGGCCCACTTATGGAGGCCTCCAGCTACCCCGCGTGGGCGCAGCAGCTCATTCAGGACTGTAGCGAGAGCAAGCGCCGGGTTGTCGAACACGAACTTTACCAGCGGATGCGCGACAACAGGTTGAGCGCGAAAACCATGCGCCACTATCTGATTGGCGGCTGGCCGGTGGTTGAACAGTTTGCGTTATACATGGCACAGAACCTCACCAAGACCCGTTTTGCCCGCCATCCCGGCGAGGACATGGCGCGGCGTTGGCTGATGCGCAATATCCGCGTGGAACTGAACCACGCCGACTATTGGCTGCATTGGAGCCGCGCCCACGGCGTGACCCTCGAGGACCTGCAGGCACAACAGGTCGCGCCCGAGCTGCACGCGCTGAGTCATTGGTGCTGGCATACCAGTTCGGCCGATGCGCTGATCGTCGGGATTGCCGCGACCAACTACGCCATTGAAGGGGCCACCGGCGAGTGGTCGGCGCTGGTTTGTTCGACGGGGGTCTATGCCGCGGCTTTCCCGGAGGAAGACCGCAAGCGTGCGATGAAATGGTTGAAGATGCATGCCCAGTACGATGATGCCCATCCGTGGGAAGCGCTGGAAATCATCTGTACCCTGGCCGGCAACAATCCCGCCAAGGCACTGCAGGTCGAGCTGCGGCAGGCGATCTGCAAGAGCTATGACTACATGTATCTGTTCCTTGAACGTTGCATGCAGTTGGAACATGGGGAAAAGGCTCCGGTCGCCCGCGAGCGCCAGGCCGCTCTCGCCGAGGGCTGACTGCTGGCACCTCGATCCTGAGTTCGATGCAGTCACTGTGGGAGCCGGCTTGCCGGCGATAGCGGCCGATCAGGCGATGCAAGGCTCACAGGCCTCATCGCCAGCAAGCTGGCTCCTACAGGGGTTGCGTGCAGTCTTGAATTTCCGGTTTGTGTCGCGCGTTCAGCCCGCCATGGCCAGGCGGTTGCGCCCTTCGCGCTTGGCCACATATAGGGCATTGTCCGCGCGGCGCAGCAGGCTTTCGGTGGACTCCCCCGGCAACAGTGTGGCGCAACCCAGGCTCACCGTCAGGTTGATCCGCTGGCCATCGCAATCGTAATCCTGGTCTTGCGCCGCATAACGCAGGCGCTCACCGACCAATGCCGCGGCCTCGCGATGGGTATTGGACAGCAGGATCAGAAACTCCTCGCCGCCATAGCGGAACACCCGGTCGACATTGCGCAGTTGGTCCTTAATCGACGTGGCGACGATTTTCAGCACCTTGTCGCCGGCGCTGTGGCCGTGGTTGTCATTGATCTGTTTGAAGTGGTCGATATCCAGCATCAGCACCGAAATCGGCTGGCTATGGCGGCGCGCCAGTTCGAATTCCCGCTGCAGGGCCTGCTCCATGGCGATGCGGTTGCCGGTTCCGGTCAGCGGGTCGCGCAGTGCGCAGCGGGTAGCGGCGCGGTAGAGCAGGGCGTTGCGCATCGGGTACAGCAGGCTCGCCAGCAGCGACTCCAGACTGCCCAGTTCCTGTTCATCGAATCGGCTGCTACGGCGGAATATCAACTCGCCCAATTGCTCGCCCTCATGGCTGAGGCTGTAACTGATCAAGTGATGGCCGCGTTGGCCGAACTCCAGGCGCAAGTCGCTGGCCGGGTGCAGGTAGCTCAAGGCATCCAGTGGCACCACGCGCAGGATCTCGCGGAAGAAGATGTCCAGGATGCGTTCCGGCTCCAGGCTGACCTGCAACTGCAAGGCCAGTTGATGGCGCAGTTGGGCCAGGCTGATGGGGCGTTGCTGGGCGGGCGGGAGCTGGCCAAAGCCCAGACGTTGCAATCTGGCGCGATCAAAATCAATTGCGTTGGTCTGGGTTGGCGTTTTCATGGTGGTGAGCCCCTAAGCACAAAATACGGTCTTACAGGGTGGGCGAGAGCGGCTTGGCGGCCACTCTCACGCTGTGTGTTGAGGAAGTTAGAGCGAAAGTCGTGCCAATCGGTTCAATCGAATAAAAGTCGTTTGAATTCAGCGATTTGATTTTTCGAGAGGCGCACCGTTGGCTGGCAAGGGCGGCAATTGTTTGACTTGCACTGATGGCTTTTTGGGGGCGAGTTGCCGCGTGCCAGTATTCCGGCACGCGTGGCGGGGTGAGGCGAGGATTTACTGTGCGTCGAAGGCCTGGCCGTTGACACCGCTGCTGTCGGGTCCCATCAGGTACAGGTAGACCGGCATGATCTGTTGCGGTGTCGGGTTGTTTTCCGGGTTTTCGCCGGGATAGGCCTGGGCGCGCATGCTGGTGCGGGTGGCGCCGGGGTTGATGCTGTTGGCGCGCACCGGAGCCACCGTGTCGAGTTCGTCGGCCAGGGTTTGCATCAGGCCTTCGGTAGCGAACTTGGACACGCCATAGGCCCCCCAATAGGCGCGGCCTTTGCGGCCGACACTGCTGGAGGTGAAGATCACCGAACCGTCCCGGGACAGCTTGAGCAGCGGCAGCAAGGTGCTGGTCAGCATGAACATGGCGTTGACGTTGACGTGCATGACACGCATGAAGTTTTCGCCGGAGAGCTGTTCCAGCGGGGTACGCGGGCCGATGATCGAGGCGTTGTGCAGCAGGCCATCGAGGTGGCCGAATTCGGTTTCGATCATGGCCGCCAGTTCGTCGTACTGGTGCGGCAGGGCGGTTTCCAGGTTGAACGGGATCACGGCCGGTTGCGGGTGGCCGGCGGCTTCGATCTCGTCGTAGACCTGGCTCAGGTTGGCTTCGGTCTTGCCCAGCAACAGCACGGTGGCACCGTGGGCGGCGTAGGTCTTGGCGGCGGCGGCGCCGATGCCGCGGCCGGCACCGGTGACCAGGATGACGCGGTCCTTGAGCAGGTCCGGGCGGGCGGAGTAATCGAACATGGCTAAACCTCTACAAATGTAAAACAGCTGGCAGGCTCAACAGCTGCACAGCGCGTTATCCAATACCTTGCGCAGCTCCAGCGGATGGTCGACCACCACATCGGCGCCCCAGTGGTCAGGGTTGTCGTCCGGGTGGATGTAACCGTAGCGCACGGCGGCGGTACGGGTACCGGCGTCGCGACCGGACTCGATATCGCGCAGGTCGTCACCGACGAACAAGACGCTGGCCGGGTCGAGATCGAGCATCTTGCACGCGAGGATCAGTGGCTCCGGGTGGGGCTTGCTGTTCGTCACATGGTCCGGGCAGATCAGCAGCGCCGAGCGCTCTGCCAGCCCCAGCTGTTGCATGATCGGCTCGGCGAAGCGCAGCGGCTTGTTGGTGACCACGCCCCAGAGCAGATTGGCCTTCTCGATGTCGACCAACAGCTCGGCCATGCCGTCGAACAGGCGGCTATGGATGGCGCAGGCCTTGAGGTAGCGCTCGAGGAACTCCTGGCGCAAGTCTTCGAAGCCCGGCGACTCGGGGTCCATCATAAAGGTCACGGCGACCATGGCACGGGCACCGCCGGAGATCTCGTCGCGAATCGACCGATCGGCAATTGGCGGCAGGCCGCGCTCGGCGAGCATGGCCTGGCAGATGGCAATGAAGTCCGGCGCAGTGTCGAGCAAGGTACCGTCCATGTCGAAGAGAACCGCTCTCAAACGCATCGGTTATTCCTCGCGCAGGGTCTGGATCATGTAGTTGACGTCGACGTCCGCCGCCAGCTTGTAATGCTTGGTCAGGGGGTTGTAGGTCAGGCCGATGATGTCCTTGACCGCCAGGCCCGCTTCGCGGCTCCAGGCACCGAGCTCGGAGGGGCGGATGAATTTCTTGAAGTCATGGGTGCCGCGCGGCAGCAGGCCCATGATGTATTCCGCGCCGACGATGGCGAACAGATAGGCCTTGGGATTGCGGTTGATGGTGGAGAAGAACACCTGGCCGCCGGGCTTGACCATACGGAAGCAGGCGCGGATCACCGAGGACGGGTCGGGAACGTGCTCGAGCATTTCCAGACAGGTCACCACGTCGAACTGCTCGGGCATTTCCTCGGCCAGGGCTTCGGCGGTGATCTGCCGATACTCGACGCTGACACCGGACTCCAACTGGTGCAGCTGGGCCACGGCCAGGGGCGCTTCACCCATGTCGATGCCCATCACGGTGGCACCGCGCTGGGCCATGGCCTCGCTGAGAATGCCGCCGCCGCAACCGACGTCGAGGACCTTCTTGCCGGCCAGCTTGACCCGTTCGTCGATCCAGTTGACCCGCAGCGGGTTGATGTCGTGAAGCGGCTTGAACTCGCTTTCGCGGTCCCACCAGCGATGGGCGAGGGCTTCGAACTTGGCGATTTCAGCGTGGTCGACGTTGCTCATGGACTATCCTCTAAAGCTTGGAAATCAGGTTGATGTCGCCCGCCGGGCGTTGCGTCATCTTCAATTCATGCACTCTATGGCGCGTCAATCAATGCTTCTGGGCGCCGATGCGCTGGCCCCAGGCCCGGGCCGTGGCGCCTAACTGCTGTTCGTCCAGGCGAGTCAGGCGGCGGTCTTCGAGCAGCGGCTTGCCGCCGACCCAGACATGTTGCACGCAGTCGCGGCCGCTGGCGTAGATCAGTTGCGACACCGGGTCGTAGATCGGCTGCCGGGCCAGGCCTGACAGGTCGAAGGCGACCATATCCGCGGCTTTGCCGACTTCCAGCGAACCGATCTCCTGCTCCAGGCCCAGGGCCCGGGCGCCATTGAGGGTCGCCATGCGCAGCGCGCGGTGTGCGTCCAGGGCCGTGGCGGAACCGGCGACGGCCTTTGCCAACAAAGCGGCGGTACGGGTTTCGCCGAGCAGGTCGAGGTCGTTGTTGCTCGCCGCGCCATCGGTGCCCACGGCCACGTTCACGCCGGCTTGCCACAGGCGCTCCACCGGGCAGAAACCGCTGGCCAGTTTCAGGTTCGATTCCGGGCAGTGGATCACGCTGCTGTTGCTTTCTACCAGTAATGCCAGGTCGTCATCGCTGATCTGGGTCATGTGCACGGCCTGGAAGCGTGGGCCAAGCAAGCCGAGGCGGCCCAGGCGCGCCAGCGGACGCTCGCCGCGTTGTTCCACGGACTGCTGCACTTCAAAGGCGGTCTCATGCACGTGCATGTGGATCGCGGCATCGAGCTCTTCGGCGATGACCCGGACTTTTTCCAGGTTTTCGTCGCCAACGGTGTAGGGTGCATGGGGACCGAAGGCGATCTTGATCCGTGGGTGATGCTTCAGGTCGCCGAACAGCTCGATGGCCTGGCGCAGCGACTCATCGATGCTGGCGGCGCCGGGGATCGGAAAATCGAGGATCGGAATGGCGATCTGCGCGCGCATGCCGCTGTTGTGCACGCGTTCGCTGGCGATTTTAGGGAAGAAGTACATGTCCGAGAAACAGGTGATGCCACCCTTGAGTTGCTCGGCGATGGCCAGGTCGGTGCCATCACGGACGAAGGCTTCGTCGACCCATTGGGCTTCGGCGGGCCAGATATGCTGCTCCAGCCAGGTCATCAGCGGCAGGTCGTCGGCCAGACCGCGAAACAGGGTCATGGCGGCATGCCCGTGGGCGTTGACCAGGCCGGGGGCGAGCAGGGTTTCCGGCAGTTCGCGGATCTCCCTGGCACCGAGTTTCAAGGCCTCGGCCCGAGTGCCGATAAAGGCGATACGTCCGTCACGAATGCCCAGGCCATGCTCCTTGAGTACCACGCCGGCGGGCTCGACCGGGACCAGCCAGGTCGGCAGCAGGAGAAGATCGAGCGGGGCGGCGGTATTCGGCATCGTGGACGGCTTCCGGGCTTTATCTGAAATAATGGCGAAGTATACCCGAGCGCCCCCACGGGGGGATCGCTATAATCGGCGGCTTTTGTTCCGGAGTGTGGGGTGAATCATGCGCGATCGGCTATTGGCTGCGGAAAAAGTGAAGGCCATCGATTGGCGTGATGGTGCCTTGTATCTGCTCGATCAGCGCATTTTGCCGTTCGAGGAAACCTGGCTGGCCTACGACAGTGCGGCGGGGGTCGCCGAGGCGATTCGTTCGATGGTGGTGCGCGGTGCGCCGGCCATTGGTATCAGCGCGGCGTACGGTGTCGTGCTGGCGGCACGGGCACGTCTGGCCGCGGGCGGCGACTGGCTGGCGGCGATGGAAGTCGATTTTGCCTTGCTGGCGAACTCGCGACCCACCGCGGTCAATCTGTTCTGGGCCCTGGACCGCATGCGTGAGCGTCTGGAGCGGGTCAAGGATGGCGCCGATCCGCTGGCGGTCCTGGAGGCCGAGGCGATGGCGATCCATGAAAGTGATCGCGAGGCCAACCTGACCATGGCGCAACTGGGGGTCGACCTGATCCGCAAGCACCAGGGCAATGCCCAGGCGATTCTCACCCACTGCAATACCGGCGCCCTGGCCACCGGCGGTTTCGGTACGGCCCTGGGGGTGATTCGCGGGGCTTTCCTGGAAGGGATGGTCGAGCAGGTCTATGCCGATGAAACCCGACCCTGGCTGCAAGGCTCGCGCCTGACCGCCTGGGAGCTGGCCAACGAAGGCATTCCGGTGACCCTGAACGCCGACTCGGCCGCCGCGCACATCATGAAGACCAAGGGTGTGACCTGGGTGATAGTCGGGGCCGACCGCATTACCGCCAATGGCGATGTGGCCAACAAGATCGGCACCTATCAGCTTGCGGTCTGCGCGATGCACCACGGCGTGCGTTTCATGGTGGTGGCGCCGAGCTCGACCGTCGACATGGACCTGGCCAGTGGCGACGATATCCCGATCGAAGAACGCGACGGCAGCGAGCTGTTGAGTGTTGGCGGTCATCGGGTCGGGGCCGAGGTCGAGGCCTTTAATCCGGTCTTCGACGTGACGCCTGCGGACCTGATCGATGTCATCGTGACCGAAAAAGGCATCGTCGAGCGTCCGGACACCGCGAAGATGGCCCAATTGATGTGTCGAAAACGCCTGCATTGACCGGCTTTTGTCCCTGGCCATGGGGTATTTTATGGGCCCAAAAGGCAGTCATTTTGCCTCTAAGCCCCTCTCGGCGCGCTCCCGGTCGGTTGCAGCGGCCGCCCGTCTACTTCCTTGCCTCTGCCGGGGTAGGTGCGTGGCGGCGATTGTGATAACATCCGACGGTTTCCAGGGCAGCCCGAACCGGCTGCCTTCACTGCGCAGATCCAAGGCATAACTCGTTGATTTGTCGTAAGTCGTTGCAGGGCATCAGGCCCGCGGCGGCGAGCTTCGTTCGTCCCAAATGGATGTGACGAAGTTTCACCAGAAAAAGGAATCAGGCTTCTCATGGGCGAACTGGCCAAAGAAATCCTCCCGGTCAATATCGAAGACGAGCTGAAACAGTCCTACCTCGACTACGCGATGAGCGTGATTGTCGGGCGGGCACTGCCTGATGCGCGCGATGGCTTGAAGCCCGTGCACCGGCGTGTGCTGTTCGCGATGAGCGAACTGGGTAATGACTGGAACAAGCCGTACAAGAAATCTGCCCGTGTGGTCGGTGACGTGATCGGTAAGTATCACCCGCACGGTGATACCGCGGTCTACGACACCATTGTTCGGATGGCGCAGCCATTCTCCCTGCGCTACCTGCTGGTCGACGGCCAGGGCAACTTCGGTTCGGTGGACGGCGACAACGCCGCGGCCATGCGATACACCGAAGTGCGCATGACCAAGCTGGCGCACGAGCTGCTGGCCGACCTGCATAAGGAAACCGTGGACTGGGTGCCGAACTATGACGGCACCGAACAGATCCCGGCGGTCATGCCGACCCGTATCCCCAACCTGCTGGTCAACGGCTCCAGCGGTATCGCCGTGGGCATGGCGACCAACATCCCGCCGCACAACCTCGGTGAAGTCATCGACGGTTGCCTGGCGCTCATCGACAACCCCGAGCTGAGCGTCGATGACCTGATGCAGTACATCCCGGGCCCGGACTTCCCGACCGCCGCGATCATCAACGGTCGTGCCGGCATCATCGAGGCCTATCGCACCGGTCGTGGCCGCATCTACATGCGCGCCCGTTCGACCATCGAAGACATCGACAAGGTCGGTGGTCGCCAGCAGATCGTCATCACCGAGCTGCCGTACCAACTGAACAAGGCCCGGTTGATCGAGAAGATCGCCGAGCTGGTTAAAGAGAAGAAGCTCGAAGGCATCACCGAGCTGCGCGACGAGTCCGACAAGGACGGTATGCGCGTGGTCATCGAGTTGCGCCGTGGCGAAGTGCCAGAGGTGATTCTCAACAACCTCTATGCCCAGACCCAGCTGCAAAGCGTATTCGGTATCAACATCGTTGCGCTGATCGACGGTCGCCCGCGGATCCTCAACCTCAAGGACCTGCTGGAAGCCTTCGTCCGTCACCGTCGCGAAGTCGTGACCCGGCGTACCGTGTTCGAGCTGCGCAAGGCTCGCGAGCGTGGTCATATCCTCGAAGGCCAGGCCGTTGCGCTGTCCAACATCGACCCGGTGATCGCGCTGATCAAGGCCTCGCCGACGCCGTCGGAGGCCAAGGAAGCGCTGATCAGCATGCCTTGGGAATCGTCCGCGGTCGTGGCGATGGTCGAGCGTGCCGGTGCCGACTCGTGCCGTCCGGAGACCCTGGACCCGCAGTATGGTCTGCGCGACGGCAAGTACTTCCTGTCGCCGGAACAGGCGCAGGCCATCCTCGAACTGCGTCTGCACCGCCTGACCGGCCTGGAACACGAGAAGCTGCTGGCCGAGTACCAGGAGATCCTCAACCAGATCGGCGAGCTGATCCGCATCCTCAACAGCGCCACGCGCCTGATGGAAGTGATCCGCGAAGAGCTGGAAGTGATTCGTGCCGAGTACGGCGACGTGCGCCGTACCGAGATCCTCGATGCCCGTCTCGACCTGACCCTGGGCGACATGATCCCGGAAGAAGAGCGCGTGGTGACCATCTCCCACGGCGGCTACGCCAAGACGCAGCCGTTGGCGGCCTACCAGGCCCAGCGCCGCGGTGGCAAAGGCAAGTCGGCGACCGGCGTCAAGGACGAGGACTACATTGCCCACCTGCTGGTTGCCAACAGTCACACCACGCTGCTGCTGTTTTCCAGCAAGGGCAAGGTGTACTGGCTCAAGACCTACGAAATTCCCGAAGCGTCCCGTGCCGCCCGTGGCCGTCCGCTGGTGAACCTGTTGCCGCTGGATGAGGGTGAATACATCACCACCATGCTGCCGGTGGAGGAATACACCGAAGGTCATTTCATCTTCATGGCGACCGCCGACGGTACCGTGAAGAAGACCCCGCTGGAAGCCTTCAGCCGTCAGCGTAGCGTTGGCCTGATCGCCCTGGAGCTGGATGAAGGCGACGTGCTGATCAGCGCCGCGATCACCGATGGCGAGCGTGAGGTCATGCTGTTCTCCGACGCCGGCAAGGTCACTCGCTTCAAGGAGTCCGACGTCCGTGCCATGGGTCGTACGGCCCGCGGTGTGCGCGGCATGCGCCTGAACGAAGGGCAGAAGCTGATCTCCATGATTATCCCGGAAGAAGGCAGCCAGATTCTCACGGCTTCCGAGCGCGGCTTCGGCAAGCGCACCGCGATCAGCGAGTTCCCCGAGTACAAGCGCGGCGGCCAGGGTGTGATCGCCATGGTCAGCAACGAGCGTAACGGCCGTCTGGTCGGTGCGGTACAGGTGCTCGACGGTGAGGAGATCATGCTGATTTCCGACCAGGGCACGCTGGTACGTACCCGTGTCGATGAAGTCTCCAGCCTGGGTCGTAATACCCAGGGTGTGACGTTGATCAAGCTGGCCAGCGATGAAACGCTGGTGGGCCTGGAGCGTGTCCAGGAACCTTCGGAAGTCGAAGGTGAAGAACTGGAAGACGGTGTCGAGTTCGACGGCGAAGCGCTGATCGATGACGCAGCCGACGACCAGGCGCTGGATGCAGCGACCGACGAGGCGCAACCGCAGGACTAAAAGCGCCTGTCTGCTCTACTCTCTACCGTAGGCGTAGCCGGTCTGGAGTAGGGCGCAGGCCGGTGTGTATTGAAAGCATAGCGAGAGTGGATGTGAGCAAACGAGCCTATAACTTCTGCGCGGGTCCTGCTGCGCTGCCTGAAGCTGTCCTTTTGCGTGCCCAGTCCGAGCTGCTCGACTGGCACGGCAAGGGCCTGTCGGTCATGGAAATGAGCCATCGCAGCGATGAGTTCGTGTCCATCGCCACCAAGGCCGAGCAGGATCTGCGTGACCTGCTGGATATTCCCTCGAACTACAAGGTGCTGTTCCTGCAGGGCGGCGCCAGCCAGCAATTTGCCCAGGTCGCGCTGAACCTGCTGCCCGAAAGCGGCAAGGCCGACTACATCGAGACCGGTATCTGGTCGAAGAAAGCCATCGAGGAAGCTTCGCGTTTCGGCAACGTCAATGTCGCCGCCAGCGCCAAGCCCTATGACTATTTCGCCATTCCCGGCCAGAACGAATGGAAGCTGTCGAAAGACGCGGCCTATGTTCACTATGTGTCGAACGAAACCATCGGCGGCCTGGAGTTCGACTGGATTCCGGAAACCGGTGATGTGCCGCTGGTCACCGACATGTCCTCGGACATCCTTTCGCGCCCGGTGGATATTTCCCGCTTTGGCATGATCTATGCAGGTGCGCAGAAGAACATCGGCCCGAGCGGTATCGTCGTCAATATTGTCCGTGAAGACCTGCTGGGTCGCGCCCGTTCGATCTGCCCGACCATGCTCGACTACAAGGTCGCGGCCGACAACGGCTCCATGTACAACACCCCGCCGACCCTGGCCTGGTACCTGTCGGGCCTGGTTTTCGAGTGGCTCAAGGAACAGGGTGGCGTCGAAGCCATCGGCAAGCTCAATGAAATCAAGCAGCGCACGCTGTATGACTTCATCGACGCCAGCGGCCTGTACAGCAACCCGATCAACAAGACCAACCGCTCCTGGATGAACGTGCCGTTCCGCCTGGCCGACGATCGCCTGGACAAGCCGTTCCTGGCCGGCGCCGAAGAGCAGGGCCTGTTGAATCTCAAGGGCCACCGTTCGGTGGGTGGCATGCGCGCCTCCATTTACAACGCCGTCGACATCAACGCGGTGAACGCGCTGGTGGCGTACATGGCAGCGTTCGAGAAGGAACACGGCTAATGTCCGAGCAAGAACTCAAGGCACTGCGCCTGCGTATCGACAGCCTCGATGAGAAAGTTCTCGAACTGATCAGCGAGCGCGCACGCTGCGCCCAGGAAGTCGCGCGGGTAAAAATGGCCTCGCTGGCCGAGGGCGAAGTGCCGGTGTTCTATCGTCCGGAACGTGAAGCCCAGGTGCTCAAGCGGGTCATGGAACGCAACCAGGGGCCGCTGGGCAACGAAGAAATGGCGCGGTTGTTCCGCGAGATCATGTCTTCCTGCCTGGCCCTGGAGCAGCCGCTGAAAGTGGCTTACCTGGGTCCTGAAGGTACCTTCACCCAGGCTGCGGCCATGAAGCATTTCGGCCATGCCGTGATCAGCAAGCCGATGGCGGCGATCGACGAAGTCTTCCGTGAAGTGGCGGCCGGCGCGGTGAATTTTGGTGTGGTGCCGGTGGAAAACTCCACCGAGGGTGCGGTCAACCACACCCTCGACAGTTTCCTCGAGCACGACATGGTGATTTGCGGTGAAGTCGAGCTGCGCATTCACCACCACCTGCTGGTGGGCGAAAACACCAAGACCGACAGCATCAGTCGCATCTACTCCCACGCCCAGTCCCTGGCCCAGTGCCGCAAGTGGCTGGACGCCCATTACCCGAATGTCGAGCGCGTGGCGGTTTCCAGCAACGCCGAAGCGGCGAAGCGGGTCAAGGGCGAGTGGAATTCGGCGGCGATTGCCGGCGACATGGCGGCCGGCCTGTATGGCTTGACCCGCCTGGCGGAGAAAATCGAGGACCGTCCGGACAACTCCACGCGGTTCCTGATGATCGGTAGCCAGGAAGTGCCGCCCACCGGCGACGACAAGACCTCGATCATTGTTTCCATGAGCAACAAGCCTGGCGCGCTCCACGAGCTGCTGGTGCCGTTCCACGACAACGGGATTGACCTGACGCGTATCGAGACCCGACCTTCGCGCAGTGGTAAATGGACGTATGTGTTCTTTATCGACTTCGTCGGCCATCACCGTGATCCGCTGGTCAAGGGTGTGCTGGAGAAGATCAGTCAGGAAGCCGTCGCCCTCAAGGTGCTGGGCTCCTACCCGAAAGCGGTTCTGTAAAGGCGTTGATCATGAGCGGTAACTTCCTCGCCCTGGCTCAGCCGGGCGTGCAACAACTGTCGCCTTACGTTCCGGGCAAGCCCGTGGATGAACTGGCCCGTGAGCTGGATATTGATCCGGCGCGGATCATCAAGCTGGCGAGTAACGAGAATCCCCTTGGGGCGAGTCCCAAGGCCCTGGCGGCGATTCACGATGCCCTGGCGGATTTGACCCGTTATCCGGACGGCAATGGTTTCGAGCTCAAGCAGCGTCTGTCCGAGCTGTGCCGGGTGCAGGCCAGCCAGGTGACCCTGGGCAATGGTTCCAACGATATTCTCGAACTGGTCGCCCGTGCCTACCTGGCGCCGGGGTTGAACGCGGTGTTCAGCGAACATGCCTTTGCGATCTACCCCATCGTGACCCAGGCGGTGAATGCCGAGGCCCGTGTGGCTCCGGCCAAGGACTTCGGGCATGACCTGGCGGCGATGCTCGCGGCCATCGACGAAAACACCCGTGTGGTGTTTGTCGCCAACCCGAACAACCCGACCGGTACCTGGTTCGGCCCGAGGGCGCTGGAGACGTTTCTCGCCGCTGTGCCGCAGGATGTCCTGGTGGTCCTGGACGAGGCCTATATCGAATATGCCGAAGGTGTCGACCTGCCGGATGGCCTGAACTACCTGGCAAGCTATCCGAACCTGCTGGTTTCTCGAACTTTCTCCAAGGCCTACGGCCTGGCGGCCTTGCGTGTCGGTTATGCGCTGTCGTCGCCCGCCGTGGCGGATATCCTCAATCGCGTTCGCCAACCGTTCAATGTCAACAGCCTGGCGCTGGTCGCGGCTCGTGCGGCGCTTGACGATGTCGAGTATGTCGCCCGTAGTCGAAGCTTGAACGAAGCCGGCATGCAGCAACTGGAAGAAGGTTTTCGCCAGTTGGGGCTGAGCTGGATTCCCTCGAAGGCCAATTTCATTGCTGTCGATGTCGGTCGTGAGGCGGGCCCGGTGTATCAGGGGCTGCTGCGTGAAGGGGTGATCGTGCGTCCTGTGGCCGGTTACGGCCTGCCGAAGCACCTGCGGGTCAGCATTGGCCTGGCCAGTGAGAACAGCCGTTTGCTGGAGGCGCTGGCCAAGGTCCTGGCCCGTGGTTGATGTCATGTCGATGCAATCTGTGAAGCCTATGATCGGCCGCCTTGTGGTGGTCGGCCTGGGTTTGATCGGCGGCTCCTTTGCCAAGGGGCTGCGGGAAAGCGGCCTGTGCCGGGAAGTGGTGGGTGTCGATCTCGACCCGCAATCCCGTGAGCTCGCGGTCGAGTTGGGCGTGGTCGATCGTGTTGAGGCTGATCTGGCGACGGCTTGCCAGGGCGCCGATGTGATTCAGCTGGCGGTGCCGATCCTGGCCATGGAGAAAATGCTCGGCTTGCTGGCGGGCATGGACCTGGGGCAGGCGATCCTCACGGATGTCGGCAGTGCCAAGGGCAATGTCGTGCGTGCCGCCGGTCGGGCCTTTGGCACCATGCCGCCGCGTTTTGTCCCGGGGCACCCGATTGCCGGGTCCGAACAGAGTGGCGTGCAGGCCTCCAACAGTGCGCTGTTCTGTCGGCACAAGGTGATCCTGACGCCGTTGGCCGAGACCGATCCGTCGGCGCTGGCGACGGTCGATGCGCTCTGGCGGGCCCTGGGGGCGGATGTCGAGCACATGCAGGTCGAGCGTCACGACGAAGTGCTGGCGGCGACCAGTCATTTGCCGCACCTGCTGGCCTTCGGCCTGGTGGACTCGTTGGCCAAGCGCAACGAGAACCTGGAGATTTTTCGCTACGCCGCCGGTGGATTCCGCGATTTCACGCGGATTGCTGGCAGCGATCCGGTGATGTGGCACGATATCTTCCTGGCCAACCGGGACGCTGTGCTGCGTGCGCTGGACAGTTTTCGCGGTGACCTGGACGTCTTGCGCGATGCGGTCGATGCCGGGGATGGGCCTCAGTTGCTGGAGGTATTCCAGCGTGCGCAAGCGGCGCGCGAGCATTTCGGCAGAATCCTGGCCCGCCGGGCCCGCAAGGGCACCTTGAACGCCAATGATGATCACAAAGAGGCACGGTCGTGAATATTCAAGCTCCAGTTATCACCATTGACGGGCCGAGCGGTTCGGGCAAGGGCACGGTCGCCGGGATCCTGGCCAAGCGCCTGAACTGGTGCCTGCTGGATTCCGGCGCCCTCTATCGGTTGCTGGCATTCGCCGCGCGCAACCATGGGGTCGACCTGACCAACGAGGAACTGCTCAAGGCCCTGGCCGCTCATCTGGATGTACAGTTCGTCGGTGCGACCAGTGATCGTACGGCGCGGATCATCCTCGAGGGCGACGACGTCACCGAAGATATCCGCAACGAGCAGGTCGGCGCCTGGGCTTCCCAGGTCGCGGCGTTGCCGGCGGTGCGCGAGGCTTTGCTGCAACGCCAGCGGGCGTTCCAGGAGCCGCCAGGCCTGGTGGCCGATGGCCGGGACATGGGCACGGTGGTGTTTCCCGATGCGCCGCTGAAGATTTTCCTGACCGCCAGCTCCGAGGAGCGGGCTCGTCGCCGGTACTTGCAGTTGAAGGCCAAGGGCGATGATGTTAGTCTGTCGAGTCTGCTAGATGAGATACGTGCACGCGATGAGCGTGACACCCAGCGAGCGGTAGCCCCGCTCAAGCCGGCGGCTGACGCCATACAGCTGGATTCCACGGAATTGTCCATCGAGCAGGTGCTGGAACGCATCATGAGCGAGATCGCCATTCGCGATATCGCCGGGTGACCAAGAGGTGTGCAGGGGACCAGTCATAGTCCTGCGCGGCTTCTTTCATATGAACGTAACCCACACCGTCTGGGGTGTGGCAGATGGGCGTATTCTTCGCCCTTATCAACAGGAATTAAAATGAGCGAAAGCTTTGCGGAACTCTTTGAAGAGAGCTTGAAGACCCTTAATCTTCAGGCTGGTTCGATCATCACCGGTGTTATCGTTGATATCGATTACCAAGCTCGTTGGGTCACTGTCCACGCCGGTCTGAAGTCTGAAGCTCTGATCCCGCTGGAACAGTTCTACAACGATGCTGGCGAGCTGAACATCAACGTCGGTGACGAAGTTCACGTGGCGCTGGATTCGGTTGAAGACGGCTTTGGTGAAACCAAGCTGTCCCGTGAAAAAGCCAAGCGCGCTGAATGCTGGATCGTTCTGGAAGCAGCCTTCGCAGCCGAAGAAGTGGTCAAGGGCGTTATCAACGGTAAGGTTAAAGGCGGCTTCACTGTCGACGTTAACGGCATCCGTGCGTTCCTGCCAGGTTCTCTGGTTGACGTCCGTCCAGTGCGCGACACCACGCACCTGGAAGGCAAAGAGCTCGAGTTCAAGGTCATCAAGCTCGACCAGAAACGCAACAACGTTGTCGTTTCCCGTCGCAGCGTCCTGGAAGCCGAGAACTCCGCCGAGCGTGAAGCTCTGCTGGAATCCTTGCAGGAAGGTCAGCAAGTCAAGGGTATCGTCAAGAACCTCACCGATTACGGCGCATTCGTCGATCTGGGTGGCGTCGATGGCCTGCTGCACATCACCGACATGGCTTGGAAGCGCATCAAGCACCCATCGGAAATCGTCAACGTTGGCGACGAGATCGATGTCAAGGTTCTGAAGTACGATCGCGAACGCAATCGTGTTTCCCTGGGCCTCAAGCAACTGGGCGAAGATCCATGGGTTGCTATCAAAGCCCGTTACCCAGAAAGCACTCGCGTCACCGCTCGTGTTACCAACCTGACCGACTACGGCTGCTTCGCTGAGCTGGAAGAAGGCGTTGAAGGCCTGGTACACGTTTCCGAAATGGACTGGACCAACAAGAACATCCACCCTTCGAAAGTCGTACAAGTCGGCGACGAAGTGGAAGTCATGGTTCTGGACATCGACGAAGAGCGTCGTCGTATCTCCCTCGGCATCAAGCAGTGCAAATCTAACCCATGGGAAGATTTCTCTGGCCAGTTCAACAAGGGCGATAAAATCTCCGGCACCATCAAGTCGATCACCGATTTCGGTATCTTCATTGGTCTGGACGGCGGCATCGACGGTCTGGTTCACCTGTCCGACATCTCCTGGAACGAAGTGGGCGAAGAAGCCGTTCGTCGTTTCAAGAAGGGCGACGAGCTGGACACCGTTATCCTGTCGGTTGACCCAGAGCGCGAGCGCATCTCCCTGGGTATCAAGCAACTGGAAAGCGACCCGTTCTCCGAGTACGTCTCGGTTAACGACAAAGGCGCCATCGTTAAAGGCATCGTGAAAGAAGTTGACGCCAAAGGCGCCATCATCGTTCTGGCCGACGATATCGAAGCGACTCTGAAAGCCTCCGAAATCAGCCGTGACCGCGTTGAAGACGCGCGCAACGTTCTGAAAGAAGGCGAAGAAGTAGAAGCCAAGATCATCAGCGTTGACCGCAAGAGCCGCGTGATCCAGCTGTCGATCAAGTCGAAAGACGTTGAAGACGAAAAAGAAGCCATCCAGAGCCTGCGCGACAAGCCAGCTGCTTCGGATGCTCCAGTCGACACCACTCTCGGTGCTCTGCTGCGTGCTCAGATGGAAAAACAGAACTAAGTTCTGTCGGACCATAGAAAAAGGGCGACTTCGGTCGCCCTTTTTTGTGCCCACGATTTGACGTTCAAAATCTGAAACGAATTCAGGGTGGCGACGGTCTTATTTATCAGTGTAAAAACGTTTGTCGTCAGGATCGTAGATTTGTGCTTCGTGAGCGGTTCGGGGAGCGCGTCAGTAAGGAAAGGAATGAGCAAGCTAATGGTTGTCCTCGCGTTGCTGTTACTTGCGGGGTGCGTCACCCAGGCGACGACTCACGTCAGGCGGGGCGTGAGCGGTGTCGAGATCGACTGTTCGGGACTTGGGTCGGACTGGGACAAGTGTTACACGCGGGCTGCCCTTGAGTGCAAGGCTCAGGGCTATAAGGTCGTCACCCGGTCCAGCGATGCCAAGGATGAAGGGGATGGCTATCTTTTCGGCTGGAATCCGGCTGGCGCCGTCACTCGCACCATGCTGGTGATTTGTAATTAGACGATCCTGTTCCTTGTTTCTTCTGCATGCAGATAAGTCAATAGATGGGCTGTTCAAAACCTTCCGCTCATGCTAAAACCTTCGAAGTGCTTTCCTAGCTGCTTGAAAAAGAAGGGAAAAATATGACGAAGTCGGAGCTGATCGAACGAATTGTCACCCATCAGGGGCTGCTTTCATCCAAGGATGTGGAGCTGGCCATCAAGACCATGCTTGAGCAAATGTCCCAATGCCTGGCAACCGGCGACCGCATCGAGATCCGCGGGTTTGGGAGTTTTTCGTTGCATTACCGCGCTCCGCGGGTTGGACGAAAC
The DNA here is from genome assembly GCF_023242525.1 of Pseudomonas sp. MWU12-2319. Classification (NCBI taxonomy): domain Bacteria; kingdom Pseudomonadati; phylum Pseudomonadota; class Gammaproteobacteria; order Pseudomonadales; family Pseudomonadaceae; genus Pseudomonas; species Pseudomonas sp. MWU12-2319. Next base: position 73,260 of record NZ_JALJES010000002.1, read on the forward strand.
CCCAAGACCGGGCAGTCAGTGAGCCTGGACGGGAAGTTTGTACCGCATTTCAAGCCGGGGAAGGAGTTGAGGGATCGGGTGAATGAGGACGAGGAAGAGGGTTGAGTCACAAGGGGAGGATGATTCGTCCCCTATCCGTGTGAGTTGCCGACGCATGTCTATCCCATCACTTGCTTCGGCGTGAAAATCCAAGGCTGGAACCGTATGCGGTAGTTCCGCAGATACAGGGCCGCGTGGGGGGCAGATGACTGCCATTTCTGTCGCGATCCGCTCAACTGGTTGTATGCCGTCAACCGACCACTGATTTTCGTTGTTGCTCAAAAGAGCTGTCCAGCGTTCGCACGGACAAAAAGCGACTCTGTGTCCTCTCATCCTGAGCAAATTCGGCTGGCAGTTCTCCCCAGAACAGCAGATGCCAGAGCTGCCATAACTTCATCCAAGCCTCGAAGTCAGCCCCTGCGTGAGCGGCTTGTTTATCTTTGCAACGCACTTCCCAGGGATTCTGGGTTTCTAAAGTAGCCGCAAACGACGGTGTTTACATAAGCGTCCTTGTTCAGGTAGTGGTAGAGCTGATTAATGCGGACCGTTGATCAGGGCGATTAATTGATCCACCCCGGCATCCAGATCCACATTTTGCGTGTCGATCCTCAAGTGGGGCTGTTCGGGGACTTCGTAAGGAGAAGAAATTCCGGTGAAGTTCGGCAGGTTGCCCAATCTGGCTTTGTTGTACATGCCTTTCGGGTCACGGGACTCACAGACCCGCAATGAGGTGCTGACATGAACCTCACGGAAGTGCTCGGCTCCGATGATTGTCCGGGCCAGTGCACGATCCTGGGTGAAGGGGGAAATAAAGGCCGCGATGACGATGAGCCCGGCCTCGTTCATCAATTTCGCCACTTCTGCCACGCGGCGGATATTTTCCGCCCGATCCTCGGCGCTGAAGCCCAGATTGCTATTGAGCCCATGGCGAACATTATCACCATCGAGTACGAAAGACAGTTGCCCCTTATCCAGCAGGCGTTGTTCCAGCGCAAAGGCCAGGGTCGACTTTCCCGAGGCGCTCAAACCTGTCAACCAGACGGTGATCGGTTTCTGACTCAGCAAGCCCTGGCGGTCTTCCGGTGTCACCTGACTGGCATGCCACATCACGAGCGGAGGTTGTGCGTCGGTCATAAAGGGGCGGTCCTGAATACGTTATGAAGTTTGATATCGGCCGGGTGGTGCAAGACTGCAATAGTCAACGGCCTCTGGGAGGCGGGGTGCCTGCACGAGCGTCTGAAAGCAAGCGAGTTGCCGAAAAGCGTGTTGCCCACAGATTGTCCTGGCGAAACGCCTGGATCCTTGAAGAATTGCAGCGATAGTCAAGCGCCTGTTGGCTTGTCAGGCGTAGATCGCTGTTTTCATCGATCAGCCATACCGCCGTTTCTTTATCGCGCAGGGCCATTTCACCGAAGCGAGTGGAGATCACCGGCAGGCCAAGCGAACGGTATTCGTAGTATTTGATCGGATCGACGGAGGCTGTCAGACGACTGAGCTTGAATGGGATCAAGCCAACCGAGAACGTCGCCATGGCGGCAATGGCTTCGGCATGGGGGCGCTCAGGTAATAACTCGATATTCCTTGGTAGCAGGCAGGGCGGAGGGGTAAAGATCGGGCCGATCAGTTGTATCCGGTTTTCGGGGTTGGCCTGTGCCAGCGCGATGATCAGGTCCCAGTCGAACCAGCTGCCAATCGTTCCCACATAGCCTAGCAATTGTTGCTTGGTATCCAGCACTAGCGATTCGAGGGGGGCCAGTTTCTGGATATCGCAAGCATTCAGGGCCAACTCCACCTTGTCTCCCATGGCGCCCAGCGTTTTACCGATGGCGGTGGAGGAGACCAGGATTTTCGATACTCGCTCCACGAGCAAGCGCTCGCGAGTGGCCATGGAGCGACGAGAAATCCCCTTGTAGAAGGCCGGAAAATCATCCATGGCATCGTAAACCGCATAGCTTTCGGGCATGCGCTCAATTAGCTGCAGCGCAAGCTCCGAAGGTTTACCGACGCAAATCATGCAGGGATGTTCCGCGGTGAAAGCATGGGCTTTGTTGATGATCTCGCGCCAGAGCAAGGTTTGAAGCAGACCCGAGCCCGGAATGGGCTCGATGGGCAAAACCTTGAGCTTGACCACCTGTAGCCACTCAAGGGACAACTCCTCTTTGGTGGCTGGAGCTGGAGCAGCGGTTTTGCGCTTGAAATCGGATTGTCTCGGCAGTCTTGTGGGGTATGGATCCCCGAGGCTCAACGTCAATTCGGTTTCATGCCCCGTTCCTTTGAGCTGAGCGATACAGACCTGCCTTGAGGCTCGGTACCCCACGGCCAGCCGCTTAAGACAAGGCTGATTTCATCACCTGGCTGTGCGGGGAATCGACACTCTCCGCGAGCTTTCACTTTCTTTTGCCGGCAGGCAGAGCCTGACGTGCCATTGCGATGTTGCGTAGAATGGTGAATTGAATTCGCGGGCTTCGCTCTTTGCCTTGGCTTGTTTGTGGCCAATGTTTCAGGAATTTTGAACTAAATGATGATTTTGCTGCTGTGCGCGTTCGTATTGGTCTCCTCATTATTGTTGACCGGTGCGTTACGCCGATATGCGTTGGCTCGCAGTTTGATGGATATTCCCAATGGGCGTAGTTCCCATTCTGTTGCCACGCCGCGGGGTGGTGGTGTGGCGATCGTGCTCGGTTTCCTGATCGCATTGCCGGTTCTAGCCTGGATGGGCATGATGCCAGTGACGGTATTCTTGGCACTTTTTGCGGCCGGTGCCGTTGTCGCTATAGTAGGTTTTCTCGATGATCATGGGCATATAGCTGCTCGTTGGCGTTTATTGGCTCATTTTTTCGCCTCTTGTTGGATCCTGCTTTGTTTGGGAGGCGCGCCAGCCTTCAATTTGCTCGGAGCAGAGGTCAATTTGGGCTGGCTGGGGCATATCCTCGCGGCTTTTTACCTGGTGTGGATGCTTAATCTCTATAATTTCATGGACGGAATTGACGGGATTGCCAGTGTCGAGGCTATTTTTGTGTGCCTCGGTGCTTGTCTTGTCTATGAGCTGGGCGGGTATGAGAGGTTGGCGTGGGCTCCGTTGTGCCTGGCAATGGCCGTTGCCGGCTTTCTTTATTGGAATTTTCCACCCGCACGCATTTTCATGGGCGATGCAGGCAGCGGTTTTCTAGGCATCATGCTGGGAGGGCTTTCTCTCCATGCCGCTTGGCATTCGCCTCATTTGCTGTGGGTCTGGTTGATTTTGCTGGGCGTATTTATCGTCGATGCGACGTTTACGCTGGGACGTCGACTGCTCCGTGGAGACAAGGTGTATGAGGCCCATCGCAGCCACGCCTATCAATTTGCCTCGCGTCAGGTAGGGCGTCATTTACCCGTTACCCTGGCTGTACTCGGGATCAATATTGTCTGGTTGTTGCCCATCGGCTTGTGTGTCGGCTTGTCTGTGGTGGACGGTCTCACCGGTATGTTGTTGGCTTATGCTCCTTTGGTGTTTATCGCGGTCAGATTTCATGCGGGTGAGTTGGAGAAGGTTGTTTAATCTGTCCTGGCCTGTAGCAGGGTTGGGTGATGGTCGATCCAGGACGATGACATTTTGCAGGTAAGCTATAGAGGGGTTATGGATAAGATACGAGCCTATTTGGTAGGTCTTCCGCGTCGAAAGAAGCGCGTTCTGCAGGTGCTCACCGATATCGTCATGGTCTGGGCGGCGCTGTGGATGGCGTTTGTCGTGCGTTTGGGGGTGGGTGACCTGATCAATCCATTTACCCAGCACCGCTGGTTGTTTATTGCCGCCCCGGTTGTCGCGATTCCTCTTTTCATTCGCTTCGGCCTTTATCGGGCGGTGATGCGTTATTTCGGTAACGACGCGCTGATCACCATTGTCAAGGCAGTGAGCCTTTCGGCGCTGATCCTTGGGGTGGTTGTCTATCTCTATAGCAACCATCAGGTGGTTGTTCCGCGTTCGATCATCTTTAACTATTGGTGGCTGAGCCTGGTCATGGTGGGTGGGCTACGGCTTGCCATGCGCCAATACTTCCTCGGTGACTGGTTTGGTACCGCGCAGCATATGCCGTTCACCAATCGTGATGATGGTCTGCCCAAGGTCGCCATTTACGGAGCCGGCTCGGCGGGGAATCAACTGGTTGTCGCGTTGCGTATGGGGCGTGCCATGCGGCCTGTTGCTTTTATCGATGACGACAGCGGCATTGCCGACCGCAATATTGCTGGCTTGCAAGTCTACAAGCCCAAGCATATCCAGCAGATGATTGATGCCACGGGGGCGCAGGAAATACTCCTGGCGATCCCGTCGTCTTCGCGTGGCCGTCGTCGTGAAATACTGGCGCTGTTGGAAGGTTATCCGCTCCATGTGCGAAGCGTGCCGGGTTTCATGGACCTGGCCAGTGGACGGGTCAAAGTCGACGATATCCAGGAAGTCGATATCGCCGATTTGCTCGGCCGCGATACGGTTCCCGCTCAAGAGGAGCTGCTTGAGCGCTGTATCAAGGGGCGCTCGGTGCTGGTGACGGGCGCCGGTGGGTCAATCGGTTCCGAGTTGTGCCGGCAGATTCTGACGCTTCAGCCCACCACGCTTCTGCTTTACGAGCACAGCGAGTTCAATCTCTACAGCATCCTCTCCGAGCTTGAGCAGCGGGTTGTTCGAGAGTCGTTGTCGGTGCGTTTGCTACCGATCCTGGGTTCCGTGCGTAACCAGGACAAGCTCCTTTCGGTTATGAAAACCTGGCATGTCGAGACGGTCTACCATGCGGCGGCCTACAAGCACGTTCCGATGGTTGAGCACAATATCGCCGAAGGCGTACTGAACAACGTGATCGGTACCTTGAACACCGCACAAGCCGCCTTACAGTCGGGTGTTGCCAACTTCGTGCTGATTTCCACCGACAAGGCGGTGCGTCCAACCAATGTGATGGGCAGTACCAAGCGCCTGGCTGAAATGACGCTCCAGGCCCTCAGTCGTGAGCTCGCCCCGGTACTGTTTGGCGATCAAGCCAATGTATCGCGGGTGAACAAGACCCGCTTCACCATGGTCCGCTTTGGCAATGTGCTCGGGTCCTCGGGTTCTGTTATTCCGCTGTTCCACAAGCAAATAAAAGCAGGCGGGCCGCTGACCGTTACTCACCCGAAGATCACGCGTTACTTCATGACTATTCCAGAGGCGGCCCAGTTGGTCATTCAGGCCGGCTCGATGGGGCAGGGCGGCGACGTCTTTGTTCTGGATATGGGCGAGCCTGTGAGGATTGTCGAACTGGCTGAAAAGATGATCCATCTCTCCGGCTTGAGTGTGCGCACGGACAAGAGTCCTCATGGTGATATCGCGATAGAGTTCACCGGGTTGCGGCCTGGTGAAAAGCTTTACGAGGAGTTGCTGATCGGTGACAACGTCGCTGCGACCGAGCATCCGATGATCATGAGTGCCCATGAAGATATGCTTTCATGGGATGCACTCAAGTCCAGGCTGTATGAATTGATGGCCGCCGTTGAGGGCGATGATTACGTTCGTGTACGGCAAGTGTTGCGCGATACCGTAAGCGGTTACGCCCCCGACGGTGAGATTGTCGACTGGATTTACCAGCAGCGCCGTATGGATCCCTGATCGTTACACACTTGGTAATGACGTGATTTTTGACAGGAGAGACCCATCATCTAGGTTTGGAAAGCAGCTTCGGAAAAGCTGCTTTCCTCTTACGATGTCATGGAGTGTCACTTATGCGTACAAGCTTTCTCTCTTCCCTCGTGTTCACCCTGCTGCTGGGTATCACCGGCGTGGTCAATGCGGCGCCGACCGCGCCCGCCAAGACCGATTCGTCTGTTCCCGCCTCAAGCCCGGCGGCAAGCGCCACGTCCGGCAAGCTCAACCTCAACACCGCCGATGCCCAAACCATCCAGCACGAACTCTCCGGTATAGGCGAAGCCAAGGCCCAGGCCATTGTCGCCTATCGTGAGGCGAATGGCCCATTCTCGTCGGTGGATGAGTTGCTCGAAGTCAAAGGCATCGGCAAGTCGCTGCTCGACAAAAATCGCGACAAGCTCGATATCAACTGAATACGCTCCGGGGGGAGAAGAGGCCTTCCCAGTGATCGGCCTCTTCTCAGGGCGTAAAGCAGCGTTTTACTCCACCTGATCCTTCAAGTGTGCTCTCGTTACCGCCAATATCTTTTGCGCCAGGGTCTCGTCCTCGGCACTTCGGGATAACACCAGGGCTCCCACCAGCGTCGCCAGCATGACAATGCTCTGATCCTGCGCGTCCGGCCCTGACCCCAGTGCGTCTTCGACCTGCCTGAGCCGCGACTCGATCACTGTATCCGTCGTCGGGCTCGGCTCCCCTCGCTGTCCCAGCTCCAGGCACATGGTCGGCAGCGGGCAGCCGTGATCGGGGGTGGTCAGGTGCCACTCGGACAGATAGCTGTCGATAAAGGCCTGCAACGGCTTGTCCTGGCTGAACAGCGTATCGCAATGCACATCCAGTTCGGCCGCCGCTTCCTGCAACGCCTTCTCCACCAGCTCATCCTTGGATTTGAAGTGCGCGTAGAAGCCACCATGGGTCAGCCCCAGCGCCTTCATCAAAGGTTGCAGGCCGGTCGCGCCAATACCGTCACGTCGGAAGCGTGCGGCGGCCTCCCGGATGATGCGTTCGTGGGTCTGGGCTTTGTGGTCTTGTGAATACCGCATGGCGGGCTCTCCGAATCGTTAAGCCATGATAACCGTGACATGTAGGCGATTTGTCATGTTTTTTCAAGGACGCATACCGCTAATGGGGAAAAGTCGAAACCAAGGATCTGGCATGAATAGTGATTACCCATTGCTCTACGGTTGTTGAACAATCCAAGGCGATGATCATGAGTACAGAACTGTCCCTGGCCGACCAGATTACCCTGGAGCTGCGCGCCGACATCATCGGCGGTCGCCTGCTACCGGGCATGCCGCTGGTCGAGAACGATCTGGTCAATACCTACAACGCCTCGCGCAACACGATTCGCGAGGCGCTCCATCGGCTCGGCCAGGAAGGCCTGGCGCGTTACGTCCGGAACAAGGGCGTGATGGTGCGCCGACTCGGCGTCGAGGAGGTGCGCGATCTGTTCCAGGTGCGCCGCACCCTGGAGCTGCAGGCCATCGCCCTGAGCAAACCCCTGCGCGAATACCAGTCCGACCGCATGCTCGAGTCCATCGAGGCCGCCGAGTTGGCTCGCGAGCGCGAGGATTGGCGGGCCCTGGGCACCCACAGCCTGGCGTTTCATCAACATATCGTCGGCTTGATGCGCAGTCCGCTGTTCGACGAGTTTTTTACCAATATCGTTGCGCAGTTGCGCCTGGTGTTTTGTTCGGCGCCCGATGAGCAGCGTTTCCAAGCGCCCTGGCTGGCGCGTGACCGTTATATCCACGACCTGCTTGCCGAAGGTGACAAGCACGCCGCCGGTGAGGCGATGAGCCTGTACCTCGACGATTCCGAGCAGATGCTGCTCGACTTTTTAAGCCGTCCTTCCCATCACTGATCGAGGATCTTGAGCATGTACAAAGACTATCCCGCCGCCTATCAGGTCAGCAAAGGCTCGGCCTTGCAGGTGGATACCGCGTTTTACCAGCGCATTCGCGAGGAAAAGAGCGCTCGTACGCTGATCGAACAGTTCGAGGTGCCAATTCGTACCGGGCGGGCCTGGAAGGTGCCGGCCGGCCACGTCTTCCGGGTGACCACGCCGGTTGGCCCACAGGTCGGTGACTTCAACGTCTGGAATGCCAACGACCCGCGCGAGCGTCTCTGGGCGGCCCGCACCCGTCAGTTGCAAGGCGCCCATGTCAGCACCCATGACCGGCTCTGGTCGAACCTGCCGTTCCTCCGTCCGCTGGTTACCATTACCGACGATAGCTTGGCCGGCTACGGGATCGACGAGCATGGCGGACGTCTGCATGATCTTCTGGGGACGCGCTGTGATCCGTATGTGAACAAGATGCTGACAGGGGAAGACTTCCATCATCACTGCCACTCGAACCTGACCCGCGCCGTCCTGCCGTATGGGCTGACCGAATTCGATGTCCACGATGTACTGAATATCTTCCAGTGCACGGGGCTCAATCACGACGACATGTATTTCATGAAGGCCTGCCCGGCGCAGAAGGGCGATTACCTGGAGTTTTTCGCTGAAATCGATCTGCTGTGTGCGCTGTCCACCTGCCCGGGCGGTGATCTTTCGCTGCCGATGTGGGGCCCTGAAGCCCAGGACCCGCTCAGCGTCTGTCGCCCGTTGGGGGTGGAGGTCTATCGGTTGGAGCCCTCACTGCTCGAAGGTTGGAGTTCGCCTGAGCGAGCCGCCTATAAAGGCCTGCATGGCTTGCATATCGCCAAGGCGGACTGGGAGAAATAACCAGAGGGAATGGACGATCAGCGATCCTTGGCGTCCTGGGCGTCCATCTCTGCGTTTCGTTCCTGGACGCGCCGACGCTGTTCGTCAGTCAGTTCCACTTTGTTTGCGGTGTCGCGCAACATCATCAGTCCACCGACGATGGAGCCGATGGCGACGACGATGATCAGCCAGGCATACCAGGGCATAAGGTTCTCCTAGATGGGCCGTTTGCGGATGAGCATTTCATCCGCAAGGTCGGCCCTTACCACTTCGAGTCAAAAGATTTCTCGGTGGTTCCATTGTAAGCCCGATCGGTCCGAATAGCCCTTAAAGCCCGGTCAGCATCGCATCGGCCGGCGCCGCGGCACGCGATTGCCCGGTCAACAGGAAGTAGAGGAAGCCCGCGGCCATGAAACCGAGGAAGATCAGGCCGATCAGGGTGTTGAACCAGGCCATCGCGATCAGGCACACCACCGCCAGGACCAGCGCGATCCCCGGCACGATCGGATAACCCGGTGCGCGGAAGCTGCGTTCCAGATTGGGTTCGGTTTTACGCAGTTTGAACAGACTGAGCATGCTGATGATGTACATCACGATGGCGCCGAACACCGACATGGTGATCATTGCCGCTGTCAGGCTCATGCCTTGCAGGTTGACCAGGCCGTCGCTGTAGATCGCCGCGATGCCGATCAGGCCGCCGGCAATGATGGCCCGGTGCGGGGTCTGGAAGCGTGACAGCTTGGCCAGGTAGGCGGGCAGGTAACCGGCCCTGGCCAGGGCGAAGAACTGCCGCGAGTAGCCAAGGATGATCCCGTGGAAGCTCGCCACCAGGCCAAACAGGCCGATCCACACCAGCATGTGCATCCAGCTGGAGTTGCTGCCCACTACCGCTTTCATCGCCTGGGGCAGCGGGTCGTTGATGTTCGACAGCTGGCGCCAGTCGCCGACGCCGCCGGCCATCACCATCACGCCGAGGGCCAGGAACACCAGGGTCAGGATACCGCCGACGTAGGCTTTTGGAATGGTGCGCTTGGGGTCCTTGGCTTCTTCGGCGGCCATGGCCGCGCCTTCGATGGCGAGGAAGAACCAGATCGCAAAGGGGATCGCGGCGAAGATGCCGGGGATCGAGTCGATGCTGAAAGTGCTCGAGCCGGACCAGCCGTTGAGCACGAAATTGCTGAAGCTGAAGCCCGGCGCGACCACGCCCATGAACACCAGCAACTCGGCCACCGCGAGCACCGTCACCACCAGTTCGAAGGTGGCGGCAATGCTGACGCCGAGGATATTCAGGCCCATGAACACCACATAGGCACCGACGGCGGCGAGGCGCGGGTCGAGATCCGGGTACTGGACGTTGAGGTAGGCGCCGATGGCCATGGCGATGGCCGGCGGGGCGAAGACGAACTCGATCAGGGTGGCGATCCCTGCGATCAGCCCACCACGTTCACCGAAGGCCCGGCGGCTATAGGCAAAAGGCCCACCGGCATGGGGAATGGCGGTGGTCAGTTCGGTGAAGCTGAAGATGAAGCAGGTGTACATGGTCGCCACCAGCAAGGTGGTGATGAGAAAGCCCAGGGTGCCGGCGGTCCCCCAACCATAGCTCCAGCCAAAATACTCCCCGGAGATCACCAGTCCGACCGCGATGCCCCACAGGTGCAGTGTGCCCAGCGTGGGCTTGAGTTGTGTGTTCATACGTTTTCTCCCTGAACGGTTTGGATATGGCTCGGTTCAGGAGATTGCAGTGGACGTGCCAGTCGCCAGGATCGCGTCGTTATCCGCGAAAAGCTGTCGTATCGAGGACGTTTCGCCGATGTTCGCCAAGGTTACGACTTGCTTTGGTGCGAGCTCGGGCATTTATGGCGCATCGGGACTAGATTTACCGATCACCGGGTCCCGGTCCGCCCCGGGTTCCGCTACAATGCGCGCCGATTTCGACTTGCCAGAGAGCCCGCCCATGTCCGCCTGCCAGACGCCTATTATCGTCGCCCTGGATTTCCCCTCCCGTGACGCCGCCCTGAAGCTGGCCGATCAACTGGACCCGAAACTGTGCCGGGTCAAGGTCGGCAAGGAGCTGTTCACCAGTTGCGCGGCGGAAATTGTCGGCACCCTGCGTGACAAGGGCTTCGAGGTGTTCCTCGACCTGAAATTCCACGATATCCCCAACACCACGGCCATGGCGGTCAAGGCTGCGGCGGAGATGGGCGTGTGGATGGTCAATGTGCATTGCTCCGGCGGCCTGCGCATGATGGCGGCGTGCCGTGAGGTGCTGGATCAGCGCAGCGGCCCGCAGCCGTTGCTGATCGGCGTGACCGTGCTGACGAGCATGGAGCGCGAGGACCTGGCCGGTATCGGCCTGGATGTCGATCCGCAGGTGCAGGTGTTGCGTCTGGCGGCGTTGGCGGAAAAGGCCGGGATGGATGGCCTGGTGTGCTCGGCCCTGGAAGCCACGGCGCTCAAGAGTGCCCATCCGGGCTTGCAACTGGTGACTCCGGGGATTCGTCCTGCGGGCAGCGCCCAGGACGATCAGCGTCGTATCCTGACCCCACGTCAGGCCCTGGATGCCGGTTCCGATTATCTGGTGATCGGTCGCCCGATCAGCCAGGCGGCCGATCCGGCCCAGGCGTTGGCGGCGGTAGTGGCCGAACTGGCCTGATAAGGTCTTATCGCGAGCAACCGGCGCATGCCCGATTGCTCGCGATGCGTTCTACTTGAGACGGCCCTGCTTTAAACCTTCAACACCAGCTTGCCGAAATTCTCCCCGCTGAACAGCTTCATCAGCGTTTCCGGAAAGGTCTCCAGGCCTTCGACGATATCTTCCTTGCTCTTGAGCTGGCCCTTGGCGATCCAGCCGGCCATTTCCTGTCCGGCCGCGGCGAAACGACTGGCGTAGTCCATCACCACGAAGCCTTCCATGCGGGCGCGATTGACCAGCAGCGCCAGATAATTGGCCGGGCCTTTCACCGCTTCCTTGTTGTTGTACTGGCTGATGGCACCGCAGATCACCACGCGCGCCTTGAAGTTCAGGCGAGTGAGCACTGTGTCGAGAATATCGCCGCCGACGTTGTCGAAATACACGTCCACGCCTTTCGGACATTCGCGTTTAAGACCGGCGCCCACGTCCTCGCTCTTGTAGTCGATGGCTCCGTCGAAGCCCAGTTCGTCGATCAGGAACCGGCACTTCTCGGCGCCGCCGGCAATCCCCACCACCCGGCAACCCTTGAGCTTGGCAATCTGCCCGGCAATGCTGCCGACCGCGCCGGCCGCACCGGAGATCACCACGGTTTCGCCGTCTTTCGGCGCGCCGACATCCAGGAGGGCGAAATAGGCGGTCATACCGGTCATGCCCAGGGCGGACAGGTAGCGCGGCAGCGGCGCCAGTGTCGGGTCGACCTTGTAGAAGCCCTTCGGCTCACCGAGGAAATAATCCTGCACCCCCAGGGCGCCGTTGACATGGTCGCCGACGGCAAAGCCCGGGTGGTTGGACGCCACGACTTTGCCGACACCCAGGGCGCGCATCACCTCGCCAATGCCCACCGGCGGGATGTAGGACTTGCCCTCGTTCATCCAGCCGCGCATGGCCGGGTCCAGGGACAGGTATTCGTTCTTGACCAGGATCTGGCCCGCTCCCGGTTCGCCCACCGGCACTTGCTGGTAGGTGAAGGTCTCGCGGGTCGCAGGGCCGACCGGGCGCTTGGCCAGCAGGAATTGGCGATTGTTCTGGGTGGTCATGGCAGGCACTCGAAGATCAATGAAGTCTTGTTGATAGACCCTCATCGCCCAGACAGCAAGTTTTGCAGGCAAGGCGAATAGGGCGTGATCCACTTCAATGATGAAAGGCCCCATAACCTTATCACCGCAATGCATAAGCCATTAACCGGGCTTCTGATAGTGCTGCCGCGACGGTTGCCGCGCTGGCTAGACTGAGAGCACAGCAGCCCATTCGTATTGCATTGAGGACATAACCATGAGCATGACGTTTTCCGGCCAGGTAGCCCTGGTGACCGGCGCAGCGGCCGGCATTGGCCGTGCGACCGCCCAGGCGTTTGCCGCCGAAGGCCTGAAGGTGGTCGTTGCCGACCTCGACGTTACCGGCGGTGAGGGCACGGTCGAGCTGATCCGCGCCGCGGGCGGCGATGCCGTGTTCGTGCGTTGCAATGTCACCCGGGAAGCCGATGTGCAAAACCTCATGACCCAAGCGGTGAACGCCTATGGGCGGGTTGACTACGCCTTCAATAATGCCGGTATCGAGATCGAGAAAGGCAAGCTGGCCGACGGCACCCTGGATGAGTTCGACGCGATCATGGGCGTCAATGTCAAAGGCGTCTGGTTGTGCATGAAGTACCAGTTGCCGCTGATGCTGGCCCAGGGCGGCGGCGCGATCGTCAACACCGCCTCGGTGGCGGGCCTGGGCGCGGCACCGAAGATGAGCATCTACGCGGCCTCCAAGCACGCCGTCATCGGCCTGACCAAGTCGGCGGCCATCGAGTACGCGAAGAAGAAAATCCGCGTCAATGCCGTCTGCCCGGCAGTGATCGATACCGATATGTTCCGTCGTGCCTATGAGGCCGATCCGAAGAAAGCCGAGTTCGCCGCGGCCATGCATCCGGTCGGGCGCATCGGCAAGGTCGAGGAGATCGCCAGCGCGGTGCTTTATCTGTGCAGCGACGGTGCCGCCTTTACCACCGGTCACGCCCTGGCCGTGGACGGCGGAGCCACCGCGATTTGAGTTGTCGCTCGCTTCGCCCCGGTTCGTAGCCCCTTTGCAAGGAACCCGCCTAACGGCGGGTTTTTTTATGTCCGCCGGTGTTGGAAATCCGGTCGGTACATTCGCCCTCGCGCGTCAGTCGGTGTCTTCAGGGCCCGGCGGGCGGGCCTTCCAGGGCGGGGGGAAGAGGCTTTTTGTGCAAGCAAGACCCCCGGGCTTTTGTGTTTAACTGTTTAACGAGAAATAACAATGGGTTGGAGCGTCAAACAGAATGGATTTGGAAATTGATCGGCAGGCGCTGGTCCCCGTCGTGCAGCAAATCGTCAACGCCGTGATCGAGTGGATCCGCTGCCAGCGCGCGGGTCCCGGGACTCGCCTGCCATCGGTTCGGCAGTTGGCCAAGGACAACTCCCTCAGCCAGGCGAATGTCCTCGAAGCCTGCCAGCGCCTGGTGGCGCAGGGCGTGCTGACACCGCGCAACGGCTCGGCCTTTATTGTCTCGGATGCCCACGGTGATGCCGGCGACAACGGCGAGCGGCAGTGGTACGAAGGCTTGGAGGCGGAGTGGGGGGCCTTCAGCGAGCACCCTCTGGGCGAGTTGAAGCTGGGCTGCGGTTGGGTGCCCGAAAGCTGGCGCGAGAGCGATGATATCGCCTATGCCATTCGCCAGGTCAGTCGTACGCAGATGCACGGGATGTTCAGCTACAGCACGCCCCAGGGGCTGCTGGCGTTGCGTCAACAGATCCAGAAGCGCCTGACGCAAAAGGGCATCGCCTGCGCACCCGAGCAGATACTGACAACCCATGGCGTCACCCAGGCGCTGGACCTGCTGGTGCGTCACTTGCTCAAGCCGGGTGATTGCGTCCTGGTGGAAACACCAGGCTACGCCAATCTGTACAAACTGCTGGCGCTGCAAGGAGTCAAGTTGCTGGAGGTGGAGCGTACGCAGTCCGGTCCGGACATGGAGCAGTTATCCAGGCTGTTGCAGCAGTACCGACCGCGTTGCCTGTTTATCAACAGCCTCTATCACAACCCGACGGGTACCAGCCTGACCCTGGCGGTGGCCACGCAGTTGTTGCAGCTGGCCCAGGCCCATGACTTCCTGATTGTCGAAGACGCTATCTACAGCGATCTGCAAAGCGGGCCCGGCGTACAGCTGGCGGCGCTGGACAGTGCCCAGCGGGTGATCTACGTGGGCGGTTTTTCGAAAACCCTGAGCAGTTCATTGCGGGTCGGATTCGTCCGCGCCCGGGGCGAACTGATTCAGCGCCTGGCGCAGGTGAAGATGATCACCAGCCTCGGCGCCTCGCGTTTTGCCGAGTGTGTGGTTGCCATGCTGCTGGCCAATGGCACCTATCGCAAGCTGGTGCAACGGCTACGCCAGCGCCTGAGCGTGGAGCGGGTCACCACCCTGGACACCTTGGAGAGGGCGGGCTGGGAAGTGTTCACCGAGCCCGCCGGCGGCATGTTCATCTGGGCCCGCAGCCCGGGCTACCCCTTGGCGCAAGTCCTGGCCCGGGCACGCAAGCTGGGGGTGCTGCTGGCTCCGGGCGACGCCTTTATGCCGCAAGGTAAAAACAGTGACTGGCTGAGGATAAATGTGGCCTATGCTTCGGATCTGCGCGCGCAGAAGTTCTTCCGTCTGTTGGGCGGCGCCGAATCGACCTCGACCATCCTGAAAGCGACGCGGATGTAGCTTTTGGCCATTATTCCGGCGCCAAAGGCTTGTGCTTTACCCGTCCCGATTGCGAATCTGCATGAATCTTGAATGGGCGTGTGCACCTTCAGCATTCTAATCGGGGATTAAGCGCCATGATTTCTGCCGTGCAAGGACGTTTCGCCAATCTCGGTATGGCCAAGAAATTGGGTATCGGGTTTGCCTTGGTATTGCTGCTGACCGGTCTGGTGGCGGCGATCGGTGTCTGGTCCTTGCAAACCATCAGCTTGCGCTTCGATGGGCTCAAGCAGATGTCTTCGCTCAACAGCCAATTGCTCCGGGTGCGTTTGCTGGAGCAGGAATATGCGCTGCGTTCGGATCCCAAGACCGTCGATGCCCTGCATCAGGGCGTTGACGGCCTGTTGGCGCAGGCGCAGGTCCTCAAGGCGCAATCGGCGGCCAACGTGCCGGTCATGACCGACGTCGAGCAGGCCCTGGGGGCCTACCGCAAGGCGTTCGACGAATTCGTCGAACTGACCCAGACCAAGGACCTGGCGCTGGAAATGGCCAGTTGGTCGGTGTCCAGCGTGGCCAACAACCTGGATGTGCTCCAGGCCGGTTTGTCCGATGACGGTACCTATGCCCTCAAGGATTCCCAGGGCAAGGACGGCAAGGATTTTGTCGAGCAGGCCGGCCAGGTCAGCCATGTCTCGCAGTTGATGTTGCAGGCGATGAACGAGGCCCGGGTGCGCCTCGACCAGAGCCGCAAAGGCAATGAAGAGAACCAGAGCAAGGGCAAGATCGAGCAGGCCGACCAGGCCCTGGCCCAAGTGGAGGAACTCAAGACCTCGGTCAAGGACCCGGGCTATCAGACGGTGCTGACCGAGGTCAGTGGTCATATCGCCAGCTTCAGTGACAAGCTCACCGAATACACCGGCCTGCTGGAGCAGGAAAAAAAGGTTTACCAACAGTTGCATGAGCGCGCGGCCCAGGTGGTGGAACGGGTCAACCAGGCCTATGCCGCCGAAGACCAGTCGATGCAGGCCGAACTGAAGAAAAACTCGCTGCTGATCATCGGCTCGTCGGCCCTGGCCTTGCTGGTCGGGCTGGTGGCGGCGCTGGTGATTACCCGTCTGATCGTTGCGCCGTTGCGCAGTGTGATCCTGGTAGCTCAGCAGATTGCCGCCGGTGACCTGACCGGTAAGGTGGAGGTCAGGCGTCGCGACGAAATCGGTCAACTGATGCAGGCCATGCAGCAGATGGGCGCGGGCTTGAGCGGCATCGTCAGCGGCCTGCAGGCCGGGATCGAGCAACTGGCGACCTCGGCGCATTCATTGTCGGCGGTTACCGAGCAGACCAATCTGGAAGTCAGCAGCCAGAAGGAAGAAACCGAGCAGGTCGCCACCGCGATGAACCAGATGACGGCCACGGTGCACGATGTCGCACGCAATGCCGAAGAGGCCGCCCAGGCGGCGCAGACCGCCGACGACAAGGTCGACAGCGGCCAGCAGGTGGTGCGCCAGAGCATGCAGCGGATCGAGCAACTGGCGGATTCGGCCAGTTCGGCGAGCCAGAGTATCGAAAGCCTCAGCGCGGAAATCCAGAATATCGGCACGGTGCTCGGGGTGATCAAGAGCGTGGCCGAGCAGACCAACCTGCTGGCCCTCAACGCGGCCATCGAGGCGGCCCGGGCCGGTGAGCAGGGCCGTGGTTTTGCCGTGGTGGCCGATGAAGTCCGGGCCCTGGCCAAGCGTACCCAACAGTCCACCGAAGAGATCGAACGCCTGGTCAGTGCCCTGCGCACGGCGGCACAGGCCTCGGTGCATCAGATCCAGAGCAGTGGCGAGTTGGTCAAGCTGGCGGTCAGCGATGCGTTGCAGACCGAGAGCGCGCTGGGCAGTATCGCCGCGGCGGTGTCGCTGATCCAGCAGATGAACCAGCAGATTGCAGCTGCGGCCGAGGAGCAGAGCTCGGTGGCCGAAGAAATCAACCGCAGCGTGACCAGCATCCGTGCCAGTGCCGATCAGTCTGCGCTGGCGATGCAGGGCAACGCGGCGTCAAGCATCGAGTTGGCACAGCTGGGGATGGAATTGAAGGGGATGGTCGGGCATTTCCGGATCTGATCCCGACCATTGTGCCAAGCCTGGGGAGGCGATCCTGTGGGAGCGGTGCTTGCCCGCGAAGAACGATAACGCGGTCTTCCTGACGATCCGCGGTGCTCCTTTCGCTGGCAAGCACCGCTCCCACAGGTTGTATGTTGTGCTCAGGCCTTTTCCAAAGGTTGTCTGTTGTCTCAAGCCTTGCGCCAATTGAGGATCAGCAGTGTCAGCACCCCCGCGACGATCCCCCAGAAGGCCGAGCCCACCGAAAACAGCGTGAACCCCGACGCCGTCACCATAAAGGTGATCAGCGCGGCTTCCCGCTCCTTGGGCTCGTTCATGGCCAGGCTCAACCCATTCATGATCGAACCGAACAGCGCCAGCGCCGCGATCGACAGCACCAGCTCCTTGGGCAGCGCGGCGAACAGTGCCGCGAGTGTCGCCCCGAAGGTCCCGGCAATTCCGTAGAAAATCCCGCACCAGACGGCGGCCGTGTAGCGCTTGTTCTTGTCCTCATGGGCATGGGGCCCGGTGCAGATGGCCGCGCTGATGGCCGCCAGGTTGATCCCGTGGGAGCCGAAAGGCGCCAGCAGCAGCGAGGCGATCCCGGTCACGCTGATCAACGGTGAGGCCGGCACGTTGTAGCCGTCGGCGCGCAGCACGGCGATACCGGGCATGTTCTGCGAGGTCATGGCCACCACGAACAATGGAATGCCGATGCTGATGGTTGCCGCCAGGGAGAACGAGGGCGTGGTCCACACCGGCGTCGCCACCTCCAGGTTGAAGCCGCTGAAGTCCAGCAAGCCCAACAGGCCCGAGACGGCTGTGCCGACCAGCAACGCGGCAAGCACGGCATAGCGTGGCGACAGGCGCTTGATGATCAGGTAGCTGAAGAACATCCCCAGCACCAGCCCGGTGCGATGCTGCGCGGCGACGAAGATCTCGCTGCCGATCTTGAACAGGATGCCCGCCAGCAGCGCCGCCGCCAGTGACGAAGGCAGGCGCTTGACCAGCTTCTCGAAACTGCCGGTCAGGCCGCAGATCGTCACCAGCAGCGCGCAGGTGATATAGGCACCGATCGCCTCGCCATAGGTCACCCCGGACAGGCTGGTGATCAGCAGGGCCGCGCCGGGTGTCGACCAGGCGATGGTGATCGGCGTGCGATAACGCAAGGACAGGCCGATGCTGCAAATCGCCATGCCGATCGACAGCGCCCAGATCCACGAGGAGATCTGTCCGGTGGTCAGTCCCGCGGCTTGCCCGGCCTGGAACATCAGCACCAGGGAACTGGTGTAGCCGGTCATCATCGCGATAAAACCGGCGACCACGGCGGAAGGTGAGGTGTCGGCCAAGGGGCGCAGGCGTGCCTGGGTGAGGTCGGTCATGGGACGGCATTCCTTGTACAGGGAAACAAGCGGTAACAGTCCGGGTAGACTAAACGTAAAGATGCGGGCTGATTGCAATACAGCCGGCGCGGCAAACAGCCGTACAGTCGTGTTGGCACCCGGCTTTGTGTACAATGTGCCATGCTTTTACGCGCTACTTGTCAGTGACCCGCTGTGCCGTTCGCCAGTCGGGGTCCATTCGCCGCCGTCTCCGATCCGAGTGACCATGAACGAACAGTTGCAACCCCTCAAGAAACAACCGCGTGCCGGCAAGGCCGGTCGCACCGGGACCCAGGACGATATCGTCTACGCGCATATCTTCGAGGCCATTCTCGAACAACGGCTGGCGCCCGGGACCAAGTTGAGCGAAGAAGCGCTGGGGGAAATTTTCGGGGTCAGTCGCACCATCATTCGCCGTGCCTTGTCGCGCCTGGCCCATGAAGGCGTGGTGTTGTTGCGCCCGAACCGTGGCGCGGTGGTGGCGAGTCCCAGTGTCGAGGAAGCCCGCCAGGTGTTCCTGGCCCGGCGCATGGTGGAGAAGGCGATTACCGAGCTTGCGGTCTTGCACGCCACGGCTGAGGAATTGGCGCTGTTGCGGCAGATGGTCAACGATGAACGCGACAGTTTTTCCCGTGGCGATCGTGGGGCGGGGATCCGCCTTTCCGGCGAGTTCCACCTCAAGCTGGCGGAAGCGGCGAAGAATGCCCCGCTGATCAGCTTCCAGCGCAGCCTGGTGTCGCAGACTTCATTGATTATCGCCCAATACGAAAGCGGCAATCGTTCGCACTGTTCCTACGATGAACACACCCAGTTGATCGATGCCATCGAGGCCCGGGATGCGGTGCTGGCAGTGGACTTGATGATGCACCACATGGACCATATCGACAGCAAGCTCAACCTCGATGAAGAGAGTGCGTCGGATGACCTGCATGCGGTGTTCTCGCACTTGTTGCTGGCCAAGAAGCCGGGGCGGTCCACGGCAAAACTGTAGGACCTGAGTGCAGGAGAACCGGTGGGAGCGGAGCTTGCCCGCGAAGAGGCCCTTCAGGGCGCTAAAAGCTTCGCGGGCAAGCTCCGCTCCCACACAAGCAACATTTCCACATCAGGGCTGCATTCAGCACTTATTCAGCGCTGATGCACCAGGTTCCCCGCCGCATAGGTCTGCTTCACCGTCCGGTCATCCCCCAGGGTCATCAGGACGAACAATATCTCGGCAATATTCCTGGCCTGCTTCAGGCGATAACTGAGCAGTGGCGTGGCGTGATAATCCAGCACCAGGAAGTCGGCGTCGCTGCCCGGTTGCAGGCTGCCGATCCTGTCCTCCAGGCGCAGCGCCCGGGCGCCGCCGAGGGTCGCCAGGTACAGCGATTTGAACGGACTCAACCGCGCCCCTTGCAGTTGCATCACCTTGTAGGCCTCGTTCAGCGTATGCAGGATCGAGAAGCTGGTCCCGCCGCCCACGTCCGTGCCTACGCCAACATTCAACTTGTGTTTCTCCGCCATCGGCAGGTTGAACAAGCCGCTGCCGAGGAAGAAGTTCGAGGTCGGGCAGAACGCCACCGCCGAGCCGGTCTGCGCCAGGCGTGCACACTCATCGTCACACAGGTGCACACCATGGGCGAACACCGAGCGCTCGCCGAGCAGTTGGTAGTGGTCGTAGACGTCCAGATAACCCTTGCGCTCCGGGAACAGCTCCTTGACCCACTGCACTTCCTGCAGGTTCTCACTGATGTGGGTCTGCATGTACAGGTCCGGGTATTCCCCCAGCAGTTGGCCGGCCAGGGTCAATTGCTCCGGCGTTGAAGTCGGCGCGAAACGTGGTGTCACCGCGTAGTGCAGGCGACCCTTGCCATGCCAGCGCTCGATCAGCGCCTTGCTCTCCAGGTAGCCGGATTCGGCGGTGTCGGTCAGGTAGTCCGGCGCGTTGCGGTCCATCATCACCTTGCCAGCGATCATCCGCAGGTCGAGTTTCTCCGCGACCTCGAAGAACGCATCCACTGACTGCGGGTGCACGCTGCCGAAGACCAGGGCGGTGGTGGTGCCGTTGCGCAGCAATTCCTTGATGAAGATATCCGCGACTTCCTCGGCATGGGCGCGGTCGGCGAACTGGCTTTCGCAAGGGAAGGTGTAGGTGTTCAGCCAGTCCAGCAGTTGCTCGCCATAGGCGCCGACCATGCCGGTTTGCGGCAGGTGGATATGGGTGTCGATAAAGCCCGGGGTGATCAGCGCGTCGGTGTGCTGGATGACTTCAACATCGGCGGGCAGGCTCGGCAGCAGCTCGCTGGCGGCGCCGAGGGCGATGATGCGGCCGTTCTCGACCACCAGCAGGCCGTCTTCGAAATATTCATAGGAGGCCTCGATGCCGACCTCGGCCGGATCGGCGAGGCTGTGCAGGAGGGCTGCGCGGTAGGCGGTACGGGTCGAAGGCATGGTCTTTCTCAGTGTGTGGCCTGGCTGCGGCGCGAAGCCGGCAGCAGTTTGGCAATAGGTTCGGCGCTCGCGCTGTGCTGGCCGAAATTCGCGTTATAGGTGGCGATGATCTCGCCGGCGATGGAGATGGCGATTTCCACCGGCAACTTGCCTTTGACTTCGGCCAATCCCAGCGGACAGCGCATGCGTTGCAGCACGCTGGCGTCGAAGCCGCGCTCGCGCAGGCGGTGTTCGAACTTGACCCGTTTGGTCTTCGAGCCGATCAGGCCGAAATAGGCGAAGTCGTTGCGCTTGAGGATCGCGGCGGTGAGTTCCAGATCGAGCGGGTGATTATGGGTCATGACGATGCAGTAGCTGCCCGCGGGCAGGTTGTCGATCTCATCCACCGGTTCCTCGCTGACGATCTTGCGTACGCCGCTGGGAAGCTGTGCCGGAAACTCCTGCTCGCGGGAATCGATCCAGCGTACCCGGCAGGGCAGGCTGGCGAGCAAGGGCACCAGGGCGCGGCCGACATGCCCGGCACCGAACACCGCGATTTCTGCCTGGACCTGGCCCATGGGCTCGAACAGCAGCACGGTGACGCCGCCGCAGCACTGGCCGAGGCTGGCGCCCAGGCTGAAACGCTCGAGATGGGTGTTCTGCTGGCCGCTGGCGAGCATGTCCCGGGCGATCTGCATGGCCTTGTATTCCAGGTGACCACCGCCGATGGTGTCGAAGGCGCCGGCGGCACTGACGACCATTTTCGAACCGGCATTGCGCGGCGTCGAACCGAGCTCTTCGATGATGGTCACCAGCACGCAGGGCTCGCCCTGGTTCTGCAGGTCGGCGAGGGCGCTGATCCAGTAGTTCATAGACACCTCTCTGTCGTCTGTTCGACAACCGCGACCTGTTCCGCCTTGACCTGACGCATCTGCTCGCAGCCCCATAACACCCGCTCCGGCGTCGCCGGGGCATCGATTTTCGGTTGAACCCGATAATCCGCCAGGCTCGCCACCGCATCCTTGAGCGCACACCACACCGCAATCCCCAGCATAAAGGGCGGTTCGCCCACGGCCTTGGAATGGAACACCGTGTCTTCCGGGTTCTTGCGGTTCTCCACCAGCCTGACCCGCAGGTCCAGCGGCATATCGGCCACCGCCGGGATCTTGTAGCTGGCCGGGCCGTTGGTCATCAACTTGCCCTTGGCGTTCCACACCAGTTCTTCCATGGTCAGCCAGCCCATGCCCTGGACAAAGCCGCCTTCCACCTGGCCGATATCGATGGCCGGGTTCAGCGAGGCGCCGACATCATGCAGGATGTCGGTGCGCAGCATCTTGTACTCGCCGGTCAGGGTATCGACGATGACCTCGGCGCAGGCCGCGCCATAAGCGAAGTAATAGAACGGCCGGCCCCGGGCCTGGCTGCGGTCGTAGTAGATTTTCGGCGTCTTGTAGAAGCCAGTGCTCGACAGCGACACCTGGGCGAAATACGCCTGCTGGATCAGCGTCTCGAAGGTCAGGATCTGGTCGCGTACCCGCACATGGCCGTTGCGGAATTCCACGTCCGCCTCGCTGACCTTGTAGTGCCGCGCGGCAAACTCCACCAACCGCTGCTTGATGATCTCGGCGGCGTTCTGCGCCGCCTTGCCGTTCAGATCGGCACCGCTGGAGGCGGCGGTGGGCGAGGTATTGGGCACCTTGTCGGTGTTGGTGGCGGTGATCTGCACCCGATCGATTTCCACCTGGAACACCTCGGCCACCACCTGCGCGACCTTGGTGTTCAAGCCCTGGCCCATCTCCGTGCCACCGTGGTTCAGGTGGATGCTACCGTCGGTGTAGACGTGCACCAGCGCCCCGGCCTGGTTGAGGAAACT
Source organism: Pseudomonas sp. MWU12-2319 (assembly GCF_023242525.1). Taxonomy (NCBI): domain Bacteria; kingdom Pseudomonadati; phylum Pseudomonadota; class Gammaproteobacteria; order Pseudomonadales; family Pseudomonadaceae; genus Pseudomonas; species Pseudomonas sp. MWU12-2319. Next base: position 95,781 of record NZ_JALJES010000002.1, read on the forward strand.
GGCGGTGAACGAGATACCGAATTTCACCGGCGTCAGCGCCAGGCCTTTTTTCAGCACCGGGCTGTGGGCGTTGTAGCGGCGAATGGTTTCCCGCCGTTCGACGTACTGGCTGCTGGCTTCCAGTTCGGCGGTCATTTCCTCGAGCATATTGTGCTCGACGGTCTGGTAATAATGGGTGACGTTGCGTTCGGTCTTGCCGTAATAGTTGGCCTTGCGCACCGCCAGCGGATCGAGGCCCAGGTGCCGGGCGATGCTGTCCATCACCTCTTCGATGGCGACCATGCCTTGCGGACCGCCGAAGCCGCGATAGGCGGTGTTGGAAGCGATGTTGGTCTTGCAGCGATGGCCGTTGACGGTGACGTCGCCCAGGTAATAGGCATTGTCGGCATGGAACATCGCCCGGTCGACAATCGATGCCGACAGGTCTGGCGAACAACCGCAGTTGCCTGCCAGTTCCAGGTTGATCCCGTGCAGGCGCCCGCTGCTGTCGAAGCCGACGTCGTACTCGATATAGAAGGGGTGGCGCTTGCCGGTCATCAGCATGTCTTCGACCCGGGGCAGGCGCATCTTGGTCGGTTGCCCGGTCAGGCGGGCCACCACCGCACAGAGGCAGGCGGGGCTGGCGGCCTGGGTTTCCTTGCCGCCGAAACCGCCACCCATGCGCCGCATATCGACCACGATCTTGTTCATCGACACGTCCAGCACCTCGGCCACCAGCTTCTGCACTTCGGTGGGGTTCTGGGTCGAGCAATAGACAATCATGCCGCCATCTTCGGTGGGCATGACCGAGGATATCTGGGTTTCCAGGTAGAAGTGTTCCTGCCCGCCGATATGCAGGTTGCCCTGGATACGTTGTTCGGCAGTGGCCAGGGCGGCGGCCGAATCACCGCGTTTATGGGTATGGCTGTCGAGCACGAAATGGCGTTTGCGCAGGGCCTCGACCACATCCAGCACCGGCTCCAGGTCTTCGTACTCGATCACCGCGGCCATGGCCGCCTGGCGTGCGGTATCCAGGTCGCGGGCGGCGACGGCGAGCACCGGTTGGCCGACGAATTCGACGATATCGATGGCCAGCAGCGGGTCGCCCGGCAGCAGCGGGCCGATGTCCTTGAGGCCGGGAATGTCTTCATGGGTAATGGCAATGCGCACACCCTCGAAGGCATAGCACGGCGCGGTATCGATGCTGAGAATGCGCGCATGGGCGCGATCGGACATCCGCGCATAGACGTGCAACTGGTTGGGGAATTCCAGGCGGTCGTCGATATACACCGCCTCGCCGGCCACGTGTTTGTCGGCGCTGTCGTGCTTGACGCTGCGACCGACGCCGGTGCTCAGGTCCCGGGCGAACAGTTCGGCCATCTCGGCCTGGGTTTTTTCCACGGCGTGAGGGTTAGACATAAGCGGTCACCCGAGTCTCGATGTGCGGTGTTTGCAGCTCGATAAAGTACTTGCGCAACAGGTTGCGAGCACTGAGCAGGCGATATTCCTTGCTGGCGCGGAAGTCCGACAGTGGAGTGAAATCCTCCCCCAGCGCCGCGCAGGCACGTTCCAGGTTGTCCTGGTTCCAGGGCTGGCCGACCAGGGCGCGTTCGCAGGCACGGGCCCGTTTGGGAATCGCCGCCATGCCGCCGAAAGCGATCCGCGCCTCGGCCACGACGCCGTTTTCGAGGCGCAGGTTGAAGGCTGCACAGACGGCTGAAATATCGTCGTCCAGGCGCTTGGAAACCTTGTAGGCACGGAACTGCCATGCGGCATCGGCCCGGGGCACAATGATGCTTTCGATAAACTCGCTGTCCTGGCGCGCGGTGACCCGGTAATCGATGAAATAGTCTTCCAGCGCGAGGGTGCGCGTGCTGTCGCCCTTGCGCAGCCGCAGTTGTGCGTTCAGCGCGATCAACAGCGGTGGTGAATCACCAATCGGCGAGGCATTGCCGATATTGCCGCCCAGGGTGCCCTGGTTGCGGATCTGCAGGGAGGCGAAGCGTTGCAGCAGTTCGCCGAAGTCCGGGTACTCGGCCTTGAGGGTGGCGTAGCAATCGGAGAGCGGGGTCGCGGCGCCGATTTCCAGGTGATCTTCAAAGGTTTCGATGCGCTTGAGTTCGGCCACGTTGCCGACATAGATCATCACCGGCAGGGTGCGGTGGAACTGGGTGACTTCCAGCGCCAGGTCGGTACCGCCGGCCAGCAGTCGGGCTTGCGGATAAGAGTCGTAGAGCGCGGCCAGGTCGGCGACCGTCAAGGGCACCAGGCAGCGCTTGTCGCCGCTGTTCAGTTCCGCTGTTTCGGTCGGTGCGATGGCCTTGAGGCGGGCGATGGTTTCGGCTTCGCGGGCATCGAACTGGTCAGCCGGCTTGTTGCAGCAGGCGCGCTCGGCGGCGGCCAGGATCGGCCGGTATCCGGTGCAGCGGCAGAGGTTGCCGGCCAGGGCTTCATGGGCCTTGTGGCTGTCCGGGGCATCGCTGTTCTTTTGCAGGGCGAACAGCGACATCACGAAGCCCGGCGTGCAGAAGCCGCACTGCGAGCCATGGCAGTCGACCATGGCTTGTTGCACGCTGTGCAGTTGGCCCTGATGCTTGAGGTCTTCAACGCTGATCAGTTGCTTGCCGTGCAGCGACGAGACAAAGGTCAGGCAGGAATTGAGGCTGCGATAGCGGATCTGCTCCTGGCCCGAAGCGTCGCAATGCAACTCGCCGACCACCACGGTGCAGGCACCGCAATCGCCGCTGGCGCAGCCTTCCTTGGTGCCGGGTTTGCCCAGGTGCTCGCGCAAATACTCGAGCACCGTCAGATTCGGGTCCAGGGCGTGCTCGCGGCGGAGTTCCTGGTTGAGTAAAAACTGGATCACGGAAGGCCTCGCAGACTCATTATTGTTGTTGACCGATGGGCAGAATCTAGTGATATCTGACTTTTCGGTCAACAAATATCTGACCTTAAGGTCAGGAAAATCTCGCGATTGAAAGCATGGAGCGCTTTCTCCCAGTCTAGCTGCTGAAATAATTGCGGGATTCGTGCCAAATTCCGCCTCAGGAGCCCTGCGCCACCCGGTATCAAGTGCGCTACACTGCGCCGCTTGCACTGATCGAAGATTTTGAAGGAAAACCATGACGTTCAAGGCGCCGGACAGCCTCGCCGAGCAAATTGCTCACCACCTCGCCGAACGCATCATTCGCGGCGACCTCAAACCCGGGGAGCGCATCCAGGAACAGAAGGTTACGCTGGCGCTCAATGTCAGCCGTGGCTCCGTACGCGAAGCGCTGCTGATTCTCGAACGCCGCCATCTGATTGCCATCCTGCCCCGGCGCGGTGCCCATGTCACCGAGCTCACCGCCCACAAGGTGCAGAGCCTGTGCACCCTGATGAGCGAGTTGTACATCCTGCTGGGCAATGCCGTCGCCCAACGCTGGAAGGAGCAGGCCGACCTCGCGCCGTTTCTGCAACTGCAGCAGCGCCTGAGCGCCAGCTTCGAGAACGCGGATATCCGCACCTTCGTCGAAGACAGCTTCAATGTGATGCGCGCGGCCTTTCCGTTCGCCGACAACCCGTACCTGCAGGAAACCGTCGAGAACCTGCAGCCGGCCATGAGCCGCGCCTATTACCTGGCGCTGGAGCGGCGCAAGGCGGAAATGAGCGAATACCTGACCCTGTTCGCGCAACTGCTGGCCGCCGTCATGGCCCGCGACCTGCCGCTGATCCGCACGGTCCTGGCCAACTACGCCCAGCGTAGCTGCGACATCGTCCTGTCTGCCCTGGCGGTCGACTAAGCGTGCGGCTCAAGTGCATCAAGTTGGCGGGGTTCAAATCCTTCGTCGACCCGACCACGGTGAACTTCCCCAGTAACATGGCGGCGGTGGTCGGTCCCAACGGTTGCGGCAAGTCGAACATCATCGACGCCGTCCGCTGGGTGATGGGCGAGAGCTCGGCGAAGAACCTGCGCGGCGAGTCGATGACCGACGTCATCTTCAACGGCTCCACCAGCCGCAAGCCGGTAAGCCAGGCGAGCATCGAACTGGTGTTCGACAACTCCGACGGCACCCTGATTGGTGAATACGCCGCCTACGCGGAAATCTCCATCCGCCGCAAGGTCACCCGCGACAGCCAGAACAGCTACTTCCTCAACGGCACCAAATGCCGGCGCCGGGACATCACCGATATCTTCCTCGGCACCGGCCTGGGTCCGCGCAGCTACTCGATCATCGAGCAGGGGATGATCTCCAAGCTGATCGAAGCCAAGCCCGAGGACCTGCGCAATTTCATCGAGGAAGCGGCGGGCATCTCCAAGTACAAGGAGCGCCGTCGCGAGACCGAAAACCGTATTCGTCGTACCCATGAAAACCTGGCGCGCCTGACCGACCTGCGCGAAGAGCTGGAGCGCCAGCTCGAACGCCTGCACCGGCAGGCCCAGGCCGCTGAGAAATATCAGGAATACAAGGGCGAGGAGCGTCAGCTCAAGGCCCAACTGTCGGCCCTGCGCTGGCAGGCACTGAACGAGCAGGTCGGCCAGCGCGAAGCGATTATCGGCAACCAGGAAATCAGCTTCGAAGCCCTGGTGGCCGAGCAGCGCAATGCCGATGCCAGCATCGAGCGCCTGCGGGACGGGCACCATGAGCTGTCCGAACGCTTCAATCTGGTGCAGGGGCGCTTCTATTCGGTCGGTGGCGATATCGCCCGGGTCGAACAGAGCATCCAACATGGCCAGCAACGTCTGCGCCAGTTGCAGGACGATCTGCGTGAAGCCGAGCGCGCCCGTCTGGAAACCGAATCGCACCTGGGTCACGACCGCACCTTGCTGGCGACCCTCGGTGAAGAGCTGGCCATGCTCGAACCCGAGCAGGAGGTGACCAGCGCCGCTGCCGAAGAAGCCGCCGCCGCGTTGGAAGAGTCGGAAACCACCATGCACGGCTGGCAGGAACAGTGGGACAACTTCAACCTGAGCTCGGCCGAGCCGCGGCGCCAGGCCGAAGTCCAGCAGTCGCGGATCCAGCAGCTGGAAACCAGCATGGAACGTCTGGCCGAGCGCCAGCGGCGTCTGGCCGAAGAGCGCGCCTTGCTCTCGGCGGACCCGGAAGACGCGGCCATCCTCGAACTCAGCGAGCAGTTGGCCGAGAGCGAGCAGACCCTGGAAGATTTGCAGGCCAGCGAAGAAGGCCAGGTCGAGCGCCTGGAGCAACTGCGCCAGGATTTGCAGCAGGCCATGCAGGATCAGCAACAGGCCCAGGGCGACTTGCAGCGCCTCAATGGCCGCCTGGCCTCCCTCGAAGCCTTGCAGCAGGCGGCGCTCGATCCGGGCACCGGCACGGCCGAGTGGCTGCGTGAGCAGCAGTTGGCGCAGCGTCCGCGCCTGGCTGAGGGCTTGAAGGTCGAGGCGGGTTGGGAGCTGGCGGTGGAAACCGTGCTCGGCGCCGACTTGCAGGCCGTGCTGGTGGATGATTTCGCCGGTCTCGACCTCGGCGGTTTCCAGCAGGGCGACCTGCGTCTGCTCAGCCCGGCGCCGGACGGCACCCGGGTGCCGGGCAGCCTGCTGGAGAAGGTCGAGGCGGATATCGATCTGTCGCCCTGGCTGGGTCAGGTCAAGCCGGTTGAAAGCCTTGAGCAAGCCTTGTCCCTGCGCGGTCAATTGGCGGCTGGGGAAAGCCTGATCAGTCGCGACGGTTTCTGGGTCGGGCGGCATTTCCTGCGGGTGCGTCGGGCCAGCGAGGCCGAGAGCGGCGTGCTTGCCCGGGGTCAGGAAATCCAGCGCCTGGGCCTGGAGCGTGAAGAGCGTGAAGAAACCCTGGCCAGCCTCGAAACCCGCTTGCAAACCCTGCGCGCCACCCAGCGCCAGCAGGAAACCGGACGTGAGCATCTGCGCCGTCTGCTGCAGGACGAAGCCCGCCAGCAGGGTGAGCTGAAGGCCAAGCTGTCGGCCAGCAAGGCCAAGGCCGAGCAACTGCAATTGCGCCGTACCCGTCTCGATGAAGAGCAGGGCGAACTGGGCGAGCAGCGTGCCCAGGAACACGAAGAAGTCGGTGAGGCCCGCCTGCAACTGCAAGAGGCTCTCGACACCATGGCCGTCGACACCGAGCAGCGCGAGTTGCTGCTGGCCCAGCGCGACAGCCTGCGCGAGCGCCTCGATCGGGTTCGCCAGGAAGCCCGCCAGCACAAGGACCATGCCCATCAGTTGGCGGTACGCCTCGGCTCCCTCAAGGCCCAGCATGATTCCACCCGCCAGGCCCTGGAACGCCTGGAGCTGCAGTCCGAGCGCCTGAGCGAAAAACGCGAGCAGCTGAGCCTGAACCTGGAGGAGGGTGAGGCGCCGCTGGAGGAGTTGCGTCTCAAGCTCGAAGAGTTACTCGACAAGCGCCTGAGCGTCGACGTCGAACTCAAGACCGCGCAGATCGCCCTGGAAGACGCCGACCGCGAGTTGCGTGACGCCGAAAAACGCCGTAGCCAGGCCGAGCAGCAGTCACAGCTGATTCGCGGCCAGCTCGAACAGCAGCGTATGGAATGGCAGGCCCTCAACGTACGACGCAAGACCTTGCAGGACCAGTTGCTGGAAGACGGCTACGACCTGCACGGCGTGCTCGCCACCCTGACGGCCGAGGCCAGCGAGAAGGACGCCGAGGAAGAACTCGAACGCATTGCCGCGCGCATCCAGCGGTTGGGCGCGATCAACCTCGCGGCCATCGACGAATACCAGCAACAATCCGAGCGTAAACGTTACCTGGATGCCCAGAACGCCGACCTGGTGGAAGCCCTCGATACCCTGGAAAACGTGATTCGCAAGATCGACAAGGAAACCCGCAATCGCTTCAAGGACACCTTCGATCAGATCAACGCCGGCATACAAGCTTTGTTTCCAAAAGTGTTCGGCGGCGGCAGCGCTTACCTGGAGCTCACCGGTGATGATCTGCTCGACACCGGGGTCACCATCATGGCGCGGCCCCCGGGCAAGAAGAACAGCACCATCCATTTGCTCTCCGGCGGCGAAAAGGCCCTGACCGCCCTGGCCCTGGTGTTTGCCATTTTCAAATTGAATCCGGCACCGTTTTGTATGCTCGACGAAGTTGACGCGCCGTTGGATGACGCTAACGTTGGACGGTATGCCCGACTTGTCAAAGAGATGTCACAAACGGTGCAGTTCATCTATATCACCCACAACAAGATCGCCATGGAAATGGCCGATCAACTGATGGGCGTGACCATGCACGAGCCGGGTTGTTCACGGCTAGTGGCGGTGGATGTGGAGGAGGCCATGGCCCTGGTGGACGCCTGAATCGTCCGCCGTTGAGGCAAAGATATTCGAGGCGTAAGGGGATTTCCTTGGGCATTGTGGGAACTAGCACTGATCCTTGGGGACTTATAAATGCAAGCCTGTACGACAGACGGTGTAAAGTTTCCTTGTGTCGTGTTAATTTAATGTCAAGTTTTCTTGTGCGTGGGAAAAAATGCCTGTCAGAACATAGAGTTGGCGCCACGCTTTAAAGGGGTTTCAGCCCTTTCTTCATAGAACCATTTATTTAGAGGCACGGGATTACATGGAAATCGGTCTGCGCGAGTGGCTGATCGTCATCGGCATCATAGTCATTGCCGGTATTCTTTTTGATGGCTGGCGCCGGATGCGCGGTGGCAAGGGCAAGCTCAAGTTCCGTTTGGACCGGAGCCTGTCGAACCTGCCGGACGAGGATACCAGCGCCGAATTGCTGGGCCCGGCCCGTGTGCTGGACACCCACAAGGAACCTCAGCTGGACGAGCATGACCTGCCGTCCGTGAGCATGCCGGCGCGTGAAGGCCGCGAGAAGCCGTCCAAGCGCGGCAAGCGTGGCGGCGAGCCGAGCCAGGGCGATTTGAACCTGGACCTGGATGAAGGCCCGAGCTTCAGCAGCCGCGACGATGACTTCCCCGAGGAAGGCAACAAGCCGGCGGCGCGTCAGGAAAAGGAACAGCCGGCAGCGGAAGAAGTGTTGGTCATCAGCGTGATCAGCCGCGACGTCAACGGTTTCAAAGGCCCGGCGCTGTTGCAGAACATTCTGGAAAGCGGCCTGCGTTTCGGCGAGATGGATATTTTCCATCGCCACGAAAGCATGGCGGGTAACGGCGAAGTGCTGTTCTCCATGGCCAACGCGGTGAAGCCGGGTGTCTTCGATCTCGACGATATCGACCACTTCACCACTCCGGCGGTGAGCTTCTTCCTCGGTCTGCCGGGCCCGCGTCATCCGAAGCAGGCGTTCGACGTGATGGTCGCCGCCGCTCGCAAATTGTCACAAGAGCTCAATGGCGAACTGAAGGATGACCAGCGTAGTGTGCTGACCGCCCAGACCATCGAGCACTACCGTCAGCGCATCGTCGAGTTTGAACGTCGCGCCTTGACCCAGAAGCGTTAACCGTCGCATTTTTGGGTGTTCTTGAGGGCCCCTTCGCGGCGGTGCGGCGATCCGACAAGCCCTGCTCCTACAGTTCGGTGTCGAATACAAGTTTTGAGTACGACATGGGCCTGTAGGAGCAGGGCTTGCCCGCGAAGAGGCCAGATGGCTCACCGCAACAACCCGCACTAACATATTGAGCAGCCTCGGCTGCTCTTTTTTGCTTTTGAGAGAACTCCATGACCGCCGCCCACACCCGGATTCTAGAGCTGCGCGCTGAACTGGATCAGCACAACTACCGTTACCACGTCCTCGACGAGCCGAGCATTCCGGACGCCGAGTACGATCGCCTGTTCCACGAACTCAAGGCCCTGGAGGCCGAGCACCCGGAACTGGTCAGCGCCGATTCACCGACCCAGCGCGTCGGCAGCGCGGCACTGTCGGCCTTCACCCAGGTCCGGCATGAAATCCCCATGCTCAGCTTGGGCAACGCCTTCGAAGAAACCGATATGCGTGAGTTCGATCGTCGGGTCAGCGAAGGCCTCGACCTGCCGGCTGGCGACCTGTTCGGTGGCGGCGCCGAAGTTGAATACAGCTGTGAACCCAAGCTCGATGGCCTGGCGGTCAGCCTGCTGTACCAGGACGGCGCCCTGGTCCGTGGCGCCACCCGTGGCGACGGCACCACCGGCGAAGACATCAGCGTCAATGTGCGCACCGTGCGCAACATCCCCCTCAAGCTTCACGGCAGCGGCTGGCCGGCGACCCTGGAGGTACGTGGTGAAGTCTTTATGTCCAAGGCCGGCTTCGAGCGTCTGAACGCCTCGCAGCTGGAAGCCGGCGGCAAGACCTTTGCCAACCCGCGCAATGCCGCGGCCGGCAGCCTGCGCCAGCTGGACTCGAAGATCACCGCCAGCCGTCCGCTGGAGTTCTGCTGCTACGGCCTGGGCCAGGTGTCCGCTGAAATAGCCGACACCCATATCGGCAATCTCCAGCAACTCAAGGCCTGGGGCATGCCGGTCAGCCGCGAACTCAAATTGGCGAAAGGCATTGGTGAGTGCCTGGATTATTACCGTGACATTGGTGAGCGGCGTAACGCGCTGCCGTACGAAATCGACGGCGTGGTGTTCAAGGTCAACAGCCTGGCGTCCCAGCGTGAACTGGGTTTCCGCGCCCGCGAACCGCGCTGGGCGATTGCCCACAAATTCCCGGCCATGGAAGAGCTTACCGAACTGCTCGACGTGGAATTCCAGGTCGGTCGTACCGGTGCCGTCACCCCCGTGGCCCGACTGAAGCCGGTCAAGGTCGCGGGCGTGACCGTGTCCAACGCCACCTTGCACAATATGGATGAAGTGGCCCGTCTGGGACTGATGATTGGCGACACCGTGATCATTCGCCGGGCCGGCGACGTGATTCCGCAAGTGGTGCAGGTCGTGACCGAACGGCGCCCGGACAATGCCCGAGCAGTGCAGATCCCGGAAAGCTGCCCGGTGTGCGGCTCCCATGTCGAACGCACGCAACTGGTCAAGCGCAGCAAGGGCCGCGAGACGATCAGCGAAGGCGCGGTGTATCGCTGCGTCGGCCGATTGGCCTGTGGTGCGCAGCTCAAGCAGGCGATCATCCATTTTGTCTCCCGTCGGGCCATGGATATCGAAGGCCTGGGCGACAAGACCATCGAGCAGTTGGTGGATGAAAAGCTGATCGCCTCGCCAGCGGATCTCTACACCTTGGCGTATGAGCAGATCGTCGACCTGGAAGGCTTTGCCGAACTGTCGACACGCAACCTGCTGGAGGCGATTGCCGACAGCAAGAAGCCGAGCCTGGCGCGGTTTATCTATGCCCTGGGTATTCCCGATGTGGGCGAGGAAACGGCCAAGGTTCTGGCGCGTAGCCTTGGCTCGCTGGAGCGGGTCATGCAGGCGCTGCCGTCGGTCCTGACCTACCTGCCGGATGTCGGCATGGAAGTGGCCCATGAGATCCACAGCTTCTTTGAAGACGAGCACAACCGCACGGTTATCAAGGAACTGCTGGAGCGTGGGCTGGAATTGCAGGACCAGGGGGAGCTGGGCGCCGAGTTTGCCGCCAGCACTACCCTGGGCGGACTGATCGCCAAGCTGGATATCAGCTCGGTGGGGCCGACGGCGGCGGAAAAGCTGGCGACCAAGTTCGGTTCGGTCGAAGGTGTTATCGCGGCGGACTGGCTGGATCTGCGCCAGACCTTGAGTGAAAAGCCGGCCAATGCCGTGCGTGAGTTCTTCGCCCAGCCGGAGAATGCCCGGCGAGCCTTGGCGATTGAAGCGCAACTGCGTGATTTCGGCATGCATTGGCAGAGCGAGAAAAAGGCTGTGGAAGGCTTGCCGCTGGCGGGGCAGACCTGGGTGCTGACTGGCTCGTTGGAGTTGATGAGCCGTGATGTGGCCAAGGACAAGCTGGAAAGCCTGGGGGCCAAGGTGGCGGGCTCGGTCTCGGCCAAGACCCACTGCGTGGTGGCGGGCCCGGGTGCCGGCTCGAAACTGGCGAAGGCTAACGAACTGGGGCTCAAGGTGCTGGATGAAGAGGCGTTCGTGGCGTTCCTGAAGGGCCGTGGTATCGAGGTCTAAGCCCGAAAGTGCCGCAATCTCCTGTAGGAGTCGGCTTGCTGGCGATGGCGTCCTGGAGGCCGCCAAAAGCTTCGCTGGCAAGCCATGCTCCTACAGGCCTAGGTCGTACACACAACTTTCATCCGACACGAAACTGTAGGAGCAGGGCTTGCCCGCGAAGAGGCCCTTGAGGCCACCAAATCTTCCGCGGCGAGCCACGTTCCGACCGCCGATGTTTCTTCCCTGCATCAGGGAACCCACCACCGCGCCCAATGATCTAGTCTAGGCAGGCCCCTGGAGAGATCGCCATGTACCGGTTCTTCGAACAACTCAGTTCCCGCATCGCCGCGCCCTTCATCAGCGAACCCTCGCGCAACAGCAAGGTCTGGCGTTGCCGTTGCGATCAATCGGTATTCTTCCGCAACAGCCAATGCCTGGCCTGTTCCGCGGCCCTGGGCTACGAGCCTCAGGGCAGTGTACTGTCATCCCTCCAACCCGGCCCCTACCCAGGGAGCTGGCAACTGGACACCGACCCCGACGCAGGCCTGTTCCGCCGCTGCGCCAACCTCGACACCGCGGCCGCCTGCAACTGGGTGATTCCCTACGCCCACGGCAGCGCCCTGTGCACCGCGTGCGCCCTCAACCGGACCATCCCCGACCTGTCCATCGCGGAAAACCCGGATCGCTGGCGCAAGGTCGAAACCGCCAAGCGCCGCCTGGTGGCCCAGCTGATCACCTTGGGCCTGCGAGTCATCCCGAAAACCTGGGACGAAGAAAGCGGCCTGGCCTTTGACTTCGTCGGTGTCGACCTGGAGGGCAAGGCCCCCATGACCGGCCACGCCAACGGCCTGGTCACCCTCGACATCAAGGAAGCCGACGACGCTCACCGGGAAAAAGTCCGCGTGCAGATGCACGAGCCATACCGCACGCTGCTTGGCCATTTCCGCCATGAAGTAGGTCATTACTACTGGGATCGACTGATTGCCAACAGTCACTGGCTGGAACCGTTTCGCGGCCTGTTCGGTGACGAGCGCGCCAGCTATGCCGACGCCCTGGAGCGTCATTACCAGCAGGGTGCCCCGCAGGACTGGTCGCAACACTTCGTCAGCGCTTACGCGACCATGCATCCCTGGGAAGACTGGGCTGAGACCTGGGCGCATTACCTGCACATGATGGACGCGGTGGACACGGCACTGGGCTTTGGCATGAGTGCCAAGGAATCGGATTTCGACTACCCGTCGTTTCCCCTGAGCGCGCTCTACGACCCGCAACATCCGGAGGGGCCGGCGTTCCTGTCGTTCGTCAACGCCTGGATCGAGCTGGCGGGCATGCTCAACGAACTGTCCCGCAGCATGGGACAGCCGGATTTCTACCCCTTTGTGCTACCGCCGGCGACCATCGCCAAGCTGCACTTCATCCACCTGGTGATCCAGGAGGAGGGTGGCCGGGCGGATGAGGTGTTGCAGGTCGCGTCCTGAGGTTTTTTTACAAGCCCAGTTCGCTGTTTGAGCCGAGTCGGATGAAGTGCAAGGTCGCGTCATCCGGTTTTCGATAAATCATCCTTCTGCGTTCAGATCCGCCATCAAGTCCTCTATGGAGTCGAACGATTTCAAGCTACCTTGTCTGGCTTCTTTCATTGCCTTCAAGGTGCTGGTGCTGAGCTCTGGCGATTTGAACTGTAGCGTTTCATCTTTGATGGGCTTGTCAGTGTGAGTAAAAACTACTGTGTTTGCGAGCATGGTTGGATTCTCCAGGTTGGCTCAATTTTTCTGCATGAGTCTTACTTGTCAGCATCCAGTCAATTCTCGGTGTGGTGTTGTCGAAAGATCCCTTTCACTTGCCTGAAATTTCCTAGAAAATCCCAGCCCGTTGCGCCTGTTCGAACCGGCGGCTAGTCTGCATTCCGTCACCGCAAAATCGGTGATGTGGACGTGCAAGTCCGGTTCGCAACATCAGGCGCACTGTCGCTCCTCGCCTTCAGTCATTCTCTGTGTCTGAAATCTGGCGTTATGGTGGCTGTGCGCGGGAGATCTTCGGGATCTGCCGGGTTTCCTATGTTGCCCCGGTCTTGCACACCTGCGTACAGCTGCCACCCTAATTCGCGTGCAAGCGAACGGGTGATGGCTCCCACTCAGCAACTTAGGACCATCACTATGTTCAAGATCACCCCCAATCCCCCAAGTGAAGACCTGTCGTCTCTTGCCAGCCAACTGGCGATTGAGCGAGCGTTCGCCCATTACGAACTACCGCCGGACAACGTCTCACGACGTCGACGCGAACAGCTGACGACCGAAGACGCCTTGACGCAAATCGGCGAAATCCTCCAATCGGCTTCGGCCACGGCTTACGAGTGCGCGGACAACCTGCAGGGTTCCAATCGCAAGCTGGCCTTGGGCGTGGTGCACCTGGTCGATCTGGCCTTGAGTCGTGTGGATAAGCTGCTGGACAAGCAAGCACTACCAGCCTGACCTATCCCTGTAGGAGCGAGCTTGCTGGCGATGACGGCAGTGAATCCACCGCCGCCATCCCTGGCAGGCCGCTGGGCCTGATCCACGCTGAGGACCGCCACACACCAGACGCCGACAAGTACTTGACCCTCATCGAATTTTTATCGACGCCAAGCGGTTGTAACTTCTCGTTATCTAGGTACAATGGCGCGGCTCGCCGTCAGGCGGGCGTCGTTATGGTGACCCCATCGGTCCCCCCGCAACGATTACCCGTGAACCTGGTCAGATCCGGAAGGAAGCAGCCACAGCGGGAACATTGTGTGCCGGGGTGTGGCTGGTGGGGTTGCCTCCATAACGCCCACCATCAAAGCTTATCCCCCTGAATATCAGTCAAAGTGCCAGATCAAGATCGGCGCTTCGATTTTCCACGTCCGAAATTCAAGATTCGATCCGAAGCCTTGGCACCCTGGCTCGTGCCACAAATCCGGACGCCACACGGAACCTGGCGGGATGTTCTATAAGGCTGTTACCTTCGTTTGACGACTCTCGTGTGATATCAGAGATGTCCAGGGGGGTAAGGGTGGGGAGAAAAATGGGATATCAGACATCCACTACCTTCGGTTGCATGGCTGGATTCAACGCGACCTCATGGGTCAGCATATTAAAAATTTGCGGTTGCACGACATACTTCCATTTGCCCTCTTTGTAGAACAGAAAGTTGAACGCGTTGGGCGCAGGATATTTCTGGTCGCTACGGCAATAGTCACTGGCGTCAATGCAGGAAAGAATGGATTGTCCCTGGGCCAGGATCAGCTGATTGATAGTTGCGCTGTCTGGATGTTGGTGATGATAAATTCTGAGCATGTTGCTGCCGGCCGGAGAGGTTGTTGTGACCAGCGCGCACCCGTTCATGGCGGCAGTGAATACAAAATTATGCTGTGGATTATGCCGTGGTATATCGACAAAACCAGGCAATACATTGCCTTGAATAAAGGGGCACCAGTAGGCGGTGACCAAGGGATCGGTATGCGTGGGGTTGCCGGTTGGTGCCAGTATGACTTCTTTCGCCTGCCCGTCACCCAGCAGGTCGAAGGCGCCTGATTTGACGGTATTGAGAACCCTGTTTCGCTGTTGGTTCGTGCTGTTCGCTTGGTCCTTCATAAACCACGACACATTGTTTATCGCTCGCTGAGCGACATACCATATCGGATTGTTCCTAAAAGTCAGGTTGTGGCCGTTCATAATGATCTCCAGTTGTTGCGAAAATACCCGGCACCAAGGAAAGTGCCAGTGGGTGTGTAGTATTTTGTGAATGGAGAGAATGGTATTTATAGATTGGTGGGTGGACAAGTAATCAAACATGATGAAATATTTCCGAGCTCAAACTCAGGGCTGTCGAGGCGTTGCCTTAAAAAGCTGCGGCTTTTATAAACGCCTCATCAAGTGATTTCGCATCATAGGTTTCCATGAAAGTGTGGCGGTCGTCAAATCGCTTGAACCGCTTTTGACTTAACATATAAAAGTAGTCGCAGTGGTTAATAATTTCATCGACATTGTGCGAGGAAACCAGAATAGCGGCACCTCTTTTGGCTGCTCCGTGCAGACACTGCCAGATATAGTGACGAAATTCTGGATCGACACCTGCAGTGGGTTCGTCCAGGATGATGAGATCCGCGTCTATCGACAAGAGCGAAAGGGCAAAAAACCAGCGCTTTTCTCCATAACTGCATAAAGCAGACTTTTTTTTCCAGATCTCTTTGTAGCGATTGATGATGCCGGGACTCCATTGTGAAAGCTTGTGGAGTGTTTGCGACTGGGTATTCTGTATAGAGGAGCAAAGCAGGTTGGTCATTTCGAAGATATCGAACATGCGTAGTGCAGGCGGTGTCATGAGTGTCTGAGATAGATAGAGCTCTTTTGAGAAGCTGTTTCGGACATCCCCTCTACAAGGCGTCTTCAGTTTGCAGATGATATCAAAGAGTGTCGTTTTTCCAGATCCATTTGGACCCAGTACACCAATAATGGTGCCGGGGCGTATCGTCATTGTTGCATTTTCGAAAATTATTCGATCGTGATACTTGAAATCTATTGAATCTATCGTTAGGTTTTTCATTAGTAGCGGCTCCAGACAGGGTTGATGCGCAAAAATTTGATAGTGATAAGCAGGCTTGAAACGAATAAAAATAAAGTGAGTAGGGTGAATGTCGTTTTTCTTTTGAAGCCGTTCTCAATCAGCTCGGTGGCGTGCAATAAGGGATTGCCCAGATTGACAGCTTTAAGTAAAGGTGTCGTTGAAAGCGAACCGGATAGACCAAGGATCAGAAGGGCGAATGAAAAAATAGAGAATAGGGTATTTGCGTTTTGGAAGTTTAGTGGGAGGAAGCTGAAGTAGATGCCGATTGAGCAGAATAGTAGGTAGCAAATATAAAATCTCGAAATAATACTCAGGAGTTCCAAGGTGGAGTAAGCACCGAAGGGCGGGCGAGTGGCAAGGTAAAACACGACGCAATAAATCATGGCAATGACCGAGTAGGCGAGGGCTTGGGCCAGGATAAAGATTCGTTTCGCTTCGTGATTGTAAATGAATGACCGAATGTAGCCGCTTTCTCGACGGCCTATGATGTAAAAGGAGAATCCAAACAAGGCAACATTGGAAGAAATGTAGGCATAGAACCAGGCTGTGTGCTCGATGTAATCCCCCGAGACTGAATTCATCCAGCCTCTGGACAGGGCCAGGAGATAGAAAGCGGCACACGGCGAAATAATAATCCAGAATAAGGCAATGGGCTCCTTGAGTTGCTCTTTTATGAAAAGCCATGCCAAACGACTTGAACGGAAAATAATTCGACTTTGCATGGGGTTATCCTTTATGGAAATGGAACCATCATCGATTTACGTTCAGGGATTATGTCGTGCTTGAATTGAGATGAGTGTTTTTCGGTGTGAATAGCTATTTTTTATCGGATGCTGGCTGCTGCGATAACTATAATTTCCATATTGAAGCTACGTCAAATACGAGCTAGTTTGTCTGTAGGAATTCTTACTGAGCTCTCGGACGGCAGGTAGAGTCGCTCTTTTTTAGCGCGGTTCGGAGGAGAGCGCTAAAACGAGATTTATGAAAAGAAATGCCAGATTTTTGTAGGCTGTTTCATACGCTAAATGAAGATGACTTCTGTTCGTGAGGCGACGAACGGTCTTCGAAGAATTTCTATTTTCGAGATTGCTGTTCGGCTCAACGATCACTATTGATTTAGTGATGCAGGGTTAGAATGTTGCGAGAAAGACGGCATGAGGCCATGTCTGCAACTCTATTTTTTGAATAGAAGGCGCTTTATAGAATCGAAATAAACGAAGAGATTTAGCGGGTTTATCTTTGTCTTGGGTTACAACACCGCCCGCAGCTCCCGCGGCGACAACCCATAATGCTTGCGAAACCGCACCGCAAACCGTGAAGCCGAAGCATAACCACTGGCTGCCGCAATTTCCCCGATGGGTCGCGGAGTGACCTGCAACCACTGCAACGCCATCCCCAGCCTGACGTTCTCCAGGATATTGCTGAAGCTATCGTCCTCGTTCGCCAACTGCCGGCGCAATGTCGAAGCACCGAGGTTCAGGCGCTCGGCGACACTGGCAACGGTCCAGTCCCGTGCCGGATCGCTCATGACAATCTGCTGCACGCGCTCACACAGCGGATCTCGACGGTCCAGTAGCACCGGGCCGGCCCAACCGCCCAGGGCCAACGCCAACAACACCGTTTCCGCATAATGGGTGCGCAAGGCATCCGGCGAGTCGGCGTTGATGCAGTCCAGCAGGTTTTCCCAGGCCTGGGTCGTATGCCGATCCAGCGGTACGCACAACTCCTGTGTCGCCGCGCGTCCGGGGAAAGTATTGATCTGCTGGCTGTAACGAACGCTGAAGGCCCGCAACAACTCCGTGGGAAAGGTCACTGCATCGGCGATGTAGTAACCCTGTGCCCCGGGATAGTTGCTGATCCCCACTTCGCACCCCGCCGGCATCAGGATCAGATGCCGTGGACCCACGCGCATTTGCCGATCATCCCAGCCCATCAGCTTTTCGCCCTGGCGGACACGGCACAGGGTGGTGACGAAAATCGGCACCCGCTGCAGTGCATGGGGCTGGCGCGCCTGTATGACACTGGCGCCGATACGGCTTTGGCGATGTTGGATGCCGGCGGGGGCGTTCATGGTTCCTAGCGTCCGTAGGGGGCGGTGAGGGTGGCTTTGCCCAGGGCGTTGGCGTTGAGCATGTAACCTACCATGGCGCCGCTGGATTGTTCATTGACCGGCAGTTTATCGACCTTCAAGGCCCAGACGGTGAATTGATAGCGATGCGGTTTATCGCCGGCCGGCGGGCAAGCGCCGCCGAAGCCTGATTGGCCATAGTCGGTGCGACCCTGGACGGCACCTGCGGGCAGTTGGCTGGCAGCAGGGTTGCCTGCGCCAGAGGGCAATTCGTGGGTGGAAGTCGGGAGGTTGACGACTGTCCAGTGCCACCAGCCGCTGCCGGTCGGAGCATCAGGATCGTAGACAGTGATGGCGAAGCTTTTGGTGCCGGCCGGGGCGTCTTGCCAGGACAGTTCAGGCGAAGTGTTGCCGCCTTCGCAGCCAAAGCCCTGGAACACCTCGCGGCTGCTCAACGGCTTGCCGTTGGCGATGTCGCGGCTGGTGAGGGTGAAGTCGGCGGCCTGGGCGCTGAGGCTCAGGCCGAGGGTGAGGGCGGTGAGGAGAAATCGGGTTTTCATGCTGATCTCGTCTTGGTAGGGAGAGGAGATACAAGTGTATTGAGGGACTGAACGGGTCGTTGTGCCGTTGCGCTCGACCATTGTGCCGAAACGCTCTCGGTGTTTTCTGTAGGTGCTGCCGGTCGGCGCCGGATTGTTTGCGATGTTTGTCGCAAGAGAGCGGAGCGTCAGGCGCTCCGCATCATCGTTGACGTTTATCGCCAGCAAGCCGGCTCCTACAAGGGCTGGTATATCACTGACGCTTGAACAACTTGCGGAAGAACCCGGCAACCACCACCAGTCCCACCACGATAAATTTCTTCAGCGCCAGCAGCATCACGCCGATCTTGGCGAACAACCCCGCCTTGGCCGCAATACCGCCCGCCACCAATGCCGCCAGCCCGTAAGGCGCCAGCTTGTCAGTCTTGGAGTCATAGTCGGCATAACGGTTGCCGTCGGTGAAGTTGGTGAACGCCAGAATCTTCGGCGTTTCCAGCTTGATGGTCTGCAAATCGGCCATCGCCGCCACCGCGTTGAGCTCCAGGACTCCCTCGCGACCCAGCACTCGGATGCTGTAGTTCAGGGTGGTCTGTTGCGCATCGTCGGCCTTCAGCTCACGGGCCCAGTACATCTTGTGGCTGCCCTGGTCGTAGCTCGGTGGCTCGGCCCAACCCAGCAGCGACAGGCCGGCGTAACCCTGCTTGTGACGCTCCTTGTTGTTTTCCTCATCATCGGCCTGCATCTGCTTGAGCAGGTCGGCGTAGTCGATCTTGGCCGCGTCATCGTCGGAAATATGCCCGTCGTTCTTGTAGCTGACGATCACGCCCCAGCCATTGTCCGCCAGCGGGCTGGTCGACTTGGGAATGATCATGCCCAGGGTCTTGTGACCGGGCGGGTTGCCCCAGCCTTCAGTCAGCAGACGCTCGGTGTCGGCCGGCGACAGGTAGTAGAAATCGTCATTGAGTTGCAGCGTGGCAATGCCACTGGGCAGGGTAATGGTGCCGTGCTGCTGCTTGAGGGTAGCCAGCCATTGTTCAGTCGTTTGGTGGGGCGGGGTGCTGGCGGTCGGCGCCGGAGCGGGAGAGCTGGCGGCCAGGGCAGGCAAAGTGAGGCTGCTGAGCGCCACTGCGGCCAATAGCTGGCGCAGGTGATGTTTCATCGTAGTCCCTTACATTTTGAATTGATTTGGTCGGCAGGATAGCTGAAGGGGCGAAGGTCGCGCTAGAGAAGGCGTGTAGTCGCTTTCAGGGGGCTTGGGGTGGTGTGACGATGGATTTGTGACACTCTGGTGCCATTGACACAGCGTGTTTTTGGCCAGGATTGCGAGGCAGCAAATGGCGCGAGAACAGTATCCATTCCAGGCGTCCTCACGAATCTACAAGCAGGCTCGCGAGTTGGCCGACAAGCTGCGTAAAGCCAGCATCGCGGGGAGCCGTCATTGCTTTTCCAGGGCGTCGGACAGCCTGGCCGCCCAAGGCCTGGGGCTCTTGCAGAGCGATGAGCAATGGCAGTCGGCGATTGAATGGGCAAGGAACGATCTGGATGCCCTGGCGCGCCGGGTTGACCCGAGACTCGCCATTCCCGCACTGATCGAGGCGGTGGACGATTTCTATTACGGCCAGAAGAACTGGCGCAAGAAGGTGCCTTGGTGTGGCTCTTCGTTGAAAACGACGATCGCGCTCATATGGCCCAATCGCAAGGAACCGTTGGCCGTTGATAGAAGCGCCGCCCAGTTGCTCAATCTGGTCAATGCGGTGATTGCCTGGGAGCAATTGAGAGAGATCTACGAGAGCAGCCAGGTTTTCAACTTTCAAGCGGTCAGTCTCAGGTCCCATGGATTTGAGTTTTCAGACAAGGCTGACCAGCGGCTGTTGGGGCGCTGGAACGCCATGGCAGCGCCCTACGGTGAAAACCAGAGAACGCTTGAACATTCGAAAGCGGTTATCTGGAAGGACCTCTTGCAGTTTTCCCAGGCCGTCTCTCTCGTCCTGTCGGGGCGCGACTCCACCACGATTGAATTGTTTGCCGGAACGGTCTTTGCGCTGGCTGGAAAGAACCCGGCATTCTGGATTGGGCTCAATGCCCGGCTGGTGTTGCTGGCCTGTGTGCGTCACATCAAGTCGACCGGGTCGAAGCGTATGGCCGGCGTGGTGCTGTTTGAGGATCTTCCTATTGTCACCGATGCTTTCGGTGATGATCCCGTGCTTGCGAAACAGTCTCTCGAAGCCTGTTTTTGGCAGGAGTCCTGGTACCCGGACCGAGTGAGGAGCTATCCCTCGAACATGTTGGTCGAGCGGCCTGTCGTGCGAATTGATGGCAGGACATTTGCCACAAGTGTCATGACCATAGTCGACTCCGTGAATTGTTTTGTTGAACACTCTGTTTTCCGCTACGTGGGCTATGGCGGGGCTCCTGTGGACGATGAGTCCTTTCGCGTGCATGTCTCGCAGCCTTTTGAAAATGCCGCGGTGCAATTGCTCCGCAAGGCCGGCTGGAAAGCCGGTGGGGTCAGTGATTCCGGATATTGGCAAGCCACAGAGTCTCGCCTGGAGCACGAGAGTGGCCAGAAAGTGCCCGGGGAAATCGATGTATTGGCATTGCACCCCTCCGGGCAGGTCGCCCTTCTGATCGAGTGCAAAGTGCTCAGCCAGCCTTTTTCAATGAGCAAGTTGAGCAATGTGGTCGGTAAGTTGGGCCCCTCCGACAGCGAGGGTTTTCACGCGAAGCTCGAGAAGAAAGTTGCTTGGGCCGAAGCGACCAGCGCCATGAAGGGCGCGCAGGTCGTTGGTCTGCTGTTGGTGGAGCATGGGAGTTTTCTCGGGAGAAACGCTGCCCATCTGGTCGTCGAGATGCGCCAACTGGAAAAGCTTGTCGCGCAGATCAATGAAAAAACCGCTGAGTGATCAGCGATCCCTCTGTTCCAGGCGCTCCTGCAACAGCCGGGCAAACGCGTCGCGAGCCGGATGGCGAGTTGTCTCCTTGTGCCAGATAAAGCAGTTTTCCACCGGCGCCAGTTCAGCGAAGCGGTGGGTTTCGAGCCTGGCGGACTGCTCATAACGTTGCAGGATGCCCTCGGGCACCAGGGATACGCCGGCACCGGCATGCACGCTGCCGATGATGGTGGCCCAACTGGCGTAGCTGGCAATGGTCGGCTGCGGGTCATGGGGCTGCACCCAGTTTTTCAGGGCCGCGCGATAAGGGCAGCCGTTGGGCCACATGATCAGGGTCCTGCCGCGCAGGTCGGCGGCCTCCTGGATCGGACCGCTGCCGGCGGCGCTGATCAATACCAGCTGTTCACGGTAAAGTGCGTTGCTGGCGATTTTCGGGTGCTGGATATCGGCGGCGATCAGGGCGCCATCAAGGCGACGTTGCCGTACGTCTTCCAGCAGTTGTGACCAGTTGCCAGTGGTCAATTCCAGGCTGACGCCGGGATAGGCCTGCTGATACTCGGCCAGCAGCGCGGGCAGGTGCACGGTGGCGCAGGACTCGATCGCACCGATGCGCAGGAGGCCCGACGGTTGGGTGTTGGCGTCGACGGCGCGCTTGGCTTCGTCCACCAGCCCGAGGATTTTCGTGCAGTAGTCGAGGAATACCGTGCCGGCCGGGCTCAGGCTCAGGCCGCGTCCGGCGCGGATAAACAGGTCGGTACCCAGTTCGCTTTCCAGCTGCTTGACCCGCGTGGTGATGTTCGACGGTACGCAGTGCAGTCGCTGCGCCGCCTGGGCGATGCTGCCGGTTTCGGCGACCGCTTTCACCATGCGCAGTTGCGCCAGTTCCATGATTCACTCCCGGTGAATTCTCGACTCAATATTGATCAATTGTTCTGGCTGACAGGCCGCTCGAGACTGTGCGCACACCTCGGATCATCTTGGATATCGCACGCTCGTGAAAGCCCTGTCCGCTTTAAAAGTCCCTCTGGCCACCACTGTCGTCATCCTCTGCTGGGCCTACTCGCCCGTGGGAATCCATATCGGCCTGGAAAGCTACAGCCCCGGGCACCTGGCGCTGTTGCGGTTTTTGATTGCCTCGCTGTTCATGGCGCTGGTCGCGCTGCTGAAGGGGATCGCGCTGCCACGCCTGAGGGATTTGCCCTGGTTGTTTGCGCTGAGCTTTTTCGCGATTTTCCTCCATCACATCAGCCTCAACTACGGTCAGCAGTGGGTCAGTCCGGGGGCGGGGAGTGTGCTGTCGCAGTCCACGCCGCTGTTCAGCACCTTGATCGCGTTTTTCTGGCTGAAGGAGTCGGTGTCACTCGGCCGTTGGCTCGGCGTGCTGTCGGGATTGGCCGGTGCCCTGGTGGTGGTCTGGGGCGATCATGGGGTGGGGACGTTCGATCCCCGGGCCTTGCTGATTCTCTTCGCGGCGCTGTCCTGGAGTCTTTATTTCGCCTTGCAAAAACACTATTCCGGGCATTACAGCGGGCTGACCACGGTGTGTTACATGGTCTGGGCCGGGACCTTGTTGCTCTGTGTCTATGCGCCGGGGCTGGCGCAGGAGGTGGTGGCGGCGCCGCTGCGGGTCAATGTCGCGGTGCTGTTGCTGGGGATTTTCCCCAGTGCCCTGGCCTACCTGGCCTGGGCCTATGTGCTGAGCCATTCGCTGGTAAGCCGTTCGTCCATTGCGCTGTATCTGATTCCGCCCGTGGCGATGCTGTTGGCGGCGCTGGTCCTGGGGGTAGGGGTTTCAGTGCTGGTGATGGTCGGCGGCGCGATTGTCCTGGGCAGTGTGCTGGCGCTCAATCTGGAAGGGCGGCGGCAACCCGCCACGGTGTCCGCCCAGCCCCGCAGCAGCGGGGTGGGGCAGCGCAGTGTGTAGCCATTTGGCGAGCGTATCCTGGTAACAGACAGGCGTGAGACTAAGGCTTGGACAAGGCTAGATCGACCGCCGCGATCAGCTTTCCCAGGTCCTTCGGGGGAGCGTTGTGGATGACGCCGAACAGGTAGGCACGCTGCTCGTCTTCGTCAGCCAGATCTGTGAAAAAGGCTTTAAGCTTCACCCCCAGGACATCGGCAAACAGGAACAAGGCCTCGACGCTGGGGGTGTAACTGCCGGTTTCGAAGCGGCTGATGGTTTTGGGGTCAAAACCGGTTTTCTCTCCGAGTTCAGCCTGAGTTAGCCCCGCTACCTTGCGGTAGCGCCTGATGGCCGTACCCAAACTTGAAATTTCCATCGCTCAATTCCCATTTAGAATCAAGAACTTAACGATAAATCTTTACATTAGACAACGCCATGGTTCATCACCTTCTATTGCATAATGTGATGTAATTCGTAGAATCAGCATTTAGGACAGGTATTTGGTGATCCGGTTTCCGGTGAAATATTTGTGAAACGGGAAATCCAGGCATTTCTTGGGTGCCCATGCCGTGACGGTCATAAGCCCTGAACAACGCATTGTCTCAGGACAGCCAAAAATACCTGTCCCAGCCAATGATGGCCTTCATTTAATCCTAGTTGATCTTCGTCGAAGTACGGCCAGGCGATGCCGCCAGGCGCGGTTGTGCTGCGAATTCGGGACAACCTCTAGCCGCCCAGGTGAGCTGATTCATGGATGAGACGTATCGCAGGGTCGTGGACGTCGCCGCCATTTTCTCCGAGACCGACCTGAACGGGCGGATCACCTACGTCAATGATCCATTCTGTGTGATTTCCGGTTATAGCCGTGATGAACTGCTGGGGCAGAATCACCGCATCTTGAACTCCGGCTACCACCCGTCCGGATTTTTTGTCGATATGTGGCGCACCATTGCCCAGGGCCGGGTCTGGAAAGGCGAAGTCTGCAACCGCGCCAAGGACGGTTCCCTGTATTGGGTCGACAGCACCATGGTGCCGCTGCTGGATGAGGCCACCGGGCAGGTCCGCAAATATGTGTCGATCCGTTTCGATGTCAGCGAAAAGCTGCGTCTGCTGCATACCCTGCAGTGGCGGGTGGGGCACGATGTACTGACCGGCCTGCCCAATCGGGCGTTTCTGTCGGACCTGCTGAACCAGGCCCTGGATTTTTCCCGACGCGAAGCCATTCCGCTGGCGGTCTGCATGCTTGACCTGGATGGTTTCAAGGCGGTCAACGATGGCTACGGGCATGCCAGCGGCGACCGGCTCCTGGTGGAAGTGGCGGAGCGCCTGCGTGGCATCATGCGCGGGGAGGATGTGGTGGCGCGGCTGGCGGGTGACGAGTTCGTGCTGATTCTGCGTTATGTGCACGACGCCGAGGAACTGAACGCCGCGTTGCAACGGGTGCTCGGCGCCATTTCGGCACCCTATTCGATACTCGGCCAGACCGTCCATGTGGATGCGAGTATCGGCGTGACACTGTTTCCCTCCGACGACGAGGACGCCGATACCCTGTTGCGCCATGCCGACCAGGCGATGTACCTGGCCAAGCAAGGTGGGCGCAATCGTTTCCATTTGTTCGACGTGTCCCTGGACCAGGAGGTCAAGGCCACTCACCAGACCGTGGCATTGATGCGTCAGGCCCTGGCCAATGGTGAGTTCCGCCTGGTCTATCAGCCCAAGGTCAATATGCGCACCGGCAGCGTGGTCGGGTTCGAGGCGCTGATGCGCTGGCAGCACCCGCACGAAGGTCTGCTCCAGCCCCAGGCGTTCCTGCCGCTGGTGGCCCAGACCGATGTGGTCATCGATATCGGCGAATGGGTCATGGACCAGGTCATGGCGCAGATGCAGGCCTGGCGCCAGGCGGGGCACGAGTGGCCGGTCAGCCTCAATATCGCCGCCCGGCATTTCCAGCGTGGCGATTTCGTCGAGCGTCTGCGCGCCTTGCTGATGCGCCACGCCGAGGTGCCGCCGCATATGCTCGATCTGGAGATCATCGAGTCGGTGGCCATCGAGAACATCCAGCGGGTCAGCCAGTGCCTGCAAGACTGCCAGACGCTGGGGGTGCGTTTTTCCCTGGATGACTTCGGCACCGGTTACTCGTCCCTGAGTTACCTCAAGCGCCTGCCCAGCCAGACCATCAAGATCGATCGCTCGTTCGTGCGCGATATTCTCCATGACCAGGATGACCTGGCCCTGACCACGGCGGTGATCGGCCTGGCCCGTGCGTTTGGCCGGGAAGTGATTGCCGAGGGGCTGGAGTCCGCCGAGCACGGTCGGTTGCTGATGAGCCTGGGTTGTGAGGTGGCGCAGGGCTATTTCATTGCCCGGCCGATGTCGGCGGACGAGGTGCCGGCCTGGGTCGAGGCGTTCGAGCCACCGGCCTTATGGCGCAGTGTCACCTGAGTCGAGCGCGTCCCTCTGGTCGTCATGCCCGGTATAGAGGTGGATGGTCCGGTCGATTTCCCCGGACATTTTCATGCGCAGCAAGGTCCTGAGGATGCGCTGTACCGGCAGGGCCGGGTCGTTGCGCACAAAGCAGCCCACGGCGTCTTCCTGCACGACCGTCACCGCGTGCAACTGTTGGTCCGGCATGCGGGTCTGGTTGAACCAGTCCAGTGCCCATTGGCTGCTGATGGCGTAGGCGTAGCGGCCGACCTCAAGTTTTTGCAGGACCTGTTGCTCATTGCGCGCCTCGTCGCGGATGAACCGACCGCTTTCGAACTGCGCCTGTATGGCCGGGTACGAGTAGCCCAGTACGGTGCCGAGTCGTTGTGGCTCAAGATCTTTCAGGGTCATCGCTTTGGGCGGCCTGGCCTTGCTGACCAGCAGGTTGCGTTGGGTGAGGAAGGGGATGCTCCAGATATAGTCGCCGGACTGGTTCGGTAGCCAGGATTGCGCGGCATAGCAGCGCACATCGATTTCACCGCGTTCCATGGCGCTCTGCACTCGGGCGCGGGCCAGCACATGAAACTCGGCCGGGCTGCCGACCTGGTGGGCCAGGCTGGTCATCAGGTCATACAAAATACCTTGGGTCGGTTGGCCGTGCTCGATCTCTATGATCGGCATGCTCCAACTGTCGGCCACGGAGAAGCGCAACGGCGCCGGGGCAGCGAAAGCAGGGGCGGTCATCAAGGCCAGGGCGTAAAAAACTGCACGCATCAAACTCTCCGGCGGGAGCATCACAAGGCCGCCAATCCATGCACAAAGTGCAGCTTAACCAGATTAGCATCCCATGCCGGATGCATTTTTACCCCTGCTCCGCTAGCATTAGCGGTCTTCCGCTTCCCCGACGCGATGGTTATCGATGAGTTATCAGGTTCTTGCACGTAAATGGCGTCCGCGCTCGTTCCGCGAAATGGTCGGCCAGACCCATGTGCTCAAGGCTCTGATCAATGCCCTGGACAGCCAGCGGCTGCACCACGCCTACCTGTTCACCGGTACCCGCGGTGTCGGCAAGACCACCATCGCGCGGATCATTGCCAAGTGCCTGAACTGCGAGACCGGCATTACCTCGACCCCCTGCGGGACCTGCTCGGTCTGCCGGGAGATCGACGAGGGGCGCTTCGTCGACCTGATCGAGATCGATGCCGCGAGCCGGACCAAGGTCGAGGACACCCGCGAACTGCTCGACAACGTGCAGTACGCCCCGAGCCGCGGGCGCTTCAAGGTCTACCTGATCGACGAAGTACACATGCTCTCCAGCCATTCCTTCAACGCGCTGTTGAAAACCCTGGAGGAGCCGCCACCCTACGTCAAGTTCATCCTGGCGACCACGGACCCGCAGAAACTTCCGGCAACGATTTTGTCGCGCTGCCTGCAATTCTCCCTGAAGAACATGACCCCCGAACGGGTGGTCGAGCACTTGACCCACGTGCTCGGGGTCGAGAACGTCCCGTTCGAAGAGGATGCCCTGTGGTTGCTGGGACGCGCCGCCGACGGTTCGATGCGCGATGCCATGAGCCTGACCGACCAGGCCATTGCCTTCGGTGAAGGCAAGGTCATGGCCGCCGATGTGCGGGCGATGCTCGGTACCCTCGACCATGGCCAGGTCTTCGACGTGTTGCAGGCGTTGATCGACGGTGATGCCAAGGCCCTGCTCGAAGCGGTGCGGCATCTGGCCGAACAGGGGCCGGACTGGAACGGCGTGTTGTCGGAAATCCTCAATGTGCTGCACCGCGTGGCGATCGCCCAGGCGTTGCCGGAGGGTGTCGACAATGGCCATGGCGACCGCGACCGGGTGTTGGCGCTGGCCCAGGCCCTGCCGGCCGAAGATGTGCAGTTTTATTACCAGATGGGTTTGATCGGCCGGCGCGACCTGCCGCTGGCGCCAGACCCGCGAGGCGGTTTCGAGATGGTGCTGCTGCGCATGCTGGCGTTCCGTCCGGCCGACAGTACGGCGCCGCCGAGACCGCCGCTAAAGCCAGTGGGGATCAGCCAGGCCACAGTTGATTCCGCACAGAGTGTGGCTGGCGCAGCCGTTGCCGCGCCAGCCGCACCTGTGGCACCCGTGGTCGCTGCTGTTGCCGAGACGCCGGTGGTAGCGGCTGCGCCTGCCGAAGTGGCAGCGCCGATTGCCGCGCAACCGGTGCCCGTTGCTGCGCCGGTCGAAGCCGTGCCGGTGACCCCTGTCGTGGCGGCCGCGCCGCCACCGGCCGAGCCCGTTGTCCCGGCGGTGGAGGTCGTGGATCTGCCGTGGAACGATCCGGTCGAGCCCGAGGAAATACTGCAGGAGCCTGCTGTCGAACCGGTGCTGGAAACCGTCGCCGAACAGCCGGAGCTGGCGGCCATGCCGCTGCCGACGTCGGACAGCGTGGTTCCGGATGCGCCCGAGTGGGTCGCCGCGACCCTGCCCGAGCCGACGCCCGCCCAGGTGGAGGCCGCGACGCCGGGTCCGGACCTGGACGACGAGCCGCCGCTGGATGAAGACTATATCGAGCCGGATATCGATTCGGCCTACAGCTATCTCGACGAACTGGCCAGCGAGCACGCCGCCGATCCGGCCCCGGAGCCCGAGCCGCAACCCGCGGCGGCCCCGGCCACCGGCCTTGCGCTGGAGTGGCTGGAATTGTTCCCGAAACTGCCGGTTTCTGGCATGACCGGCAGCATCGCGGCCAACTGCACCTTGATGGCGGTCAGCGGTGACGACTGGTTGCTGCACCTGGACCCGGCCCATAGCGCCTTGTTCAACGCCACGCAGCAACGCCGTCTCAATGACGCCCTGAACCAGTATCACGGGCGTGCGCTGAAGCTGACCATCGAGCTGATCAAGCCCGAGCAGGAAACCCCGGCCCAGGCGGCTTCCCGTCGGCGCCACGAACGCCAGGACGAAGCGGTGGCGTCGATTCATGCCGACCCGCTTATCCGGCAGATGATGCAACAGTTCGGTGCGGTGATCCGTGGCGATACAATCGAACCTGTCGATGCCCTGGTGGTCCAGGGCTAATAACTGAACGATGCCAGGCCTTTGCCTTGCATCTCTTTGTACATGTAACTCTTGAGGTGATTCCCATGATGAAAGGTGGCATGGCCGGCCTGATGAAGCAGGCGCAGCAGATGCAGGAAAAGATGGCCAAGATGCAGGAAGAACTGGCCAACGCCGAAGTGACCGGTCAATCCGGCGCCGGCCTGGTGTCCGTGGTGATGACCGGTCGTCATGACGTCAAGCGCGTCAGCATCGACCCGAGCCTGAAGGACGAAGACCTGGAAGTGCTGGAAGACCTGATCGCCGCGGCGTTCAACGATGCGACGCGCAAGATTGAAAGCAACAGCCAGGACAAGATGTCCGGCATGACCGCCGGCATGCAGCTGCCGCCGGGCTTCAAGATGCCGTTCTAAGGCGCCAGTTGCCTTACCTTGTAGGAGCGTGGCTTGTCGGGACGCCGCACCGCCGCGAAGCTTTTAGCGGTCCGAGGGCTTCTTCGTCGGAACGACGCCGGACCAAGCTTCGCTCCTACAAGGAATTGTGTTCCAGCGTGATCCCCGGACGCTGGCTGGAGGCGCGGCTATAAACCGCGTCTCGTGTTCTGTCGGACCCTTTGCCATGAGCTTCAGCCCCCTGATTCGCCAACTGATCGATGCCTTGCGGGTACTCCCCGGCGTCGGCCAGAAAACCGCCCAACGCATGGCCCTGCAACTGCTCGAACGTGATCGCAGTGGCGGCTCGCGCCTGGCCCAGGCCCTGGGCCAGGCCATGGAAGGCGTCGGCCACTGTCGCCAGTGCCGCACGCTCACCGAAGACGACCTCTGCCCACAGTGCGCCGACCCTCGGCGTGATGACAGCTTGCTGTGCGTGGTCGAAGGCCCGATGGACGTCTATGCCGTGGAGCAGACGGGCTACCGTGGCCGTTATTTCGTGCTCAAGGGACATCTGTCGCCCCTCGATGGCCTCGGTCCGGAAGCGATCGGTATCCCGCAACTGCTGGCGCGCATCGAAGAGCAGGGCAGTTTTACCGAGATCATCCTCGCCACCAACCCGACGGTTGAAGGCGAAGCCACGGCTCATTACATCGCCCAGTTGCTGGCCAACAAAGGCCTGATCACCTCGCGTATCGCCCATGGCGTGCCGCTGGGTGGGGAGCTGGAGCTGGTGGACGGCGGAACCCTGGCGCATTCGTTTGCCGGACGTAAGCCGATTTCGCTGTAAGCCCGCCCGGCGCTGGCCGCAACCTTTGAGGTCGCGAGGTTCCCGGGCGCGCCCCGGCGGCGCGACGCGGGTAACGGGTGAGGTCAGGAGGTCAGCAGCAGCAGGATCTGGTCCATGCGATTGTTGGCAATCCAGACCAGGGGCGCGCCGATGACCGCCGCGGCGCCAGCTATGTAGGTGAGTCGGCCCTTGATGGATTTCACATCGTTGCGCACCTCATTGAGGTCACGGTGGATGTATTCGAAGCGGGTTTCCAGCTCTGTGATTCGGGGTTCCATAGCATCGCCTCCAGGGGTACGGATCGTCTTGGCCTTGTCATGGCGGGGCGGGCGTTGCGGTTTGGCGTCGTGATGGCCCGGCTCGTGGGCCGCGGCGCTCAAGTGCGGTGCCGCGCAGTGCTGTAGCTCGACTTCCATGTGAATATGCTTCCTCGATGGTTCAGGTCCAGAGTGTTATTCGCTCGATAAAAAGAGCTTGAAGAAGTTCGCCTTATTTCGTCTCTGGGTCAATTGGGGTTGTTCGCTGATGGTTATCGGAAAAATCCTCATCGTTTGAAGGTCTGCCAAATCAGGCGTGCGGGCTGTCCCAGTAGCGCTTGTACATGCCCAGGTTCTTTTTCAGCCGCCTGGGCAGATGCCGCTCTTGCTGGCTCAGTTTGTAGGCGAGCAGTTTCACCGCATTGCGCCACAGTGAGCCGGGCCAGGCCAGGCAACGGGCGGGGCCGAGGAACTTCAGCTCCGAGATCACGTAGCGCAGGCCCTCGCCGCCGGCCCCGCCGAACTGCTGGCGGATCCACGGCTCACGGGCGTGAAAGACGCCGATATCGAAGTAGCGTCGGAACTCTTCACCGAGGCTGTAGTTATGGGAATGCCGGCAACGGGCGCTGCCTTCGTAGGCGACCTTCCACCCGGCCTGGAGCATTTTCGCGGCGACGTACATGTCTTCCGACAGGATCACATGCTGCGGGAAGCCGCCGACCTGCATCAGGGCCTGGCGCCGATAGGCGGAAAAGGAATTGGAGATGAAGGCGGTCTTGATGCCCAGCCGGGGGGCGTCGGCCAGGCTCTTGACCTGGGAGTCCGGCGGGTAGTTGAACAACCTGGCGTGCTCGGCCAGGGGGGTGGCATCCAGGTGCGGCAGTTGCCGGCCGCAGACGGCGCCGACCTGCTCGTCGGCAAACGGCCGGACGATATTGGCAATGCCGTCGGGATCGTCCAGGTAGGCATCCTGGGTCATGAACACGTAGAGCTCGTAGCCGGGGTTGTGTTCGACCATCCATTGGCGGGTGCCACCATGGTTGAAGTCCTTGCTGTCGATGCGTTGCACCCGTGGGCAGCGCGCGCAGGCCAGCTCGAAGGTGCCGTCGCTGGAGCTGGAGTCGACAATCAGGGTGTCGAAGGTCGCGGTCTGGAGCGCCAGGGAGTCGAGCAGGCGTTCCAGGTCGCGGCGTCCGTTGTAGGTCGGAATCACTACGGCCACTTGAGGGGTCGACATTGTTCGGTCTCCAGGTTCAGCCGGGCAGGGCGCGCCAGGGGCGCAACCACGCCGCCAGGGCAATCAGCAGGATCAGGCTGCACAGGCTGCTCAGGCCCAGTTGCAGCCAGATGCCGTGCAGCGGATGCAGGACCCGCGCGGCCACGACCATCACTGCCAACCCCAGCAAGGCGTGGCTGCGCCACGGTACCAAGGTTTGCAACTGTTGGCGGCGGATCAGCAGCAGGCCGGTGAGTATCACCCCGCAGATGGCGGCCAGGGCGATGCCGATCAATCCGAGGAAATACGGCAGTACCGCCAGCAGCAGGGCATTGAGCAGGCTGCCGGTCAGTTCGCAGGTGAGTGGCAGGCGGGTGTCGCCGGCGGCGTAGGCGTAGCGGGCGAGCAGGGCGTTCCAGGCACCGAAGACCAGGGGGATCGAGAACCAGGCCAGCAGTTCCGGCAGCGGGCTGTCGGCGGCCTGGTGGGGCAGCAGCAGACTGACCAGGGCCCCGGCGGCACCGATCAGCCCGACCACGGCGGGCAGGGTCAGCAGGCTGGCGCTGGCCAGGCCCTTGCGCAGCAGGTCCAGGCGTTCGCTGCCCTGGCTGCCGCTCATCAGGCCGAGCAGCACCTGGTTCAGGCTCATCAGGGCGATCAGCGGCAGGTTGATCAGTTTGCGCGCCAGGTTGATCCAGGTCACGGCACCTTCGCCGAGCAACGACGCGACCATGCGTTCGAGCAGGGCCAGGCCCTGGCTCGCGAGGTTGCTGCTGAGCAGCGGGCCGATGCGTTGCAGCAGTTCTTTGACGGCGCCGGGTGCGTGGCCAAGTTGCCAGGGTTTCCAGCCGCCGCGGTACAAGGCCGGCAACAGCAGCGTCGGCATCAGCAGGCTGCCCAGTACGCAAGCACTGGCCAGGCCGTTCGGAGTGGCGGCCTGGCGCAGGAAGGCCAGGTACAACACCGGCGGCAGGTTGAACAGCAGCGAGCCGAGTCCGGCCAGGACAAAGCGTGAACGAGCCTGCAAGGGTACGCAGAACAAGGCATGCAGGATAAACCCGGGGGCGCACCAGGCCAGCCAATGCAGACTGGCCCCGGCCAGTGCGTAGCCGTCGCTGTCGAGTCCCGGTCCGATCAGCCGAACCCATAATGGTGAGCCGACGCCCAGCACCAGCGCCAGCAGCAGGCCGCAGAGCAGCAGCCGGGGGGCCATCGCGCCGAGCCAGGCGGTTTGTTCGGTGGCGGTGCGTTGTTGGTAGAGCGGTAGCGCCGCCGCGCTGAGCAGACCGGCCGCCAGCGCCATGCGCAAGGCTTCGGGCAGGAACAGCGCCACCAGGAAACTGTCGCTGCGCCCGCCGGCGCCCCAGGCGGCGACCAGCAGCCACTCGCGGGCGAACCCGGCGACGAGGCCGGTGAGGGTCGCCAGGGTCAGCCACAGGGTGGAACCGAGCAGTTTCGAGTCAGGCATGCCCGCGGCTCAATGGAACAAAGTGAACAGGCCTTTGCCGCCCACCTTGTAGTTCAGGCCGCGGCAACGTTCGCCCTTGATCGCCGCGTCCGGCCCGCCGACGATGGCGTAGGCCGGAACCGGCTTGGAGACCACGCACTGGCCACCGACCACCGCGCCTTCGCCGATATCGGCACCGAACGAGAGCAGGGCGCGACTGGCAATCCAGGCATAGTCGCGGATATAGATCGGCCCGCCGACCGCCCAGAACTCCGGGGCCTGGATGTCATGGCCGCCGGCAATGATCAGCACGTGGGAGGCGATGGTCACATGGTCGCCAATGATCAGGCCGCCACGGGCATCCAGTTGGCAATGCCAGCCGACGGTGCTGTCGTTGCCGATGCGCAGGTTGTTCACCCCCAGCACCTCGGTGTTGCGCCAGACCGTCGAGCCCTTGCCGATCTTCGCCCCGCCCGCGCGCAACCAGAGCAGCCTCAGCGTATGGCTGGGAATCTTGCAGATGAGTATGTTGTAGGCCAGTTCCCAGCCGCGCAGCATGCGGTCGCGCAGGGTCGGCCAGTTGATCCCGTACAACGGGATCAGCTCGCCCTTGACCTCGCGGCCGAGCAAGGCATAGAACCGCCGGGCCAGGGGCGGCTCGATTCGCGATTCGATGTTCAGGTAGCTGATGAAACACAGCATATTGCCCTTGAGCGGCTGTTCGAAACACACGTCGTTTTCCAGCATCCACTGGTAGCTGCTTTCCAGTTCCTCCAGCCCTACGCCCATCTTCTCGGCGTATTCGGGCAGTGCCTGCCTCAGGTTCAACGAGTGGAATATGCGGTGTTTCATGGGTGGATTCCTGGCAGAGGGGTGGCCTTGAGCTTGAGACGCCGTGTTTCGTGCAGGTTCAGGCCCAGCATCAGCCAGAACAGGGCGATCAGCACATTGGTAAAGCTGAAATAGTGGTCGAAGAAGCCGCTGAGCAGCGCCGCCATCAAGCCGCAGGTAGTGCCGAGCCAGATGGCGTTGTCTTCATTCAACTGGAAGGCGGCCAGGGAAGAGCGGGTGTCGCTCCACCAACTCCAGATCACCGCGGCAAACAGGACCAGACCCGGCACGCCGAGTTTGTAGATGAAGTTCAGCCACAGGTTGGAGATACCCCACAGGCCGGTGCCGGGCACGGGCGGCTCGACCTTGAAGCCGATGCCGAAGGGGAACATGGCCATGGCGTTGGGGAAGTGTGAGTATTCGTCGAAACGCACATTGGTACTGGCGTCGTTGCTGGAAAAGAGCCCCAGCAGACGGTCCTGCAACGGCGGGTAGAACATCAGCAGCAGGCTGCCGAACACCAGGCCGGCGAGGATCACCTGACCGGCGTAGGGCACGCGTTTGCGGGCCATCCAGAACAGGACGATCAGCAGGCTGACCAGCGCCCCGCGTGAGCCCGAGAGCAGCAGGCCGATCACGCCCAGGCTTGCCACCGCCAGGCCCAGCGTGCGCCTCCAGCCTTGGCGGGCCAGCCCGTAGCAGAACGCCAATGGCAGCAGCAGGGTCATGGCGCCACCCAGGGCGTTGGGGTGCATCCAGGGCGAGCCCATGCGATTGGACAGTGCCGACAGGCTGTCCCCCAGCACCTCGATGCTGCCATAGCCGAGTGCGGCCAGGATCGGAGTCATGCCGGTGGCGCTGCCGTTCTTGAGGAACACCGGGATCGACAGCAGCAACAGCAACAGGGTCCCGAGCAGCAGGCCGGTGACCACCTGATCGCGAGCCTTTTGCTGATCGAGCAGGCGGGGCACCAGGAACAGCACCGACAGGTTGAGCAGCCAGCGGATCCAGTTCACCAGGCCGTTACCTTCGGCGTTGATCGTCAACTGGCCGACGATAAACGGAAAGGCACTGAACAACATCAAGGCCACCAGCCAGCGCTCGGTGCGCAGCAGGGGCTTTTTTTGCGGCAGGTTGTTGAACAGGCTTTGTACCAGCACGCTGCCCCAGACCAGCAGGATCAGGGCCTCGGACACCGTGGTGCGCAGGCCGATCTGGATCGTCGAGTAGGGCAGGAAGGTGGCGAGCACGCTGAACAGCAGCAGGCCCCAGAGCGGGTGGCGGATGATGGTCACCACGCCACCGATGGCGACCAGCACGACCGCCACCTTGAACGGCGGCAGCAGCCAGGCGAGGATGCCGAACAGCAATCCGAACAACAGGGCGATGGGCAGCGCCAAGGGCATTATTTCAGCTCCTCGATCAGGTGGTTGAAGCGCTCCTGGTAGGCCGCGGTGCCATAACCCGCGGCCCAGGTCCGAAGTGCCTCGGGGTCCTCGGCGGGGGCGTCTGCCAGACCGATCATCAGCGCGCTGAGGGCCGGGCCGTCAGTGGGCGAGAAGCGTGGGCTGTGCGGTGGCGTGATTTCGTCCAGCGCCGACCCGCTGGCGACGGCCACCGGGGTGCCGACGCTGAGGGCTTCGATCACCGGCAGACCGAAACCTTCGGCATAAGACGGTTGCCACAAACGCTCGGCCTGTTGGTACACCCCGTGCAGTTGTGCATCGCTGAGGCCGGTCAGGTAATGCAGGCCCGGCAGGTGTTGCAGCGACGCGGGCAGGTCCTCGGGGGCGCCGATCAGCACCAACTCCGGTACCTGCGGCGATTGCTGGCGGGCGGCGTGCCAGGCGCTGACGAACCAGGGGATGTTCTTGCGCGGCTCACGGGTGCCGACGGCCAGCCAGTAGCGTTCAGGCACTTGCAGGTCGCTGATGTCGGCGGCCTCACCGACGAAACCGGTGACCAGGTTGGGCAACACGCGGACCTTGTCGCGGGCTTCGGGAAACAACTTGACCAGTTCGTCGGCGGTGTATTGCGATGGGGTCCAGATCCGGTCGGCGACCTTTACCGAATGGCCGATGGAGAGGCGGTCGGTGGCCCGGTAGACGCGTTCCTTGAGTTTCGAACCGTGGCTGTTTTGCAGGGTCAGCTGGAACAGGTCATGGAGTTGCAGCACATAACGCATGCCGGCGGGCTTGCGCCCTGGCGGCAGGCCCATGTTGAAGTTGCAGAGGTAGACCTCAATCCCTGCTTCGCGCAACGCGCCGGGCAGGAAGCCGGCCTCGAAGCGCAGGCGTATCGGCAGACGGTGTACGCCGAACAAGGGCGAGCCCCATTTCGGACAGTGGACGCGGCGACGGATCGGGTGATCCTCCGGAGCTACCCCGAACAGTTGCAGGCTCACCTCGGGATGGGCGCGCAGGGCTTGCTCCAGGGCCAGGTTCTGACGGCCGATGCCGCTGTGGGTGTAACCCGCTGCCGGGCGATAATCCAGACCTATGCGCATACGGATTCTGCTTCCTTGAGGTGGGGGAGGCGGTTATAGACCGCTTCCAGTTGTGCGGCGGCCACGGACCAATCGTGTTCGGCCTTGACGTAGGCCCGGCCGGCTTCGGCGATCTGGTGCAGGCGCGACGGGTGTTCGAGAAGTTCGGCGAGCATCCGGGCCAGGGCTTGCGGGTCCTCGCTGCCCAGATAGTGTTGGCCGTTTTCGACCTTCAGTCCCGACACGCCCTGGCCGGTGGTGACCACCGGCAGGCCGGCGGCCATGGCCTCGAGCACCTTGAGCTTGGAGCCGCCGCCCTGGCGCAGCGGTGCGAAGAACACCGAGGCTTTGCTTTGCAGGGTGCGCAGGTCGGGGACAAAACCTTGCCATTCGATTCGCGGATCGGTCCAGCGCGCGCGCCAGGCATCCGGCAAGCCGAATCCGGCAATGGCGAAACGGACCCCCGGATTGAGCAGCCACAGGGCCGGGAGAATTTCCTCCAGGGCCCATTCGACGGCGTCCAGGTTCGGACTGTATTCGTAGTTGCCGATAAACAGCAGGCGTCGGGCGTGGAGGTCGGGTTGGACGCCGGCATAGAGGCCAGTGTCGACGCCGTTGACCACCACCGCCACCGGCTTGCCGGTCTGCTGGCGCAGTACCGTGGCGTCGTCGCGGGTCACCGCGATCAGTTCGGCGGCCTGGCGAAACACCCGGCTTTCCCAGCGCCGATAGCGTCGCTGGTCATATTGCGTGAAGGGCTTCATCCAGCCTGGCAGGCGGTCATAACTGGCGGCGCCGAGGGCCGACTCGACATTGTGCTCGGTGAGAATAAAAGGCTTGCCGGCATCGAGCAGTGGTTGTTCGAAGGGCTGGAAGCTGTAGCTGTGCTCGATCTGGATCACGTCCCAGTCTTCTTCCAGCAGGGTGCGCAACCGGGCCTGCAACTGCGGCGCCAGGCCGTTGATCGTGGCCAGCATCGGGTAGGGCGCGAGCAGCACGCCGAGCAGGGTTTTCAGGCTGCGTAACGAGCGTCGCGGGACCACGATCAGGCGTTCGACAATCGGCGCCAGGGCGTGGCGGGTAGCCTCGTCGACGTCGGTTTTCGATTGCACCAGCAGGGTAATCCGATGCCCGCGCGCGGCGAGGCTGCGCAGCAGGTGAAATTGCCGGGTCTTGCCGCCACTGGTGGTGGGCCAGGGCAGGTAGGGCAGGGTCCAGAGGATTTTCATGGCGTCCACACCAATAGCTGCAGGCTGGTTTTCAGCGGCACGGTAATGGCTGTGCTGTCGCTCAGAGTTGTCTGGGTGCCGGTCAACGGGTCGAACAGCGCCGCTTGGGTCACACCGGGCAATTGCAGGCTCTGGCCGCTGGCACTCCAGAACATCCAGACATGGGCGCCGTCATTGCGGGTCCAGGTGATGTTGTAGAGGTCGGCGGGCGCATTGCTCGACGACGGGGCGTCGGCCGGCTGGAGGGCCGGGCCGGTGACCGTGAGGAAGTTCTTCAGGGCGTTATACACCGGTTTCGGCTCGCCGTTGAGGTCGAGCAGGCCGTAATGCTGGTCGCGCGGGGTGGTTCGCTGATCCAGGTCGCTGAGGTTGAACAGGAAGATCCGTTGGTAGTCCATGGCGCTCATCAGTGCCAGGCGTCGCAGAGTGTAGTCGGCCTGTCCGTCGACGCCGATCAGTGCCTGCATTTCCTTGGGACCGTCATAGCTCGACCAGCCCCATTCGGTGGCCCAGACCTGGGTGACGCCCTTGCCGTGCAGATCGCTGTTCATGGCATTGCCCCTGAGCAGGAAGTCCTGGGCCGCGGCGTCGTCGCCTTCCGGGAATTGGGTATAGGGGTGATAGGCGGCGATGATGTTCTGGCCGGCCAGTCCCTGGCCCAACAGGGCGTCGAGCATCAAGCCGGGGGTACTGTGCATCTGGCCGAAGTAAGCGACGCCGGCGGTGGCGATGGCTTTGCCCGGCACCTGGGTGCGGATGGCATCGGCGGTGGTGCTCAGCATCTGGTAGTAGGCTGCGGGATCTTCCTTGGGCCGCCAGATGATGTTCGGTTCGTTCCATACCTGCCAGGTGCTCACCTGGGGGTAGCGCTGGGCCAGGGTGACCATGCGCGAGGCGAACAGCTTGAAGTCCGTCGGTGGATACTGGTCGCTGCTCGGGGTGCCGGCCGGAGCGCTGCTGGCGAACGGCGGCGAGCCGACCAGGTAGGCGACGGTGTTGTAGCCATGGCTCTTCATCGCCGCCATGGCAGCATCGAGTTCGCTGAACTGGAAAGCCCCCTGTTCGGGTTCGATGATGAACCAGTGCAGGGTCAGGCGCACCCAGTTCAGGCCCAGTGCATCGAGCTGCGTCATCTGTTTCTGGTAGATGTCCGGATCGAAATACTGGAACTGGGCGTTGACCCCGAGAAAGTTTTTCCACTCCACCGCGCGGGGCGCCTTGAGCGTCGTCTGGGCGGCGACCTGGGGACTCCAGGGGATCAGGCTGACGGCGAGCGCCATCAGCAACAGGGCCGGGAACCATAAAAAGGCTCTACGCCACATCTTGATGTCCTCCGCAGGCCTGTTGGAACAACTGCAGGAAGCGCTCGGCGGTGTGGCTCCAGACCCGCTGTGCGCCGATCGCGCTGGCCTGTTCGGCCCAACTGATCGCCAGTTCCGGCTTGGCGCACAAGTGGCTCAGCTCCGTCGCCAGGGCCGTGACATTGCCCTGGGGGAAAATCACGCCGTTGCCCTGGGACACTTCCTCGGCAAAGGAACGTGCGTCCGAGGTGATGACGCCGCGTCCGCAGGCCACGGCCCAGGACAGCGCGCCGCTGGTCCCGCGCAGGCTGCCCAGCAGTTTGAGTTTGCTCGACTCGCGGTACGGCAGCACCATCACGTGGTGGGCCTGGATTACGGCGGGGATCTCGGCGGCCGGCAGGTCCAGTTGCCAGTCGACGTTGTCTTGCAGGCCAAGGCTCTGGATGTGCTGGCGCAGTTGATCGAGATAGCTGCCCGAAGGGCCGAAGGCCATCTCCGGCTCGCTGCCCCCGGCCAGGGTCAGGCGCACGCGGGTCCGCAA
Source organism: Pseudomonas sp. MWU12-2319 (assembly GCF_023242525.1). NCBI lineage: Bacteria > Pseudomonadati > Pseudomonadota > Gammaproteobacteria > Pseudomonadales > Pseudomonadaceae > Pseudomonas > Pseudomonas sp. MWU12-2319. Next base: position 134,667 of record NZ_JALJES010000002.1, read on the forward strand.
AGCCGGTTGCTGGGTGAAGGTGATGGCCAGGGCGTCGAGCAGGTCTTCGATGCCCTTGCCGCGGTAGATGAAACCGAAGTACAGCAGTCGCAGCGGCTCCAGCGCGGGCAGGGGCTTTGCCGCGATGGCCAGGTTACCGTGGGCAATCACTGCCATCTGTTCGTTGCGCAACCCCATGCGCTGGCGCAGGCAATGGCCGCCCGAATGGGTGAGTGTCACCAGGCGGGTCAGGCTGCGGGCCAGTTGCCGCTCCTCGTACAGGCACAGCGGATCGGCCAGCACCGTGGCCATCTGTGGTAGCGGCGAAGGCAGCCGTGCGGCCAGCGACAGCGGCCAGGGCAAGCGCTCGCGGCGCCAGACCAGGCGTTCCGGGTCATGCAAGGTCGCGGTCAGCGGCAGCGCCGGGAAGCGTGCGCGCAGGGCCTTCAAAGCATGGAACTCGGCCAGGCGCCCGCCCCCGATTTCGGCGTGGACCAGATCGATGCCCTGCCACGATGCCTGCGCTACAAGCTCCCTGGCCCGTTGCGGGTCGTTGCCCACTCCCGCCAGGGGCGTGCTGACACGCACCCCGAGGTTTTCCAGCGCCGCTTTCAGATGCCCGGCGTAGTCGGCTATGCCATTCTGTTCCGGTGGCAGGGGCGCTATCAGGGCGATATGCATCAGGCATGGCTCCGGATGCGGGCCAGGGTATTGAGTACACGCTCGGGGATCTCGAAACGCCGGCGATTGAGGATGATGCCGTCGACGCGCTTGAACGCGGTATTGAGTGTCGACAGGGCATTTTCCAGGATCGGTACGGTGGTGCTTTCCGCTTCGATGATCAGCGCGATCAGGTCGGCCTGGCGCAGGGTCACGAAGGCTTCCTGGTTGGAGAAGAACGCGCCGGCATTGAGCAGCAGGATTTCCCCCGGATGCGCCGGGCCTTGGCCGTCGACGCGGACCCGATGGCCGCGTTCCTGCAGCAGGTTGGCCAGGTGCTCGATGACGAAGCTGACCCCTTCGCCACGCCGGGCCGAGGTCAGGCCGATGGCCAGTCCGTGTTCGGCGACCTGTTCCAGTGGCAGGACCCCATAGAGCCGGTACATGCTGGCAGTGAACGCGGTGCGACGCTGGATGCTGCCGTTGCTGATGTCTTGCAGGCTGGTCCAGATCTTGACCCCGAAGCGTGACTCGATCTTGTCGCCGTCGTGGATGCGCTGGTCCAGCAGATAGAAGAAATACAGGGCCAGCAGGCCGACCCCCAGGCTCAGCGGAATGGCCAGCAAGAGCATGGTCAGGCTTTTCGGGAAGACCCGGCTTTCGTTGAGGGTGGCCTGTTCGATCACCGCGATGTTGCTGATCTGGCTCTTGTCCAGTTCACGGTCGATCCGCGCTTTCTCGGTACTGGTGCTGTACAGGGCGAAGCTCTTTTCCGCGGCATCGAGTTCACGTTGCAGGCGGGCCATTTCCGGCTCCAGGGCCAGGGCCTGACGGCGGTCCTGTTCCAACTGGTTGAGCTGGGTTTCCTGCTGGGCGGCCTGGGTCTGCAAGCGGCTGAGGCTGGCCTCCTGGTCGGCGAAGCTGTTCTGCAGGCGGGTGTAGACCGGGTTCGGCGCCAGGTTATCGGTGCGCTGGACTACCGCGTTCTGCGACTTGAGCAGGTCTTCCAGGTTGGCAATCGCCTTGTCCATGGCCTTCACCGGCGGTGCGCCTTCCTTGAAGGTGCGGAGCATTTCCTGGCGTTCGATCTGCTTGGCGTTGATCCGCTGTTGCAGGTCCTGGCGGTCCGGGTTGATGCTCATCTGCCGACCGATGCTGATTTCTTTCTTCATGCTGTCGAGCTGGGCTTTGATCCGGTCCAGCCCGCTCTTGGTCGAGGCCACCGCACGGGTGGTGTTCAGGTGCTCGCCGCGCAGGTTGTTGAGGTTGCGCGAGATATCGTTCAGGCGCTCGCCGATGCTCACCGCTCCGAGCTCGTTGAGATGGGCCTCGATCTGTTTCTTGTAGTCGAGGATGCGTTTGGTGGTCGCGGTACTTTCGCCTTCATAGAAGGCGTACAGGCTTTTACGCCCCAGGGTGCGGGTGCGTTCCTGTTCATACTGCTCGATCCAGCTCTTGACGATGGTCTGGGCGACCTGCGGGTCGTTCCAGGTGAAGCTGATTTCCATCACCGAGGAGCCCACGGCGTGGGTCACGCTGAAGTACTTCGTCAACTGGTCGGCGAGGCGTTCGACCGGTGTCTGCTTCTCCACCAGACCGAGCAGTTGCAGCAGGCCGCGACCGACATCCAGCAGGCCCTGCACCGTGCTCTTGACCAGGGTCTTGAGGGTGGCGATAAAGCCTTCCTGGGGCGGTACCCTGGACAGCTCGTCGAGGTATTGCTCGGCTACCAGCCGGGCGATCGGGCGCCCGGTGAGGATGCGTTCCTCATCGATGATCGGGTCGCGCTGGGCGCTGGGGATAATAGTTGCCTGGCGGTCGGAGATCTCGATCGGCAAGGTGCTGGTGTCCCGGCCCGGCTTGACCAGCAGCAGGGCCGTGGACTCGTAGCGGTTGGGCAACAGGAAGGCTCCCAGCAGGATGACGACGAAAGTCACTAGCACAGTGGTTTTCACTTCGCGCTTGAAGATGAAGAATAGGCGCAACAAGTCTCGGAAGGAGCGGATATTGATCATGTCTGTTGTCCTTAACGATCAGTTGCCAGTGCTGGTGGAGTTGTTCAGGTTGTAGTTCGCGCCGATGCCAATGGATTTCTGGAAGGGAATCAATTGGTTCAGATACAGGTCGACCCACTCGATGCCGTTGCCCACATGGGACTTGGGCACGAACACCACGTCGCCGCGTTGCAGCAGCACCGGTGCGCGGTTGCTGGCGCCGGCGAGCATGGTGTCGCGATAGTCGAAGAAGTAGGTCTTGTAGCGACCGTCGTCGTCCTGGCGCAGCAAGGCGATATTGCGGCTGTCGCCCACCGGCAGCAGACCGCCGGCACCGATCAGGGCCTGTTCCAGGGTGGTGACGGTGGTCACCGGCAGGCTGGCCGGGGTGCGCACCGAGCCACCGACGAACACGGTGTTGCTCGGGGCCTGGGAGATATTCACCGTCAGGGCCGAATCCTGGTAGATATTCTTCAGCTTGTCTTCGAGGATCAGGGTCAGCTGTTGGGGGGTCAGGCCGGCGGCCTTGACGTTGCCGACATAGGGGTAGGAAAAGCTGCCGTCATTCATCACGATGAACAGCGTCAGTTCGTAGATCGAGTTGGCGGTGAAGGCGGAAATGGACGGCGCTTCACCGGTATTGCGCACGATACGCAAGGTGTCGCCGGCGCGGATGCGCTGGTCCGGCAGCGGCTTGCCGGCCAGGGCGTCGCCGGCCCGGTGACCTTCGCGCAGGACGTCGTTATCCGGTAATGCCACCTTGGCCGGTATGCTGCACGCGCTGATTAATAAAACACTGAGGATCAGCAGGAGTTTGTTCATTGGTCAGTCTTCCCTTTATGCATGGTTACCCCCCCCTTGACGGACCCGGGTCCGCGCATGTGGGTGCTCCTACTGTTTCAGGTGTCTCAGGTCTTGCTGGTTTCGACGGGAACCCGTCCATAAATATCGGTGAAACGCACGATGTCGTCTTCGCCGAGGTATTCGCCGCTCTGTACTTCGATCATCACCAGGTCGATCACCCCCGGGTTGACCAGCCGGTGCTGTTTGCCCGGCTTGATAAAGGTCGACTCATTGGTATCGAGCATAAACTCGTTGTCGCCGTTGGTGACCCGCGCCATGCCGCTGACCACGATCCAGTGTTCGCTGCGATGGTGGTGCATCTGCAGCGACAGCGACGCATTGGGCTTGACCACGATGCGCTTGATCTTGAAGCGCTTGCCTTCCTCGAGCACGGTGTAGGTGCCCCATGGACGGCTCACGGTACGGTGCAGGCGATAGGCGTCGTGGCCCTGGCGCTTGAGTTCCTGGGCGATCAGCCTGACGTCCTGGCTGCGTTTGCCGTCGGCGATCAGCAAGGCGTCCGGCGTGTCGATGATGATCAGGTCCTTGAGCCCGACGCCGCCCACCAGGCGCTTGGGCGAATCGATGTAGCAGTTGCTGACGTCATGCAGCACGGTCTCGCCGTTGCACTGGTTGCCCTGGGCATCGGCCGGTGTCAGTTCACGCACCGCCTGCCACGAACCGATATCGCTCCAGCCGAGTTGGCAGGGCACCACCGCGACTTTGCGCGAGCGTTCCATCAGGGCGTAGTCGATGGAGATGTCCGGCGCCCGGGCCAGGCTCTTGCCATCCAGTTCCAGTTGAAGTTCCTGGCTGCCTTCGCGGCTGTGGCTGAGGGCCAGGCACTCGGTCATGGCCTCGAGGACGTCCGGGGCGTGTTCGCGCAGTTCGCGCAGCACGGCGTCGGCCCGCATGCAGAACATGCCGGCGTTCCACAGGTACCGGCCGCCATTGAGGTACTGCTGCGCGGTCTTCGCATCGGGCTTCTCGACAAAGCGGGCGACCTGGAACGCCTCATCGCCCAGGGCCTGGCCTTTCTCGATATAGCCGAAGCCGGTCTCGGGGTGGGTCGGTACCAGGCCGAAGGTCACCAGCCAGCCTTGCTCGGCCAGGAGTCGAGCGCTGTCGATCGCCTTGGCGAAGGCGTCCAGGTCCTTGATCAGGTGATCGGCCGGCAGTACCAGCAGTTGCGCGTCGTCGCCGTAGAGCCTGGCCACATGCAAGGCCGCCGCGGCGATGGCCGGGGCGGTGTTGCGACCAAAGGGTTCGAGGATGAAGTCCAGCGCCGCGTCGGCCTTGTTCAACTGGCGGTAGTCATCCAGGGTACGGAAGAACACCTCGCGGTTGGTCACCGTCAGTACCCGCTGGACACCGGGCAGTTCGGCGGCCCGGCGGAAAGTCTTCTGCAACAGGCTTTCGCCGTCGGGCAGGCGCATGAAGGGTTTCGGCATGGCCTCGCGGGAGACCGGCCACAAACGGGTGCCGGCGCCACCGGCGATGATGCAGGGAATGAGTACGCCCATTCAGAAGGCCTCGCGGGTCATGAGCACTGCCGGGACAGTGCGGAACAGGATGTAGAGGTCGAACCAGATCGACCAGTTTTCGATGTACTCCAGATCGAACTCGACACGTTTTTCGATTTTTTCCAGGGTGTCGGTTTCGCCGCGGTAGCCATTGATCTGGGCGAGTCCGGTGATGCCTGGCTTGACCCGGTGGCGTGAGGTGTATTCCTTGACCGCTTCCTCGAACAGGATGCCCGCCGCCTTGGTGGCCGTGGCGTGGGGGCGCGGGCCGACCATCGACATGCTGCCGATGAAAACATTGAATAGCTGTGGCAACTCGTCGAGGCTGGTTCTGCGGATAAAACGTCCGACCCGGGTGATCCGCGGATCGCCGCGGGTGGTTTGGGTTTCGGCGTTGGCATCGCTCTGGTGCTGGTGCATCGAGCGGAACTTGAAGACTTCGATCAAGCGGTTGTTGTAGCCGTAGCGCTTCTGGCGAAACAGCACCGGGCCCGGCGAGTCGATTTTGATCGCCAGGGCCGTCAGCAGCATGATCGGCGACAAGAGGATCAGTGCGAGGCTCGACAGGACCATGTCCTCCAGGCGCTTGAACATCGGCGACCAGCCGCGCAGGGGAACCTCGGAGGCGTTGAACATCGGCAGGTTGGCGACTTCGGTGATGCGGTTGTGGGCATGCCGGAAGGCAACCATGTCCGGCACCAGCAGCACATTGACCGGCAGGCGGCGTAGTTCGCGGATGATGTAGTCCATGCGGTTTTCCGCCGACCAGGGCAGGGCGACCAGGACCTGGGTGACCTTTTCTTCGCGGATCAGGCGTTCCAGGTCATTGGAGTTGCCCAGCAGCGGCTGGTTGACCAGGGTCTTGGGCAGGCGGCCGATGCGGTCGTCGATAAAACCGATGACCCCGGAGCGGATGTCCTGGTGCTGGGCCAGGTATTCGGCCAGGCGCTGGCCGTTTTCAGTGGCGCCGAGGATAACCGCGTGCTGCAGGAAAAACCCCCGTTGCATCAGTTGCTGGAACAGGGTCAGCAGAACCAGGCGTTCGACACCGAACAGTATCAGGCTTGAAATAAACCAGATAAACAGTTCGGTGTTGGTCAGGAAGTTGAACAGTGACAAACCATGGTGCATGAACAGCAGCAGGCAGAACGCCGATGACCAGGCGAAGAGTGTGAGTTGAAAACGCAGCAGGTTGCTGAAGATGGTCTCGGCATACACGCCCAGCGCCTGGAAGATCAGCACGCTGATGAAACCGAAGAACAGCAGCAGGGTGAGGTAGCTCTTGATGACGGTCGGATCTTGCTCGCCCAGGTATACCAGCAGCATCAGGCCCGGCAGCATCGCGGTCACGCCATGGATCAGGCGGATGCCGAACAGGAAGTACTCGACCATACTGGGTCGTGTCAGTAACAGGCTGTCAACCGGCTGCAGGCGCATAAACACCCCTCCCGTCTTACCATCGTGAATGGTAATTACGAAATGTCGTGGCAGTTGTTTCAGTAGAAAAACCAAGGCTTTGTTGCGCTGACCCCATCCCTGAAGGTTGATCATTTTGCAGATTGAACAGCGTCAATCCAAGTGAGTCCTCCTACTGTCGTCTTGCGATTTTCATCGACCTGACGCTTCGTGTTTGCTTCCTGCTATGGGTGTTATGGGGTTGAGTAAAGCGCATGAAACAGCAGACTGCTATCCAAATGACGGCTTATTGTAAAAAAAATCCGACTAATTCTTTCGTATTAGGACTACATAAATAGCAGATAAATTCAATGGGTCGAGAGTCTTTTTGCTTCGGCCGCGGTCAACATCTTTCACGGTCACGTTGAAGGAAGACAAGGCTCATGAACGAGCGCAAGGCATTGTTGATTCTGCATGGCAAACAAGCCCTCAACGAGGCTGTGCGGGCCGCTGTCGAGGGCAAGCGGGCCGAGGGCTGGGACCTGGCGGTGCGCCTGACCTGGGAGGCCGGCGATGCCCGGCGCCTGGTCGGCGAAGCGCTGGCGCTGGGCTATCGGCAGTTGATTGCCGGCGGCGGCGACGGCACTCTGCGCGATGTCGCCGAGGCCCTGGCCAATGCCGAAGTGGACGCCAGCCTGGTGTTGCTGCCGCTGGGGACTGCCAATGACTTTGCCCGTTCGGCCGGTGTGCCGCTGGAGCCGGCCCAGGCCCTGGCGTTGCTTGAGGTCCCGGCGCGGGCGATCGACCTTGGCGGCGTCGGCGAGCAGATATTCCTCAACATGGCCACCGGCGGCTTTGGCAGCCTGGTCACCGCCAATACTTCGGAAGATCTGAAAAAACTGCTGGGAGGCGCTGCCTACCTGTTTACCGGCCTCAGCCGTTTCAGTGAGTTGCATGTCGCCTATGGCGAGCTGCAGGGGCCGGATTTCCACTGGAAGGGCGATCTGCTGGCATTGGGCATCGGCAACGGTCGCCAGGCGGGAGGTGGGCACCCGCTGTGCCCCGAGGCGCTGGTCGACGACGGCATGCTCGATATCAGCATCCTGCCGGCCCCCCAGGAGATGATCACGACCTTGCGCGAGTTGATGGCCGGTGGCTGGGGGCTGGACAACCTGTTTGTCCGGGCTCGCCTGCCCTGGGTCGAAATCAAGGTGTCCGAGGGGTTGTACCTCAATCTCGACGGTGAGCCCTTGCTCAGCGACAGCCTGCGTTTCGAGGTCCGTCCGGCGGCCCTGCGGGTGCACCTGCCGGAGGATTCACTGCTGCTCAGTCGTCGAGGCTGATGATCTGCTCACGCACGGCGAACAGCACCAGGCCGGCGACGTCGAAGATCTGTAGCCGTTTCATGATCTGCGAACGGTGGGTTTCCACGGTCTTGATGCTCAGGCCCAGGCCATTGGCGATTTCCCGGGTCGACTTGCCGCGCACGATCAGCCGCAGGATCTCCAACTGACGCCCGGTCAGGTTGTGGTTGGCGCTCCGTTCGGCCGGCAGGTTGCGCTGGACCTGGGTCAGGGCCTGGTTGATCACCGTATGGGCGATGGCCGGGCTCAGGTAGCGCTCGTTGCTGCGCAGGGCATCCAGGGCCTGGGCCAGTTCGGTGGCGGTGGTGTCCTTGAGCAGGTAGCCGTGGGCACCGATTTCCAGGGCCTGCATGATCAATTGCGGGTCGGTGTGCATCGACAGGATCAGCACCTTGCTCTGCGGGCGCACCGCCTTGAGCTTGCGCAGGGCATCCAGGCCACCGGTTTCGCGCATGGACAGGTCGAGCAGGATGATGTCCGGGTTCAGCCGTTCCACGGCATCGAGCAACTGCGCGCCGTCGCTGGCTTCGCCGATCACGGCGTAACCCGGGATATCCAGTACCAGGGCGCGGACACCGGCCCGGATCAGTGAGTGGTCATCCACCAGGAGTAGGGTGCAGGTCATGGAGCCTTATTCTTGCTGGCGCGTTCCAGGGCGCGTGGCGCCCAGGGCAGCAGTGCTTCGATCTGCGTACCTTTGCCGGGTCCGCTGGTGACTGTCAATGTTCCGCCTGCCTGTTCAATGCGTTCAGCCATGCCGGCCATGCCGCGCTGGCCCGCCTCGCCGGGATTGCGCGCCGGCGAAAAGCCCTGGCCGTCGTCGGCGATGTGCAGGGACAAGCCTTCGGGCAAGCGCTGGATACGCACCAGCAGGTTACGCGCCTGGGCATGGCGCAGCATGTTGGTGACGGCTTCCTGGGTCACGCGGAAGGCGGTCACCGCCATCTCCTCGGGGATGCCGGTCAGCCGCTGGTGACACTCCAGGCTCCAGAGCACGCTGGTGTTTTCCAGGGTCTTGAGCAAATGCGCGCGCAGACTGGCCTCCAGGCCAAGGCTGGTCAACTGGCGGGGATTGAGAATGGCTGAAACGTCGCGAACCTTGGCCAGGGTTTCGTCGAGGGTGTGGCCCAGGGTCTCGCAGTGACTTTGCAGGTCGTCGGGCAAGCGCCGTTGCAACCACTGGGTCTGGAGCTTGGCCGCGGTGAGCAACTGGCCGATGTCATCATGCAGTTCGCGGCTGAGGCGATGTCGCTCGTTCTCTTGCACCTGGAGCAGGCGATCAGCCAGTTCCTGCGGCTGGAACTGGATGGAGGTGCCGGCGTCGCGGTGCTGGAGCCAGACGCTGGCCAGGGCGGCCAGGTTGAGGATCAACAATCCCGTCGGGAAGCCTGTACAGGTGCTGTAGATGAGCAGGCTGGCGATAGCCGAACTGACGCATAGCACGACTGTCAGCCGGCGGGCATTTTTTCGAGACGGGAGCCAAGGCTTGAATGACTTGAGGCTGGCGTACATAGCGTATGGAGCCGATGAATGTTCGCTACGGGTAGACCGTCAGGACAACCGACAGGCCAAGTTTGAAAAACGGGTACGGTTTAATGTGTGCGTTCGAGGTGAAACAGTGTCAGGGTGAGAAACTTTGCGCAATGATGTCATTTTGATATCTATTTACAAAATTACTAAGCTGTACAAGTACATATGCGAATAAACGGCATGGTAGCACGCGATTCGGGAGCAGTCGCTCTCGGCCGGTATATGTCCGAGTGGTCAACTTTTATCGTACGTTTGTTCCACAAAATACCCTTGGGCAAGCTTACTCCAACTGAAGCCCGATGGCTGTTCCGGGGGGCTTTATCGCGTAGACGCTAGTTATTCTTTTTGCATTAAAAAACCATCGCCTGAAACCTGAAAGTTCGAGGGGAGTTGTTATTGTCGTTTTTAGGTATGAAGAGGGCGGGTCGAAGGCGCGAGGAGGGCGAACGGTTCAAACGGATCGTTCGGGGAAGGTGATCAGGGTGAAGGTCCTGGGCTCGGTGATAGCGGAGCCATATTGGCCGGTCTGGATGGCGAGCGCGGTGATCAGTTCGGACTCTTCGTCGTCGTCCAGGCCCAGTTGACCGGTACGCGGGTCGATCAATTCGACTTGCCAGGCCAGCAGCGTCAAGCAATTGCGCAGGGCCAGCAAGGCGTCTTCATGCAGGTTCAGCGGGTCCTGGGGCTGGCTCAGGAGGGCGTGGATCTGGCGCGAGAACCGGGCCATGGAGCGTACGCCCAGGCCTTGCGCGCAGATGGCCAGGGTGTGCAGCGAGACGAGAAGGCAATCGATGGCGTCCTTGTCGTTGCGGATCAGCTCCAGGTGCTGGCAGCACTCCTGCATTTTCGTTTGCAGGGCTTGGGCCTCGACCAGGAACTCCGGCAGGCTGGCTTGCCGTTCTTTACCGTTCAGCATGCTTTATCTCCTTGAATGCATAGGCAGGCGATAGAAGGTCGCACGGGGCGAACGGTTTTAAAGTTAATGCCGACAGGGCGCGTGTGTCTGTAGTCTGTTTCTGATTGTTTCGAATTACAGCTATTGCATTTCGTTCTCAGGTGCAAGTTGGCGGGCACCCGAAAGCGCCGCGGGCAGGTCCGCAGAAATTCACCGGAAGCGGCGGCCCAGAGGGCTTGAGCACGATGGGTGAAGGTGTTCACCGGGCTGTCTGGCCGAGGTCCTGCAATCGAAAGCAAAAGCCTGACTCCATTCATGCAATGAGAATGGCGTCACATTAATGGCTATTGGATATCGCGAATATCAGGTTGGGCCTGATTGTCACTAGGGGATTCCCCTAGTATGGGGAACTCTGACTGCCATTTGCGGTCGCGCATGGCAACAAGGAGGGGGTGAACTGAGTAAAGCATGATGCTAATGTGACATCAATGCTTTTGGCAGGTATTTGGCCGGAGGGTCAAGCTCCGATATTCTCCGCCGATAACCTATTCAATGTCACTTTCAGCAGCAAGCCCAGGAGTCATTAATGGCCGGCATTCTCGACACAGTAGATCAACGTACGCAACTGGTGGGTGAGAACCGGCTGGAAATTCTCATGTTCCGTCTGGCGGGGCGCCAGCTGTTTGCGATCAACGTGTTCAAGGTCCAGGAAGTGCTGCAACTGCCCAAGTTGACCTTGATGCCCCAGCGTCACCCGTTTGTCTGCGGCGTGGTCAACCTGCGCGGCCAGACACTGCCGGTGATCGACCTGTCCCAGGCGATCGGCATGCGTCCGCTGGTGCCGGGGCCCGACAGTACTATCATCGTCACCGAGTACAACCGTTCGGTGCAGGCGTTCCTGGTCGGTGGCGTGGACCGCATCGTCAACATGAACTGGGAAGCCATTCTGCCGCCGCCGACCAGCGCCGGTCGCCAGCATTACCTGACCGCCATCAGCAAGGTGGACGACCAGTTGGTGGAAATCATCGACGTGGAAAAGGTCCTGGCCGAGATCGTGCCGTACAACGCCAAGGTGTCCCGTGAAAAGCTCGACGACCCGATCATGGAGCAGGCCCGTGGCCGTGAAGTGCTGTTGGTCGACGACTCGAACGTGGCCCTGTCCCAGTTGCGCGATACCCTCGGGCAACTGGGGGTGAAAATGCACATCGCCAGCGACGGCTTGAAGGCCCTGAACATGCTCAAGGGCTGGGCGGATGGCGGTGCGGTGATGACCGACAAGCTGCTGATGGTTTTCACCGACGCGGAAATGCCGGAAATGGACGGTTACCGCCTGACCACCGAAATTCGTAACGACCCTCGCCTGCGCGGGCTGTATGTGGTCCTGCATACCTCGTTGTCCGGCAGCTTCAACGATGCCATGGTGAAGAAGGTCGGTTGCGACAACTTCCTCTCCAAGTTCCAGCCGGACAAGTTGGTGGATGTGGTACGTCAGCGGTTGATGCTGGATAACGCCTGATCCCCGCGGACTTGCAAACACCGCTGAACCTGTAGGAGCCGGCTTGCCGGCGATGAGGTCGGTAAGCCTTGCATTGATCTTGCGGGCATCATCGCCGGCAAGCCAGCTCCCACAAAATCGCGTTCCAGCGCAAAAATGCCGTCGTGCCCGTCCTCCTGTAGAATCGCTGTTTTGTCTCTCCGGGAGCTGGACATGTTGCGTCTGAGCGCGCTGTATCGATATCCGTTGAAATCAGCCCGGGGCGAGGCCTTGCGCCAGAGTCCGCTGGACGAGCTGGGCCTGGCCGGGGACCGGCGCTGGATGCTGGTGGACGAGGCCAGTGGACGCTTTCTGACCCAGCGCGCGGTGGGCAAGATGAGTCAGTTGTCGGCGCTGTGGAACTCTGCCTGCGGCCTGACCCTGAGTGCTCCCGGCCATTCGGCGCTGGACGTGGCCTTGCCCGGCAAGGACGACACTTTGCGTGGCGTGACCATCTGGAGCGACACCTTGCGTGTGCCGGATGCCGGCGATGAGGCGGCGGCCTGGCTGAGCGGGTTTATCGGCAAGCCGACCCGCCTGGTGCATGTGCCGTTGGAGCGCGCCCGCCTCACCGAGGCCGGCTATGGCAGGGAAGAGGATCGGGTGGCGTTTGCCGATGGTTTTCCTTTGCTGCTGATCGGCCAGGCTTCTCTGGATGACCTGTCGCAGAAGGTCGGGCGTAAGCTGGAAATGCTGCGCTTCCGGCCAAACCTGGTGATCGAGGGCGGCGATGCCTTTGCCGAAGACGGCTGGAAGCGAATTCGCATCGGCGACGTCGAGTTTCGGGTGGTGAAACCCTGTTCCCGCTGCATCCTGACCACCCTCGATCCGCAGACCGGCGAGCGCAGTGCCGACCGCGAGCCCTTGACGACCCTCAAGACTTACCGCGAGCAGGGTGGCGATGTGATGTTCGGGCAGAACCTGGTCAATGATGGCCAGGGGGTTCTGGAGGTCGGGATGCCGGTGACGGTGCTCGAATAGCAGGGTTTTACAGGCGCGGTCACTGTAGGAGCCGGCAAGCCGGCTCCTACAAAACCAGATTATTGGTCGTCGAAATAGCGCTCGTTCCAATCCACCAACGGCTGTGGTGAGTTGAGCTTCTGGCCGTAGATCACCGAGTATGACAACACGTTCTGCACGTATTGGCGGGTTTCGTCGAACGGAATGCTTTCCACCCACACGTCGAAGCCCAGGTGGTTGGCACCCTTGAGCCACTGCCTGACGCGGCCGGGGCCGGCGTTGTAGGCGGCGGTCGCGAGCACGCGGTTACCGTTGAACTGGCCGTGCACCTGGCTCAGGTAGGCCGCCCCCAGTTGGACGTTCTTGTCCGGGTCCAGTACCTGCTGCGGCGAGGCCAGTGGAATGCTGAACTTGCGCGCGGTTTCCTTGGCGGTCCCCGGCATCAGTTGCATCAAACCGCTGGCCCCCACGCCTGAGCGGGCATCATCCATAAAGGCGCTTTCCTGGCGGGTAATGGCAAACACCCAGCTCGAGTGCAGCCCGCGAATCTTGGCTTCACGCACCAGGGTGTCGCGATGGGCCATGGGGAAGCGGATATCGAGGTCATCCCAGTATTGCGCCTGGCTGATGGTACGGATGGCTGGGAAATACCATTTCAGGTCATAGGCCAGCTTGGCCTGGGCGACCATTTCATCACGGCTGAACAGACGGCTGACGTGGTACCACTCGCGGCGCCCGTCGACCACCTGGCCGCGGTCATGCAGTTCCAGCGCGCGGAGTATGCCCGGGGTATTGCGGACCTTGTTCATCACCTGTGCGCTGAGCACCAGGGGGCGGTTGGTCAGTTGGTAAGGCGTCTGCGAGCGGTCCGCGGCCAGGAAACCATAGAAGTCGCGTTCGCGGGCGACGTTCTTCAGCAGTACCAGGGCTTGCGGATTTGCCGGTTCCGCCAGCTCCAGGCTGCGGGCTTGCCAGTAGCGCCAGCGATTGGTGGTCGCCAGGTCCTGTGGCAGTCGGCGTGTCAGTTGGTAGGCGTCTTCCCAGCGGCCCAGGCGCAGCAGCAGGCGCAGGCGCCATTCGGTCACGGTGTTGTCGCGCAACTCCGGGTCGTACTGGGTCATGATCTCCAGTGCGCGGCTGTCGTAGCGGCGGGCCAGGGTCAGGCCGATTTCGCGGGCGATCGCAACCTTTTCGTCACGGGAGAAGTGCATGCTCGCGGCATAGCTGTCGAGCAGGGGCATGGCCTTGTCCGGGTCCTGGCGAGCCAGGCGACGCAGGCCGAGGCCGACGACATCGGACATGGCCTCATCCGCCGGAAGGAAGCGCGAGGATTGGCTCAACAGTTCCGGCTTCTGCGCCACGTCGATCAGCAGGCGTCCCTGGGGCGCAAGGGTGGTCAGTCCGCTGGCCAGGCTGCTGGCCAGGCCATAGTTGCGTGCATCGGCTGCCAGTTTTAGGCGCTGCCAGCGTTTCTGTTCGGTCAATTGGCCATCGGCGGCCCAACTGCTGAACAGGGCGTCGCAGGCACTCGGTTGGGTCTTGCCGGTCATCCAGAGTTTTTCCGCCGTGGCATAGCCCTCGGCGCGCAGGTTATGGCTGAGCTGATACTGGCCGTAGAGGCAGTCCAGTTCGGTGAAATTCAGTTTGGGGTCGTAGTACTTGACGAAGGGCTGCCAGTCGCCGCGTTCGGCCAGCCAGCGCAACCAGCGCAGCTTCATCCAGTTGGCCTGGGGCAGGTCGCCATGGGCGGCGAGGAATTGCTCGATCTCGGCATTGCTCGCGGTTTTCAGACGCGCGGTCAACTCGTCGTAGGCCAGGTAGGGCTCCAGCGGATAGTTCTGGAGGGCGTCCTGGTAGCGGAAATAAGGGCCCGAGTCGCCGTTGGCGAGGGCGCGCTTGGCTTCATCGTAAAACTGGCGTTGCTGGGAGAGCTCTACCGCCTGGGCGGCTTGGACGGCGCAGGTAGAAAGAAGCAGACACGATAAAAAATTGAACAGACGGCTGCGCATGGGAGTTCCGAGAAAATAAAACCTGGCAAGCCGTGGAAAATTCCGCGGCTGATTACTAATAGCTTAGCTGTTTGCCATCCGTGGGAGAACGTTTTACCGGTTGTCGTACGTAACTTGATACCAATTGTCATCTTGAACCGAGGTGCCGATAAAATTGCCGGCCGCCTCCTGGCTCAAGTCAGGTAGAATGCGCGCCCGGTTTTTGGAGAAGCTCATGACCCTGCTCAAATTCAGCGATGTGTCCCTTGCCTTCGGCGCCATGCCGTTGTTGGACAAGGTGTCGTGGCAGATCGCCCGTGGTGAGCGGGTGTGCATCATCGGCCGCAACGGCACAGGCAAGTCCAGTATGTTGAAGCTGGTCAAGGGCGTGCAAAAGCCCGATGACGGCTCCGTCTGGCGTGCGCCCGGCCTCAAGATCGGCGAGTTGCCGCAAGAGTTGCCGCTGGCCGACGATCGCACCGTGTTCGATGTGGTTGCCGAGGGCCTGGACGGGGTCGGCGCGTTGCTCGCCGAGTACCACCACCTGAGCCAGAACATCGTCACCGATGCCGACCTGGACAAGCTCATGCATGTCCAGCACGACCTCGAAGCCCGCGATGGCTGGCGCTTGCAGACCCTGGTCGACAGCACCCTGAGTCGCCTGCAACTGCCGGCCGACAAGACCCTCGCCGAGTTGTCCGGCGGCTGGCGTCGGCGCGTCCTGCTGGCCCAGGCACTGGTCTCGGAACCGGACCTGCTGCTGCTCGACGAACCGACCAACCACCTGGACATCGGTGCGATCGCCTGGCTGGAAGAAGCCTTGAAGGATTTCCAGGGCGCGGTGCTGTTCATCACCCACGACCGTTCTTTCCTGCAGAACCTGGCCACCCGCATCCTCGAACTGGATCGCGGCGGCCTGATCGACTGGAACGGCGACTACGCCAGCTTCCTGGTGCACAAGGAAGCCACGCTGGCGGCCGAGGAAACCGCCAACGCGCTGTTCGACAAGCGCCTGGCCCAGGAAGAAGTCTGGATCCGCCAGGGCATCAAGGCCCGCCGCACCCGTAACGAAGGCCGTGTGCGCGCCTTGAAAGCCCTGCGCGTTGAGCGTAGCGAGCGTCGCGAGCGCACCGGCAAGGCGAACATCCTGCTCGATACCGCCGACAAGTCCGGCAAGCAGGTGATGGTGCTGGAAAACGTCAGCTTCGCGCACCCGGGTGGCCCGTTCCTGATCAAGGATTTCTCCATGGTCCTGCAACGTGGCGACCGGATCGGCCTGCTCGGAGCCAACGGCACCGGCAAGACCACTCTGCTCAAGCTGATGCTCAATGGCCTGCAGCCGACCAGCGGCACGGTGGAAGAGGGGACGCGCATCGACGTGGCCTACTTCGACCAGTTGCGCCATCAACTGGACCTGGAAAAGACCGTGATCGACAACGTCGCCGAAGGTCGCGACTTTATCGACATCGACGGCCAGAGCCGTCACGTGCTGAGCTACCTGGGCGACTTCCTGTTCAGCCCGCAGCGTGCGCGTACGCCGGTCAAGGCCTTGTCCGGTGGTGAGCGCGCGCGCCTGCTGCTGGCCAAGTTGTTCAGCAAACCGTCCAACCTGCTGGTACTCGACGAACCGACCAACGACCTCGATGTGGAAACCCTCGAGTTGCTGGAAGAAGTGTTGTTGACGTTCAGCGGTACCGTGCTGATGGTCAGCCACGACCGGGCTTTCCTCGACAACGTGGTCACCAGCACCCTGGTTTTCGAAGGCGAGGGCAAGGTGCGCGAGTACGTCGGTGGTTACCAGGACTGGCTGCGCCAGGGCGGTTCGCCGCGTTTGCTCGGTGTGACCGAGAACAAATCCGGCAAGGCCGAGCTCAACTCCGCGGTAGTGGCGGCTGCGCCGGCACCTGCGGCAGCGGCCGAACAGCCGGTGGCGAAGAAAAAGCTCAGCTACAAATTGCAGCGCGAGCTGGAAGCGTTGCCGGGTGAAATCGAAGCCAAGGAACAGCAGATTGCCGCCGTTGAAGCCGAAATGGCCGAGTCGGGGTTCTATCAGCGTCCGGCGGCGGAGACCGCCGCGGTCATCGCCGGGCTGGAAAAACTCCAGGCCGAGCTGGAAGTGATGGTGGAACGTTGGGCCGAGCTGGACGCCTGATGATCGGGCAGTGACAAAAAAGCCCGGCCCCATTTGCGTGGGTGCCGGGCTTTTTATTGGTGTTGCCGATATTTTATGACTTGCGCGAACCTGTAGGATCAGGTCGGGCGTTTGACCAGGTGCACCGCCAGCACATCGCAGGGCGCACCGTGCAGGACGTCATTGGCGGTGGAGCCCAGCAGCAGCGCCAGGCCGTGGCGGCCATGGCTGCCGACCACGATCAGGTCGCAATGCTGTTCCTTGGCCAGATGGTGGATTTCCTGGCGCGGCTGGCCGTAGGTCAGGTGGCAGTTGTCCCGCGAGACCTCCGGGTATTTGACGATCAGCCGATCGAGGCGCTCCTTGGCCTGGTCGAATTGCTGTTGCTGCAACTGCGAAAGGTCCATCGGCACGTCACCGCCGAACGCCATGGCCATGGGCTCGACGATATGCACCAGGGACAGCTTGGCTCCGCTGCTGACCGACAGTTCGCGTGCGCGCTTGATGACCGGGTCGCATTCTTCTGTCAGGTCGACAGCTACCAGAATGTGTTCGTAGCTCATGAAAGGCACTCCTGAGGATCGCATTAGCTTTAAGTATGGCTGGTTTCAAGCGGATTGGTTCGGCGGCGAACCCATCGCTCATCAAGAATCGAGAGAGTTAGATATGACGGTATGGATAGTGGTGTCAATCCTCGCGCTGGTATTGAGCCCCCTGGCCTGGTTGCGTCCATCGCGCCGCCAGAGCGGGATGATGGCCGTGCGCATGGAGGCGCGGCGCATCGGCCTGGGCATGCAACTGGCGCCCCAGGAGTGGCCGCACTGGCTGCCTCACGAGCCGCCGAGCCCCTGTGCGCAATACCATCGGCCGCGCCTGCGCGCCGACAGCCCGTGCTGGTGCTATTGGCAGACCGCCCCGGGAGTCTGGGCCAACCAATGGCGGGAAATCTTGACCGATGACAAGCTGCTGGCGCATTTGCGCACGTTGCCGGACAACGCCTACAAGATCGAGGCGGACAAGCAGATGATCGCCGTGTATTGGGGCGAGCGCGGCGATGCCCAGGCCTTGCCGGCCATCGCGGCGGTGCTCAAGGCCCTGGCTTGACGCAGGGCGGGATCGGCCGCTCGCCGCTACACTATTGATTCGCTGAATGGTCGGCCATAAAGCCAGGCGCCCACGGGGCTTTCACGCCCGGAATATGACCGGGAAGTCGTTTTTTTCGCGATGTTTTCGGCAATTGACAATTGCCGCGAATTCCGTGAAGGTGTCCACACCCAAATCAAACGGGCGTATGAATTGAGCGTTTGTCTGATCAGACGGCTCCAAACAGAATCCCGACTATCGCGTTGGCGGGTGTGCCTGGCGGCTTGGCGTAGCATCGACGGTAACGTCAGTGCCGTACCATCCGCTCGCGTCCGACGTGTACTGTTCAGCTTCCATATCGTGGAGATCAGTTGATGATTTACGAAGGTAAAGCCATCACGGTTAAGGCTCTTGAAAGTGGCATCGTCGAACTGAAGTTCGACCTCAAGGGTGAGTCCGTCAACAAGTTCAACCGTCTAACCCTGGGCGAATTGCGCCAGGCCGTGGACACCCTCAAGGCTGATGCGTCCGTCAAGGGCGTGATCGTCAGCAGCGGCAAGGACGTGTTTATCGTCGGCGCCGACATCACCGAATTTGTCGACAACTTCAAGTTGCCGGATGCCGAGTTGGTCGCTGCCAACCTCGAAGCCAACAAGATTTTCAGCGATTTCGAAGACCTGGCCGTGCCGACTGTCGCCGCGATCAATGGCATCGCCCTGGGCGGCGGTCTGGAAATGTGCCTGGCCGCGGACTTCCGCGTCATGTCCAGCAGCGCCAAGATCGGCCTGCCGGAAGTCAAGCTGGGCATCTACCCGGGCTTTGGCGGTACCGTCCGTCTGCCGCGCCTGATCGGTGCGGACAACGCCATCGAGTGGATTGCCGCCGGTAAGGAAAACCGTGCCGAAGACGCCCTGAAAGTCGGCGCCGTCGATGCCGTGGTTGCTCCGGAAAAACTCCAGGAAGCCGCTCTGGAACTGCTCAAGCGCGCCATCTCCGGCGAGCTCGACCACAAGGCCAAGCGCCAGCCGAAGCTGGACAAGCTCAAGCTCAACGCCATCGAACAGATGATGGCCTTCGAAACCGCCAAGGGTTTTGTTGCCGGTCAAGCCGGTCCGAACTACCCGGCTCCGGTCGAAGCGATCAAGACCATCCAGAAAGCCGCCAACTTTGGCCGCGACAAGGCCCTGGAAATCGAAGCCGCCGGCTTCGTGAAACTGGCCAAGACCTCGGCTGCGCAAAGCCTGATCGGTCTGTTCCTGAACGACCAGGAACTGAAGAAAAAGGCCAAGGCCTACGACGAAATCGCCAGGGACGTGAAACAGGCCGCCGTATTGGGCGCCGGTATCATGGGTGGCGGTATCGCTTATCAGTCGGCCTCCAAAGGCACGCCGATCCTGATGAAGGACATCAACGAGCACGGCATCGAGCAGGGTCTGGCGGAAGCCGCGAAACTGCTGGTCGGTCGCGTTGATAAAGGTCGCATGACCGCGGCGAAGATGGCTGAAGTGCTCAACGGCATTCGTCCTACGCTGTCCTACGGTGATTTCGGTCACGTCGATCTGGTGGTTGAAGCGGTCGTCGAGAACCCTAAAGTCAAGCAAGCGGTACTGGCGGAAGTGGAAGCCCAGGTCAAGGAAGATGCGATCCTCGCCTCCAACACCTCGACCATTTCCATCAGCCTGCTGGCCAAGGCCCTCAAGCGTCCGGAAAACTTCGTCGGCATGCACTTCTTCAACCCGGTACACATGATGCCGCTGGTGGAAGTGATCCGTGGCGAGAAGTCCAGCGAAGAAGCGGTCGCCACCACCGTGGCCTACGCCAAGAAAATGGGCAAGAACCCGATCGTGGTCAACGACTGCCCGGGCTTCCTGGTCAACCGTATCCTGTTCCCGTACTTCGGCGGTTTCGCCAAGCTGGTCAGCGCCGGTGTGGACTTTGTCCGTATCGACAAGATCATGGAGAAGTTCGGCTGGCCGATGGGCCCGGCCTACCTGATGGACGTGGTCGGCATCGACACCGGCCACCACGGTCGTGACGTGATGGCTGAAGGTTTCCCGGACCGTATGAAGGACGATCGCCGTTCGGCGGTGGATGCCCTCTACGAAGCCAATCGCCTGGGTCAGAAAAACGGCAAGGGTTTCTACGCCTACGAGACCGACAAGCGCGGCAAGCAGAAGAAAGTCGCCGATTCGTCGGTGCTGGAAGTGCTCAAGCCGATCATCTACGAGCAGCGTGAAGTGACCGACGAGGACATCATCAACTGGATGATGGTCCCACTGTGCCTGGAAACCGTGCGTTGCCTGGAAGACGGTATTGTCGAAACCGCCGCCGAAGCCGACATGGGTCTGGTCTACGGTATTGGTTTCCCTCCCTTCCGTGGCGGTGCGTTGCGCTACATCGATTCCATCGGTGTCGCCGAATTCGTGGCCCTGGCCGATCAGTACGCCGACCTGGGCGCGCTGTACCACCCGACCGCGAAGCTGCGTGAAATGGCCAAGACCGGCCAGCGGTTCTTCGGTTAAGCGCCCACACTAGAGCGAGAGTGAACGATATGAGCTTGAATCCTAGAGACGTCGTGATTGTCGACTTCGGTCGTACTCCGATGGGCCGCTCCAAGGGCGGCATGCACCGCAACACCCGCGCCGAGGACATGTCGGCGCACCTGATCAGCAAACTGCTGGAACGCAACGTCAAGGTTGACCCGAACGAAGTCGAGGACGTGATCTGGGGCTGTGTGAACCAGACCCTGGAGCAGGGCTGGAACATCGCCCGCATGGCGTCGCTGATGACCCAGATCCCGCACACCGCGGCCGGCCAGACCGTCAGCCGCCTGTGTGGCTCGTCCATGAGCGCGCTGCACACCGCCGCCCAGGCGATCATGACCGGCAACGGTGACGTCTTCGTCGTCGGCGGCGTCGAGCATATGGGCCATGTCGGCATGATGCACGGTGTCGATCCGAACCCGCACATGTCGCTGTACGCGGCGAAAGCCTCGGGCATGATGGGCCTGACCGCGGAAATGCTCGGCAAGATGCACGGCATCACCCGCGAGCAGCAGGACGCCTTTGGCGTGCGCTCCCACCAGTTGGCCCACAAGGCCACCGTGGAAGGCAAGTTCAAGGACGAGATCATCCCTATGCAGGGTTATGACGAGAACGGCTTCCTGAAGGTGTTCGACTACGACGAAACCATTCGTCCGGAAACCACCCTGGAAAGCCTGGCGGCCTTGAAGCCGGCGTTCAACCCCAAGGGCGGCACCGTGACGGCGGGGACTTCCTCGCAGATCACCGACGGCGCCTCGTGCATGATCGTGATGTCGGCCCAGCGTGCCCAGGACCTGGGGATCCAGCCTTTGGCGGTGATCCGTTCCATGGCCGTGGCGGGTGTGGATCCGGCAATCATGGGCTATGGTCCGGTACCGGCGACCCAGAAAGCCCTCAAGCGTGCGGGCCTGGCGATCTCCGACATCGACTTCTTCGAACTCAACGAAGCCTTCGCCGCACAGGCCCTGCCGGTGCTCAAGGATTTGAAAGTGCTCGACAAGATGAACGAGAAGGTTAACCTGCACGGCGGCGCGATTGCCTTGGGCCACCCATTCGGTTGTTCCGGTGCGCGGATTTCCGGCACCTTGCTCAACGTGATGAAGCAGAATGGCGGTACCCTTGGGGTAGCCACCATGTGCATTGGCCTCGGCCAGGGCATCAGCACCGTCTTCGAACGCGTCTAAGCGTCTCGTCGAAGGAAGCCGGGGCCTGGTGCCCCGGCTTTTGTTTTTCCGAATTTTTTTATTTTTATTTGTAAGGAGCCGATACATGAAATTGGAACCCGGGCTCTATCAGCATTACAAGGGGCCGCAGTACCGTGTTTTCAACGTTGCGCGGCACTCCGAGACCGACGAGGAGCTGGTGTTCTACCAAGCCCTGTATGGCGATTACGGCTTTTGGGTACGTCCCTTGAGCATGTTCCTGGAGTCGGTCGAGGTTGACGGCGAACAGGTCCCGCGCTTTGCTTTGGTGCAAGCTGAACCGAGCCTTTTTTCAAGGCCTTGAGGAGAGGTCGCGCAGAACCCTGCGCTTGACCTCACCTTGTAGCCACTATATATAGCGGTGCCGCGTCAGGCGCAGGCCGCCTCTCACTTCTAGCATTCAGGAATTTTCTGATCCATGGGCAAATCGCTGGTCATTGTGGAATCCCCGGCTAAGGCCAAGACCATCAACAAGTACTTGGGTACCCAGTACGTGGTGAAGTCGAGTATCGGCCATATCCGAGACCTGCCCACCAGCGGTTCGGCGAGTGCCACCAAAGAGCCCGCTGCCAAGCGCGGCAAGGCGGCGGTTGGCGAAGCCCCCGTGCTGACGGCGAAGGAGAAGGCGCGCAAGCAGCTGGTCTCGCGCATGGGCGTCGACCCGGATCACGGCTGGAAAGCTCGCTACGAGATCCTTCCCGGCAAGGAGAAGGTGATCGAGGAGCTGCGCCGCCTGGCCAAGGATGCCGACACCATCTATCTCGCAACCGACTTGGACCGCGAAGGGGAAGCCATTGCCTGGCATCTGCGCGAAGCCATCGGTGGTGACGACAGCCGCTACAAGCGCGTGGTGTTCAACGAGATCACCAAGAAAGCCATCCAGGAAGCCTTCTCGGCGCCCGGCGAGCTGGATATCGATCGCGTCAATGCCCAGCAGGCCCGCCGTTTCCTCGACCGGGTCGTGGGTTACATGGTCTCGCCGCTGCTCTGGTCGAAGATCGCCCGTGGCCTCTCCGCCGGTCGCGTACAGTCGGTGGCGGTGAAGCTGGTGGTCGAGCGTGAACGCGAGATCCGTGCGTTCAACCCCGAAGAGTACTGGGAAGTCCACGCCGACCTCGGCACCGCCAAGGGCGCCAAGGTGCGCTTCGAAGTGGCGCGGGAGAAGGGCGAGGCGTTCAAGCCGCTGAATGAAGCCCAGGCCATGGCGGCCCTGGAGAAGCTCAAGGCGTCGGCCTACACCATCGCCAAGCGCGAGGACAAACCGACCAGCAGCAAGCCGTCGGCCCCCTTCATTACGTCCACCCTGCAGCAGGCCGCGAGCAACCGCCTGGGCTTCGGCGTGAAGAAAACCATGATGATGGCCCAGCGCTTGTACGAAGCGGGCTACATCACCTATATGCGTACCGACTCCACCAACCTCTCGGTTGATGCCGTGGCGATGGCGCGGACCTATATCGAAGGCGAGTTCGGCGCGAAGTACCTGCCGGAAAACGCCAACGTCTACAGCAGCAAGGCCGGCGCCCAGGAAGCTCACGAAGCCATCCGTCCTTCGGATGTGAATACCGACCCGAGCAAGCTGTCGGGCATGGAACGTGATGCCGAGCGCCTCTACGAGCTGATCTGGCGCCAATTCGTGGCCTGCCAGATGCTGCCGGCGCAATACCTGTCGACCACCGTCAGCGTCGCCGCCGGTGACTTCGAGCTGCGTGCCAAGGGCCGTATCCTCAAGTTCGACGGTTACACCCGTGTCTTGCCGCAGATGAGCAAGCCGGGCGACGACGATGTGCTGCCGGACATGGCCCAGGGCGAGGTGATGAAGCTGATCCAGCTCGATCCGACCCAGCACTTCACCAAGCCGCCGGCCCGTTACTCCGAAGCCAGCCTGGTCAAGGAAATGGAAAAGCGCGGTATCGGTCGTCCTTCGACCTACGCGGCGATCATCTCGACCATCCAGGATCGTGGTTATGTGGCGCTGCACAACCGTCGCTTCTACTCCGAGAAGATGGGCGACATCGTCACCGAGCGCCTTTCGGAAAGCTTCTCCGACCTGATGGACTACGGTTTTACCGCCAGCATGGAAGAGCATCTCGACGACGTGGCCCAGGGCGAGCGTGACTGGAAGAACGTGCTCGACGAGTTCTACGGCGACTTCAAGAAAAAGCTCGAAGTGGCTGAAAGCCCTGACAGCGGCATGCGCGCCAACCAGCCGGTGATGACTGACATCCCGTGCCTGACCTGTGGCCGGCCGATGCAGATTCGCACCGCCTCCACCGGCGTGTTTCTCGGCTGCTCGGGTTACAGCCTGCCGCCCAAGGAACGCTGCAAGGCCACCGTCAACCTGGTGCCGGGGGATGAAATCGCCGCCGACGACGAGGGTGAATCGGAATCCCTGGTGCTGCGCGGCAAGCATCGCTGCCCGATCTGCAGCACGGCGATGGACGCCTACCTGCTGGACGAGAAGCGCAAGCTGCACATCTGCGGTAACAACCCGGATTGCGACGGCTACGAGATCGAAGAAGGCAGCTACCGCATCAAGGGCTACGAAGGCCCGAGTCTGGAATGCGACAAGTGCGGTAGCGAGATGCAGCTCAAGACTGGCCGTTTCGGCAAATTCTTCGGGTGCACCAACGCGACCTGCAAGAACACCCGCAAGCTGCTCAAGAGCGGTGACGCGGCGCCGCCGAAGATGGACCCGGTGAAGATGCCGGAACTCAAGTGCGATAAGGTCAACGACACCTATATCCTGCGTGACGGTGCTTCCGGCCTGTTCCTGGCCGCCAGCCAGTTCCCGAAGAACCGTGAAACCCGCGCGCCGCTGGTGATCGAGATCCTTCCCCACAAGGACGAGATCGATCCCAAGTACCACTTCCTGTGTGATGCTCCGCAGAAGGACCCGGACGGTCGTCCATCGGTCATTCGCTACAGTCGCAAGACCAAGGAGCAGTACGTGCAGACCGAAGTGGAAGGCAAGCCGACCGGCTGGAAGGCGTTCTACGACGGCGGCAAATGGACGGTGGAAGACAAGCGCTCGTAAGCTGAGCACCTGATCCGCTGATCGGGTGTGAGCACCGGGGCCGCGTGAAAACTTGGGTTTTCACGCGGCCTTTGTCTTTTTTGGCTTGCGGCGAACTTGGTCGATCCCTGAAACTGACTGACCTGCCTGTGGCCTTTTTCCCTGGAGCGCGCCGTCATGGCCAACGAACTCTATACCCGTACCAACCAGAAGATCTTTTACGCCGGCCTGGCCCTGGAAGCCCTGGGCAAGGCCGAGACGAGCGGGGCGATGAATGCCCTGGCGCTGATCCAGGCCGAGCGCGAAGCCGCGGTGTTTCATCTATACGGTGCGCTGCTCGGGCTCTGCCATGAGATTGCCGGCTTCTACCGCCTGCCCCAGGCCGCCGCGCCGCGGGCCGAGTTGCTGCTGACCCGCGAAGTGCTGGAGGCGATCGCCATTCCGGAAATGGCCGAGCTGGTGGAGTTGGCCCATGGCCCGCAGACCTGGCTGGCCCGCTTGATCAGTGCTCATGCTGCACTGTATCTGCCGCCCCAGGCCCCCAGGAAGGTCAAGGGCGACGTGTTGCAGCCGTTGATCGTGGCGGTGAGCCTGGATGAGGACGAGGCGCCCGAGCTGGGGCGTGAGGAGTTGGAGAGCTGGCGGCAGAACCTGAAGGCGCTGGCGATCCGTTTTCGCGATGGGCTCAACGAGTGCTGAGTGATTGAACGGGCATATGGATGAACAGAGGGCGATTATTTTGTCGCCTTTTTCTTTGAAAAAAGTAGTCTCCATCTGTCAGATGTTCATCAAGTGGTAAAGAAAGCGCTTCAGTTCTCCTGCGAGGTGCCGTTGATGACTGATACAATAATGGCCTTTCGTGGAGAACTGACACTATGCCTACGTCCTTTCTAGAAATTGTCGAGCTGCCGGACGGCCGCATCGAGCTGCGCCGGGCCGAGGACGAAGGTTCTCTGGTGACCCTTAACTTTTCCGAAGATGCCAAGGCGTTCCTGCAGGGCCAGCATGTCGAGGTGGCCAAGGCCATGTTGAGCGTCGGCGTGCAGATGGCTGGGCGTTTGGCCGAAGGTGAAATCGAGAAAGACGACGGCGGGCCACGGGTTCTTCATTGAAACCGAGGCTCGTTCGACGCTGGATGACATTTCAGATCGGCTTCTCTGTCCTGGAGAAGCCCTGAGCGATCAGCATGCCACACCGGCCCTGACGGCCGCTCAATCCGTCAGCCCAAACGAATATTCAGACTTTGCGCATCGCCTTGGCGAGCCGCGCTGATCAGTTGTTGGCGCGCACTGGCGTTCAGCGGGTTCAGCCAGCTGACCACGGTGTGGCTACGGCCCAGGCGCAAGGCTTCACAGGTCAATTGCTGGGCGTTTTGAGCGCTGCTGGGTTGCAGGAGCAGAATCCGCTCCCGGTTGAGCCCTGCATCCCGCAGCCAGGCCTGGGTCAGGCTGGCTGGCGGGGCGATCAGGGTCAGCCAGCGGGCCTCCTGATCCTGGCTCAACTCCCGCAGGATCGGTGCCAGCAGGCTCAGGCAACTCCCGGCAGCGCCCCGCAACGACAGCTCACTGAACACTTCTGGCTCAGTGCTCCAGGGGGCTTCGACCACCTCCTTGAGCAGGGGCGCGAGGGGTTGCGCCATGAACGCTTCGAACAGGGAAAGTTGTGCATGTTGTGGGGTTTGCTGGAATTGCATGACGCCTCCTTCAGCGGCGAATAACGCCGACACTCAAACCTTCTATGACGAAGTCCTGGTCTTTCAGGTTGACTTCGATGGGGGCGAACTCGGGGTTTTCCGCCAGCAGCCAGACCTTGCTGCCTTCGCGCTTGAAGCGCTTGACGGTGACGTCGTCGCCGATCCGCGCCACCACGATCTGGCCATTGCGGGCTTCGCGGCAGGTGTGCACGGCCAGCAGGTCACCGTCGAAAATGCCGACGTCCTTCATGCTCATGCCGTGAACGCGCAACAGATAGTCGGCCCGGGGATGGAAGAAGGTCGGGTTGATGTTGCAGGATTCCTCGACGTGCTGCTGGGCGAGAATCGGCGCACCGGCGGCCACGCGGCCGATGATCGGCAGGGTGGATTCATCGCTCTTGGCTTCGAAACCGGGGATACGAATGCCGCGGGATGCGCCCGGGGTCATTTCGATCGCACCCTTGCGGGCCAGGGCCTTGAGGTGCTCTTCGGCCGCGTTCGGTGACTTGAACCCCAGCTCCAGGGCGATTTCCGCGCGGGTCGGCGGATAACCATTGTCATCCAGGCATCGTTTGATAAAGGCCAGAATCTCGGCTTGGCGTGGCGTCAGTTTTATCATGTTGAGCGCTCTGTCTTTTTATACAGTGACTGGGATTATATACAGTGCAAGGCGCTTGGCAATCCTCCTTTTTCTCGTGTCCGCCGGACGGTCTCCGGGCTATGGCCGCCGAGGATGGCTACAGGCCAGGATTTGTATGATTTAATGCTCGACCGGTGGGCCACGAACGGACCGCCAGACTTGACATTCCCAGGGCTGAAACGTATGTTTCAAACAAGTGTTTGTCAGGCGGAGTAACCATGGCCCAGTCGGAAACCGTTGAACGCATTCTCGATGCTGCCGAGCAATTGTTCGCGGAAAAAGGTTTCGCCGAGACCTCATTGCGGTTGATCACCAGCAAGGCGGGGGTCAATCTCGCGGCGGTGAACTACCACTTCGGCTCGAAGAAGGCCCTGATCCAGGCGGTGTTCTCGCGTTTCCTCGGCCCGTTCTGCATCAGCCTCGACCGTGAGCTGGAGCGACGCCAGGCCAAACCCGAGGTCAAGCCCGGGCTGGAAGAGCTGCTGGAAATCCTCGTCGAGCAGGCGCTGGTGGTACAACCGCGTAGTGGTAACGATCTGTCGATCTTCATGCGTTTGCTGGGCCTGGCCTTCAGCCAGAGCCAGGGCCACCTGCGGCGTTACCTGGAAGACATGTACGGCAAGGTGTTCCGACGCTATATGCTGTTGGTCAACGATGCCGCGCCACGGATTCCACCGATCGAGCTGTTCTGGCGCGTGCACTTCATGCTCGGCGCGGCGGCGTTCAGCATGTCGGGTATCAAGGCCTTGCGGGCGATTGCCGAGACCGACTTCGGGGTCAATACCTCCATCGAGCAGGTCATGCGCCTGATGGTGCCGTTCCTCGCGGCCGGCATGCGTGCCGACAGCGGTGTCACCGATGCCTCCATGGCGGCGGCGCAACTGCGCCCGCGCAGCAAGTCGACACCGGCACCGGCTGCGGCTGCCAAGGTTTGATAAGGTACGGGTGGGCGCGCCGGCTTTGATCCGCTAAGCTGCCGCCCATGCCTGATTTCTTTTTGTTCCAAGCCTCCCTTGCCCGTTCCTGCTTGCCTGGCGCTGTCCATGGCAAGGTGTTGCCGTGCCTGTCTGTCGCCGCCTGGCGTGCAGGTCCGCGAGGGCAATGGGCACTTTTGTCCAAGGATTCCCTATGAGTACTGCCCTGCAAGGCTCCCTGATGGTGGACGTCGCCGGTACCTGGTTGACGGCTGAAGATCGCCAGTTGTTGCGCCAGCCGCAAGTCGGCGGGTTGATTATCTTTGCGCGCAATATCGAGCACCCGCGCCAGGTTCGCGAACTGAGCGCGGCGATTCGCGCCGTGCGCCCGGACCTGCTGCTGGCGGTCGACCAGGAAGGCGGACGGGTGCAGCGCCTGCGCCAGGGCTTCGTACGCTTGCCGGCGATGCGCGCGCTTGCCGACAATCCGAACGCCGAATACCTGGCCGAGCAGTGCGGCTGGCTGATGGCGACCGAGGTGCTGGCGGTGGGCCTGGACCTCAGCTTTGCGCCGGTCCTGGACCTCGACTATCAGCGCAGCGCGGTGGTCGGCAGCCGCGCCTTCGAGGGTGATCCCGAGCGTGCGGCGTTGCTCGCCGGAGCCTTTATCCGCGGTATGAACAGCGCCGGCATGGCCGCCACCGGCAAGCACTTCCCCGGCCATGGCTGGGCCGAAGCCGACTCCCATGTGGCGATTCCCACCGATGAGCGGAGCCTGGATGAGATCCGCGCCAATGACCTGCTGCCTTTCGCCCGCTTGAGCAAACAGCTTGCCGCGGTGATGCCGGCCCATGTCATCTATCCACAGGTCGATGCGCAACCCGCCGGTTTCTCGCGCCGTTGGCTGCAGGAGATCCTGCGTGGCGAATTGCAATTTGACGGGGTTATCTTCAGTGATGACCTGTCGATGGCCGGTGCTCACGTTGTTGGTGACGCCGCCAGTCGGATCGAAGCGGCGTTGTCCGCCGGCTGTGACATGGGCCTGGTGTGCAACGACCGTGCGGCCGCCGAGTTGGCCTTGAGTGCCGCCCAGCGCCTGAAGGTCCAGCCGTCGCCGCGTATTGCGCGGATGCGCGGCCAGGGGTTCGCCCGCACCGATTATCGCCAGGATCCACGCTGGTTGTCGGCGTTGATGGCGCTTAAAGATGCTCAACTGATTGACTGAGGAATCCCGCATGACGGTTTACGCGATTATCGGCGGCACGGGCCTGACCCAGCTCGAAGGCTTGAGCATTCGTCAGTCGTTGACGCTGGATACGCCCTACGGCGCCCCTTCGGCGGATATCCAGATCGGTGAATACGCCGGGCGTGAGTTGCTGTTCCTGGCGCGTCATGGGCACCCGCACCGTTTTGCGCCGCATCAGGTGAACTACCGGGCCAACCTCTGGGCGCTGAAACAGGCGGGAGCCGAGGCGATCCTGGCGGTCAACGCCGTGGGCGGGATTCATGCGGCAATGGGCACCGGGCATTTCTGTGTGCCGCATCAGTTGATCGACTACACCAGCGGTCGCCAGCACACTTATTTTGCCGATGATCTGGAGCAGGTGACCCATATCGATTTCAGCTATCCCTACAGCGAAGGCCTGCGGGCACAGCTGATTGCGGCGCTGGCGGCCGAGGGGTGCGCCTATAGCAGTCATGGCGTCTATGCCTGCACCCAGGGGCCGCGCCTGGAGACAGTGGCCGAGATCGCCCGGCTGGAACGCGACGGCTGCGATATCGTCGGCATGACCGGCATGCCGGAAGCCGCACTGGCCCGCGAGCTGGAACTGGACTATGCCTGCCTGGCATTGGTGGTGAACCCGGCGGCGGGCAAGTCGACGGCGGTGATCACCATGGCCGAGATCGAGCAGGCCTTGCATGACGGCATGGGCCAGGTGAAGTCGACCCTGGCGCGGGTGCTCGCGGCGGGCCGTTAACGACCGGCTTTCTTGTCCGGCAGCGGCGCGAACAGGGCTTCGATATCGTCGTTCTGCAACTGCCAGTCGCCGGCCTGACGGCCGTCGAGCACACCGGCGGCCAGGTCCGATTTTTCCCGTTGCAGGTGCTGGATCTTTTCCTCCACCGTGCCGCGGGCAATCATCTTGTAGACGAACACCGGCTTCTCCTGGCCAATCCGATAGGCGCGGTCGGTGGCCTGGTGTTCGGCGGCCGGGTTCCACCACGGATCGTAGTGGATCACCGTGTCGGCTTCGGTGAGGTTCAGCCCCACGCCGCCGGCCTTGAGGCTGATCAGGAAAATCTGCAACTTGCCGCTCTGGAAGTCCTTGACCGGCGTGCGCCGGTCACGGGTCTGCCCGGTCAGCAGCGCATAGGCCACCCCGCGTTTACGCAACTCCACCTCGATCAGTGACAGCATCGAGGTGAACTGCGAGAACAACAGGATCCGCCGCCCTTCGTCGAATAACTCCTCGAGCATCTCCATCAGGCTGTCGAGCTTGCCGGAGGCGCTGCCGCGCGCGGGCAGGGGCGCGTCGTTGACCAGGCGCAGGTCGCAGCAGACCTGGCGCAGCTTGAGCAGCGCCTCGAGGATGATGATCTGGCTGCGGGCCACGCCCTTGCGGGTGATCTCGGCGCGGACTTTCTTGTCCATGGCCAGGCGCATGGTCTCGTAGACATCGCGCTGGGCCTCGTTGAGTTCGACCCAGTGGATGATCTCGGTCTTGGGGGGCAGTTCGGTGGCCACCTGTTCCTTGGTGCGGCGCAGCAGGAAGGGCTTGATCCGGCCGTTGAGGTGTTGCAGGCGGACTTCACTGGCGTGTTTTTCGATCGGAGTTCGATAGTCGCGGTTGAAGCTTTTCACGTCCCCCAGCCAGCCCGGCAACAAAAAGTGAAACAACGACCAGAGCTCGCCCAGGTGGTTTTCCAACGGCGTTCCGCTCAGGCACAGGCGTTGCCGCGCATCCAGCTCGCGGGCGGCCTGGGCGGCCTTGCTGCCGGGGTTCTTGATGTACTGCGCCTCGTCGAGTACCAGCACGTGCAGCGGCTGGGCCTTGAGCAGCTCGATATCCTTGGGCAGCAGGGCATAGGTGGTGAGCAGCAGGTCGTAATCCTGCAATTGCTCGAAATGCTTCTTGCGTCCGGCGCCGTACAGCGCCAGCACCTTGAGCTGCGGGGTGAAATGCGCCGCCTCGTCCAGCCAGTTGGGAATCAGGCTGGTGGGCATCACCACCATGCAGGGACGGTCCAGGCGCCCGGCCTGCTTTTCGCTGAGAATGTGGGCCAGGGTCTGCAAGGTTTTTCCCAGGCCCATGTCATCGGCCAGAATGCCGCCGACTTCCAGTTGCCGTAGCGACTGCATCCAGCTCAGGCCTTCGTGCTGGTAAGGGCGCAGCGTCGCGTTGAGGCCTTCGGGGATCGCCGCGCTGTAGTCGCGGATATCCCGCAACCGCTGGGCGAAGCCACGAATCTGTTCGCCGCCTTCCCAGAGCAGCGACAGCTCGTCCAGCGGGTTGAGCCGGGTCGCATCGGCATGGCTCAGGCGCAGGCGGGTGGTACCGGGCTCCTGCAGGTAGAACTCGCCCAGGGTGTTCAGCACCGGCCGCAGGCGCCCATAGGGCAAGGCGACTTGCAGCGGCCCGTGGTTGCCGGCGGGGGAGGCCGGGATATTCACCAGGATCAGTTCGTCGTCGCGGCGCCGGGCCAGGCGCTCGGGATTGAGCAGTTCGGTATGCGAGCGCACCAGGTTCAGCAGGATCGGTAGCAGGCTCAGGCGCTCGCCATTGACGATGATCCCCAGCTCCAGGTCGAACCAGTCGCGTTCGGGGGCTTCGTCAACCGTGGCGTACCAGTCCTCCACGGGGCTGAGGTCGAAACCGAAGTCCTCCTCGATCTGCAATTCCCAGCCCTGGGCGCGCAGGCCCGGCAGTTCGTTGAGGGTGAAATTCAGCCAGGCGCTGTCATTGACCATTTCGAACAGCTCGCCGGCACTTTCCGGCAATGCCTTGCTCTGGCGCGTGGCGATCTTGAACCCCAGCAGGCGCAATTGCTCGCGACAGGCCTTTTCCGCTTCAAGCTGACGCTTGATACGCAGGCTCTGGTGTTCCTGGCGCAGGATGATATCGGCGTTTTTCTGCCCGCTGACGTACTCGCCCAGGTACTCGAAGGAGAGGGCCGCACGGTGCTGGATATAGCGCTGCATCCGCCCGTTGCGCGGCTCGAAGGCACTGAACTCGATGCTCGCCAGCCACAGGCGTGGCACCGGCATCAGGTCGTCGATCTGCTGTTGTGGCAAGGGTGACGGCGTGCGTGCATCCAGTACCGCCTGGAGTTTTTCCAGCAATTGGGCGTCTTTTTCCGCCGCCGGGTAGGCCAGGGTTTCCTGGACCTGCAGCAACACCGCGGCGGTGTGCTTGCAGCAGCTGCGCACCGGGCAGGTACAGGTGGCGTCGACCACCAGCAGCGTGCCTTTGGCGGACTCACGCAGGTGAATGGTCTGGCGATAGGTATTGCCGCCCGAGCCTTCGCAACTGGCGGTAATGGTGCTGTCGCCGGCCTGGACGATCCTCACGCGGTTTTCCAGGGCGTAGCGCCGGCCCCGTTCGAGGCTCTGTTCCTTGAAGCGACTGACCCAGGACGCGGCGAGCGGTTTCGTCAGGGCGGGCGTCAGGGACGAGGGCATCGGACGTTCACTGGTCGAGATTCTGTGACGGCGCTTCGCGTTTCGATGCGGCGAGTGAGGTCACCTTGAGCAGCAGGGCGAGGTGGCCGGCATCGAGGAAGTTGAGTTGACCGTTCTTGGTCTGGCTGGTCTGGTTCAGGCGTTCGCTGGCACTGACCACGCCGTTGCTGTCGAACTGGTTGACCCAGAACTGTGCCTGCACGTCGGTGAAGCGCTTGAGGGTCAGGCTCAGCGTACCTTCTACCGGGAACTGGCCGAACTGTTCCTGGCCTTCGGTGATCGAGACCAGGCTCGGCTGGTCGCTCAGGGGTTGCTGCCAGGCCTTGTGCAGCAGCACCTCGTAGTTGCCGCTGGCGCCGAGCTTGGCGGTCATCTCATTGAGGCTGGGGGTGCGCTCCTGGTCGGCGGTGACCGGTTTGGCACCCTTGGCCCAATCCTCGGGCGCCGGTTGGCTCTGGAAGGGTTGCTCCAGGTTCTGCCGGATCAGGATCATTTCGATCTGATACAACTCGTCGGCCAACGCCGCCGGGGCGATCAGGACCAACAACAAGGCCAGCGAGGGTATCAGGCGCATACGGCGTCCTTCAGGCAGTTTTCGGGGTGAGGCGTTCGAACAGCGCCTCCAGTGTATTAAAGCGTTCTTCAGCACGTTCCATCGGTACCATGAACTTGAACAGGGTGGCACCTTCGAACTTGTAGCGGTTGGGCTGGCCCTGGATCAACTTGATCAGCGACAGCGGATCGACCGGGGTGTCCGCGGCGAACTCGATGCGCCCACCTTGCGGACCGCCATCGACCTTCTTGATACCCAACTGCTCGGCCTGCAGTTTGAGCAGCGTCAGGCGCACCAGGTTCTTGGTCGGTTCCGGCAACAGGCCGAAACGGTCGATCATCTCCACCTGCAGGTCCTTGAGACCCTCTTCGTCGGTCGCCGAGGCGATGCGTTTGTAGAGGATCAGTCGTGCATGCACGTCCGGCAGGTAGTCTTCGGGGATCAGTGCCGGCAGGCGCAGGTTGATTTCCGGACCACCGCCCAGGGGCTGGTCGAGGTTGGGTTGTTCGCCCTTGCGAATGGCCTTGACCGCACGTTCGAGCATTTCCATGTACAGGGTGAAGCCTACCGCCTGGATCTGCCCGCTCTGACCGTCGCCCAGCAGTTCGCCGGCGCCACGGATTTCCAGGTCATTGGTGGCGAGCACGAAGCCGGCCCCGAGGTCCTGGGTATTGGCGATGGCCTCCAGGCGTTTTTCCGCGTCGGAAGTGATCTGCTGGCGACCCGGGGTCAGCAGGTAGGCATAGGCCTGGTGGTGACTGCGTCCGACCCGGCCGCGCAGCTGGTGCAACTGGGCCAGGCCGAACTTGTCGGCACGCTCGATGATAATGGTGTTGGCGCTCGGCACGTCGATGCCGGTCTCGATGATGGTCGAGGCGATCAGCACGTTGAAGCGCTTGTGGTAGAAGTCGCTCATCACCTGTTCGAGATCGCGTTCGCGCATCTGCCCGTGGCCGATGCCGATGCGCGCTTCCGGCACCAGTTCGGCGAGGTCGGCGGCGCATTTCTCGATGGTCTTCACATCGTTGTGCAGGTAGTAGACCTGGCCGCCGCGCAGCAATTCGCGCAGCAGGGCTTCCTTGACCGTGCTCTTGTTCTGCTCCATGACGAAGGTGCGCACCGACAACCGGCGCGCCGGCGGGGTGGCGATGATCGACAGGTCGCGCATGCCCGATACCGCCATGTTCAGCGTGCGCGGGATCGGCGTGGCGGTCAGGGTGAGGATGTCGACTTCGCTGCGCAGGGCCTTGAGCTGTTCTTTCTGGCGCACGCCGAAACGGTGTTCTTCGTCGATGATCACCAGGCCCAGGTTCTTGATCTTCACATCGTCCTGCAGCAGCTTGTGGGTGCCGATGACGATATCGATCTTGCCTTCGGCGAGGTCGGCCACCGCGGCGTTCACTTCCTTGGCGGACTTGAAGCGGCTCATCACTTCCACGCTCACCGGCCAGTCGGCGAAGCGATCGCGGAAGCTGTTGTAGTGCTGCTGGGCGAGCAGGGTGGTGGGCACCAGGATCGCCACCTGCTTGCCGCCGTGCACGGCGATAAACGCCGCGCGCATGGCCACTTCGGTCTTGCCGAAGCCGACGTCGCCGCAGACCAGGCGGTCCATCGGCTTGGGCGCGAGCATATCGGCGCGCACGGCGTCGATGGTGGTCTGCTGGTCCGGGGTTTCCTCGAACGGGAAGCCGGCGCTGAAGGTGGCGTAGTCGGCTTTCGGGTCGGCGAACGCATAACCTTCGCGGGCGGCGCGGCGGGCATAGATGTCGAGCAGTTCGGCGGCGACGTCACGGACCTGTTCGGCGGCCTTGCGCTTGGCTTTCTGCCAGGTTTCCGAGCCCAGCCGGTGCAGCGGGGCGAGGGCGTCGTCGCTGCCGGTGTAGCGGGCGATCAGGTGCAGGTTGGCCACCGGCACATAGAGCTTGGCGCCCTCGGCGTAGGCCAGGGTGAGGAACTCGGCGACCTGGTTGTCGATCTCCAGGGTCGCCAGGCCCAGGTAGCGGCCGACACCGTGGTCGATATGCACCACCGGTGCGCCTTCGCGCAGCTCGGTGAGGTTCTTGATCACTGCGTCGTTGTTGGCGTCGGCGCGTTTTTCCCGACGCCGGCGCTGCATCACGCGCTGGCCGAACAACGGGCTTTCGGCAATCAGCGCCAGGGCCGGATCGTCCAGCACCAGGCCTTCGTCCAGCGGCGCGATGGTGATTGCCAGGCGATCCTTGCCGGCGGCGAAGTCCGGCCAACTGTCGACGGTCTTCGGCCGCAGTTTCAGGCGTTCGAGCAGTTCCAGCAGGACTTCCCGGCGCCCGGCGGATTCGGCGGTGAACAGCACCCGGCCAGGGAACTCGTCGAGGAACGCGGAGAGGGCCGCCAGCGGCTGGTTGGCCTTGGCCTCGATCGCCAGGTTCGGCAGTTCACGGGCGGCGAAGCGTTCACGGCCGATGCCGGTTTCCACGTCCTGCTGGCTGGCGACCACCCGCGGCCAGCTTTTCAGGCGGGCGAAGCAGTCTTCCACCGGGAGGAACAGCTCGGCCGGTGGCAGCAGTGGCCGGGTCGGGTCGACGCGACGCTCCTCGTAGCGGTTGCGCACATCGTTCCAGAAGTTTTCCGCCGCCTGCTCGATGCCCGGCAGGGAGAACACCTGGGTGTCCTGGGGCAGGTAGTCGAACAGGGTCGAGGTTTCCTCGAAGAACAGCGGCAGGTAGTACTCGATACCGGCGGGGGTGATCCCGCTGTTCAGGTCTTGGAAGATCGGGCAACGGCGGAAGTCGACATCGAAGCGTTCGCGAAAGCGCGCCTTGAAGCGGGTGACCGCTTCTTTCTGCAGTGGAAACTCCTTGGCCGGCAGCAGGCGCACCGAATCGACCTTGTCGATGGAGCGCTGGTTTTCCGGGTCGAAGGTGCGCAGCGTCTCGATCTCGTCGTCGAACAGGTCGATGCGGTACGGCAGTTTGCTGCCCATCGGGAACAGGTCGATCAGGGCGCCACGCACGGCGAACTCGCCATGCTCGTAGACCGTGTCGACGCAACGGTAACCGGTGGCCTCCAGCCGCGTACGCATCTGCTCCACATCGAGCTTCTGGCCGATATCCAGCACCAGGCTGCTGCCCAGCAGGAACTTGGTCGGCGCCAGGCGGTGCAGGGCGGTGGTGATCGGCACCACCAGTACGCCATGGACCAGCTCCGGCAGCCGATAAAGGCTGGCAATGCGCTGGGAGATGATGTCCTGGTGCGGCGAAAACAGATCGTAGGGCAGGGTTTCCCAGTCCGGGAAATGCAGCACCGGCAAGTCCGGGGCGAAGAAACTCAGCTCCTGTTCGAGCCGTTCGGCACTTTGGCTGTCGGCGGTCAGCAGCAGGGTGAAGCGCTTGGCAGCGCTGGCAGCCTCGGCAATGGCCAGGCTCAGGGCGGCACCGGGGAGATTGCCCCAGTGCTGTTTACCTGCCGCGGCAGGGAGAAGCGGTAGACGCAGAACGGGCACGGAAGGTTGAGCTCCAAGCGTTGCGACAAAGTCGGTAATTGTAACGGTCCCGGGTGCCGCCTGTCAGTTGCAGACTGTTTCTATTACGCATTGAGGGAAATGTAGTGGCTAAGACAAGAAATAGCGCTTTTCGACCCATTATGTAGTGCCGTATCGGGCGTATGTTTTGGAGGGTTACGGACAAGTCGCCCATGAGCACTCATTTTGTGCCCTGCTGCAAGCCGCGTATTTACTGGGCTGGCGCGGGGTGCGTTTTTTTCAAAAGGGTTTTTGTTGCTGGATGCACGACAGGCGCGCATTGCTCGCAGGGCCACTCGGCGGCATAATGTAGCCCCTTTTTTCAGCCCCTACATGTGGAAGGTTCCCGTGACTCAGAAGCCCGACCAGTGTCTTGGTGAGTGGATTGATCGTGAAGCGCTTGCAGAAGCGATGATCCCGCTTATCGGTCAGCTCTACCGCAATAACAATGTGGTGAGTTCGATCTATGGCCGCAGCCTGATCAACCAGTCTGTCATCGCGATTCTCAAGGCTCACCGCTTTGCTCGCCATCGTCAGAGTGATGATGTCGAACTGTCCGTCCACGAGACTTTCCCGCTGCTCAAGGCGATGAGCGAGCTCAAGCTGGGTGCCGCTTCGGTGGACCTGGGCAAGCTGGCCGTGAAATTCAAGACGCAAGGCAATGGCCGTAGCGCCGAACAGTTCGTTCGCGAAGAACTGGCCGATGTGGTTGGCCAGCAAAGCGCTGGCGGTCGCAAGGGCACTGATGTGGTGCTGTACGGTTTCGGTCGTATCGGTCGCCTGCTGGCCCGTATCCTGATCGAGAAAACCGGTGGCGGCGACGGCCTGCGTCTGCGTGCCATCGTGGTGCGCAAGGGCGCCGAGAACGACCTGACCAAGCGCGCCAGCCTGTTGCGTCGCGATTCGGTGCACGGTTCCTTCAACGGCACCATCACCATTGACGAAGAAAACAACACCATCACCGCCAACGGTAACCTGATCCAGGTCATCTACGCGAAGAACCCGACCGAGGTGGACTACACCCAGTACGGCATCAAGAACGCCCTGCTGGTGGACAACACCGGTGTATGGCGTGACGCCGAGGGCCTGGGCCAGCACCTGGCCTGCCCGGGGATCGACCGCGTTGTCCTGACCGCACCGGGCAAGGGCAAGCTGAAGAACATCGTGCATGGCATCAACCATGGCGAAATCACCGCCGACGACAAGATCGTTTCCGCGGCGTCCTGCACCACCAACGCCATCGTGCCGGTGCTCAAGGCCGTCAACGACAAGTTCGGCATCGTCAACGGTCACGTTGAAACGGTTCACTCGTACACCAACGACCAGAACCTGATCGACAACTTCCACAAGGGCGATCGCCGTGGCCGTAGCGCCGCGCTGAACATGGTGATCACCGAGACCGGTGCCGCCACCGCTGCCGCCAAGGCCTTGCCTGAACTGGCCGGCAAATTGACCGGTAACGCGATCCGTGTGCCGACGCCAAACGTGTCGATGGCCATTCTCAACCTGAACCTTGAGAAAGCCACCACTCGCGAAGAGATGAACGAGTACCTGCGCTACATGGCGCTGCACTCGGATCTGCACAAGCAGATCGATTTCGTCAATTCCCAGGAAGTGGTCTCCACCGACTTCGTCGGTTCGCGCCACGCCGGTGTGGTCGACGCTGAAGCGACCATCTGCAACGATAACCGTGTTGTCCTGTACGTCTGGTACGACAACGAATTCGGTTACAGCTGCCAGGTGGTTCGCGTGATGGAAGACATGGCCGGGGTCAACCCGCCTGCGTTCCCGCGCTAAGCAATAGCCGCACATCAAAACGCCCCGACTTGTCGGGGCGTTTTCATTGGGGCCTGAGTGACGGATTTATAACAGGTGTTGTTTCGATGCTTTGAGCGGGGCGCTGTTGTTATATCGCTTTCATCTGGTAGGTTGTTTTGCTGAAATCATATCAATATAGAGGTGTTTTTCATTTTGTTTTTCCAGGCAATTAAAATACTAGAGAAAATAATTGGTTGCTGATCATTGGGTGGGGGGCGTCCATTTAATGGATCCCATTTACGGGGTGCTACATAATTGGCGTCATCAAGTTTCCGATGTTCGGGCGCTTGACACTGGGAAAAACTGAACTTAGTGTCGCCACTGACAACGCCCAAACTATTCCAAGGGATAGCTATCAAAATGCCTGCGTTTAGCCATCAGGCAAGGGTGGAAGTCGCCAGGTCCCTTTCGGTCATAAACAGGCAACATAAGTAGTGGATAAGTGGTCACTATGAGCGGATGCCAACTTCCAAAAAGACAGGAATATCATTCCTGCTCACAACACTAAGAAACCAACTAAGTCAGGCAGATCAAGTAGTGGCCTGATGATGGGACATCTTTGCTGGTAACACCTGCTTTATGCCTTTCACGATAACGTGCGGCTACTGGCTGCTTGTTGAGAATGAATGTCTTCATGTCCTATCGGGAGAACCTGACATGACCGAAGAGCGCACAAGGCACTTTCCATTGTCCCTGCTACCCCGACTGGTGGGTGTGGGCATCCTGGTCTTTATCCTGTGGCTGTTGTTGTCGACCTTGTTCATGCCGTTGTTATCGACGTCGGCCACGCGGGCCATCCTCAATGCCCCGGTGATTTTGCTGACCACACCCATCGATGGCGTGGTGAGTTCCCTCAACATCAAGTCGGGCACCTCCTTTGTCGAGGGACAGCAACTGGCCGTGGTGGAAAACCCCCGGGCCAATCAAGACACCTTGCTGACCTTGCAAACCCGGCGCTTGAGCCTGGAGCAGGAGTTGTCGTCTTCCCTCAGCCAGTTCGAACATGACCAGCAGTACTACCAGGCGCTGGAGAAAATCAGCCAGCAATACCAGGCGGCTTTCCATACCCGCCAGTTGTTCGGCCAGAAAGCCCTGCGGGCCGAAAATTACGCCGCCAGCGCGCGCTTGAAAGAAGCTCAGGATACGGTGGAGCGCAATCTCGAGTTGTTCCGCCAGGGAGCGGTCAGTAATGCCTTGGTCGACTCGTCGAAAGCCCAGTTGGCCTCGTTGCAGGGCGCCGCGGAGACCGTCAGGTCACAGTTGGGTATCAGCAATGGCGATCTGAGCGCGGCCAACCAGCAGGTCTACCTGGACCCTGACCAGTTGCGCATGTTCGACCTCAGCTCGCATCTGGTCACCTTGAAGCTGAGCCTGGACAACCAGGAGCGCAACCGCTCCACGGTGGAGCAGGAGCTGCAAAAGCTCGACGGCTTGATCGAGGCGGAAAACAGCCGGATCAAACTGATGTCCGGCTATGACGTGGTGGCCTATTCCGCCGGGACGGTCCAGGAGGTGGTGGCGCCCCAAGGTACGCTGGTGCGCGCCGGCTCGACCCTGGTGCGCGCGACCAATTGTGGGGAGAGCTACGTCATCGCGGTCTTTCCCGAGCGGGTGGCGAGCAAAATCGATCGTGACACGGTGCTGAAGGTGAGCATTCGCGGGCTGGAGGAGCCGCTGACGGCCAAGGTCGAGCAACTGCTGTCCCACTCATCCGACCTGCAGCCGGGAACCTACAGCGTGCCTTTCCCCTACGCCGAGCAGAACTCCGTGTATGTGGTCGCCACCTTTGCCGCGAATCTCAGTGACAGGCAACGAAGCATGGTGTGCAAGCCCGGACTCTGGGCTTCCGCCGAGGTCGTGGGGAAATGAGCCGCTGGCGCGGCGTGGCCTGGCTGGTCGGCGCGTGGTTGCTGGGTCTCGGGCAACTGGCCTGGGCGCTGCCAGCCCGGGGGCAACTGGCGGCGGACACCTGTGGCGCATTGGATCAGGCGACACAGGCCTATCCCGGTACCGGTCCGGTGCTGCTGACCAGCTATCCGGCCCTGGATGGACAGCCTCCGGCAATACTGGCGCTGCGCGGGGTGGCCTTCACCTATGACAACGCCCTGGCCAGCATCGCCCTGTTCGCCTGTGGCAAGGCGCAGTCCGCTCGCCGGCTGGCCGATGCCCTGGCGTTCGCCGTGGAACATGACCCCGAGTACGCCGACGGGCGCTTGCGTAATGCCTATGCGGCCGGTCCGATCAAGGGCCAGGCCATAGCGTTGGCGGGGTATTGGAGTACTGAGCGCAATGCCTGGAGCCAGGATGCCTACCAGGTCAGCAGTGCCACCGGCAATCAGGCCTGGGGGGCGCTTGCGCTGCTCGAGGCTTTCCGCCAGACCGCCGAACCGTCTTATCTTGCCGCGGCCCAGCGGGTGCTACGCTGGGTCCGGCAGAACACCTACGACACCCAGATACCCCCGGGCTTCAGCGGCGGCGTCTATGGCTACCTCAACCAGCAGGTCCGGCAAGGCTGGAAGTCCACCGAGCACAATATCGACCTGGTTGCCGCCTGGATCGCGCTCGACCGCCTGACGGCGGACCCGGATGCGCGGCTCCAGGCGCAGGTTGCCCTGGGTTTCGTGCAAAGCCAGTGGGATGACCGTGAGGGGCGCTTTCTGATTGGTACCGGCGAGGATGGGCGAACGTCGGATCGCCTGCGCTCGGGGCTGGACGCGCAGCTCTGGCCGCTGCTGGCGGTTCCCGATCCGCCGCGGGACTGGCGGCGGGTGTTTGCCTTTGTCGATCAAAGCCACCGTTTCGCCGACGGCTACGGCTTCAACCGCAACCCCGACGGCGTCTGGACCGAGGGCACCGCCCAGGCCGCGGCGGTGGCACGTCTGAGTGGTCTGCCCGACCGGGCCCAACCCTTGTGGTCGGTATTGCTGGCGTTGCAGGCCGGCCATGGTTGGCTCTTCGCGACGCCGCAGGCGCAAATCAGTACCGGGCTGGCCATCGGTCCGGATTCGCCGCGCAACGATTTCTTCTACTACCACCTGCCTCATCTGGGCGCCACGGCATGGGCCGCTATTGCGGCCACCGGCGTCAATCCCTTTACCGGCGCCCAGGAGGCGGACTGATATGCAGGTACTGGACTCGTTGCATCTTATGCAAATCAA
Source organism: Pseudomonas sp. MWU12-2319 (assembly GCF_023242525.1). Classification (NCBI taxonomy): domain Bacteria; kingdom Pseudomonadati; phylum Pseudomonadota; class Gammaproteobacteria; order Pseudomonadales; family Pseudomonadaceae; genus Pseudomonas; species Pseudomonas sp. MWU12-2319. Next base: position 176,260 of record NZ_JALJES010000002.1, read on the forward strand.
TTTCTGGACCCTGGCCGTGGTCATTCTTTTCAGTTGCCTGACCCGGCGTGAGCAATGGGCTGCCCGAGCCGGTTTTGGTGCGATCACTGCCGTGTTGCTGATCAATTATGCTGCCTGGCGTATCCGCGACACCTTGCCCGACGGGCATGGCGGATTTGCCACGGTATGGGCCTATGCCTTTCTGTTTTTCGAGCTGATGGCCATCGGTTACACGCTGTTTTCCATTATCGTCCTGCTCGGTCGCAGCGATCACCGGGCCAGTGCCGATGCCGGCGAGCGTCGCTTGCGGGCGGCCGGGCGCGACGTGCCGGCGGTGGATGTGTTTATCGCCACCTACAACGAAGGCCTGGAGATCCTGGAGAAAACCATTCTTGCCGCCCAGGCCATCGATTACCCCAACTTCACTGTCTGGGTGCTGGACGATACCCGGCGCGACTGGTTGCGTGACTATTGCGCCGAGGCCGGGGTGCAATATGCCCGGCGTGCGGACAATACCCACGCCAAGGCCGGCAATCTGAACAACGGATTGCGCCAGTCGGCCGCCAGCAGCAATGCGCCGTACATTCTGGTGCTGGACGCCGATTTCGCTGCCCAGCAACCGATCCTGATGCGGATCCTGGGATTGTTCGAGGACCCACGGGTAGGCCTGGTGCAGACACCGCAGTTCTACTACAACCCGGATCCGATCCAGCACAATCTCGGCTCGTCCGATTGCTGGGTGGACGAGCAGCGAGTCTTCTTCGATGTTTTCCAGCCGGCCAAGGATGGCTGGGACGCGGCGTTCTGCGTGGGCACCTCCTTTGTGGTGCGGCGTGACCTGATTACCCGCATCGGCGGTTTTCCCACCGGCTCGGTCTGCGAGGACATCTACACCACCTGCCGCCTGCTGCAACAAGGCTATGTGACCCGCTGGCTCAACGAGCGACTGTCCATCGGTTTGTCGGCCGAGGGGCTGACCGAGTACATCAACCAGCGTGCGCGCTGGTGCCTGGGAACCCTCCAGGTCGCGCTGTTGAAGGAGGGGCCGCTGCGTGGCCGTGGCTACAGTTTCAATGATCGAGTGCACTACCTGCATGGCCTGATGCACTGGTTCTCCAAACCCTTCATCCTGATGCTGCTGGTCTCACCGGTGCTCTACTGGTACTTCGGCATTGCCGGGTTCTATGCCAAGCCCTTGGATTTCCTGGCTTTCGGCATGCCGGCACTGATCGCTTTCTGGGGCTACGGCACCTGGGTCACGGCACGCCGAACCCTGCCGGTGTTCACCGAGGTCACGCAGATCGTCGCGGCCCTGGCGGTCACCGCGACGATTGCCAGTGCAATGATTCGGCCGTTCGGCCGCCCCTTCAAGGTGACCGCCAAGGGGCTCGATCGCACCCGCACCCTGATCCACTGGAAGCTGTTCGGGTTCTTTCTGGCATTGATCCTGTTCTCCCAGGTGGGCGCGTTCACCGCCATTGCCACGGCCGCGGCCTTTGACGGCAACATGCTGTTCAACCTGTGCTGGACCGTGGTCGCATTGATCTACAACCTGGCGACGCTGGTGGCCTGCGTTGACCGGCCGCGGCTGCATGGCGAAGAGCGCTTTCCCATTGATGAAGCCACTGGCTTGAGACTGGGGACGAAAACCTTTGCGGGGCGTCTGGTGGATATTTCGGTCAGCGGGGTGTGCTTGTCTTGTGCCGTTGCCGACTTGATCAAGCCCGGTGTGCGCGGGCACTTATGGATCCCCTCGCTCGGTTGGCTCGCCGTGGAGGTCATGCGCAACCAGGGCAACGATCGTCTGGGGTTGCGTTTTGTCGACCTCGAGGAGGGGCTGCGCCAGCGCCTTATCGCCCGGTTGTTCAGTGATGCCAGCGTCAATGTGGCGAGCAAGGCCGAGCCGGCCATGGCCTTTGGCACCCTGCTGCGCCGTTCGTTGCTGGGGGAGCGTCGTTCGCTGCCGTCGTTCTCCCGGCCATCCGGGGAGCCGTCCCATGACGCGCTACCGAGTTATCGACCGGCTGCGCCGCGATTGCGCAAACAGCCCCTGTCGCGGGTGGCCGGGGCCCGTGGCGGCCTGTGGGATGCCCTGGTTTCACCCTTGCGAGCCTGGTTGGGCCTGCGTTGATAGAGGTGGATCATGAACCGTTGTGTACCTTCGACTTGCCTGATGTCCCTGTTCCTGCTCAGCGCCTGTTCGCTGGATCCGCCCTATGAAAAGCCCGATGCGCCGATCGACCAGCAGTGGCCGGCCAGTTCGGCAGGCGCCTGTTGTACGGCCAGGGAGGCGTTCGATCACGATTGGCATGGGTTTATCGTCGATCCGCGGCTGCGGACCCTGATCGAGCTGGCGCTGGAGAACAATCGCGGCCTGCGCCAGTTCGCCGCCAGCGTGGAAGAAGCCCGGGCCGGTTATGCCGGTGCAGAGTCGGCGTTGTTCCCCTCGATCGGCATCGATACCTATGCCGGGCGCAGCAAGTTACCGCCGCTGGTGCGCACGCCGGGCGGTGGGGACAGTGCGGGCAGTATCGCCAATACCTTTCAGGCGACAGCCGGTTTCACCTCCTACGAACTGGATCTGTTCGGGCGCATACGTAGCCAGAGAAGCGCCGCCGGCGCTCGCTTCGAAGCTTCCGAAGCGGACTATCAGACGGCTCGGCTGGCGCTGATCGGAGAGGTCGCCAGTACCTGGTTGAGCCTCAAGGCCAGCCAGAACCTGCTGGATCTCGCCCAGACCACCTACGAGACCCAGAACCACTACGGGCAGTTGCTGCGCAAGAGCTACAACCTGGGCTCCAGTGCGCAGATCGATGTGCATCAGGCCGATGCGCAAACCAATACCGCGGCGGTGCAGATCAACACCTATCGCATGCAGGTGGCGCAGAACATGAATGCACTGCGGGTACTGGTCGGTCAGCCGGTGCCACCGGCCCTCTTGCCCAGTGGGGTGTTGGGCGAGTCCCTGGCCACCGCCGATGTGCCGGCCGGGCTGCCTTCTTCGCTGATGACCCGACGCCCCGACATCATGGCGGCCGAAGCCTTGCTGCGCGCGGCCAATGCGGATATCGGCGCGGCGCGTAGCGCCTACTTCCCGACCTTTTCCCTGACGTCGGCGCTGGGTAGCCTGAGCGGCGACTTTTCCCGCTTGCTCAGCGCCCCGGCGCAGTTCTGGTCGACCGCCCTGAGCGGCTCCCTGACCCTGATCGATGGCGGTGCCCGACGGGCTCAGGTGGATGGCGCGCATGCACGATTCGATGGCCGGGCCGCGGCCTATGAGGCGACGGTGCAGAATGCCTTTCGCGAAGCGGCCGATGCGCTCAATGCCCGCCAGGAGATGCTCACCCAGGTGGCGGCGCAGAAGCGCCTGGTGGAGGACTACCAGGAGGCCTATCGACAGTCGCGATTGCGTTTCGAGGCGGGGATGGACAGCTACTTCTCGACGATGGATGCCCATCGCTCGCTGTTCGAGGCGCAGCAGAAATGGTCGCAGCTGGAGCTGGCCCGGGAGATCAATCAGGTGAACCTGTACAAGGCCCTGGGAGGGGGGTGGAGCCAGTCGTTGAAGGTTGCCGGTGAGTCGCGTGTGGCCGAACGGTCAAGGCCGGGGCCGTGATGGGCGGGGAGCCCTTGGCAAACCGCCGCGCAACGTCCGTGCTGCGCGCGAGGTGACCAGCAAGCGCCGGCATTGCGGGCGTTTGCTGGCGGGTGAAGGTGTCTGCTCAGCCGCGGCTGGACACAGCCATCTGCGCCGTGCGCAGTTCATGCTTGTTGCCACGGAACAGTACCAGGGTCGCAATCAACCCCAGTATTGCCGCGGCACTGAGCCAGATGCCCGGTGCCGCCTTGTTGTCCAGCACGTGGATCAGATAGGTACAGACCGCCGGGGTAAAGCCGCCGAAGGTCGCCGTCGCCAGGCTGTAGGCCAGGGAGAAACCGGTGGTCCGCACTTCGACCGGCATGATCTCGGTCAGCGCCACCACCATGGCACCGTTGTAGGAGCCATAGAGGAACGACAGCCACAGCAAGGCGATCAGCAGGTGACTGAAGCTTGGCGCCGACACCAGCCAGGACAGCACTGGATACGCGGTGAGGATCGCCAGGATGGTCGCCGCCAGCAGCAACGGTTTGCGCCCGATCTTGTCGGACAGCGCACCCATCACCGGCAGCCAGAAGAAATTCGACAGGCCGACGCAGACGGTCACCAGCAGGGCATCGAAGTCCGACAGGTGCAGCTCTGACTTGCCGAAAGTCGGGGTGTAGGCGGTGATCAGGTAGAAGGACACGGTGGTCATGATCACCAGTGCCGTGCCCGCCAGCACCAGGCCGAAATTCTGACCGATTGAACGCATCACTTCCGACAGGCTCGGACGATGTTTGCGTGCCTGGAACTCAGGTGTTTCTTCCAGCGAGCGACGGATGAGGAAGATTGCCGGAACGATCATGCAGCCCACCAGGAACGGTACGCGCCAGCCCCAGTCACCCATTTGTTCTGGGCTCAGCCAGTGGTTGAGGCCCACACCCAGCAAGCCGGCGAAAACCACCGCGGCCTGTTGGCTGGCGGACTGCCAACTGACGAAAAAGCCCTTGCGGCCCGGGGTCGAGATCTCGGCCAGGTAGACCGAGACGCCGCCCAGTTCCACGCCGGCGGAGAAGCCCTGCAGCAAGCGACCGAGCAGGACCAGCAGCGGTGCCGCAACGCCCAGGGTCGCATAGCCGGGTACGCAGGCAATCAGCACCGTGCCCGCCGCCATCAGCGCCAGGGTGATGATCAGGCCTTGGCGACGGCCATGGCGGTCAATGTAGGCGCCGAGGAAAATTGCACCCAGCGGGCGCATCAGGAAGCCGGCACCAAAGGTGGCGAGCGAGAGCATCAGGGATGCAAATGCGCTGTCGGCAGGAAAGAAGGTTTTAGCGATGGCCGTGGCATAAAAGCCGTAAACCATGAAGTCGAACATCTCAAGGAAATTGCCGCTGACAACGCGAAAAATCGCCTTGCCCTTGCCCGTATTCGAGGCCATGTTATTTACTCTCTTTGTCTGTCTTATAAGCAATCCATCGTCTTTGCTCGTCCTTACTGAACCTTTCAGGCATACGCACGCTGGCAGTACAGTTATGTAACGATATGTGTATTAGAGTCATCAGGCAACAAAAAACCTAGGCTACTGGCTAAGTGGCACAACCCTTGATCTAGACGGCTTCAGCCGTGGTTTTGTGCCAACAGTGTTTCCCGTAACGGATCCGACAGGCCTTGCGGGGCCAGCCAGATACCGAAGTACACCCTGGCCAGTTCCGGATCGCGACTGCTGAAGATCACCTGGCCGTTGCGCTCCAGGTTCAGCCCTTGTCCGACCCGGTAGTCGAGTGCATAGCGATCACCGCGCTGAATGTCCTTGAAACTCTGGTGCAGGCTGTCCAGTTCGCCTTGCAGGCGGGCCAGGGTAGCCACTGTTTGCTGGCGTTGCAGGGTGGCGGTGGCGGCCTTGATGACATCGCTTCGGTCGATGTCGCGAAAGTAATAGAGTTCCAGGCGCAGGTCGCGCAGTTCGGTGACGGCCTGGCGGGCGCTGATGCCGGAGGGGCTATACAGCGCGGCGGCATAGACGTCGGCCCAGAGGTAGGTGAGGACGCTTTGCCCCTTGAGTTCGAGGGTTTCGCTACCGTTGTGCCATTGGCTGGGGAAATGCGCTTCCTTCAGGCGTTCGGTGGGGCCGGCCCAGGTCAGCGAGCTGAAGATCAGTAATAGGCAGGCGGCTATCTGACGCATAATGGTCAACCTCGAAAAGGGCCTTTCTACAGACTATGTCAAATCCACAGCCTGCCATGCCTTTGTTACCCGCCCTGGTGCTGAGCGGTGTTTTTGTCCTGCTCGGCGGTTGCGGTAACGCAGATTCGCTGGAGCAGTTTGGCGGCCCGACCATGGGCAGCACCTATTCGATCCAGTACGTCCGGCATGCCGGTGGCCCGGCGGTCGCCGAGGTCAAGCCCGCGGTCGAGGCGATCCTGGCCGAGGTCGACCGGCAGATGTCGACCTATCGTGGCGACTCGGATATCGAGCGCTTCAACGAGCTACCGGCCCACAGTTGCCAGGTCATGCCCTCTTCTATTCTGGAACTGGTCCGCGTCGGCGAACAGTTGTCGCTGGACAGCGACGGTGCCTACGACCTGACGGTCGAGCCTTTGATGAACCTCTGGGGCTTCGGTCCGCAGGGGCGCGAGGAAAAGGTGCCGGACGCGGCACGGTTGGCCGAGGTGCGTCAGCGTGTCGGCCACCGGTACCTGCGGATTGACGGCGACCAACTGTGCAAGGACGCCGCCGTGGAGGTGGACTTCAACAGCATCGCGGCGGGTTATACGGTGGACCGTATCGTCGCGCGTTTGCAGGCACTTGGCCTGGACAGTTTTCTCGCCGAAGCCACTGGCGAGTTGAAGGCCGTCGGCAAAAAGCCCGATGGCAGTCCCTGGCGGATCGCCCTGGAGGTGCCACGGGATGACGAGCAGGTGGCGCAGCGGATCATCGCCCTCGACGGTTATGGCGTTTCCACGTCGGGCGATTACCGTAATTATTTCGAACAGGACGGCAAGCGTTATTCCCACACCTTCGATGCCCTGACCGGCGCGCCGATTACCCACAACCTGGCATCGGTCACGGTGATTCACCCGTCGACGTTGATGGCCGACGGTTTTTCGACGCTGTTGCTGATACTGGGGCCCGAGCGTGGCTGGGATTACGCGGAAAAACACATGATTGCCGCATTTTTTGTGATGCGTGCCGATACAGGTTTCGTCACACGGACAAATCAGGCGTTCGAGCGCCTGGCCAAGGGTGACGGGCATAACATGTAGTGCAGGCAAAGCTGGCCTACGACGCGACCAAGGGTTAATGTGCGCGGCGTTGAAGCTTCTATAGACTGCACACCGAGATTTGATCCTTCATGTCGCTGGCCGCGACATGATTTAGCCGCAGGTGCCAGAGGGGTGCCTCGGCCTGTTCTGAGGAGTACGCATGGCTGTCTACAACTACGACGTAGTGGTACTGGGTTCCGGCCCTGCTGGTGAAGGCGCGGCAATGAACGCCGCGAAAGCGGGGCGCAAGGTGGCGATGGTCGACAGCCGTCGCCAGGTCGGCGGTAACTGCACCCACCTGGGGACCATCCCGTCCAAGGCCTTGCGTCACTCGGTCCGGCAGATCATGCAGTTCAACACCAACCCGATGTTCCGGGCCATTGGTGAACCGCGCTGGTTTTCCTTCCCGGACGTGCTGAAAAGCGCCGAGAAGGTCATTTCCAAGCAGGTCGCTTCGCGCACCGGCTTCTACGCCCGCAACCGGGTTGACCTGTTCTTCGGCACCGGCAGCTTCGCCGACGAGCAGACCATCGAAGTGGTCTGCTCCAACGGGGTGGTCGAGAAACTGGTGGCCAAGCACATCATCATCGCCACCGGTTCGCGTCCATATCGCCCGGCCGATATCGATTTCCACCACCCGCGTATCTACGATAGCGACACCATCCTCAGCCTCGGCCATACGCCGCGCAAGCTGATCATCTATGGTGCCGGGGTGATCGGTTGTGAATACGCCTCGATCTTCAGTGGTCTCGGCGTGCTGGTGGAACTGGTGGACAACCGCGACCAGTTGCTCAGCTTCCTGGATTCGGAAATTTCCCAGGCCCTGAGCTACCACTTCAGCAACAACAACATCACCGTGCGTCACAACGAAGAGTACGACCGGGTCGAAGGCCTGGACAACGGGGTGATCCTGCACCTGAAGTCGGGCAAGAAGATCAAGGCCGACGCCTTGCTCTGGTGCAACGGCCGGACCGGCAACACCGACAAGTTGGGCATGGAGAACATCGGGGTCAAGGTCAACAGCCGTGGCCAGATCGAGGTCGACGAGAACTATCGCACCTGCGTGCCGAACATCTACGGCGCCGGTGATGTGATCGGCTGGCCGAGCCTGGCCAGTGCCGCCCACGACCAGGGGCGTTCGGCGGCGGGCAGCATTGTCGACAACGGCAGCTGGCGTTATGTCAACGACGTGCCGACCGGGATCTACACCATTCCGGAGATCAGCTCGATCGGCAAGAACGAGCATGAACTGACCAAGGCCAAGGTGCCTTACGAAGTCGGCAAGGCGTTCTTCAAGAGCATGGCCCGGGCGCAGATCGCCGGCGAGCCGCAAGGCATGCTGAAGATCCTGTTCCACCGTGAAACCCTGGAAGTCCTGGGGGTGCACTGTTTCGGTTACCAGGCGTCGGAGATCGTGCACATCGGTCAGGCGATCATGAACCAGCCGGGCGAGAACAACACCCTGAAGTACTTCGTCAACACCACCTTCAACTACCCGACCATGGCCGAAGCCTATCGGGTAGCGGCGTACGATGGTCTCAACCGGCTTTTTTGAGCGGCTCCGGCCGGTGGCCTGAGCCGGCCGGGGAGACCGATTTCAGCCTTTGCCAAGTGTGGCCGTGGCCAAACCGGGAAAGTCTGTAATCAGGCTATCGACGCCGAAGTCAGCGAGCCTGCGCATCAGCGCCGGTTCGTTGACCGTCCACACCGACACATGCAGACCCTGACGCTGGGCCTTGATCAGGCGTTCCGGGGTGCAGAGTGTCCAGTTCAACGCCAGAATCTCGCAGCCATAACTCTGGGCGACCTTCAACGGGTCGAGCCAGGCATATTCGGCTACCAGTCCGCGTGACAGGTCCGGGGTCAGTTCCAGGGCGGCCTTGAGCACTTCCCGGGAGCTGGAAGTGACGGTGACCTTGTCCAGCAGGCCGAAACGCTGGGCCATTTCGCGGATCGCCAGCACGGTGGTCGCCGCCCGGGTGCGCGAGGCGCTCTTGACTTCCAGTTGCCAGTGCTCGAAATCGCACTGTTCGAACAGTTCTTCCAGGCGTGGAATCGGGCAGGGCTTGATCCAGCCCGGACCGCCCTGGCGCGCGTCATAGGTCACCAGCTCGGCGGCGGAGTGTTCGACCACCTTGCCGCGGCGGTCGGTGGTGCGCTTGAGGGTCGGGTCATGGATGACCATCAGTTCACCGTCCATGGACAGGTGCAGGTCCAGCTCGCAACGGCGTACGCCGTGCTTGAGGCATTCCTGGAAACTGGTCAGGGTGTTTTCCGGTGCTTCACCTTTGGCGCCACGATGGCCATAAATCAGAGTCACGACTGCTCCTTCAGGGAGAAAAAATACGGTTACTAGGTTAAGACGGCAGGCTGGTTGCAGCCGCAGGGATCAGGTGGCCTCGGGGTCGCTCTGCTCCCGGGCCAGGCGTCGCTCCTGCGCCTGTTTCTGCAGGATATGCCGCGCCAGCAACTGGCGCTGGGCATCGGTCAAGGCTTCGAACTCGGTGCCGATGTCGAAGGTGCCGAAGTGGCGGGGCGCGCAATGGGTTACCTTGGCCCGCAGCAACAGTCCGAGCGCCTGGGGCATCAGCACCATCTTGATCGCCAGGTGGCTGCCGGCGGGATAGGCGATATGGTGTTCGAACTCCAGGCCGCCTTCGGAAAGAGTCACCCGTTGCGGTTCGCCGAACTCGCCTAGCACCGAATAGGCCATTACCTGGCTCAGCAGGTCGATGCGCTTGTTCTGGGCCTTGAGGAAGGCCGTCAGGCTTCGGTCACGCTCGCTGACCTGGCGCAGCAGGTGCTGGGACTCGAATTCGCTCAGGTGCAGTTCGCTCAGCAGGTTGAAGAGCGGAGAAGCATCTTGTAACACTTCCTTGTTCGCCGCTTCGGGGGCGGACAAGGGGCTGATTTCCAGTGCGATCGTGTCCTCGATACGGTAGTATTCGCGGCGATCTTCTTCATCTAATGTCGACATGGCGAACCCAGGGCAGAGGTGATGGTCTGAGTGTAAAGCTGCTGACCCTACCTCGCCACAAGGACGTCTTCTTTTCCTCCGAACAAGCCCCGACATGTTCAGACCACTCTTCGTATTTATCGGCACGCGTTATACCCGTGCAAAGCGTCGCAATCATTTTGTGTCTTTCATCTCCCTGACTTCGATGATCGGACTCGCGCTTGGCGTGGTCGTGATGATCGTGGTGCTCTCGGTGATGAACGGCTTCGATCATGAGATGCGCACCCGCGTGCTGGGCATGGTGCCCCACGCGACCATCGAGTCCGATGAGCCGATCAGCAACTGGCCGGCGCTGGCCGACAAGATCCTCAAGAACCCGAAGGTAGAGGCCGTCGCGCCGTTTACCCAGATGCAGGGCCTGTTGACCAACAACGGTCAGGTGCAGAAGGTGATCCTCAATGCCATCGACCCGGCGCAGGAGCGCAAGGTCTCGATCATTGACCAGTTCATGCAGCAGGGCCAACTCGATGCGCTGACCCCCGGCAGCTTCGGCATCGTCATCGGCGACAAGGCCGCGACCAAGCTGGGCGTCGGACTCGGCGACAAGCTGACCTTCGTCGCCCCGGAAGTCACGGTGACCCCGGCGGGGATGTTTCCACGGATGAAACGCTTCACCGTGGTCGGCATCTTCCATGTCGGTGCCGGTGAGCTGGACGGTTACCTGGGCGTGACCAACCTCGAGGACCTGGCGCGCCTGCATCGCTGGAAGCCGGATCAGGTCCAGGGCCTGCGGCTGAAGTTCGACGACCTGTTCCAGGCCCCACGCACGGCCTGGGAGATCGCCCAGCAGTTGGGCGATGGTCATTACTACGCCCGTGACTGGACCCGTACCCACGGCAACCTGTACCAGGCGATCAAGATGGAAAAGGCCATGATCGGCCTGCTGTTGCTGCTGATCGTGGCGGTGGCGGCGTTCAACATCATCTCGACCCTGGTGATGGTGGTGAACGACAAGAAGGGCGATATCGCCATCCTGCGCACCCTGGGTTCCACGCCGGGACAGATCATGGCGATCTTCATGGTCCAGGGCACCGTGATCGGGGTGATCGGTACGCTGATCGGCGCGGTGGTCGGGATTCTCGCCGCGCTGAACGTCAGCGCCGCGATTGCCGCCCTGGAGCGCCTGATCGGGCACAAGTTTCTCAATGCCGACGTGTACTTCATCGACTACCTGCCGTCCCAGTTGATGGCCGAGGATGTGTTGATGGTCTGCGGCGCGGCACTGGTCCTGAGTTTTCTCGCCACCCTGTATCCAGCCTGGCGTGCGGCGCGCACCCAGCCTGCGGAGGCGCTACGTTATGAGTGAGTTGGGCATGAGTGAAAAAGCAGTGCTGAGTTGCCGCGACCTGGGCAAGTCCTACGAGGAAGGCCCGGAGTCGGTGGTGGTCCTGTCGGGCCTGCAGCTGGAGCTGCACGCCGGTGAGCGGGTGGCGATCGTCGGCAGCTCGGGTTCGGGCAAAAGTACCTTGCTCAACCTGCTTGGCGGTCTTGATACACCGTCCCAGGGCAGCGTCTGGCTGGCTGGCGAGGAGCTTTCCGCCCTGGGCGAGAAAGCCCGTGGCCTGTTGCGCAACCGCTCGCTGGGGTTCGTCTACCAGTTCCACCACCTGTTGCCCGAGTTCACCGCGCTGGAGAACGTCTGCATGCCGCTGCTGATCGGGCGCACCGCGATTCCCGAGGCCCGTCAGCGCGCCACGGCGTTGCTGGAGCGGGTCGGCCTCGGTCATCGCCTGGAGCACAAGCCGTCGGAGTTGTCCGGTGGCGAGCGCCAGCGCGTGGCGATTGCCCGGGCCCTGGTGAACAAACCGGGGTTGGTGATGCTCGACGAGCCCACCGGTAACCTCGACCACCATACCGCCCAGGGCATCCAGGACTTGATGCTGGAACTCAGCACCTCGATGCGCACGGCGTTCCTGGTGGTGACCCACGACATGAACCTGGCCCGGCAGATGGATCGCGTGTTGCACCTGGAAGACGGCAAACTCGTCGCTATCTGATTCGCCAGGACCTGCACCCGTTGAATTGCGCGGGTGTCGGGTCGATTATTTTTCTACGGTGGCCAGCGAATGTTCAGACCGTTATCGATTTTCATCGGCACGCGCTATACCCGCGCCAAGCGCCGCAACCGTTTTGTCTCGTTTATCTCGATGACCTCGATGATCGGCCTCGCCCTGGGCGTGCTGGCGATGATCGTGGTGCTGTCGGTGATGAACGGTTTCCAGAAGGAAATGAGCTCACGGATTCTCGGTATGGTGCCCCACGCCACCATCGTCGGTGTCAAACCCATCGACGATTGGCAGCCGGTGGCTGCGGCGGCGCTGAAGAATCCTGAAGTGACGGCGGCGGTGCCCTTTACCGAAATGGACGGCATGCTTTCCTACAAGGGTTCGATGCAGCCGATCCAGATCAGTGGTGTCGACCCGGCCCAGGAAGGCAAGGTGTCGATTGTGGCCCAGCATATTGTCCAGGGGCGCCTGGAAGATCTGAAACCGGGTGAGTTCGGGGTGGTGATCGGTGAGATCACCGCGCGGCGCTTCCGGGTCAATGTCGGCGACAAGCTGACCCTGATTGTCCCGGAACCCAGCACCGAGCCCGGCGGTATTACCCCGCGCCTGCAACGGCTGAACGTGGTCGGGGTGTTCAAGGTCGGTGCGGAGCTGGATGGCTCCATGGCGCTGATCCATATGAGCGACGCGGCGGATATCCAGCACTGGCAGCCGAACCAGGTGCAGAGCGTGCGGCTGGCGGTGAAGGACCTGTATGCGGCGCCGCAGGTGTCCACGGACATCGCCACGGGCCTGGGCAGCGATTTCAAGGCCGATGACTGGACCCATACCCAGGGCAGCCTGTTCAGTGCCATGAAGATGGAAAAGACCATGATCGGCCTGTTGTTGCTGATGATCGTCGCGGTGGCGGCATTCAATATCATCGCGACCCTGATCATGGTGGTGAACGACAAGGGCGCGGATATCGCGATCCTGCGCACCATCGGCGCCACGCCACGGCAGATCATGGCGATCTTCATGGTCCAGGGCACGGTGATCGGGATTGTCGGGACCTTGATCGGCGGTGTGCTGGGGGTGATTGCAGCACTGAATGTCAGTGAAATGGTGGGTTGGATCGAGCGGGTCAGTGGGCAGCATATCTTCAGTTCCGACGTGTATTTCGTCAGTAACCTGCCGTCGCAGTTGCAGGCGGGGGATGTGGTGTTGATCTGTTCGGCCGGGTTTATCCTCAGTTTCCTGGCGACGCTGTACCCGGCGTATCGGGCGGCGAAGATCGAGCCGGCTCACGCCCTGAGATATTCGTAGCCCGGGATGGCCCTTTCGCGGGCAAGCTCCGCTCCCACAAGGTTTCAGAGTCAGGCCTGGATTTTGTGTACGGCTCAGGACCTGTGGGAGCGGAGCTTGCCCGCGAAGGCCGCGACTCGGTCTTAAGCCTGGCACGGCAACTCGATCACAAACCGCGTCCAGCCCCTCTCCGATTCACAACGAATCTGCCCACCATGGGCCCTAACGATCGACTGGGTAATCGCCAGTCCCAACCCCGCATGCTCACTGCTGCCTTCACGGCGTGCCGGGTCGGCCCGATAAAAACGGTCGAACAGCTGCGGCAACAATCCCGGGGCAATACCTTCCCCCGTATTCTCGACGCTGACCCGCAGGCCCTGCGGCACATTCTCCAGCCTCACCGCGATCTCGCCGCCCTCAGGTGTGAAGCGCAAGGCATTGTCCAGCAGATTGGACAACGCCCGACGCAGCATGCCGCGATCGCCCGCCAGACTCGCCTGGCCTTCACGCTTGAGTCGCACTCGATTCTCTTCCGCCAGTGGGGTAAAGAACTCCAGCAGGGCATCCACCTCATCGGCCAGCTCCAGCGCCTCACGCCGGGGCGTCAGCAGCCCGTGGTCGGCCTTGGCCAGGTAGAGCATGTCGTTGACCAGCTGCGCCATCCATTGCAGCTCCTCGAGGTTGCTATGCAGGGTTTCGCGGTAGTCCTCCAGCGTCCGGGGCCGGGTCAGGGTGACCTGGGTGTGGGTCAGCAGGTTCGACAGTGGCGTACGCAGTTCGTGGGCGATATCGGCGGAGAACGCCGAGAGTCGCTGGAACGAGTCATCCAGGCGCGCGAGCATGGCATTGAACGACTGCGCCAGCTCCGCCAGTTCCGGCGGCATCTGTTCCTCGGGCAGGCGCTGGGTCAGCGAGCTGGCCGAAACCCCGGCGGCCACTTCACTCATGCGCCGCAAGGGGCGCAAGCCACTGCGCGCTGCCCAGGCGCCGAGCAGGGCGGTGGCCAGGGCCGAAAGGCTGACCGTCAGCCAGATCAGGTGCTGCATGCGTTGCAGGAAATGCTGGTGATGGGTGATATCGAGGATCAGGGTCAGTTGCGGTGAGTCGGCCTTGCTCGGGTCCAGCGGGGCATTGAAGACCCGATAGGCGGTGCCCTCGATTCGCAGGCTGGTGAGCCCGGCTTGCGTCGGCAGGTCGCCGGGCAGGGCATTCGCTGCATTGAACCAGCGCTGGCCATCGGCGCCGCTGACCCGCAAGGCCAGGTCCGGGCTCAGGTTGAGTTCGGCCGGCAGCCGTTCGCGGCGCTGCTGAAAGTCGTCGCGGTTCCCGACGCCCGCCAGGCTGCCACGCAAGGCCGCCAGGCGCGCGTCGAGCAGTTGCTGGTCGAGTTCGATGAAGTGCGACTCGCTGGCACGGTTGAACAGTACGCCCGCGCTCAGCGAAACCACGGCGGTGCAAGCGGCGAACAACAGGGCCAGGCGACTGCCCAGGGACAGGCGGCGCATCAGGCGTTGCGCTCTTCAAGGACATAACCCATGCCGCGCACGGTATGGATCAGCTTGTGCGGATGGGCGTCGTCGACCTTCAAGCGCAGACGGCGGATCGCCACTTCGATGACATTGGTGTCGCTGTCGAAATTCATGTCCCAGACCTGGGACGCGATCAGGGATTTGGGCAGGACCTCGCCCTGGCGCCGCAGCAGCAGTTCCAGCAGGGCGAACTCCTTGGCGGTCAGGTCGATGCGCTGTCCGGCCCGTTCGACCCGGCGACGAATCAGGTCCAGGCGCAGGTCGGCCAGTTGCAGGTGGGTTTCCTGGGTGGCCGCGCTGCCCCGGCGTAGCAGGCTGCGGACCCGGGCCAGCAGTTCGGAAAAGGCGAACGGCTTGACCAGGTAGTCGTCGGCACCCAGCTCCAGGCCGTGGACGCGGTCCTCGACGGCATCGCGGGCGGTCAGGAACAGCACCGGAATATCCAGGCCGGCGCTGCGCACGGCCTGGAGGATTTGCCAGCCATCGCGACCGGGCAGCATGACATCGAGTATCAGCAGCGCGTAGTCGCCGGTCAGCGCCAAATGCTGGCCGGTGGTGCCGTCGGCCACCAGTTCGGTGTTGAAGCCGGCCTCGTTCAGGCCCTGGCGCAAGTAATGGCCGGTTTTCGGTTGGTCTTCGACGATCAGCAGTTTCATGGATGACTCATGGCTAATGACACAGGAACGTTATACCGCGCACTCGCTGGCCGGGGGGCAAGCTGACAAAGTTGTAATCTGAAGGTCAGCTCAATGCCAGCGAGCGGGCCTTACAGTTTCACACAGCCTGGAGCCCATCCCCTTGGAGTGTGATTATGTTTTTGCGTAACAGCTTGCTGCTGGCCGGTTTGCTGGCCCTGAGTCTGCCTGCCCTGGCCTCGCCCGCGGAGAGCTACGACTTCGGCCAGCCGGCGCCGCCGAGCAAGGCCACCCGTATGGTTGAAGTGACCATGACCGACATTGCCTTCAGTGCCAAGGAACTGGATGTGAGGGCGGGTGAAACCGTGCGTTTCGTGCTGATCAATAAAGGTCATCTGCTGCATGAATTCAACCTGGGCCATGCGGCGGCCCATGCCGAGCACCAGCAGGAGATGCTCAAGATGCAGCAGGGCGGCCAGTTGACCGCCACCGGCATGAATATGACGGGCATGGATCACGGGGCCATGGGGCACGGGATGAAGCATGACGACCCCAACAGTGTGCTGGTGGAGCCGGGCAAGACCGCCGAGCTGACCTGGACCTTCAGCCAGGCCAGGAACCTGCAGTTTGCCTGCAATATTCCCGGGCATTACCAGGCGGGAATGGTCGGCACGGTGAAGGTTGCGCCTTGAAGTGGCCCGGCCGGGCCCAGGGTTTTCGTGCGTGCGGGTGAATTGCGATAGACTGGCGGGGTTTATTCAGTCAGGTTTTTGCCATGCATCCCGCCGCCGAACATTCGCCACTGGGCAAGTCCAGTGAGTACATCGCCACCTACACCCCGTCTTTGCTGTTTCCGATTCCACGGGCGGCCAAATGGGCCGAGCTGGGCCTGAGCGCCGAGACCCTGCCGTATGTCGGCGTGGACTTCTGGAACTGCTTCGAGTTGTCCTGGTTGTTGCCGTCCGGTAAGCCGGTGGTGGCGATCGGTGAGTTCAGCATCCCGGCGGATTCGCCGAATATCATCGAATCCAAGTCCTTCAAGCTGTACCTCAACTCCCTGAACCAGACGCCGTTCGTTGATACCGCCAGTCTGGAAGCGGTACTGCGTGCCGATCTGTCGGCCGCTGCCGGCAAGCCGGTGGGGGTGCGGGTCCGCCATTTGAGCGAGGTGCAGGCCGAGGGTGTGGTCGCTTTGCCGGGTGTGTGCATCGACGACCTGGAGATCAGTGTCAGTGACTACGCCCATCCGCGTCCGGAACTGTTGCGTTGCGATGCGTCGCGGATTGTCGAGGAGAGCGTGCACAGCCATTTGCTCAAGTCCAATTGCCCGGTGACCAGCCAGCCGGACTGGGGCAGTGTGGTGGTGGAGTATCGCGGCGCGGCGCTGGATCACGCGAGCCTGCTGGCGTATCTGGTGAGTTTCCGCCAGCACTCGGACTTCCACGAGCAGTGTGTGGAGCGGATCTTCCTTGACCTGCAACGCCTGTTGAAACCGGAAAAATTGACGGTGTACGCGCGCTACGTGCGACGGGGCGGGTTGGATATCAATCCGTATCGCAGTACCGAAGCGGCTGTGTTCCCGAACCAGCGCCTGGTGCGTCAGTAACGGCAGGTATAAAACCGACAGGCATAAAAAAGCCCCGACTAGTCGGGGCTTTTTCTATTGCGCGTACAGCTTAGGCTTGAACGACCGGAATCTTGGCGTTCGCCGCGGCTTCACGGAACTCGGCGATCTGGTCGAAGCTGAGGTAGCGGTAAACGTCGGCAGCCATGCTGTCGATCTTACCGGCGTACTCCATGTATTCCTCGACGGTCGGCAGGCGACCCAGGATCGAAGCCACGGACGCCAGCTCAGCCGAAGCCAGGTAGACGTTCGCGCCGTCGCCCAGACGGTTCGGGAAGTTACGGGTCGAAGTCGAGACCACGGTGGAGTTCGGTTCTACCCGTGCCTGGTTACCCATGCACAGCGAGCAGCCCGGCATTTCCATGCGTGCGCCAGCTTTGCCGTAGATGCCGTAGTAGCCTTCTTCGGTCAGCTGGTGAGCGTCCATCTTGGTCGGCGGCGACAGCCACAGACGGGTTGGCAACTGGCCTTTGACCTGGTCCAGCAACTTGCCCGCAGCGCGGAAGTGGCCGATGTTGGTCATGCAGGAACCGATGAACACTTCATCGATCTTCTCGCCAGCAACGCTGGAGAGCAGACGGGCGTCGTCCGGGTCGTTCGGCGCGCAGAGCACAGGCTCCTTGACGTCGGCCAGGTCGATTTCGATGATTTCCGCGTACTCGGCGTCCTTGTCGGCTTCCAGCAGCTCCGGGTTGGCAACCCAGGCTTCCATCGCCTGAGCACGACGCTCCAGGGTGCGGGCATCGCCGTAGCCTTCGCCGATCATCCAGCGCAGCAGGGTGATGTTCGACTTCAGGTACTCGGCGATCGACTCTTTCGACAGCTTGATGGTGCAACCGGCGGCGGAGCGTTCGGCCGAGGCGTCGGACAGCTCGAAAGCCTGTTCGACGGTCAGGGTTTCCAGGCCTTCGATTTCCAGGATGCGGCCGGAGAAGGCGTTTTTCTTGCCTTTCTTCTCGACGGTCAGCAGGCCTTTCTGGATGGCGTAGTAAGGGATGGCATGAACCAGGTCACGCAGGGTGACGCCGGGTTGCAGCTTGCCCTTGAAACGCACCAGGATCGATTCCGGCATGTCCAATGGCATCACGCCAGTGGCGGCGGCGAAAGCCACCAGGCCGGAGCCGGCCGGGAACGAGATGCCGATCGGGAAACGGGTGTGGGAGTCACCACCGGTGCCGACGGTGTCCGGCAGCAGCATGCGGTTCAGCCAGCTGTGGATGATGCCGTCGCCCGGACGCAGGGAAACACCGCCGCGGGTCATGATGAAGTCCGGCAGGGTGTGGTGCGTGGTGACGTCGATCGGCTTCGGATAGGCCGCGGTATGGCAGAACGACTGCATGACCAGGTCGGTGGAGAAGCCCAGGCAGGCCAGGTCTTTCAGCTCGTCGCGGGTCATCGGACCAGTGGTGTCCTGGGAACCGACGGTGGTCATCTTCGGCTCGCAGTAGGTGCCAGGACGAACGCCCGTCACGCCACAGGCCTTGCCGACCATTTTCTGCGCCAGGGTGTAGCCCTTGGTGCTTTCAGCGGGAGCTTCCGGCAGCTTGAACAGGGTCGAAGGTGGCAGGCCCAGTTCAGCGCGCGCCTTCTCGGTCAGGCCGCGGCCGATGATCAGCGGAATACGACCGCCGGCACGGACTTCGTCGAGCAGGACCGGGGTCTTCATTTCGAAGGTGGTCAGGACTTCATCGCTGTTGTGCTTGGTGACCTTGCCAGCATGGGGGTACAGGTCGATCACGTCGCCCATGTTCATGTTGGTAACGTCGAACTCGATCGGCAGTGCGCCGGCATCTTCCATGGTGTTGTAGAAGATCGGGGCGATCTTGCTGCCGAAGCAGAAGCCACCTGCGCGCTTGTTCGGCACGTAAGGGACGTCGTCGCCGAAGAACCACAGCACCGAGTTGGTGGCCGATTTACGCGACGAACCGGTACCGACCACGTCACCGACGTAGGCGATCGGGAAGCCGTCGTTGCGCATCTGCTCGATCTGTTTCATCGGGCCGATGGCGCCTTGCTGGTCAGGCACGATGCCGTCACGGGCCATTTTCAGCATGGCCAGGGCGTGCAGCGGGATGTCAGGGCGCGACCAGGCGTCCGGAGCCGGCGACAGGTCGTCGGTGTTGGTTTCGCCGGTGACCTTGAATACGCGCAGGCTGATCTTGTCGGCCAGCACCGGGCGGTTCTTGAACCACTCGCCGTCAGCCCAGGACTGGATCACTTCCTTGGCGTGGGCGTTACCCTTCTTGGCTTTTTCCGCGACGTCGTGGAAGGCGTCGAACATCAGCAGGGTGTGCTTGAGTTGCGCGGCGGCAACGGCTGCCAGCTCGGCGTCGTCCAGCAGATCGACCAGGGTCACGATGTTGTAGCCGCCCTGCATGGTGCCGAGCAGTTCTACCGCACGTTTCTTGTCGATCAGGGGGGACTTGACTTCGCCCTTGGCCAGGGCGGAAAGGAAACCGGCCTTGACGTAGGCCGCTTCGTCCACGCCAGGCGGAACGCGGTTGGTGATCAAGTCAACGAGGAAAGCTTCTTCGCCAGCCGGGGGATTTTTCAGCAGCTCGACCAGGCCTGCGGTTTGTTCGGCGTTAAGCGGCTGGGGCACGATACCCAGGGCTGCACGCTCTTCGATATGTTTGCGGTAGGCTTCAAGCACAGTTATTACCCTCATCAGTGGTCCCAAATGGGTGTCCGGGACGCTCATCCAGAAATGCACGGCACTCATGCGCTGCGGGGCTTTTTGAGCCGCTTAGCCAGAGTTTCCACGATTTCCAACAGAAGCTGTTTTCAAAGTTTTACGCCTGCGGAACGGGGCTGATGAGGGTCGGCGCAGGGGCTTCCGGGGGGAATTCCTGCGCCAACGCCGTTCTCTAGGGTGAACTGTGCTCGTGACGCTTTGAAAACAGCTTCCAACGGACATTGGCGCCTAAAAAGGCAGGCCGATTCTACGGCATATTCCAAAGAAAGGTAAGTTAGGCCCTACAGGTTCGGGGGTGACCCTTGTTAGACAAAGGGCTAACATGCGGACCTGTTCTGCTTTTCCGCGTGACCCCTGCCCATGTCCAATCAGACCATCAAGACCCCCTGCGTCGGCCTCTGCTCCACTGTTTACGGTGATCTGGTGTGCCGCGGCTGCAAGCGCTTCCACCATGAAGTCATCCATTGGAACGGCTACAACGAGGAAGAAAAGCGTGCGGTCTGGTTGCGCCTGGAACAATTGCTGGTCCAGGTCATGGTGGCCAAGATCGAGGTATTCGATCCGTCCAGGCTGCGCCAGCAACTGGAGGCCCGCAAGATCCGCTTCGTGCCCCATCAGTCGGAATATTGCTGGGCGTACCAGTTGATTGCCCGTGGCGCCCGGGTGATCAGCCAGTTGGAGGCCTATGGCATGGTGTTGCTGCCGGAGTTTCGCGACTGGGACCTGCCGTCGCTGCGCGACGCCATCGATCGGGAATTTTTCCTGCTGTCCGAGGCGCATTACCAGCGCTATATCGCCCCGGGTTTCCTCAAGGAGGCCATGGGCGGCTGATCAGGGGCGTGGCGCCGTCTCCACCAGGTGATCGATGATTTCCTGGGGCTTGAGCACCAGCACATCGCTTTCCAGGGCATCGAGCACCACTTCCGCGGTATTGCCGATCAGTGCCCCGGAAATCCCGGTGCGCGCCACCGTGCCGATCACCGTCACCGCGGCCCCGAGCGTGCGGGCCATATGGGGAATCAGCACATCGGCGGGGCCTTCCTTGATATGCAGGTGTTCGTCATCCACATCGAATTGGCCCTGGAAATCCCGGCATTGGTCGCGATAACGGCCTTCGATGGTTTCCCTGAGCTGGTATACCGGGTCGGCGGCCGACAGCATGGGCGAGGGGTGGGCGCTGATCACGTGCAAGCTGCCCTTGGCCAGGCTGGCGATGTCATAGCCGTGATCAATGATGCTGGCGTGCAGGTGCCGGTGTTCATCATCGGCATTGCCCACGTCCACGGCCGCCAGAACGACGCCTCCTGACCAGGGCGTCTCGGTCTTGACCATCAATACGGCGCAGGGGCAGTAGCGCAGCAGCTTCCAGTCGGAAGGGGTCAGCAGGGCCTTCTTCAGCGGGCTGTCGGGGCGGTGCTGCTTGATCACCAGGCCGCAGCCTTCGGCCTGTTGCACGCCGATGATGGTCTCGTGCATGGTCTTGTCCCAGGCTTGTTCGGCCGTGGCGCTGTAGCCGTCGTCATGCAACTGGCTCTTGAGCAGGCTGAGCAGGGCGCTGTGGTCGTGCTTGGGATCACACATCAGCAGGTGCAGGTGCGCATCCGTGACGCCAGCGATCAGCTTGGCGCGGTTGAGGGCCAGGCTGTGGGCGTGGTCGGGGTCGAGTATCACCAGAATGCTGCGGATGGCTTGCATGGTCGGGGTGCTCCGAGAAAGTCTGAAGGCGACTTGGTACAACTATAGTTGCAGTCTGCCGACTGCGACCTTGATGCATATCAAGCAGGGCGACTGGCGATCTGCTCCGGCCGCCGTATAATCAGCGACCTTGTTCTGCCTGATCCCCCCGGTTTTTGTGAGCCCCATGTCGACTATTCCCGCGTTGCGCCCTTGCCAAGCCTCTCCTGTGACGGGAGTTTTCCTGTGAATCTGCCGGAAATCCATGAATTCCTCGGTTGCCCGACCCCGCAAGGCTGGGTGCAGGCGGCGCTGGCGGATCAGGAAACGCTGCTGATCGATCACAAGAACTGCGAGTTCAAGGCGGCCAGCACCGCCTTGAGCCTGATCGCCAAGTACCACTCCCATGTCGATCTGATCAACCTGATGTCGCGTCTGGCCCGGGAAGAGTTGGTGCACCACGAACAGGTCATGCGGCTGATGAAGCGGCGCAAGATCGAGTTGCGGCAGTTGTCCGCCGGTCGTTATGCCTCGGGGTTGCGCAAGGCGGTCCGTAGCCACGAACCGGTCAAACTGGTGGACACCCTGGTGGTCGGCGCCTTTATCGAAGCCCGCAGTTGCGAGCGCTTCGAGGCCCTGGTGCCGCATCTGGACGAAGAACTGGGCAAATTCTACTTCGGCCTGCTCAAGAGCGAGGCCCGGCATTTCCAGGGTTACCTGAAACTGGCCTACCAATACGGCGACGCCGAGGACATCGGCCGAGTCATCGAGCGGGTGCGGGCGGTCGAGCAGGACCTGATCGAGTCACCCGACAGCGAATTCCGCTTCCACAGCGGTGTCCCGGCCGTTGCCAGCGTTTAAGTGCGCACCAGCTTTTCCAGCGCCGCGTCCGCCAGGAACGATGAGCGGCTCTTGATCCGGTGGTCGCGCACGTAACGATCGATACGCTGGATCACAAAGCCGGGAAGGGTCACGTTGACCTTCTCGGTCTTGCCCAGGTAGGGCGAGATATCGATTTCCAGCATGCCCCAGCCCATGTCCGCGAACTCGGGATTTTTCCGATGGGTGAAGGAGGGCGAGGGTGTCGGCACGGGCTGGCCGTTCGAAACGATCTCCTCGAGCATGATGTGGGCGATTTCCAGGGCGGCGTTATAAGCCTCTTCGAACGTATCGCCGGCGGTCACGGCCCCCGGAATATCCGGAATCTGGATGCCGATGGCGGTGTGTTCATCACCCCATTCAATCGCGATGGGATATTGCATGATGGTCTCCTGACTGAACGGGTTCATAGCAAGCCCGCCCGTTTTCTGATGCTTCTGATGGTCCCGAGCGGCAGATCCTTCTTCGGATGTGGCACGGGGATCGAGTGGGGGCTGCTGGGGTGGACAAACACATGATGACTGCCCCTGATTCGTTTCAGTATCCAGCCAGCGGCCTCCAGTTCGGCGATCAAATCCCTGCTTTTCACCTGTGACTCCTTGTCAGGTATGTCAGGGAAGCCTAGCCGTATCGCTATCAAACATCGAATTCAAAGGTGTGTCTAGAGTTATCTATCCGGCGGGTCGCCTTTCATCGACTAAATAAAAAGCTTGCTAACTAATGCTTTGATATTAGCTGCCTAAGCAGTAATATCTCACCAACTCTCTGCCTAAGCAGCTTTTGGTGGCCTAATGAAACATTTCACCCCGGACGACTTTCACAACTGCCATCTCGGCCTGCTCCTGGGCCGTGCCGCGTTGCTCAAGGACCGGATCATCGACGCCCATATGGTGCCGTACGGCATCACCGCCGCGCAGTTCAAGGTGTTGATCATCATGGCCCAGTTCGGGGTTGATACTCCGGCCGAGCTGTGCCGCCACCTGTCCCTGGACAGCGGTTCGATGACTCGCATGCTTGATCGCCTGGAGCAGAAAGATCTGCTCGCCCGTCGGCGTTCCGAAGGCGATCGGCGCCAGGTGCAACTGGTGCTGACGGCGCAGGGGCAGGTCCTTGCCGACCGTTTGCCGGAAATCGGTGCCGATGCGATGAACGAACTGGCAGGGGCTGTCACCCCGCAAGAGCTGCGGAGCCTGGAAGAGATCCTGAAGAAAATTTTGCTGGCGGCCGGGGACTCGATCACCCTGCTGCGGGTGGGTGAAAAAAATGAGCAGTAAAACCCTGCGTACCGGCTTCAGCCTGGTGTTCGTGTCGATGGTCCTGGCCGGTTGCGCCAGCTACAGCGGCCTGAACACCGAAGGCGTCAGCCTCGAGGCGAAAGACCTCAAGGCCGCTCAATCCCTCAAGGGCGTGACCCTGTCGCCGGCGGCCTGGCCGAAAAGCGACTGGTGGAAAAGCCTCGGCGATCCGCAACTCGATGGCCTGATCCGCGAAGCCCTGCGCGACAGCCCCGATATGCAGGTCGCCAGCGCGCGGGCGCATCAGGCCAGCGCAGCGGCCGATGCCGCCGATGCGGCGCGGACGCCGACCCTCGATGCCAGTGGCGGTATCACCCGTTCGCGCCTGCCACGGGACCAGGACCCCACCGGTCGCGGCGGCCTCTACGAGACCGTGCGCAAGGCGGGTGTCACCTTCAACTACAGCTTCGATCTCTGGGGCGGCCAGCGTGACGCCTGGGAAGCCGCGTTGGGCCAGGCACGTGCCGCCGAAGTCGACCGCCAGGCCGCGCAACTGACCCTGGCCGCCGACGTGGCACGGGCCTACAGCAACCTGGGGCAGGCGCATATCGTCTATGACCTGGCCAACGATGACCTGCAGCGCACCCACAAGCTGCTGGACCTGGGCAAGCGTCGGCTGAGTTCCGGCATCGACAGCCACTACCAGTACCAGCAGACCGAAAGCCTGGCCGCCACGGCTGAAGAGCAGGTGATCGACGCCGGGAAAAAGCTGCAAAGCGCCAAGGTCGCCCTGGCCGTGTTGCTGGGCAAGGGCCCGGATCGCGGCAATGAGATCGCCCGGCCGAAAATCCTCCAGCCGAGCGCCGTGGCCTTGCCTTCGGTGCTGCCGGCGGAACTGCTGGGGCGGCGTCCGGACTTGGTGGCCGCGCGCTGGCGTGTCGAGGCCGCGAGCAAGGATATCGCTGCCGGCAAGACGCGTTTCTATCCCAATCTCAACCTGAGTGCCGCCGCCGGTGGCGAGTCGCTGCTGGGTGATGCGATGTTCGGTTCCGCCAGTCGTTTCTTCAGCATCGCGCCGACCGTCTCGCTGCCGATCTTCGATGGCGGTCGCCTGCGCGCCGGCCTCGACGCCAAGGACGCCGACTACGACCTGGCGGTGGCGCAATACAACAAGAGCCTGGTCCAGGCCCTGGGTGATGTCAGCGACACCCTCCAGCAACTGCGCGCCCTCGGCCAGCAGATCGTGGCCCAGCAACATGCGGCGGATATCGCCCAGGACTCCTATAACACGGTGTTGCAGCGCTATGGCGCGGGCATCGGCAACTACCTGGACGTACTCACCATCGAGCAGACCCTGTTGCAGGCCCAGCGTCAGCTGGCGGACCTGAATGCCCAGCAGATCGACCTCTCCATTGAACTGATGCAGGCCCTGGGTGGTGGTTTCCAGGCTGACAACATCGCCTCGAACGCCACCCGCCCCTCGGCTCAGACTTATTAATTCAAGGTACCTGCCATGGCCATTGCAACGAACACTACTGAAACAACCCAGGATGCTGGCAATTCCCGCAAGCGCAAGGTCATGCTGACCGGTCTCACCCTGCTGGTGATCCTTGGCGGCCTCGGTGTCTGGGGTTGGCATGAAGTCTACGGACGCTGGAACGAAAGCACCGACGACGCCTATGTCAACGGCAACGTGGTGGAAGTCACCCCGCTGGCGACCGGCACCGTGGTCAGCATCGGTGCCGATGACGGCGATCTGGTGCATGCCGGGCAGGTGCTGGTGAACTTCGATCCGAGCGACGCCAAGATCGGTCTGCAAAGCGCCGAGGCCAACCTGGCCAAGGCCGTGCGCCAGGTCCGCGGCCTGTACAGCAATGTCGACGGCATACGCGCCCAGGTCGCCGAGCAGAAGACAGCGGTGCAGAAGGCCCAGGAAAACTTTACCCGTCGCAAGAACCTGGCGGCCGGTGGCGCGATTTCCCAGGAAGAGCTGTCTCACGCCCGTGACGACCTGACCTCCGCCCAGAGCGCGCTGAACAACGTCCAGCATCAACTCAACAGCAGCAACGCCCTGGTGGATGACACCGTGGTATCCAATCACCCGGATGTCAAAGCCGCGGCCGCGCAACTGCGCCAGGCTTATCTGGCCAATGCGCGGACCACACTGATTGCCCCGGTGACCGGCTATGTCGCCAAGCGCACCGTGCAATTGGGCCAGCGGGTTCAGCCGGGTACCGCGCTGATGGCGGTGATTCCCCTGGATCAGCTGTGGATCGACGCCAACTTCAAGGAAACCCAGCTGCGTGATATGCGCATCGGTCAGCCCGTGGACATCGAGGCCGACCTGTATGGCAGTTCGGTGAAATTCAGCGGCACCATCGACAGCCTCGGCGCCGGCACCGGCAGTGCCTTTGCCTTGCTACCGGCGCAGAACGCCACCGGCAACTGGATCAAGATTGTCCAGCGGGTGCCGGTGCGCATTCACATCAACGCCGAAGAGCTGGCCAAGCACCCGCTGCGGGTCGGCCTGTCGACCCAGGTCGAGGTTAACCTGCATGACCAGAGCGGCCCGGTGCTGGCCCAGCAGCCGCCGCAGAAGGCTTCGTTCAGCACCGATGTGTATGGGCAGCAACTGGCCGATGCCGATGCGGAAATTACCCGGCTGATCCATGAAAACAGCGCCACCGCGACGAAAACCGCGCAACGCTGAGTCGCCAATCCAGCCGCGACCCGAGCGTCGCGGCACCTGCCTCGTTTCCAAGGATTCGCGATGAGCTCGAACGCATCTTTCACTCCCCCCAGCCTGTTGCTCAGTACCATCGGCCTGTCGCTGGCGACCTTCATGCAGGTGCTCGACACCACCATCGCCAACGTGGCCTTGCCGACCATTTCCGGCAACCTGGGGGTGAGTTCGGAGCAGGGCACCTGGGTCATCACCTCCTTTGCCGTGAGCAACGCTATCGCCTTGCCGCTGACCGGCTGGCTGAGCCGGCGCTTTGGCGAGGTGAAACTGTTTATCTGGGCGACGATCCTTTTTGTCATGGCGTCGTTCCTCTGCGGTATTTCCACCTCGATGCCTGAACTGGTGGGCTTTCGCGTGCTGCAAGGGCTGGTCGCCGGGCCGCTGTACCCGATGACCCAGACGCTGCTGATTGCGGTCTATCCGCCGGCCAGGCGCGGCATGGCCCTGGCGCTATTGGCAATGGTCACGGTGGTCGCGCCGATTGCCGGGCCGATTCTCGGCGGCTGGATTACCGACAGCTACAGCTGGCCGTGGATCTTCTTTATCAACGTGCCCATCGGCGTATTCGCCGCGATGGTGGTCCGCCAGCAACTCAAGGCCCGGCCGGTGGAGATCAGTCGCCAGCCGATGGACTATGTCGGTTTGCTGACCTTGATCATTGGTGTCGGGGCCTTGCAGGTGATCCTCGACAAGGGCAATGACCTGGACTGGTTCGAGTCGAACTTCATCGTGATCGGTGCGGTCATCTCGGCGATTGCCCTGTCGGTGTTCGTGATCTGGGAGATGACGGACAAGCATCCGGTGGTCAATCTGCGGCTGTTCGCCTATCGCAACTTCCGCATTGGGACCATTGTGCTGATCCTCGGCTACGCCGGGTTCTTCGGCATCAACCTGATCCTGCCGCAATGGTTGCAGACCCAGATGGGCTACACCGCGACCTGGGCCGGCCTCGCGGTGGCGCCGATCGGGATCCTGCCGGTACTGATGTCGCCTTTCGTCGGTAAATACGCCAATAAGGTCGATCTGCGCCTGCTCGCCGGCCTGGCGTTCCTGGCAATCGGCCTGAGCTGCTTTATGCGCGCCGGTTTTACCAACGAGGTGGACTTTGGGCATATCGCCATGGTGCAACTGTTCATGGGGATCGGTGTGGCGTTGTTCTTCATGCCGACCCTGAGCATCCTGATGTCGGACCTGCCGCCGAGCCAGATTGCCGACGGTGCCGGCCTGGCGACTTTCCTGCGTACGTTGGGGGGCAGCTTTGCCGCATCGCTGACCACCTGGATCTGGATTCGCCGGGCGGACCAGCACCATGCTTATCTCAGTGAAAGCATCACCCCCTTCGATCCGGCGACGCGTGACACCCTGAGCAATCTCGGTGGGGCGGGCAGCCGGGCTTATGCCCAGTTGGATCAACTGCTCACCAGCCAGGCGTACATGCTCTCGACCGTGGATTACTTTACGTTGCTGGGCTGGGGCTTCATGGGCTTGATGCTGCTGGTGTGGCTGGCCAAGCCGCCGTTCGCGGCGAAGGCCGGGCCGGCGGCCGCGGGGCACTGACGATAATACGCACGGCACAAAACCTGTAGGAGCCTTGCGGGCCTATTCGCGGGCAAGCGACGCCCCTACAGGTCAGTGTTCAGGCTGGCGGCACGAAATCAAACGCCGCCAGCTGGAAACCCTGCTCGTCCACCTGCAAGGCCCAGCCCTGGCGATCCCAATCCCCCAGCACAATCCGTTTTGCCGCCTGCGCGCCGAGTTGCAGCTTGTGAATGGCCGGTCGATGGGTGTGGCCGTGGATCAGGGTCTGCACGCCATGCTGCTGCATGACCTGTACCACCTCATCCGGCGTCACATCAACAATGTTATTGGCTTTCATCCGCGTCTGCGCACGACTCTCGCTGCGCAATTTGCGCGCCAGCTTGTGGCGGGTGCGCAGCGGCAGATGCCGGAGGATGAACAAGGTGATGGGGTTGCGCAGATAACGACGCAGGCGCATATAGGCCTCGTCCCGCGTGCACAGGCTGTCGCCGTGCATCAACAGCACCGGCTCGTCATTCATCCGCACCACGCTCGGGTCCTTGAGCAGGGTCGCGCCGGCCGCTTTGCAAAAGGCCTTGCCCAGTAGGAAGTCACGATTGCCGTGCATCAGGAAAACCTGCGTGCCACTGTCGCTCAATGCGCGCAAGGCTGCGCAGATCGAGTCTTGAAAGGGGGTCATGGCATCGTCGCCGATCCAGACTTCGAAAAAATCGCCCAGGATGTACAGCGCTTGTGCCGAACGGGCGCGTCCGGCGAGGAAATCCAGAAACGCCCGGGTGATGTCCGGGCGCTCCTCTTCCAGATGCAAATCTGAAATCAGCAGTATCACTCAACGATCTCTGCTTTCTCGATGATCACGTCTTCTGCGGGTACGTCCTGGTGGCCGGCCTTCATGGTGGTGGCCACGCCTTTGATCTTGTCGACCACTTCAGTGCCGGAAACCACTTTGGCGAATACCGCGTAGCCCCAGCCCTGGACGGTCTTGGCGCTGTGGTTCAGGAAGCTGTTGTCGGTGACGTTGATGAAGAACTGCGCGGAGGCCGAATGCGGCTCCATGGTACGGGCCATGGCAACGCTGTACTTCTCGTTCGGCAGGCCGTTGTCGGCTTCGTTCTGGATGCTCGGGCGCTTGTCTTTCTTTTCTTTCATGCCAGGCTCGAAACCGCCGCCCTGGATCATGAAGTTGCCGATCACACGGTGGAAAACGGTGTTTTCGTAGTGGCCGGCGTTAACGTACTCGATGAAGTTGGCCACGGTGATCGGGGCTTTCTCGGCGTTCAGTTCCAGGACGATTTCGCCGTGGTTGGTGGTCAGTTTGACTTGGGTCATCTTGGCTACTCTTTGAAGGAATTCGTGGGTTTCGGCATGCGGGTACCGCTCGCGGGGCCGAACCGATCTGGCATAAAACGACCAGGTTGCGCAGTTTAGCGTGAGGCGCGGGAATTTCGAGGCGGTTTTTTCATCCCGGCACTATTAATAGCCGCCGTTTTCGGCGCGCCACTGTCAGCTGCCTGATCGCATCGGCTATGATAGCCGTTTTGATTGATCAGGCCGCCCCCGGCCGCGCAACCGCAAGCCCAAGGATCCTATGAGCAAGCCCACTGTCGACCCTACCTCGAACGTCAAGACCGGACCGGCTGTCCCGGTCAACTTCCTGCGCCCGATCATTCAGGCCGACCTGGACTCGGGCAAGCACACTCAGATCGTGACGCGTTTCCCGCCTGAGCCCAACGGCTACCTGCACATCGGCCACGCCAAGTCGATCTGTGTGAACTTCGGCCTGGCCCAGGAGTTCGGCGGCGTCACGCACCTGCGTTTCGACGACACCAACCCGGCCAAGGAAGACCAGGAATACATCGACGCCATCGAAAGCGACGTCAAGTGGCTGGGCTTCGAATGGTCCGGTGAAGTGCGCTACGCCTCGCAGTATTTCGATCAGTTGCACGACTGGGCGGTGGAGCTGATCAAGGCCGGCAAGGCCTACGTCGACGACCTGACCCCCGAGCAGGCCAAGGAATACCGTGGCAGCCTGACCGAACCGGGCAAGAACAGCCCGTTCCGCGAGCGTTCGGTGGAAGAGAACCTCGACTGGTTCGCGCGCATGCGAGCCGGAGAATTCCCGGACGGCGCCCGCGTGCTGCGGGCCAAGATCGACATGGCTTCGCCGAACATGAACCTGCGCGATCCGATCATGTATCGCATCCGCCACGCTCATCACCACCAGACCGGCGACAAGTGGTGCATCTACCCGAACTACGACTTCACCCACGGTCAATCGGATGCCATTGAAGGCATTACCCACTCGATCTGCACCCTGGAGTTTGAAAGCCACCGTCCGTTGTACGAGTGGTTTCTGGAAAACCTGCCCGTGCCGGCGCACCCGCGGCAGTATGAGTTCAGCCGCCTGAACCTGAACTACACCATCACCAGCAAGCGCAAGCTCAAGCAGTTGGTGGACGAGAAGCACGTCAACGGCTGGGACGACCCGCGCATGTCGACGCTCTCGGGCTTCCGGCGCCGTGGCTACACGCCTAAATCCATCCGCAACTTCTGCGAAATGGTCGGCACCAACCGTTCCGACGGCGTGGTGGACTTCGGCATGCTGGAATTCAGCATCCGCGACGACCTCGATCACAGCGCGCCACGGGCCATGTGCGTGCTGCGTCCGCTGAAAGTCGTGATCACCAACTACCCGGAAGGCCAGGTCGAGAATCTCGAACTGCCGCGCCACCCGAAAGAAGACATGGGCGTGCGCGCATTGCCGTTCGCCCGTGAGATCTACATTGATCGCGACGACTTCATGGAAGAGCCGCCCAAGGGCTACAAGCGCCTGGAGCCGACCGGTGAAGTGCGCCTGCGCGGCAGCTACGTGATCCGTGCCGACGAAGCCATCAAGGATGCCGACGGCAATATCGTCGAGCTGCGCTGCTCCTACGATCCTGAAACCCTGGGCAAGAACCCCGAAGGGCGCAAGGTCAAGGGTGTGATCCACTGGGTGCCGGCGGCGGCCAGCGTCGAGTGCGAAGTGCGCCTGTACGATCGCCTGTTCCGTTCGGCCAACCCCGAGAAAGCCGAAGACAGCGCCAGTTTCCTGGACAACATCAACCCTGACTCACTGCAAGTTCTCACGGGTTGTCGTGCTGAACCCTCGCTGGGCAATGCACAGCCGGAAGACCGTTTCCAGTTCGAGCGCGAAGGTTACTTCTGCGCGGATATCAAGGACTCGAAACCCGGTGCTCCGGTATTCAACCGTACCGTGACCTTGCGTGATTCGTGGGGCCAGTGATTCTTTAAGGACGCCGTTGTGCTAACGATCTACAACACGCTCACCAAGAGCAAAGAAGTCTTCAAGCCCCTGGATGGCAACAAGGTGCGCATGTATGTCTGCGGGATGACCGTGTATGACTACTGCCACCTGGGCCATGGCCGCAGCATGGTGGCCTTCGATCTGGTCACTCGCTGGTTGCGTTTCAGCGGGTATGACCTGACGTATGTGCGCAACATCACCGATATCGACGACAAGATCATCAATCGGGCCAACGAAAACGGCGAGTCGTTCGACGCGCTGACCGAGCGCATGATCACCGCGATGCACGAGGACGAGGCGCGCCTCAACATTCTCAAACCGGACATGGAGCCGCGCGCCACGGATCATATCCCCGGCATGCTGACCATGATCCAGACCCTGATCGACAAGGGCTACGCCTACGCCCCGGGCAATGGCGACGTGTATTACCGCGTCGCCAAGTTCATGGGCTACGGCAAGTTGTCGCGCAAGAAAATCGAAGATCTGCGCATCGGGGCGCGGATCGAAGTCGACGAAGCCAAGCAGGATCCGCTGGACTTCGTCCTGTGGAAAGGCACCAAGCCCGGCGAGCCGAGCTGGCAGTCGCCATGGGGCGCCGGGCGTCCGGGCTGGCATATCGAGTGCTCGGTGATGTCCACCTGCTGCCTGGGCGAGACCTTCGATATTCATGGCGGCGGCAGCGACCTCGAGTTCCCGCACCATGAAAACGAAATCGCCCAGAGCGAGGCGGCCACCGGCAAGACCTACGCCAATGCCTGGATGCACTGCGGCATGATCCGCATCAATGGCGAGAAGATGTCCAAGTCCTTGAACAACTTCTTCACCATTCGCGATGTGCTGGACAAGTACCACCCGGAAGTCGTGCGTTACCTGCTGGTGTCGAGCCACTACCGCAGCGCCATCAACTACTCGGAAGACAACCTCAAGGATGCCAAGGGCGCCCTGGAGCGTTTCTACCATGCGCTCAAAGGCCTGCCGAATGTGCCGGCAGCCGATGGCGAGGCGTTCGTCGAGCGTTTCACCCGGGTGATGAACGATGACTTCGGCACGCCGGAAGCCTGTGCGGTGCTGTTCGAGATGGTGCGTGAGATCAACCGTCTGCGCGAGAGTGATCTGGCTGCGGCGGCCGGTCTGGCGGCGCGTCTGAAAGAGCTGGCCAGCGTGCTCGGCGTCTTGCAGTTGCAAGCCGACGACTTCCTGCAGGCGGGTGCTGAAGGGCGGGTCGATGGGGCTGAAGTCGAAGCGCTGATCCAGGCACGTCTGGCAGCACGGGCCAACAAGGACTGGGCGGAATCCGACCGTATCCGCGACCAGATCACCGCCATGGGCGTGGTGCTGGAAGACGGCAAGGGCGGGACCACCTGGCGTCTGGCTGACTGAGTCGGGTTCCTGTGGCAACAGAAAACCGCCGATTGGCGGTTTTTTGTTGGGTGAAGGCCTTCAGCGTTGTGGCAACGCTGAGGGCTCCATCGCCTCAGGCATGCAGCGTTTCGGCGGCATACAAGGTGTTTTCCAGCAGGCAGGCGCGGGTCATCGGGCCGACGCCACCCGGAACCGGAGTGATCCAGCCGGCACGGGGCAGGGCGGTCTCGTAGACCACGTCACCCACCAGCTTGCCGTCTTCCTGGCGGTTGATGCCGACGTCGATGACGATGGCGCCTTCCTTGATCCACTCGCCCTTGACCAGGCCCGGCTTGCCGGCGGCCACCACCACCAGATCGGCGCGGCCGACATGGCCGGCCAGGTCCCGGGTGAAGCGGTGGGTGACGGTCACGGTGCAGCCGGCCAGCAGCAGCTCCATGGCCATCGGTCGACCGACGATATTGGAGGCGCCGACAATCACCGCATCCATCCCGTACAGATCGACCCCGGTGCTTTCCAGCAGGGTCATGATGCCTTTCGGGGTGCACGGGCGCAGCAACGGAATGCGCTGGGCCAGGCGACCGACATTATAAGGATGGAAGCCGTCGACGTCCTTGTCCGGGCGAATGCGTTCCAGCAGCTTGGAGGCATCCAGATGTTCGGGCAGCGGCAATTGCAGCAGCACGCCGTCGATCTGCGGATCGTCATTGAGGCGATCGATCAGGTCGGTGAGCGCCTGTTGGGTGGTGTCGCTAGGCAAGTCGTAGGCTTGTGAAATGAAGCCGACCTCTTCGCAGTCTTTACGCTTGTGCGAAACATAAACCTGAGAGGCAGGATCGCTGCCGACCAGAATCACCGCGAGGCCTGGCGTACGCAGGCCCTGCTGGCGACGCTCGGCGACACGTTGGGCGATCTGCTGGCGCAGACGGGCGGCGATCGCTTTGCCGTCGATTAGTTGTGCAGTCATGACGCGTGATTAACCATCGAGAGGGGTTGAAAAAGAGTGCGCATTCTCGCATGTCGTGGCGCGAGGGCAAAGGCGCTTGGTCCGGATATTCCCCTAAGCCCTTTATATATCTGAATTTTTTTCAGAAAAGAGTTGACGACCTTTCGGCTCGTCTATAACATTTGTCGCGCTTGTCGGGCATAGCCTAGCACTGGTTGAGAAGGTCGAGCAGAGTTGATGTCTGGCTCAGCAAGATTGAAGCACTTGGTTTGTAGTCGTCACCGAGTACAGATTAATAAGGCGCCCGTAGCTCAGCTGGATAGAGCATCCGCCTTCTAAGCGGATGGTCGCAGGTTCGAGTCCTGCCGGGTGCGCCATTAGGCAGCTTTGGCACAAGTAACGCAATATGGTGGGCGTAGCTCAGTTGGTAGAGCACAGGATTGTGACTCCTGTTGTCGTGGGTTCGATCCCCATCGTCCACCCCATATTTCGAAAAGCGCTAGATTAACAGTCTGGCGTTTTTGCTTTAAAGGCTTCATGCGCGGATGTGGTGGAATTGGTAGACACACTGGATTTAGGTTCCAGCGCCGCGAGGCGTAAGAGTTCGAGTCTCTTCATCCGCACCAAATAAAGTTTCATCAAAGCCGCTGGGTGTTGGTGAGGCTTAACAAGGAGGTCGATCTGATCGGTCTTTTTGAACAGGCAATATGGTGGGCGTAGCTCAGTTGGTAGAGCACAGGATTGTGACTCCTGTTGTCGTGGGTTCGATCCCCATCGTCCACCCCATATTCGAATAAAAACGCCAGATTAATTATCTGGCGTTTTTTTTCATCAGGTTTCGCCAAGGTCCGCTGACTTTTGCAAGGCCCAGTAAAGAAGCCGCCTTGAGCGGCTTTTTTATTGCCTCGAATTTCGCCATTCTTCGTTGTCTTGGGCACATTTCCAGCTTGCTCGTGAGGACGTCTCTGCACCTCGAGCGGAATTTGCTTGGCTGCGTACTTGCATTTCTCGGAGTCGAACAGGAACGAAGGTCTGTCATCAAATACGTAGAGTTTCTTTCCTGAGTGCTTGAAGGCATTAAAGGTGTTTTTCAGGCGGGTCGGCAAATTATCCAGTGAAGGTACTATTTTACTTTCCCGGGCCGCGGAAATAATCACCGTCTTGATGTTCTTGTCGGCGAGGACGATCGCGAAGGTGTCCTTGAATATTTCACTGTCGATAACGGGCAGGTCGAGGTGAATAAAAGAGGCAGCGTTCAAGTCCTTGAGCTGTTCCGACGGTCCGGGCGGCAAGTGCTCTGCATGACTGTCGCCCGTCAGCGGCATATCGATCGGGCCGGAAGCTTTTGATTGGAAGCAGCGGTAGCCATTGGCGCAGCGACGGCGATAATGGCAATGGCACAAAGGTCGTCGATGTCCTGGTGCGGGCTCTGTCGGTGTGCTGGCGCAATGCTCTCCCACGGCTCTTCTATATAGTAGAAAGGCGATTGAGTGACCGTCTGTCCGGGGCGCCTGGCTCAAGGGTGACCCATGGCCAATGATTACCTGCTGTTTTTAGCCCTTTTCAGTAGGGTGACTTCTTGAGTCTGACCCTCTAGAATGCTTGCCCTTGCTTCTGAGGTCGGAAACGGCCGGCTAATGTCTGTGCAACGAGGAATATCCATGCAAGTTTCTGTTGAAAATACATCGGCTCTTGAGCGCCGCATGAGCATCACCGTGCCAGCTGAGCGCATCGAGACCCAGGTCAACAAGCGTCTGCAGCAGACTGCCCAAAAGGCCAAGATTGCAGGCTTCCGCCCTGGCAAGGTGCCAATGAGCGTGATTCGCCAGCGTTACGAGGCGGATGCCCGCCAGGAAGCCGTGGGCGATGTGATCCAGTCCTCCTTCTACGAAGCCGTGGTTGAGCAGAAGCTGAACCCGGCTGGTCAGCCTTCTGTCGAGCCGAAAGTGCTGGAGAAGGGCAAAGACCTGGAATACGTTGCTACGTTCGAAGTGTTCCCTGAGTTCACCGTTGCCGGTTTCGACTCCATCGCTGTCGAGCGCCTGAGCGCCGACGTGGCGGACTCGGATCTGGACAACATGCTGGAAATCCTGCGCAAGCAGAACACCCGTTTCGAAGTGGCCGATCGCGCCGCCCAGAACGAAGACCAGCTGAATATCGATTTCGTCGGCAAGGTCGACGGTGAAGTCTTCGCCGGTGGTTCCGCCAAGGGCACCCAACTGGTGCTGGGCTCCAATCGCATGATCCCGGGCTTCGAAGATGGCCTGGTAGGCGCTAAAGCCGGTGAAGAACGCGTTCTGAGCCTGACTTTCCCTGCTGACTACCAGAACCTGGACCTGGCTGGCAAAGCTGCCGAGTTCACCGTGACCGTCAATACTGTGTCCGCACCGACCCTGCCTGAGCTGAACGAAGCCTTCTTCGCCCAGTTCGGCATCAAGGAAAGCGGCATTGACGGCTTCCGCACCGAAGTTCGCAAGAACATGGAGCGTGAGCTGCGCCAGGCGATCAAATCCAAGGTCAAGAACCAGGTCATGGACGGTCTGCTGGCCGCCAACCCGATCGAAGTGCCGAAGGCCCTGCTGTCCAACGAAGTGGATCGTCTGCGCGTGCAGGCCGTTCAGCAGTTCGGCGGCAACATCAAGCCTGACCAGCTGCCGGCCGAGCTGTTCGAAGAACAAGCCAAGCGCCGCGTCGTGCTGGGCCTGATCGTGGCTGAAGTGGTCAAGCAGTTCGAGCTCAAGCCTGATGAAACCCGCGTGCGTGAGCTGATCCAGGAAATGGCCTCGGCCTACCAGGAGCCAGAGCAGGTTGTGTCGTGGTACTACAAGAACGACCAGCAACTGAACGAAGTTCGTTCGGTTGTGCTGGAAGAACAAGTTGTGGATACTGTTCTGCAGAAGGCGAATGTGACCGATAAATCGGTCTCCTACGAAGAAGCAGTCAAGCCGGTGGAAGCTCCACAAGCCGACTGATTTTCTGACTCGTTGGAAATACACACCATAAGCCAGCCTCGCGCTGGCTTATGCGTATTCAAGACATGACTATTTGGGAGTGACTGCAGAGCATGTTCCGTAATTCTTATATTCAGCAGAACTCTGATATCCAGGCCGCAGGCGGCCTGGTCCCGATGGTTGTCGAGCAGTCCGCTCGTGGCGAGCGCGCCTATGACATCTACTCGCGCCTTCTCAAGGAGCGGGTGATTTTTCTGGTGGGCCCGGTAGAGGACTACATGGCCAACCTGATCTGTGCGCAGCTGCTGTTCCTTGAAGCGGAAAACCCGGACAAGGACATCCATCTCTATATCAACTCCCCGGGCGGTTCGGTGACAGCGGGCATGTCGATCTACGACACCATGCAGTTCATCAAGCCAAACGTGTCGACCACCTGTATCGGCCAGGCGTGCAGCATGGGCGCGTTCCTGCTGACGGCCGGTGCCGAAGGCAAGCGTTTCTGCCTGCCGAACTCGCGTGTGATGATTCACCAGCCACTGGGCGGTTTCCAGGGCCAGGCGTCGGATATCGAAATCCATGCCAAGGAAATCCTCTTCATTCGCGAGCGTCTCAACACGCTGATGGCCAAGCATAGCGGGCGCACGCTGGAAGAAATCGAGCGCGATACCAACCGTGACAACTTCATGAGCGCAGAAGCCGCGCGTGACTACGGGTTGATCGATGCAGTGATCGACAAGCGCCCCGCTTAACATTAAGCAGCGCAAAATAGGGCTGGTCGGCTGTTCCGATCACCAGCGGGCTTGAAAAAGCCCGCAATAGCCTTCATCTTGTGTTGCAAGCCTATCGGATTTGGATCGAACGAATGACTGACACCCGCAACGGCGAGGACAACGGCAAGCTGCTCTATTGCTCCTTCTGCGGCAAAAGCCAGCATGAAGTACGCAAGTTGATCGCCGGCCCCTCGGTCTTTATCTGCGACGAGTGCGTCGACCTGTGCAACGACATCATCCGTGAGGAGGTGCAGGAAGCACAGGCTGAAAGCAGCGCGCATAAATTGCCTTCGCCTAAAGAAATCAGCGGCATCCTTGATCAGTATGTGATTGGTCAGGAACGTGCGAAAAAGGTTCTGGCGGTAGCGGTCTACAACCACTACAAGCGTCTGAACCAGCGTGACAAGAAAAGTGACGACGTCGAGCTCGGCAAAAGCAACATCCTGCTGATCGGTCCGACCGGCTCGGGTAAGACCTTGCTGGCTGAAACCCTCGCTCGCCTGCTGAATGTGCCGTTCACCATCGCTGACGCAACCACCCTCACCGAGGCGGGTTATGTGGGCGAAGACGTGGAAAACATTATTCAGAAACTGTTGCAGAAGTGCGACTACGATGTGGAAAAGGCCCAGATGGGCATTGTCTACATCGACGAAATCGACAAGATTTCCCGCAAGTCCGATAACCCGTCGATCACCCGGGACGTTTCCGGTGAAGGCGTGCAACAGGCCTTGCTGAAGTTGATCGAAGGCACGGTGGCCTCCGTTCCGCCCCAGGGCGGTCGCAAGCACCCACAGCAGGAATTCCTGCAAGTGGACACCCGCAACATCCTGTTTATCTGTGGTGGTGCGTTCTCAGGTCTGGAAAAGGTTATTCAGAACCGTTCCACCCGTGGTGGCATCGGTTTCAGCGCCGAAGTGCGTAGCAAGGAAGAAGGCAAGAAGGTGGGCGAGTCCCTGCGTGAAGTCGAGCCTGACGATCTGGTCAAGTTCGGTCTGATCCCGGAATTCGTCGGTCGCCTGCCGGTCCTGGCCACGCTCGACGAGCTGGATGAGGCTGCGTTGATGCAGATTCTCACCGAGCCGAAGAACGCCTTGACCAAGCAGTATGCCAAGCTGTTTGAAATGGAAGGGGTTGACCTGGAATTCCGTGCCGATGCACTGAAATCCGTCGCCAAGCGTGCCCTGGAGCGTAAAACCGGTGCCCGTGGCCTTCGTTCGATCCTCGAAGGCGTCCTGCTCGACACCATGTATGAAATCCCCTCGCAGTCCGAGGTGAGCAAAGTGGTGATCGATGAAAGCGTGATCGAGGGTAAATCCAAGCCGCTGTACATCTACGAGAACAGTGAGCTGCAGGCAAAGGCCGCGCCTGACGCCTGAGTGCGGCAGACTGTGACCTGACAAGGGGCCTTCGGGCCCCTTTTCTTTTGGCGCTTGTTTTTTTCCGAACAAGCCCCCATCTTGGTTTCAAGCTTATCCATCTGTTTCCGGCCGTACGGCCGCCGTAGAGGCGAAATCATGAAGACAACCATCGAATTGCCTCTCCTGCCATTGCGTGATGTCGTGGTGTATCCGCACATGGT
Source organism: Pseudomonas sp. MWU12-2319 (assembly GCF_023242525.1). Classification (NCBI taxonomy): domain Bacteria; kingdom Pseudomonadati; phylum Pseudomonadota; class Gammaproteobacteria; order Pseudomonadales; family Pseudomonadaceae; genus Pseudomonas; species Pseudomonas sp. MWU12-2319. Next base: position 214,859 of record NZ_JALJES010000002.1, read on the forward strand.
GATCCCGCTGTTCGTGGGGCGCGAGAAGTCTATCGAAGCCCTCGAGGCCGCGATGACGGGCGACAAGCAGATCCTGCTGTTGGCCCAACGTAATCCTGCCGATGATGACCCGGGCGAAGATGCGCTGTATCGCGTAGGTACAGTCGCCACCGTATTGCAGTTGCTGAAATTGCCTGATGGCACCGTCAAGGTGCTGGTCGAGGGCGAGCAGCGCGGCACCGTCGAGCGTTTCAGCGAGGTTGACGGCTACTGCCGCGCCGAAGTGGCGCTGATCGACGAGGTCGATGCCCCGGACCGTGAGTCCGAAGTCTTTGTCCGCAGCCTGCTGGCACAGTTCGAACAATATGTGCAGTTGGGCAAGAAAGTCCCGGCTGAAGTGCTGTCGTCGTTGAACAGCATCGACGAGCCGAGCCGCCTGGTCGATACCATGGCCGCGCACATGGCCTTGAAGATCGAACAGAAGCAGGAAATTCTCGAAATCGTCGACCTGTCGGCCCGTGTCGAGCACGTGCTGGCCCTGCTCGACGCCGAAATCGACCTGCTGCAGGTCGAGAAACGCATCCGTGGTCGCGTCAAGAAGCAGATGGAGCGCAGTCAGCGCGAGTACTACCTGAATGAGCAAATGAAAGCCATTCAGAAGGAACTGGGCGACAGCGACGAAGGCCATAATGAAGTCGAAGAGCTGAAAAAGCGCATCGATGCCGCCGGTCTGCCGAAAGATGCCATGACCAAGGCCCTGGCCGAGTTGAACAAGCTCAAGCAGATGTCGCCGATGTCCGCGGAAGCGACCGTGGTGCGCTCCTACCTCGACTGGTTGGTGCAGGTGCCGTGGAAGGCCCAGAGCAAGGTGCGCCTGGACCTGGCGCGGGCCGAAGATATTCTCGACGCGGACCATTATGGCCTGGACGAAGTCAAGGAACGTATCCTCGAATACCTCGCCGTGCAGAAGCGCGTGAAGAAAATTCGGGGGCCGGTACTGTGCCTCGTCGGACCTCCGGGCGTGGGTAAAACTTCCCTGGCTGAGTCGATTGCTCACGCGACCAATCGAAAATTCGTACGCATGGCCCTCGGTGGTGTGCGTGACGAAGCGGAAATTCGTGGTCATCGACGGACTTATATCGGTTCGATGCCAGGAAGATTGATACAAAAGATGACAAAGGTTGGCGTGCGCAACCCGCTGTTCCTGCTCGATGAAATCGACAAGATGGGCAGCGACATGCGTGGCGATCCGGCCTCGGCGCTGCTCGAGGTGCTGGACCCGGAACAGAACCACAATTTCAACGACCACTACCTGGAAGTTGACTACGACCTGTCCGATGTCATGTTCCTCTGCACCTCCAACTCGATGAACATCCCGCCGGCGCTGCTCGACCGGATGGAAGTGATCCGCCTGCCGGGTTACACCGAGGACGAGAAGATCAACATCGCCACCAAGTACCTGTCGCCCAAGCAGATCCAGGCCAATGGCCTGAAGAAGGGCGAGCTGGAATTCGAGGTCGAGGCGATTCGCGACATCATTCGCTACTACACCCGCGAAGCCGGTGTGCGTGGGCTGGAGCGGCAAATCGCCAAGGTCTGCCGCAAGGCGGTGAAAGAGCATTCCCTGGAAAAACGCTTCTCGGTCAAGGTCACCTCCGACCTGCTGGAGCATTTCCTCGGCGTGCGTAAATTCCGCTACGGCCTGGCCGAGCAACAGGATCAGATCGGTCAGGTCACGGGCCTGGCCTGGACCCAGGTCGGTGGCGAGTTGTTGACCATCGAAGCCGCCGTGGTACCGGGCAAGGGCCAGTTGATCAAGACCGGTTCCCTGGGCGATGTCATGGTCGAGTCGATCACCGCCGCGTTGACCGTGGTGCGCAGCCGCGCCAAGAGCCTGGGGATCCCCCTGGACTTCCATGAGAAGCGCGACACCCATATCCATATGCCGGAAGGGGCGACGCCGAAAGACGGCCCTAGCGCTGGTGTAGGAATGTGTACGGCCCTAGTGTCAGCCTTGACTGGCATTCCTGTGCGTGCCGACGTGGCCATGACCGGTGAAATTACCTTGCGCGGTCAGGTGCTGGCCATTGGTGGTTTGAAGGAAAAATTGCTGGCGGCACATCGTGGTGGGATCAAGACCGTCATCATTCCAGAAGAGAATGTGCGCGATCTGAAGGAAATTCCTGACAATATCAAGCAGGATCTTCAGATTAAACCGGTTAAATGGATTGACGAGGTCCTGCAAATTGCGCTGCAATACGCGCCGGAGCCCTTGCCAGATGTGGTTCCGGAGATCGTCGCGAAAGATGAGAAGCGCGACTCCGATTCTAAGGAAAGAATCAGCACGCATTAAGTACGGATCAAGCCTGGGTGGCTTCCTTGACAGCTTTTTAGAGCCCTTGTTATAAAGCGGCTCTTAAGTGTCTGTAGGCCATTCAGCACAGGTTTAGCTTTCACCCAAAAACTTAGAAATATACTCAATAGATATAAGGGGACTTAGAGTGAACAAGTCGGAACTGATTGATGCTATCGCTGCATCCGCTGATATCCCGAAAGCTGCTGCTGGCCGTGCGCTGGATGCAGTCATCGAATCCGTCACTGGCGCTCTGAAGGCTGGCGACTCCGTTGTACTGGTAGGTTTCGGCACCTTCTCCGTGACCGACCGTCCTGCTCGCATCGGTCGCAACCCTCAGACCGGTAAGACGCTGGAAATCGCTGCTGCCAAAAAGCCAGGTTTCAAAGCCGGCAAAGCACTGAAAGAAGCTGTCAACTGACATTCGTTCAAGCCTTTGCCTATCCGGGTCGGGTTATTGCCTGATCTGGCCGCGGAGCGGTGAAGCGGTCGGCCAGGGTCCTTTTTCAGGGCCGGCCTGACACGCCGAGGGACGCGTATCGAGCCCTCATCCGCTCTGCCAGTTACGAGAAGGCGCATCCTCGGATGCGCCTTTCTTCTATCCGGATTCTACCCACGCTCCACGGTTGCCCACATTGAAGTTCAACCGTTTCTGGGGGACGCATGCTGCAAAATATCAGGGACAATTCACAAGGCTGGATTGCCAAGACCATCATCGGAGTCATCGTCGCATTGATGGCGCTGACCGGTTTCGATGCCATTTTCAGGGCCACCTCCACTAGCCAGGACGCGGCCAAGGTCAACGGTGACGAGATCACCCAGACCGAGCTGAGCCAGGCGGTCGACATGCAACGTCGCCAACTCATGCAACAGCTGGGCAAGGATTTCGATGCCTCGTTGCTGGATGAGAAAATGCTCCGCGAATCCGCCCTCAAGGGGCTGATCGATCGCAAGCTGCTGCTGCAGGGCGCCGAGAAGTCGAAGTTCGCTTTCTCCGAGGGTGCTCTGGACCAGGTCATCCTGCAAACCCCTGAATTCCAGGTGGACGGCAAGTTCAGCTCCGATCGTTTCGACCAGGTGATTCGTCAACTGGGCTACGGTCGTATGCAATTCCGCCAGATGCTGGCTCAGGAAATGCTGATCGGCCAGATCCGTGCCGGTCTGGCGGGCAGTGGTTTCGTCACTGATGCCCAGGTACTGGCGTTTGCCCGTCTGGAAAAACAGACCCGCGATTTCGCTTCGCTGAACGTGCCGGTCGATCTGTCGGCGGTCAAGCTGACCGATGACGAGGTCAAGGCCTACTACGACAAGCACGCCAAGGAGTTCATGACGCCGGACCAGGTGGTCGTCGATTACCTGGAGCTGAAGAAGTCCTCGTTCTTCGATCAGGTCACCGTCAAGGATGAAGACCTGCAGGCGCTGTATCAGAAAGAAACCGCGAACCTCGCTGAACAGCGTCGTGCAGCGCACATTCTGATCGAAGTGAATGACAAGGTGAACGACGCACAGGCCAAGGCGAAGATCGAAGAGATCCAGCAGCGCCTGGCCAAGGGTGAGCATTTCGACGCCCTGGCCAAGGAGTTCTCCCAGGACCCGGGTTCGGCCAGCCATGGCGGTGACCTCGGTTTCGCCGGCCCGGGTGTCTATGACCCGGCCTTTGAAAAGGCGTTGTATGCCTTGACCAAGGACCAGGTGTCGGGACCGGTGCGCAGCGAGTTCGGTTATCACCTGATCAAGTTGCTGGGCGTCGAGGCACCGCAAGTACCGACCTTCGCCAGCCTGAAGGACAAGCTGACCCGCGAGCTGAAAAACCAGCAAGTGGAACAGCGTTTCGTCGAGGCGACCAAGCAGCTCGAAGACGCCTCGTTCGAAGCTTCCGACCTGGCCCAGCCGGCCCAGGACCTGAACCTGAAGGTGCACACCTCGGCGCCGTTCGGGCGTGAAGGTGGTGAAGGTGTAGCAGCCAACCGTGCTGTCGTGACGGCGGCGTTCAGTCCGGAAGTGCTGGATGAGGGTGCCAACAGCACCGCCCTCGAGCTGGATCCGGACACCGTGGTGGTATTGCGTGCCAAGGAACACCACAAGCCTGAGCAACTGCCTCTGGCCAGCGTGGATGCGCCGATTCGCAAGCAATTGACCAAGGAGCACGCCACGGCGGCGGCCAAGGTCAAGGCTGACGAACTGATCGCCAGCCTGCGTGAAGGCAAGGCACTGCCGGCCGGCCAGACCTGGAAAACTCAGGAAGCCGTCACCCGCGGTCAGGAAGGTGTTGATCCTGCAGTGTTGCAAGCGCTGTTCCGCATGCCCAAGCCCGAAGGCAAGGACAAGCCGACCTTCAGCACCGTGACCCTGGCTGATGGCAGCCTGGTGCTGGTGCGTCTGAACGGCGTGAACGAAGGCGCGGCACCAAGCGAAGAAGAGAAGGCGTCCTATCGTCGCTTCCTCGCCTCCCGTGCCGGCCAGCAGGACTTCGCGGCCTACCGCAAGCAGCTGGAAGGCCAGGCGGACATCAAGCGCTTCTGAGGCACTTGATTCAGCCAACGCTCGCTACATAAAAAAAGACCGCTCATTGAGCGGTCTTTTTTTATGTCCGGGAAACAGGAGTCGTCGCTCGGCGTACCTACACTGGACCCGTCCCGGGCACCAGGAACGCCGCTTCCAGCAACTGTTTTGTATAAGGATGTTGCGGCGCGGCAAAGATGTCCTTTGCGTCGCCTTGTTCAACGGCCTTGCCATGCTTGACCACCATCAGCTGGTGGCTCAGCGCCTTGACCACCGCCAGGTCGTGGCTGATGAACAGGTAGGTCAGGTTGTACTTGATCTGCAACGAGCGCAGCAGTTCGACGACCTGGCGCTGCACCGTGCGGTCGAGGGCCGAGGTCGGCTCGTCGAGCAGGATCAACGCCGGCTTGAGCACCAGCGCCCGGGCAATGGCGATGCGCTGGCGTTGTCCGCCGGAGAACTCGTGGGGGTAGCGGTTGCGGGTTTCCGGATCCAGGCCGACTTCTTTCAGCGCCGCGATGATCGCCGCTTCCTGTTCCTGCTCGTTACCGATCTTATGGATGCGCAGACCTTCGCCGACAATCTGGCTGACGCACATGCGCGGGCTGAGGCTGCCGAACGGGTCCTGGAACACCACCTGCATTTCCCGACGCAACGGTCGCACCTGTTTCTGCGACAGGCCGCTCAACGACTGGCCTTCGAAACGGATATCGCCCTGGCTGCCGATCAGTCGCAGGATCGCCAGGCCGAGGGTGGATTTGCCCGAGCCGCTTTCGCCGACAATGCCCAGGGTCTGGCCCCGGGGCAGGCTGAACTGGATGCCGTCCACGGCCTTCACATGGTCCACGGTGCTACGCAACAGGCCTTTCTTGATGGGGAACCAGACCTTGAGGTCGTCCACCTCCAGCAGCGGCTCACCGACCTCGGTCACGGCCGGTTCGCCACGGGGTTCGGCGCTGAGCAGTTCACAGGTGTAGGGATGTTGCGGGGCCTGGAACAGGGCTTCGCAGTCGGCCTGCTCGACGATCCGGCCGCGCTGCATGACGCACACCCGGTGGGCGATCCGGCGTACCAGGTTGAGGTCATGGCTGATCAGCAGCAGGGCCATGCCCAGGCGTGCCTGCAGTTCCTTGAGCAATTCGAGGATTTTCAACTGCACCGTCACATCGAGGGCGGTGGTCGGTTCGTCGGCGATCAGCAGCTCCGGCTCATTGGCCAGGGCCATGGCGATCATTACACGCTGGCGCTGGCCGCCTGAGAGCTCGTGTGGGAGGGCTCTGAGGCGTTTGTGTGGCTCGGGGATGCCCACCAGTTCCAGCAGCTCCAGGGTGCGTCGAGTGGCCACCTTGCCGGTCAGGCCCTTGTGGATGCCGAGCACTTCGTTGATCTGCTTCTCGATGGAGTGCAGCGGGTTCAGCGAGGTCATCGGCTCCTGGAAGATCATCGCGATGCGGTTGCCACGGATGTGGCGGATGGTCTTCTCTTTCAGGGTCAGCAGGTCCTGCCCGGAATACTGGATCGTACCGCTGGGGTGGTGGGCCAGGGGGTAGGGCAGCAGGCGCAGGATCGAGTGCGCGGTGACCGACTTGCCCGAGCCGCTTTCGCCCACCAGGGCCAGGGTCTCGCCGCGACGGATATCGAAGCTGAGGTTTTCCACCACCCGCTGGCGCTGCTCGCCGACCACGAACTCCACCGAGAGGTCGCGCACTTCGATCAGATTGTCCTGATTCATCTTACTTCCTCGGGTCGAAGGCATCGCGAGCGGACTCGCCGATAAACACCAGCAGGCTGAGCATCAAGGCCAGCACGGCGAACGCGCTCATGCCCAGCCAGGGCGCCTGCAGATTGGATTTGCCCTGGGCCACCAGTTCGCCCAGGGACGGCGAACCGGCCGGCAGGCCGAAGCCGAGGAAGTCCAGGGCGGTCAAGGTGCCGATGGCGCCGGTGAGGATGAAGGGCATGAAGGTCATGGTCGAGACCATGGCGTTGGGCAGGATATGGCGGAACATGATCGCGCCGTTCTGCATGCCCAGGGCCCGGGCCGCGCGGACATATTCCAGGTTGCGCCCACGGAGGAACTCGGCGCGCACCACGTCCACCAGGCTCATCCAGGAAAACAGCAGCATGATCCCCAGCAGCCACCAGAAGTTCGGCTGGACGAAGCTGGCGAGGATGATCAGCAGGTAGAGCACTGGCAGCCCGGACCAGATTTCCAGGAAACGCTGCCCGGCCAGGTCGACCCAGCCGCCATAGAAGCCCTGCAAGGCGCCGGCGATCACGCCGATGATGGAACTGAGCACGGTCAGGGTCAGGGCGAACAGCACCGAGATGCGGAAGCCGTAGATCACCCGGGCGAGCACGTCGCGGCCCTGGTCATCGGTGCCCAGCAGGTTGTCCGCCGATGGCGGGGCGGGGGCCGGGACACGCAGGTCGTAGTTGATGCTCTGATAGCTGAACGGAATCGGCGCCCACAACGTCCAGGCGTCCTTGGCCTTGAGCAGTTCGCGGATGTACGGGCTCTTGTAGTTGGCTTCCAGCGGGAACTCACCGCCGAAGGTGGTTTCCGGATACCGCTTGAGGGCCGGGAAATACCAGCCGCCGTCGTAGTGCACCAGCAGTGGCTTGTCGTTGGCGATCAGTTCGGCGCCGAGGCTCAGGACGAACAGCACCAGGAACAGCCATAGCGACCACCAGCCGCGCTTGTTGGCCTTGAAACGTTCGAAGCGTCGGCGATTGAGGGGGGATAACTGCATCTCAATGCTCCCGATGTTCGAAGTCGATCCGCGGATCGACCAGGGTGTAGGTAATGTCGCCGATCAGTTTCACCACCAGCCCCAGCAGGGTGAAGATGAACAGGGTGCCGAAGACGATCGGATAGTCGCGGTTGATCGCCGCCTCGAAGCTCATCAGGCCCAGGCCGTCGAGGGAGAAGATCACTTCCACCAGCAGGGAGCCGGTGAAGAAGATGCCGATGAAGGCCGAGGGGAAACCGGCAATGACCAGCAGCATGGCGTTGCGAAACACATGACCGTAGAGCACGCGGCGCTGGGTCAGGCCCTTGGCCTTGGCGGTGACCACGTACTGCTTGTTGATTTCATCGAGGAAGCTGTTCTTGGTCAGCAGGGTCATGGTGGCGAAGTTGCCGATGACCAGGGCGGTAACCGGCAGCGCCAGGTGCCAGAAGTAGTCGAGGATCTTGCCGCCGAAGCCCAACTGATCGAAGTTGTTCGAGGTCAGTCCGCGCAAGGGGAACCAGTTCAGGTAGCTGCCTCCGGCGAACACCACGATCAGCAGGATCGCGAACAGGAACGCCGGAATCGCATAACCGACGATGATCGCCGAACTGGTCCAGACATCGAAATGACTGCCATGGCGAGTGGCTTTGGCAATGCCCAGCGGAATGGAGACCAGGTACATGATCAGGGTGCTCCAGAGCCCGAGGGAAATCGATACCGGCATCTTTTCCTTGATCAGGTCGACGACCTTGGCATCGCGGAAGAAGCTGTTGCCGAAGTCCAGGGTCGCGTAGTTCTTGATCATGATCCACAAGCGTTCCGGCGCCGACTTGTCGAAGCCGTACATGTGCTCGATTTCCTTGATCAGGGCCGGGTCCAGGCCCTGGGCACCGCGATAGCTGGAACCGGCCACCGAGACTTCCGCACCGCCGCCGGCGATCCGGCTGGTGGCGCCTTCGAAGCCTTCGAGCTTGGCGATCATCTGTTCCACGGGGCCGCCGGGGGCGGCCTGGATGATCACGAAATTGATCAGCAGGATGCCGAACAGGGTCGGGATGATCAGTAGCAGTCGGCGAAAAATATAGGCCAGCATCTTATTGCTCCGCGCTCGTGCTGTCGGTTTGTAGTGGTACCGCCGGCTTGGCATCCGGCTTGATCCACCAGGTGTCGAGGCCGATATCGTAGGCTGGCGAGACCTTCGGATGGCCGATATGGTCCCAGTAGGCCACGCGCCAGGTCTTGATATGCCAGTTGGGGATCACGTAGAAGCCCCATTGCAGCACGCGGTCCAGGGCGCGGGCATGCTCCACCAGGCTCTGCCGGGAGTCGGAATCGATCAGCGTTTCCACCAGCTCATCCACCGCCGGGTCCTTGAGGCCCATGAGGTTGCGGCTGCCGGGTTTGTCGGCGCTGGAAGATTTCCAGAACTCGCGTTGCTCGTTGCCCGGTGAGTTGGACTGCGGGAAGCTGCCGACGACCATGTCGAAGTCCCGCGAGCGCAGGCGGTTGATGTACTGGGAAACATCGACCCGGCGAATCACCAGATCGATGCCGATGTCGGCGAGGTTGCGCTTGAACGGCAGCAGCACCCGCTCGAAATCGGTCTGGGCGAGGAGGAACTCGATGCTCACCGGCTTGCCCTGGGCGTCGACCATCTTGTCGTCGACGATGCGCCAGCCGGCCTCCAGCAACAGCTGGTAGGCACGGCGTTGTTGCGGACGGATCATGCCGCTGGCGTCGCACACCGAGGGTTCGAAGGCCTGGGTGAAGACCTGTTCGGGAATCTTGCCCCGCAGTGGTTCGAGGATGGCCAGCTGGGCGGCGTCCGGCAGGCCGGTGGCGGCCATTTCCGAGTTTTCGAAATAGCTGCGGGTACGGTGGTAGGCGCCGTTGAACAGCTGCTTGTTGGTCCACTCGAAGTCGAACAGCAGGCTCAGGGCCTCGCGCACGCGGATATCCTGGAACATCGGTTTGCGCAGGTTGTAGATGAAGCCCTGCATGCCCGTCGGATTGCGATTGGGGATCTGCTCCTTGATCAACCGACCCTGGGCGACCGCCGGGGTGTTGTAGGCGTTGGCCCAGTTCTTCGCGCTGTTCTCCAACCAGTAGTCGAATTGCCCGGCCTTGAGGGCTTCCAGGGCCACGGTGCCGTCACGGTAGTAGTCCATGACCATGGCATCGAAGTTGTAGAAACCGCGGTTGATCGGCAGATCCCTGGCCCAGTAGTCCTTGACTCGCTCATAGCGTACCGAGCGTCCGGCCCTGACCTCGGCCAGCTTGTACGGCCCGCTGCCGAGGGGGAACTCCAGGTTGCCCTTGTTGAAGTCACGGTCGGCCCACCAGTGCTTGGGCAGCACCGGCAACTGGCCGAGGATCATCGGCAGTTCACGGTTGGTGGTGCGCTTGAACTTGAACAGCACCCGCAACGGGTCTTCGGCGATGACGTCGTCGACGTCGGCGTAGTAGGTCCGGTACAGCGGGGCACCATCCTTGATCAGGGTCTGGAAGCTGAACACCACGTCTTCGGCGCGCATCGGGTGGCCGTCGTGGAAGCGTGCCTCAGGGCGCAGGTAAAAGCGCACCCAGCTGTTGTCCGGGGCTCTTTCGATTTTTTCCGCCACCAGCCCGTATTCGGTGAAGGGCTCGTCCAGGCCATGGCGCATCAGGGTGTCGTAGATCAGGTCGAGACCATCGGCCGGCACGCCCTTGCTGATAAAGGGGTTGAGGCTGTCGAAACCGCCCATGGACGACTGGCGGAAGGTACCGCCCTTGGGGGCGTCGGGATTGACGAAGTCGACATGCTGGAAATCGGCCGGGTATTTCGGGGGTTCGTTGTAGAGCGTCAGGGCATGTTGTGGAGCAGCGACGGCAAGGCCGGCCAGGGCGCTGAACAGCAGGCCGCTGAAGGGCAGGAACAGGACGCGCGAAAACATCATTGGGCTTTCTCCGAAGCTTTCATCCACCAGGCGCTCAGGCCCAGGGTGTACGGCGGCGTGGTGACGAAGGCGAACCGGTTGCGGTAGGCCAGGCGATGATAGTCAAGGTACCAGTTGGGAATCATGATGTGTTGCCAGAGCAGGACCCGGTCCAGGGCGCGACCGGCGGCCAGTTGCTCGTCGCGGGTGTGGGCCGCCAGCAGGGCTTCGAGCAGATGGTCGATCACGGGGCTTGCGACCCCCGCGTAGTTCTTGCTGCCCTTGACGCCGGCCTGGCTGGAATGGAAGTACTGCCACTGCTCGAGTCCCGGGCTGAGGTTCTGGTCCAGGGTCATCAGGATCATGTCGAAATCGAACTGGTCGAGACGTTGTTTGTACTGGGCACGATCCACTGTTCGCAAGCGGGCGTCTACACCTATGCTCGCGAGGTTTTCGACGTAGGGCTGGAGGATCCGTTCCAGGTTCGGATTGACCAGCAGTATTTCAACGCGCAGGGGTTGGCCGTTCTTGTTCAGCAGGCGCTGGCCGTCGAGTTTCCAGCCGGCGTCGCCGAGCAGGGCGAGGGCGCGGCGCAGGGTTTCGCGGGGGATGCCGCGACCGTCGGTCTGCGGCAGGCTGAAGGGTTCGCTGAACAGCCGGGCCGGCAGTTGTTCGCGGTAAGGCGCGAGCAGCAGCCATTCCTGCCCGGCCGGCACGCCCGTGGCGGAAAATTCGCTGTTGGGATAAAAGCTCATGGCCCGCCGGTAGGCCCCGCCGAACAGCGTGCGGTTGGTCCATTCGAAGTCGAACATAAGGCCCAGGGCTTCGCGCACCGGGTCCTGGGCAAAGCTGGCACGGCGGCTGTTCATGAACAGACCCTGGGTCTGGGTCGGGATCCGGTGGGGGATCCGGGTCTGGATCACTTCGCCCCGCTCGACGGCTGGAAAGCGGTAGCCGCTGGCCCAGTTCTTGGCCTGGTGTTCGATATAGATATCGAACTCACCGGCCTTGAAGGCTTCGAAGGCGACGTCGCTGTCGCGATAGAACTCCACTTCGACGCGATCGAAATTGTATTTGCCGCGATTGACCGGAAGGTTTTCGCCCCACCAGTTCCTGACCCGTTCAAAGACCAACTGGCGACCCGGTTGCACCTTGCTGATGCGATAGGGGCCACTGCCCAGTGGCGGCTCGAAGGTGGTGGCGGTGAAGTCGCGGCCTTGCCAGTAGTGCTGCGCCAGCACCGGCAGTTCACCCAGGCGCAGGATCAGCAGCGGATTGCCCGAGCGTTTGAAGACGAAGCGGATCCGCTGGGGCGTAAGCACGTCGACCCGGGCCACTTCCTGCAGGCTGGTGCGGTACTGCGGATGACCTTCCTTGAGCAGCAGGCGGTAGGAAAAGGCCACGTCGTAGGCGGTAATTGGCGTGCCATCGTGGAAACGCGCCTCGGGCCGCAGGTTGAACACCACCCAGCTGCGATCCTCGCTGTACTCCACCGACTGGGCGATCAGGCCGTAGCTGGCGTTCGGTTCATCCCCCGAGGGTGCGTACTGGCCGGTGCCGGCCATCAGGGTGGCGTTGAGCTCGTTGACGCCGTATTGCAGGAAATTGGGCGTGCTGACCGGGCTGGTGCCCTTGAAGGTATAGGGGTTGAGGGTGTCGAAGGTGCCGAACGCCATCACCCGCAAGGTGCCGCCTTTGGGGGCATCGGGGTTGACCCAGTCGAAGTGGGTGAACCTGGCGGGGTACTTGAGCGTGCCGAACTGCGCATAACCATGGCTTTCGCTGATCGTCGCGCTTGCGGGAGAGCTCAAGGCCAGGCTGATGAACAGCAGGAGGAGGGGACGCGTCAAGGCAGAGATCCGATCCAGGCGGCTTGGGCTATAGGGCCAGTACCTTAACAGCTTGTATCGGGTGGAAAAAGGCGTGCCGGAAGAGGCGCAATCCCCTTGTGAATGTCAGGTTGGAAATCTGGGCTTGCAGGCGACGCCGAACCTGTAGGAGCAGGGCTTGCCCGCGAAGCTTTTGGCGGTATCGAGGCCGCCTTCGCGGGCAAGCCCTGCTCCTACAGGGGCGTGATGTTTTCGCGGTCGTTGGCGATTAGCGCGGTTGGGAAACCGTCAGGATCTGCCCGGGCTTGAGCGCCTGGCCAGTGCGCGGGTTCAAGCGCTTGAGGTGCTGCATCTCGACATTGAAACGCTTGGCGACGATATACAGCGAATCGCCTTTCTGCACCTTGTAGGTGGTAGCGGCCTTCTTGCTGGCCACGGCCTTGACGTTGTCCTGCATGACCAGGGTCTGGCCGACCTTGAGGTGATGCCCGGAAAGCTTGTTCCAGTGTTGCAGGTCCTTGACGTCGACCCGGTTGGCCTTGGCGATCGAGGTCAGGTTGTCGCCGGTCCTCACCTTGTAGCGGCGGGTCAGGCGTGCCGGTGAATTGCCGGCGAGGGATTCGAACACCGGCTTCTTCGGCCGCAGGCTGATCAGCTCTTCGGGGTTCATTCGCGACAGGCTGGCGGTCAGCAGTTGCGCCTTGGAGCTGGGCACCAGCAGGTGCTGCGGGCCGTCCATCGTGGCTTTCTGCTTGAAGGCCGGGTTGAGCTGGATCATCTCGTCTTCGTCGATCTCGGCCAGGGCCGCGACCCGGCTGAGGTCCATGGGCTGGTTGACTTCGACGGTGGCGAAATACGGTTCGTTGGCAATCGGGTTCAGGTTCACGCCGTAGGCTTCGGGGGCCATGACCACCTGGGACAGGGCCAGCAGCTTGGGCACGTAGTCGCGGGTTTCCTGGGGCAGCGGCAGGTTCCAGTAGTCGGTGGGCAGGCCGAGCTTTTCATTGCGCTCGATGGCCCGGCTGACCGTGCCTTCGCCGGCATTGTAGGCGGCCAGGGCCAGCAGCCAGTCACCGTTGAACATGTCGTGCAGGCGGGTCAGGTAGTTCATCGCCGCGATGGTCGACGCGGTGATGTCCTTGCGCCCGTCGTAGAAACGGTCCTGGCGCAGGTTGAAAGAGCGGCCGGTGGACGGAATGAACTGCCACAGGCCGACGGCATCGGCTCGTGAATAGGCCATCGGGTTGTAGGCGCTTTCGATCACCGGCAGCAGCGCCAGCTCCAGCGGCATATTGCGTTCTTCCAGGCGCTCGACGATGTAATGAATGTAGAGGCTACCGCGGGAGCTGGCGTTTTCCAGGAATTCGGGGTTACTGGCGAACCACAGGCGCTGTTGTTCGATACGCGGGTTCACACCCAGGCCGTCCTGCAACTGGAAGCCCTGGCGCATGCGCTCCCAGACGTCCTGGGGCGGCGTGTGCTTGGCCTTTTCGCTGAGCCAGATCGGTTTCTGCTTGATCCGGGCGCTGAGGTTCGGGGTCGGTTCGTTGTTGCTGTCCACCGGGGTATGAAGGCTTGAACAGCCGGCCAGGGCTGCGGACACAGCCACGGCAACAGCTTGAGCCAATCGCGTCAATGCGTCTGAATGGGTGGGTTTTCGGTTGGATGACGACATTGGCTGGAAGTGAGTTCCGGGCGAAAATGTCGGGCGATTCTAGAAAGCGCTCAGGGTGCGGTCAACCATTCAGATTTTTTGTGTTGACCGCACCTCGATCAGAAGCTGTCTTTCCAGCGGCGCAGGGCCGCAAAAACCTCACTCGGCGAGCCGTTGTCGAGGCCGTTCCGTTCGTCTGCTTTTTCTTTAACAGATGTTTCGCCGACCCGCAGAAACGGGTTGGTCTTCAATTCCAGTGCCAGGTTCGAGGGCAGGCTGATGCGTCCCTCGGCCCGCCATTGGCTGACCTGTGCCATTCGTTCGGCGATGTCCGGGTTCTGCGGTTCGACCGCCTGGGCAAAACGCAGGTTGCTCAGGGTGTACTCGTGGGTGCAGTACACGCCGGTGGTCGCCGGCAGCGCCGCCAACCGGCCGAGGGAATGGTGCATTTGTTCTGGCGTGCCTTCGAACAGGCGACCGCAGCCGGCGGCGAACAGCGTGTCGCCGCAGAACAGCAGCGGGCGGGCGGCATCGCCATGGTAGAAAGCGATATGCCCCAGGGTATGACCGGGCACGGCGAATACCTGGAACTCGAGGCCGAGCACCGTGACGCTGTCGTTATCGCTCAGTGCCAGGTCGCGAGCCGGGATGTTTTCGCTGGCCGGACCCAGTACCCGGGCGCCACTGGCCTGTTTCAGGCGCTCGACACCGCCGACATGGTCGTGGTGGTGATGGGTGACCAGGATGTCCTCGAGTTGCCAGCCCGGATGCTGTTCCAGCCAGGCCAGCACCGGCCCGGCATCGCCCGGGTCGACCACGGCGCAGCGGCGGCGGACGGTATCCTGTAACAACCAGATGTAGTTGTCGGTGAAGGCGGGCAGCGCGTCGATCTGTATCATGGTGCAATTCCCAAGCGCAAAACAATGGCGCATCTTAGTGCTTGTAAAGCACCTGTGGCGAGTTGGAGAAGGCAATGACCGATAAAGCGTTCGCTCAGGCTGATCCTGACTGGCTGGCACTGATCAGCGCGGCCCGCGACTGGCTGTCCGGTCCCCTCGGGCAACTGCTGCTCGATGAGGAGCGGCGCATGCTCGAGGACGAGTTGGGGCGGTATTTCGGCGGCTACCTGGTGCATTACGGCCCCTCGGCCGAGACCCCGCCGCAGGCCGACCAGGTGCGCCGCAACGTGCGCCTCGGCGCGCCGCTGCCGGGGGTGGAGATCGTCTGCGAGGAGCAGGCCTGGCCGCTGAGCGAGCATGCCGCCGATGTGGTGGTGCTGCAGCACGGCCTGGATTTCTGCCTGTCGCCCCATGGCCTGCTGCGTGAGGCGGCCGCCGCCGTGCGTCCCGGTGGGCACCTGCTGATCCTCGGCATCAATCCCTGGAGCGCCTGGGGGCTGCGCCATGTTTTCGCCCATGACGCGCTGCGCCAGGCCCGCTGTATTTCACCCTCGCGGGTGGCTGACTGGCTCAACCTGCTGGGCTTCGCGCTGGAGAAACGCCGCTTCGGATGCTATCGTCCGCCGCTGGCGTCGGCCGCCTGGCAAGCGCGGTTGGCGGGCTGGGAGCGGATCGCCGGCGGCTGGCAGCTGTCGGGTGGCGGCTTCTATCTGTTGGTCGCGCGCAAGATCGTGGTCGGCCTGCGGCCCGTGCGCCAGGTACGCCGCGAACCGGTCGGCAAGCTGGTACCGCTGCCGATGGCCAAGGTCAACCGGCGACAAAGCGAAGAGTAAGCATTTTTTTCCTTGAGGGTCGAGCCTGCTCGGCCCGGGATGCGTCGGTCAGTTACCGGCGCGCCACGGGGTCATTTTCGATGGAAAGGTTGTAATGAGCGATACTGTTGAACTCTTCACCGACGGTGCCTGCAAGGGCAATCCCGGCCCTGGCGGCTGGGGTGCCTTGCTGGTCTGCAAGGGCATCGAGAAAGAACTCTGGGGCGGCGAAGCCAACACCACCAACAACCGCATGGAGTTGATGGGGGCGATTCGCGGCCTCGAAGAGCTCAAGCGTCCCTGCGAAGTGTTGCTGGTGACCGACTCGCAGTACGTGATGAAAGGCATCACCGAGTGGATGGTCAACTGGAAGAAACGCGGTTGGAAGACCGCGGCCAAGGAACCGGTGAAAAACGCCGACCTTTGGCAGCTGCTCGACGAGCAGGTCAGTCGGCACACGGTGAAATGGAAGTGGGTCCGCGGGCATATCGGCCATCACGGCAACGAGCGTGCCGACCAGTTGGCCAACCGTGGCGTGGATGAAATACGGGGGATCAAACATGCGTAGCGTGGTGCTCGATACCGAAACCACCGGTATGCCGGTCACCGACGGCCATCGTGTCATCGAGATCGGTTGCGTCGAGTTGATGGGGCGCCGCCTCACCGGCCGGCATTTCCACGTGTACCTGCAACCTGACCGCGAAAGTGATGAAGGCGCCATTGGCGTCCACGGTATCACCAACGAATTCCTGGTGGGCAAGCCGCGTTTCGCCGAGGTGGCCGACGAGTTCTTCGAATTCATCAAGGGCGCCCAGCTGATCATCCACAACGCGGCGTTCGACGTGGGGTTCATCAACAACGAATTCGCCTTGATCGGTCAGCAGGACCGTGCGGACATCACCCGCCACTGCAGCATCCTCGACACCCTGATGATGGCCCGGGAACGTCACCCGGGGCAGCGCAACAGCCTCGATGCCCTGTGCAAGCGCTACGGCGTCGACAACTCCGGCCGCGAACTGCACGGCGCCTTGCTCGACTCGGAGATTCTCGCCGACGTCTACCTGACCATGACCGGCGGTCAGACCAGCCTGTCCCTGGCCGGCAACGCCACCGATGGCAATGGTTCCGGTGAAGGTTCGGGTAACCAGGCCAGTGAAATCCGCCGCCTGCCGGCCGATCGCCAGCCGGCGCGGATCATTCGTGCCAGCGAAAGCGACCTGGCCGAACACCTCGTGCGTCTCGAAGCGATTGCCAAGTCCGCCGGCGCCCCGGCGCTCTGGACCCAACTGGCCGAGGCCGACGCGCAACGCCACTGAGCAGCGCGCGGATGATCTTTTGTGCAGCGGCGATTGACCTTCTAAGCTGAAGGGACCGGTGCAGCGAGGTCCACTGTCCGGGGACCGGATGTCCCCGGACAGGAGCCCGACGTTTCTCCTCCCGATCGTGCACCGTGACATCAAGGCTTGAGGATGATTGGCCCAATGCATTTAGTCACGAACCCGAAGTATCCCGAGGTATCGGTCCGTGTAGCTGACGCTGGTTTCTCCGAGTACATCTGGGGCAGCGATTTCAGTTTTCAGGTCAAGGCCCATGGCTTGGCCGAAATCGGCAAGCGGGTCGACCAATGGCCACTGGTGCCGGTGGCGCCCTATCGCAAGTGTTATGGCATCGACCCCGAGGAGTTCGCCAGCTATCGCGCGGCGGTGGACAGCGAAATCTTCATGGCCTACCTGGACGGTCGTGCGGTCGGCCATGTGGTGGTCAGTACCAACTGGAACGGTTTTGCCCATGTCGACGAGCTGGCGGTCGACGCCTCGGCGCGGCGCCACGGCGTGGCCCGGGCGCTGCTGGATGTAGTGCGCTTCTGGAGCCACAAGAAGAACCTGCCGGGGATCATGCTGGAAACCCAGAACAACAACCTGGGCGCCTGCCGCCTGTACGAACGTTGCGGTTATGTACTGGGCGGGATCGATCATCTGCGTTATCGCGGAATCGATGCGCAAACCGCCGAGGTGGCGGTCTTCTGGTACCTGTTGTTTGCCGGACAGCCCTGACGGGCGGCCGGCTCAGAGCAGCATCGCGGTGGCTTTCTCGCCGACGATTTCCAGCAGGGCCTTCAAGGCGGCGCTCGGTTCGCGGTCCTTGAGGGTCAGGGCGTACAGGGTGACACCAATGGCCGGTGACATCGGGCAGACATCCAGTCCGCCGGCCCTGGCCCCGACCGCTGTGAACGGGTCGACAATCGCCAACCCTTCACCGGCTTCGACCATGCTGCGCATCATCTGGTAGGTCTGCACCCGCGTCTGTACCTGGGGCGCCGGCCGCAGGGCCTGCAGCTTGCTGTCGAGCATCAGGCTGAGGGTGTCCTGCTCCTCCAGGCCGACCATCGATTGCCCGGCCAACTCCTGCAGGGCGATGTATTTCTGCTTGGGTTGCAGCCAGCCGTGGGGCGCCAGCAATTGCAGCTTGCCCTCGGCCAGGGCCTGGGCGTGGATCTGTGGATGATCGGGATTGTGCAGGCTCAGGCCCAGTTCGACCTCCCTGAGCAGTAGCTCACGGACGATCTCGCGGGTGTGCTGGCTGGCGAGGGTGCAGGGGGTTTCGCGAAAGCGTCGGCGCAAGGCCGCCAGGCTCTGGGGCAGCAGTTGCTGGGCCAGGGTCGGTGTACAGACCACCCGCAGGGCGGGGTCCTGATGTTGACGCAGGCTGCCGGCCAGTCGCCGCAGCGGTTCCACTTCCGCGTACAGGCGGTGGAGCAGGGGTTGCAGCTCGCGGGTTTCCCGGGTCGCCTGCATCCGCCCGCGCACGCTGGCGAACAACAGGAAGCCCAACTGCTGCTCGGCGTCCTGCAGGGTCGCGCTGACGGTGGCCGCTGGCAGTTGCAGCAACTCGGCGGCGGTGCCGAGGTTGCCGGTCTGCAGGAGGGCCTGGATTACTTCGATATGGCGTAAACGCATGCTTGAAGTCCGTGTCCAGCCGGGAGGGGGTCAGTGGACTGATCCTAACTCAAGTCTGCGCACATGACTTCAGGTGGCTGTTGCGCCTGTTGTCCCAGATCAGGAAGCGGTCGAGGTCTCGGGTTCACGGGTGAGCGTGACCCCGGATTGAACCAGCTGAAATGAGTTGTGGTCGATTTTGTTGACGCGATCGCCAATGGCCAGTTTGTAGGTGGTGACAGGCTCCGTGCCGGCCAGGCCTTCGGCTGAAGGCGTGGATTCCTGGAATTCATGCACGGAATAGACGCGACCTTCCGCATCCCTGGCATGAAATTGTCCGACGAGTACTGCGGCCATCTGTTTAGAACCTCTGGAAATGAAAACCCGATTTGCGGCTCAGTAGACCGTGGTTTGGCGGGGGAAGTTTTGCAAGGTGGAAAATATAGTCGCTCTACTCTACAGGCTCCGGGGCATCGAAGGGGAAAGCAGTGGACTGACGGGAGAAAATCGTCGGAACAATAGCGGCCGATCATCTATAACTACTGTTCCTTCGCCCAGATAGTCGGGAGTTCTTATGAGCAACGTCTACACGGTCGCTGTGCTGGTTGGCAGCTTGAGAAAACAATCCATCAATCGCAAGGTGGCGCTGGCCCTGGCCGGGCTGGCACCGGCGAACCTGAAGCTGACGATTGTCGAGATTGGCGATCTGCCACTTTACAGCGAGGATATCGATACCGACGCGCCGCCGGCGGCCTACAAGGTCTTTCGCGAACAGGTCCGGGCCACCGATGCGGTGCTGTTTGTCACCCCGGAATACAACCGTTCGGTGCCTGGAGTCCTGAAAAACGCCATTGATGTTGGCTCGCGGCCCTATGGCAAAAGTGTCTGGAGCGGCAAGCCGGGGGCGGTGATCAGCGCCTCGCCGGGAGCGATTGGCGGTTTTGGCGCCAATCACCACTTGCGCCAATCCCTGGTGTTCCTCGACGTACCGTGCATGCAACAGCCGGAAGCCTATCTGAGTGGGGCGGGCAGTGCGTTCGACGAGGCGGGCCACCTGTCGGAGACGGTCAAACCTTTCCTGCAGAGCTTTATCAATGCCTATGGGCACTGGGTCGAGCGCAACAGGAAGATCTAGAGGGGATTTGCCAGGCGCTGATGGATCAGCCCCTGGGTTTCCCGCAGCCAAGCCTCCACCTGTGTCGCGGACAATTGCGCGGTGATGCAGTAACGCCGCCCGCCCCAGACCAGCACCAGCCAGGCATCGATGGCCTGGTCCGAAGGTCTGGAGGCGAGGTCCGTGCAGGCGTCGAAGGCCTCCCGCCATTTCTGCGACAGTTCCTGGAATACCCGTTGATGGTGCTTGGGCTCCGCGATCTCATGTTCGAGCATCAGCAGCGGGTAGTCGAACAGCGGCTGCTCGGAGCTTGCCGGATGACCGCTGAGCTGTACCAGACGCTCGACCCGTGCCTGCCAGTCCAGGCCCTCGGCACGGATCACCTGGTCATCGAGCTGACACAGCAAGCGCTCGACGCTATGGCGCACATAACCGGACAGCAGCGCGGCCTTGCTCGGGAAATAATCGTACAGCGTACCGATGGCCACCCCGGCTTCCAGGGCGACCGCGCGGGTGGTCAGGGCGGACCAGCCGTTGCGCTGCCAAATCCGAACAAAGGCTTCGTAAATGGCCTCGACGGTGAATATCGCCCGGGCCTGACTGGGCCGCTTGAGCGGCTTGGCGCGGGGCTTGAGGCTATGTGCAGCCGGCTTGCCGGCGTTTCCGAACCCGTTCTTCATGGTCTGCCATTAAGCTGGTTCCACCCGCAATCGTCGCAGAGAGGAGTCTGATTATGCCAAGTGCCAGCACGGTAACACGACTGATCACCCGCAAGAACGACCTCGGCCAGAGCCGGATCGAAACGCAGGAACGTGCCCTGGTGGTCGGTCCCGGCGAGGCGATCCTCAAGGTCGAACGTTGCTCCCTGACCACCAACAACATCACCTACGCCGCCTATGGCGACTCGATGAACTACTGGGGCTTTTTTCCTACCGCGGAGGCGGAGTGGGGGCATATACCGGTCTGGGGCTTTGCCGATGTTTTGCTGTCGAATGTCGATGGGGTGGCGGTGGGGGAACGCTTCTACGGTTACTTTCCGATGGCCAGCCATTTGTGGATGAAACCGGAACGGGTGACCGAACGGGGCTTTTATGACGGTGCCGAGCACCGCAAGGACCTGACCTCGGCCTACAACCAGTACACCCGTTGCAATTGGGACCCTTACTACAGCCCGGATACCGAGGACCTGCAGATCCTGCTCAAGCCGTTGTTCCTGACCTCGGCGATGCTCGCCGACTTCCTTCAGGACAACCAGTTCTTCGGCGCCACGCGCCTGGTGTTTTCCAGTGCGTCGAGCAAGACCGCCTTTGGTACGGCGGTGTGCCTGGAGGGGCGGCCCGAGTTGACCCGTGTGGCGTTGACGTCCTCGGCCAATCGGGCGTTTGTCGCCGAGCTGGGCTGTTATGAGCAGACCTTGGCCTACGATGAACTGGACCGGCTGGAAACCGACCAGCCGACGCTGTATGTGGATTTTTCCGGTGATCTGGCGTTGCGT
Source organism: Pseudomonas sp. MWU12-2319 (assembly GCF_023242525.1). Lineage (NCBI taxonomy): Bacteria > Pseudomonadati > Pseudomonadota > Gammaproteobacteria > Pseudomonadales > Pseudomonadaceae > Pseudomonas > Pseudomonas sp. MWU12-2319. The sequence goes on from NZ_JALJES010000002.1 coordinate 236,082, forward strand.
GACCGGGTGCATCAACGCCTCGGCCGGCAACTGGTCTACAGCTGTTTCGCCGGCTCCGCGCAAACCACCGGCGAGGCGCAACTCACGGCGATCGAGGGACCGCAGCCGGTGTTCTTTTTTGCCCCCATCCAGATCCGCAAGCGCAATGCCGAATGGGGGCCGGAACGGGTCAGTCAGTATATCGGCGAAGGCCTGCAGCGGTTCTATCAGACGGTGAGCGAAGGGCCGGCGCCGCTGCTGGAGGTGGTCGTCGATGAAGGCTACGAGGCCGCCCGACAGTTGGTCTCACGCCTCTATCACGGGCAGGTGCCGCCGACCCAGGGCAATATCATCAAGCTCTGACGCACGGTTTTGTGGGAACGGTGCTTGCCCGCGAAGCTTCTGGTGTCCTCAAAGGCCTCTTCGCGGGCAAGCTCCGCTCCCACAGGATGTGCTTCGGCTTGAGTGAGCAGTGCTGGCTGTCGCGATCAGTTGCCCTGGGGCATTTCACCCTTCGCCAGACGCTTGTTGATATCGTCGATTACCTGCGGCAGATCGTTGAGGGTGTCGATCAGGTAATGCGGCCGGGAGCCGGCGAACAGTTCGTGGATACGCTGGCGTTCGGCGTCCAGGGTCGCCCGGTCGAGGTCGCGGTACTGCTCGTAGGTCAGTCCCAGCGCATTGCCGGAACAGACCAGGGCGACGGTCCACATGCCGGCCCGACGGCCTTCGAGGATTCCCGGTACGGTGTCGTCGACCTTGACGCAGGCGGCGACATCGTCGATGCCCAGCGCGATCACGTTGGCCAGGGCCTGGGCCGGCCAGGGGCGACCGTTCGGCACCTCGTCGGTGGCCACTACATGGTCGGCAACATAACCGTTGCCGGCGGCCAGGGCCACGACCTTTTCCATGACCCGGGCCGGATAACCCGAGCACGAACCGATCTTCAGGCCTTGCTGGCGCAGTGTGGCGATGGTCTCCAGGGCTCCTGGAATCAGCGCCGAGTGTTCGGCGATCTTCTCGATCTGCAGGGGCATGAAGCGCTGGTAGATGGCGGTGACGTCTTCATCGCTCGGGGCGCGGCCGAAGGCTTGGCGGTAGCGTTCGGTGATCGCCGGTTGGTCGCACAGCGTGCGGATATGGTCCCATTTGCCCATGCCCATGGGGCCGCGGGCTTCTTCGATGGAGACTTGTACGTCGAACTCGGCGAAGGCCTCGACAAAGATCTGGGTCGGGGCGAACGAACCGAAATCGACGACGGTGCCGGCCCAGTCGAGGATCGCGGCTTGCAGTTGGGTGGGGTTGCGGTAGTTCATGTCGATCAGCCTTGAATACAATAAAAGAGTTGGAATACAAACCTGTAGGAGCCGGCTTGCTGGCGATGCGATCTGATCGTCGCCATCGTTGTCGCCTGGAAAAACGCTATCGCCAGCAAGCCGGCTCCTACAGGGGGCGTGTTCAGTCTTGGGTTCTAGATATCCAGCACTTCCATTTCCCGCAGGACCTCGGCGATAGCGGCAACCGCCGCCTGCATATCGCCGCGCCCGACCTGGCCGATACAGCCCACGCGAAACGTCTCGACCCGGGTCAGCTTGCCCGGATAAAGAATGAAACCCTTGGCCTTGACCCGTTCGTAGAACGCCTTGAACTGGTAATGCGGATCTTTCGGCGCATGGAAGGTCACGATGATCGGCGCCTGGATCGCCGCCGGCAGGAAGCTGCGCAAGCCGAGCCTGGCCATTTCTTCCAGCAGCACCTGGCAGTTGTCGGCATAACGCCCGAGGCGGGCGGGCAGGCCACCTTCCTCGTGGTATTGCAACAGTGCCTCGTGCAGCGCCGCGACCACATGGGTCGGCGGGGTGAAACGCCATTGGCCGGTCTTGGCCATATAGGCGTGCTGATCGTGCAGATCCATCGCCAGCGAATGGGAGTTGCCGGCGGCCGCGGCCAACGCTTCCTTGCGGGCAAACACAAAACCCATCCCGGGCACGCCTTCCAGGCATTTGCCGGAAGCGGCGATCAGCGCATCGAACGGCACCTGGCGGGCGTCGATGGGCAAGGCGCCGAACGAGCTCATGGCGTCGATGATCAGGCGTTTGCCGTGGCGCGCGACCACCTCGGCGATCTCCGCCAGCGGGTTGAGAATGCCAGTGCTGGTTTCGCAGTGGATCAGCGCGACATGGCTGACGGTCGGGTCGGCGAGCAGCAGGTGCTCGACATCAACGGCGGTGGTCGGTTGGTCTTCGGCGGTTTCGAAGGTGCTGAACGAACGGCCCAGCACTGCGCAGATCTTCGCCAGGCGCTGGCCGTAGGCACCGTTGATCAGCACCAGCACTTTGCCGTCCCGTGGCACCAGGGTACCGATGGCCGCCTCCACGGCAAAGGTGCCGCTGCCTTGCAAGGGGACGCAGTGATGGCTGTCGGCACCCTTGACGATTGCCAGCAGTTGCTCGCACAGGCTCGCGGTCAACTGGTTGAAGCCTTCATCCCAGGAACCCCAGTCCTGGCTCATTGCCTGGCGAGTGCGGGCCGAAGTGGTCAGGGGGCCCGGGGTGAGCAGGATGGGAGCGGCAGTACGCATGCGGGTTTCTCGCGGCGGGGATCGTTGACGGGATACAGGGCATAAATTGCCGTTTGGCTTGTCATCAATCAAATTGTTTGTTGTTATGCGAGCTATCAGTGAGGCCGATAGCTATGAACCTGTTCCAACTGCGCGCATTCGATGCCGTGGCCCGCGAGGGCAGTTTTACCCGTGCCGCGGCCCGGTTGTTCATCAGCCAGCCGGCGGTGACCGGACATATCAAGGCCCTGGAAGAGCACTACCAGATCACCTTGCTCAGGCGCACGGCGCGACGGGTGGAACTGACCGCCGAGGGCACCCGGCTGGCGGCGATCACCCGGGCCATGTTCGGTCTGGTGGAGGAAGCCCAGGCGATGCTCGAAGCCAATCGACAACTGCTGACCGGACGCCTGGAGATTGCCGCGGACGGGCCCCATATGGTCATGCCGATGCTTGCGCGGCTGCGGGCGCGATACCCGGGGATCACCGTCAACCTGAGGCTCGGCAATGCCCAGGAAACCCTGGCGGCGCTGTTGTCCGAGCATGCCGATGTGGCGGTGCTGACCGAGGTCGAGCCGCGCAAGGGCCTGTACCTGCAACCCCTGAGCGAGTCGCGGATCTGTGCGCTGGTGCCCCAGGGGCATCCGTGGTTGGCCGAACCACAGGGCATTGCCCTGGAGCAACTGGACCAGGTGATCATGGTGCTGCGCGAGCCGAGCTCGATCACCCGGCGCACCTTCGATCAGGCCTGTGCCCTGGCCGCCGTGAGTCCACGGGTGCTGCTGGAACTGGACAGCCGCGAGGCGGTGACCGAAGCGGTGGCCGCGGAGCTGGGGGTGGGTATCGTCTCGTCGTTGGAAGTCAGTCCCGACCCCCGGGTACGGGCGCTGCCGATCAGCGGTGAGGGGCTGGGCAACCGGCACCAGATCGGTTGCCTGGAGCGCCGCAAGGAACTGCGGCTGATTCAGGCATTCCTTGGGCTGGTGCCGCAAACGCCGGGGGCATTCAGCCCGTCCTGAAGAAAGGCCTGGCGCTGGCGCTGGCTCCAGTGCTGCTGGATGTAGGCGTGCAGGGCCACGCATTGTCCTGGGTAGAGCAACCACAGCTGTTCCGGCGTGGCGGCCAACTCCAGGGCCAGTCGCCGTCTGTCGGCGGGGCTCAGCAAGGCCGCGCCACGGCTGTCACTGCGGCCTTCCAGAAGGATGTCATCACGGCTCAGGCGCGCCAGTTCCTTGAGTCCGGGCCGGGGCATTCGCACGACGTACCAGATGTTTTCGCCCAGGCAACGGGCGGTGGTTGTCGGCGGTTCATGGGGTTGCTCATACAGATAGAACTCCCCGGGGTCATCATCCGGTGCGCCGCCGCTCTCCTGTCCCTCCCACGGCGCGGCGCCGCCAGGCGGCCGGTCGGCCAGGGGCGGCGGGTCAATGGCGGCGTACAGGTCCCGATCGGTGAGAAAACCACAGATCACCGGTTGCTCCGCCTCGTTCTCGACAAAGTCGATCAGCACCTGGCTGCCAACCCGGGGGGCCTGGCTTTGCGCGACGCCGGGCGAGGCCCAGCAGCCCGGTGCGCGGTCCGCGGGCTGGACGCTGTTCGACAACTGTACCCGCAGGCGCCCCTGGGCATCCGGCCGGGCGGTGCCGGCATGCGCACCCAGTAGCGTGCCGATCTGATAACCCTGCGCCGCCGGGCGTTTTTCCCGTAAGGAGGGGCGAAACGGCGTGGCCCAGGGGATGGCCCTGAAGTGATTGCTGTAGCCGTCGCTGAAACACTCGTCATGCAGGCCGTCGTCCGCCTCGACACTGAAGGCGTCGACGGGGTATCGATCCAGGCACTGTTCGCCCAGATGCTGCACCTCGGTGATCAGCCATTGATCGTTGAGCGCCTGTCGTGGATGGCCGCCGATCCGCCGGACTTCGCCGCTGCGCAGGCTGTCCAGGTTGCTGTAGCCCTGGATCTGGCGTTGTTCGCAACGCAACCGTTCGAGGCTGCGCTGGCTGAGTTGCTGTTCGTGGCGCTGGCGCGGTGTGGGGGGGGCGGTGTGCAGGCCATAGGCGTTGGCCTGGTTGGCGGCGCCGTCGTCGGGTGCTTCCGGCGGCCAGGCGGGAGCATGCCCGGGCAGTCGGCTGTCATGGCTGGCGAGCATCTGGTGACGCTCGTAGAGTTGGCTGATAAAGGGCTGTTCCAGTCCCGCGGCACTGTCGTGACAAGGCACCACGCCGGCTCGTTCGGGAAAGCTTTGCGGGTCTTCGGCGAACACCAGGACATGTCGGTGCGGCGCCTGTTCGAAGTGATAGTGGATGCCTTCTTCCTCGCAGAGCCGGTTCAGCAATTGCAGGTCGTTTTCATCCTGTTGCAGGCACAGGGCCCGGCGGGGGTACAGGCCACGCTCAAGCTCGAAGCGGTAATCGGCGGCCTCCAGGTCGTGGGCTTCAAGCAGTCGCAGGAGAATCGCCGGTACGCTCAGGTCGCAGAAGGCCCGACGTCGTTGGCAACGTGCCAGGGCTTGCAGGCGCGGCACCAGCACCACCTGGTAATGACAGAGCCGTGGCTCCAGGTAGCGACTGCTGATCTCCTCAATGATCCCATGCCAGCTGGTCTGCCCGCAGCCCAGACTCAACAGGGCCGGACGATGCAGCAGGGGTTCCAGGTCCAGGGCGGTGTCGCCCAGCAGTTCCATTTCGAAGCGGAAGGGTTCGTTCAAGGCCTCGCGGCCCTTGAAGCGGATGACCGGCAAGGGGTCAGGGAGCAGGCCGATGGTCAGTGAGATCTGTCGTTCCTTGTCCTGAGGCATTTCGTCTCTTCTCCACGGATTTGTGGCAGAGGGTACGAAAAGCCGTGGGCGCCTGGACACCGCAAAACGATGTTTGGGAAATTGCCTACGAACATCAGGGTAGAGTCGTAATCTTCGTCAGGTTTTGGTCGATTGGCGGGGACTGGCCGTATAAACTGGGCGGCAAAGCGTCGGCCAATAAATGTCACGACGCCTCTGATCGAGAGAGTGAGTAATGGGCGCACAGTGGAAGGTTAAACACAAAGAAGCGGCGGCCAACGCCAAGGGCAAGATTTTTGGCAAGCTGGTCAAGGAAATCACCATCGCCGCGCGCAACGGTGCGGATGTCTCCACCAACGCACACCTGCGGTTGGTGGTCGAACAGGCGAAAAAGGCCTCGATGCCTCGCGAGACCCTGGAACGCGCCATCAAGAAAGGCTCGGGCCAGTTGGGCGAAACCGTGCAGTATCACCGCGTGACCTACGAAGGCTTCGCCCCGCACCAGGTGCCGCTGATCGTTGAATGCGTCACCGACAACATCAACCGTACCGTGGCGGAAATCCGCGTGGCGTTCCGCAAGGGCCAGTTGGGCGCGTCGGGTTCGGTGTCCTGGGACTTCAACCATGTCGGCCTGATCGAGGCGTCTCCGGACAGTCCGGATGCCGACCCGGAAATGGCGGCGATCGAAGCCGGTGCCCAGGATTTCGAGCCGGGCGAAGAGGGCGCGACCCTGTTCCTCACCGAACCGACCGATCTCGACGCGGTGCAGAAAGCCCTGCCGGAGCAAGGTTTCACCGTGTTGTCGGCCAAGCTGGGTTACCAGGCGAAGAACCCGGTCAGCGGCCTGAGCGACGAGCAGATGGCCGAAGTCGAGGCTTTCCTCGAAGGCCTGGACAACCACGACGACGTGCAAGACATGTTTGTCGGCCTGGCGGGCTGATCCGCCAAGCCCCCCTTGTCACAAGGGGGGCTGATGCCCGGCAGTTATGCCAGGGTTGCGCAGATCGCCTCGAACCCCGGCCGCGCCAGCACATCCGGCTGGATGCAGCGCAACTGCAGGTCCTTGAGCGATTCAAGCACGCGCGGCTCCATCGCCCCGTCGATCCGTTCCAGCAGCTCGCCGAGCAGAATCCCGAACGCACGCACCTCGATCCGTTGCAGCGCGCGGGTTTCCAGGCTGTCGGTCGGTGCATGGAACGACGCGGCGCCAAAGTCCCCGAGCAGGCAATCCCCGGCCTCGTTGTAGAGAATATTGTGTGCGTACAGGTCGCCATGGCAGAGCCCCAGGCGATGCAGATGCGCGCCCACCGAGGCGATCCCGCGGGCCATGCGCAAGGCTTGTTCCGGGCTGAAGCGGGTCTCGTCCCGGTACACATCACGGCTGCACGAATCGAGGCTCGGCAGTGCCGCAAGATTGGCGAACTGCGGATCGATCAGTTCCATCACCAGGCCGGCCTGGGCATCGGGGTGACCGCCGATGCGCCCTTCGACCTTGATCAGGTTCGGATGCAGGCCCGCCGCGATGCAGGCATTCATTTCATTCAAGGGCGAACCGTCGCTGGTCATGCTGCCCTTGTACAGCTTGACCGCCACCGGCAAGGCCGGCGCCTCTGGACGGCTCCAGCGTGCCTGGCTGATCACCCCCGAGGCGCCTTCGCCCAAGCGTTGCGCCAGTTGCAGCTGGCTCCAGTCGATGCTCGGGGTGGTGTCGCCGACCAGCACCTCACCGGTGTGATCAAGCTTCGGGTTACCGGCATAGGCGATCCAGGCCAGGCCCGGCAGGGTCAGCAGCCACTCGGGCAACTCGTCCAGCTGGTTGGCGGCGATGCGGATCAGCTCCAGCCGGTGACAGTCCGCCAGGCTGGCGGGCAGGGTGCGCAGGCGATTGCCTGCCAGCATGAGTTTCTGCAGCAGGGGCCGGCGGCCGAGTTCTTCCGGTAGCTCGGTGATGCGGTTGTCGGTCAGGATCAGCCAGCGCAGCTGGGGCGGCAGGGCGGCGGTCGGCACTTGCTCGATGCGGTTGGCCTTGAAGGCGACCATGCTCAGTCTGGCGCACTGGCCCAGGCACACCGGCAACTCGGTGAACTGGTTGTCCGAGCAGAACAGGATGCGTAGGTGTGGCAGCCGGTACAAGTCGTCCGGCAGGCTGCTCAGGGCATTGCCGCTCAGATTGAGGATTTCCAGGGAGTCGGCCAGCTGGAAAATCTCCCGGGGGAACTCGGTCAGCCCGCAGGACAGGTCGAGTCGCTTGATACCGGTCAGTTGACCGGCGCGCAATTGGGCAAGGGTATCCATAAGCGGGCGTGAGTACTCGTCGCGATCATCGAAAAAAGATCGCCATGATAGCAATGTTGTTCAGCAACGGCGCTGTGATGAGTGGGTGTCAGCCCTGGTTGAGGGACTCGGGTCCGACTTCGACCAGTTGCCCCAGGCGGCTGCGGGTCCGTGCCAGGTCGATGGCATTACCGCCCAGGCTGTCGCGCAGCGGCCGTTCGCCGATCAGCAGCAGGCGTTTGTCCTGGTCGTACAGCACGTCGATCAGGTTGATAAAACGCTGCTGGGCCGCGATCGAACAGTCTTCCAGGCTGGGCAGTTCATCGACGATCCAGGTGTCGAAGCGTCGGCACAGTTCCAGGTAGTCCATCACGGCGGTGGGCTGGTCGCAGAGGTCGGTGAACTCGAAACGCACGGTGCGTTCGCTACACAGACGCGCCTTCAGTTGCCGGGCGCCGACCTGCAGGGCAAAGGCCGGAGCCTGGCGCTGCGGCAATAGCAAGGCCTGGCGTTGTTCCGCAGTGCCCGGCCAGACGTACTGGCCCTGGGTGAATTGCTGTTGGCTATGGCTGCGTGGTTGGCTGCGGTAGTCATGGGGACCGCCGACCTCCATGACCTCCATGCGGGCATTGATCAGGTCGATTACCGGCTTGAAGCGGGCGTGATAGAGCGGGTTGGGCAACAGGCCTTCGGGCGGGTAGTTGGAGGTCACCAACAGCAGCACGCCACGTTGGAACAGCGCCTTGAACAGCCGATTGATGAGCATGGCATCGCCGATGTCATGGACATGGAACTCGTCGAAGCACAGCAGCCGGCAGTCTTTGAGCAGCTCATCGAGGGTCCGGCCCAGGGCATCGGGGGTTTCCCGGTGGAGGAACATGCCCTGGTGCAGGTGGGTAAAGAAGTCGTGGAAGTGCACCCGCTGTTTCTCGGCAATCGGCACGGCCTGGAAAAAGCCGTCCAGCAACCAGCTCTTGCCACGTCCGACCGCGCCGTGCAGGTACAGGCTGCGTTGGCGGCCCTGATGCGCGCTGTACAGCAGCGCGCTGGCCTGCTGTGCCATGCGTTCGATGACCCGCTGCTGGCTCAGGCTCAGGGTGTAGCCCTGGTGGTTGGCCTTGCGTCGGAAATACTCGTGCACGTCGTGGGACAGCGGTGCGGCGCTGCCCTTGCCGGCGAAAGCCTTGCCGAAAAAGCGGCGCAAGGCTGGCCAACGGGATTTCACGCCAGGGCGATGGGGGGGCAGAGCAGCCAACGGAGAGAATCCCCTTGCATGAAGGTCCGGAGCGAGTTCATTCGTCAGATAGATCAGAAAAGGCGTGAAGGCATATCGATTAATCTTTAACCAGTTTCAAGTTTTACCTTGACGCTTCAATCAAGGCAACCACTATCCAACAGGAATGATGCCTTGGAAGGCTCTATTGTTTTGGTATTGTCCCTTGTGCATCGACGATGCATTTGTGGTGGCTGGCACCAAGGGTTGCTCGAGGGTCTACACCGACCAGAGCACGCCGTCGGCAGGGACCTGCACCGACAACGTGATTCTGGATGTGGGTTTTTGAAGGGGGGGCTAGCGCTCGATACTGCGGTTCCAGCGCGCGTTCCACTCAGGCCGCAGCAGGTTGACCTGATCCCAGTCGATGGCCACCGCGGTGTCCAGGTATTTTTTCATGGCCTCGACCTGGCCGCGGGTCTTGTCGGTGGTCGGGGTGTTGGGGTTGGACGGGATCTGGTCGCCATCTTCCAGCGCCGCCGCCTGGGCCTCGGGAGTCAGGAGGAACTCGGCGAGTTTCTGCGCCAACGCCGGCTCAGTGTTGTTGGCGATCGCACATTCGGCGACGTTCAGCACCACCGCGCCTTCCTTGGGTTGCGCGTACTCCACCGGGATGCCCTTGAGCTTGAGCGCGGTAACCTGGGTCGGGGTCAGCGGGAACAGTGCCGCTTCATCGGTCTGGACCATCTCCGAAAGCTTGGCCGAACTCGGGATGTACTCCAGCACATTACGCCCTACGCTGTTCGGCCAGGCCTTGAAACCCGGTTCGACATTGGTCTCGCTGCCGCCCTGGAGCCGGTTGAACATCAGGAAACCGTGCAGGCCGAAGGTCGAGGACGACATCGACTGGAACACCAGCTTGTCCTTGTACTTGCTGTCCGCCATGTCCATCCACGAGGTCGGCGCGGCCCAGCCTTTGGCCTTGAACAGCCGCGTGTTGTAGGCCAGCCCGGTCACCCCCAGGCTGACCGCCACGGCCTGGTCCTTGATCCGGCCCTTGGCCGGGATCTGTGCCAGGGTCGGGCTGTCTTCGAGCTTGCTGCACAGGCCCATGGAGATCGCCCGGTACATGATCCCGTCATCGAGGAAGATCACGTGCAACTGCGGATTGTCCTTGCTCGCCTGGACCTTGGCGAGGATGTCGGCGGAGGTGCCTGGCACAATGACTACCTTGACGTGATTGGCCTTTTCGAAGGGCGGCAGCACCTCGTCGGTGTACAAGCGTTCCATGGTCCCGCCGTTCATGCCCAGGTACAGCGTGGGCTCGGCCTGGGCCGGCGCGGCGCCCAGCAGGGCCATGAGAGGCAGGCAGGACAAACCGATCAGGGCATTGCGTTGAGTCTTCTTCATGGCGCGATCTTCCTCTGGGTTCTGACGGCCCGCTCAAGCGGCGGGAGTGGCGTGGAAACGGTTAATGGAAAAAGCTTCTATCGGCGTCGACGACTGGCCCTGGCACACCAGTTCGGCGAGGACTTCGCCTACCGCCGGAGCGATCTGGAAGCCCGCCCCGGCAAAACCGAAGGCGTGCAGCAGGCCGGGTTGGGTACTGCTCGGGCCGATCACCGGCTGGCGGTCGGGCAGGTAGCCTTCGGTGCCGCTCCAGGTACGAATCGCCTGGGCCCCTTGCAGAAACGGATAGAGCTCGACGGCCTGGCGCAGAATCTCCAGCACGGCGCTTTGTCCCGGCCGGGCACGGGCGTGGTCCAGGGCAAAACCCTGGCCGCCACCCAATACGCAGTTGCCGCGACTGACCTGGCGGGCATAGATACCGCCGCCCTCGACACCGGTGCTGGCGTCCATCACCAGGGGCAGGGGCTCGGTCACCAGCATCGCCGGATGGCCGGAGTGCATCGGCACCGCTTCTCCGAACTGCGCGGCGAGGCTGCCGGCCCAGGCACCGGCGCAATTGAGCAGCCAGGGCGCGCGGACTTCGAGGCCCTTTTGCGTGCGCAGGAGAAAACCTCGGCCGTCGTGCTCGACCTGGGTCACTTCGCTCTGTTCCAGCACCGTCGCGCCGAGCAGACGAGCCGCCCGGGCAAACGCCGGGGAGACCAGCCGGGGGTTGGCATGACCGTCGTCGGGACAGAAGGACGCGCCCTCGGCGACCTGGCCGACCCACGGAAAACGTCGGTGCAACTGTTCGCGGTCAAGCACTTGCAGATCGAGCCCGAAGCCCTGGCTGCTGTCGGCATAGGCTTGCAGGGCGGCCAGGTCGTCGAGGCTGCGGGCCAGCTTGAGATGCCCCGAGCGCTGGTATTCGCCGTCGATGCCGATCAACTCAGGCAGGCGAGCCCAGATCCCGTGGGCACGCTGGGACAGCGGCAACTGCGACAGCGGCCGACCCTGGCGGCGCACGCCGCCGTAGTTCACGCCGCTGGAATGCGAGCCGCAGAAGTCCCGCTCCAGCAGCGCCACGCTACGGCCTTGACGGCTCAAGGCGAGGGCCGCCGAAGCACCGACAATGCCGCCGCCGAGAATCACCACGTCGACTTCGATCATGGCGCGACCTCCACGCCGAACGGCAGCGGCTTGATTGGCGCCTGGGCCCGCAGACGGCCAATACTGTCCAGGCCCAGGCCGCTTTCACAGGCAATGATTTCCGCCGCCGCCGCGCCGCAGATCCGGCCCTGGCAGCGGCCCATGCCGACCCGGCAATGGGCCTTGACCCGATTGATCTCCCAATGACCTTCGCGGACCACCCCACGTACCTCGCCGACGCTGACTTCCTCGCAGCGGCACAGCATCAGCGTGTCCGGGGCGTCCGCGGCCCAGCGCTCGGGGAAGGGGAAGGCCTGTTCCAGGCCTTGGCGGAAGCCATCGATATGTTGCAGGCGAGTTTCCAAAAACGCTGTCCGCTTTGGATCGACAGCGCGTCCCAGGTCTTCCAGCAGCGCCAGGGCAGCCCGCTCGCCGGCCATTTCCGCCGCATCGGCGCCCATGATTCCAGCGCCATCACCGGCCAGGTAAACCCCCGCCACACTGCTACGCCCGGCGCTATCGCGCTCCGGCAGCCAGGCGCGGTTCAAGGGGTTCCAGGCGAAACGACAGCCGAGCAGATCGGCCAATTGGGTTTCGCTGCGCAGCCCGTGGGCGAAGGCCAGTGCGTCGCAGTCAAGCGAGCGCAGGCGTTTGCCCTGGCGCCAGCGCAACGACTGCACGCGTTGTTCGCCGTCAATCTGTTGCAGATGGGCGTCCTGATGTACCGGGATACCGTGGGCCGTCAGCCAACCGCGGTAGTACAGGCCCTTGGCGAGGGTCAGTGGCTGCCTGAGCAGACCGGGCAGGGCACGGCACTGGGCGCTGAACGGCGTGCTGTCGAGCACCGCGACCACCTTGGCCCCGGCCTTGGCGTATTGGTAGGCCACCAGGTACAGCAGCGGTCCGCTGCCGGCGAACACCACCCGTTGGCCGATGGCACAGCCCTGGTATTTCAGGGCAATCTGCGCGGCACCGAGACTGTAGGCACCGGGCAAGGTCCAGCCGGGGATCGGCAACATCCGGTCGGTAGCGCCTGTGGCGACGATCACCTTCGTGTAGTCCAGGCGCCCGGCACGGCCTTGCTGCAAGGTGTCGAGGGCGCCGTCTTCGGCATTCCACACCAGTGTGTCGGGCCGGTAGTCGAGTTGTTCGCGCAGACGGTCCAGGGTCTGGTGAATCGCTACCGCCTTGCGGGCTTCGAACCCATAGAGTTTCACCGGAGAACGGCGGAAGTTCTCCGGTTGACGGCGATAGATCTGCCCGCCGCCGCGTGCGGCTTCATCCAGCAGGCAGGGGCGCAGGCCATGGGCAACCAGGGTTTGTGCGGCGCGGATACCGGCCGGTCCGGCACCGACGATCACTATCTCAGACATGCTCGACCCGCCGTCTTCTGGAAAAAATGCCACGGCCTTTTACCGACGTGCGGGTCATGCTGGCTTTCTCCCTTCCCGACTCACCTGCTGCCCGGCTTCGAGCATCGTCGAACAGGCGCGCACCCGGCGCCCGTCGGCCAGTCTGACCCAGCAATCCTGGCAAGCACCCATCAGGCAGAACCCGGCACGGGGTTCGCCACTGAAGTCGCTGTGGCGCAGATATTCACCGGCGGTCAGCAGCGCGGTCAGCAGGGTATCGCCCTGCAATCCGCTGGCCGGTTCGCCGTCGAGGGTAAAGTCCAGGGCCGGGCGTTCGCCTTCGGCCAGTCGTGTCAGCAGCGCCATGTCGGCCTCATTGTTTGCCTACCAGTACCCGGTCCAGGCCATAGACCCGGTCGAGCAGAATCATCGTCAGCGCGGTCAGCGCGATCACCAGGGCCGAGACCGCCGCCATCATCGGATCGATGGATTCGGTGGCGTACACGTACATGCGCACCGGCAGGGTCTGGGTCGAGGGGGAGGTGACGAAGATCGACAGCGTCACTTCGTCGAAGCTGTTGATAAAGGCCAGCAGCCAACCACCGGCCACGCCGGGGAGGATCATCGGCAGGGTGATCTGGCGGAACAGCGTGAAGCGTCCGGCCCCCAGGGATTCGGCGGCCTGCTCGGCGCTGCGGTCCATGCCGATGGCGGCGGCCAGTACCAGGCGCAGCACATAAGGCGTGATCACCAGCACATGGGCGGCGATCAACCAGGCGAAGCTGCCGTTGACCCCCATCAGGGCGAACAGGCGCAACAAGGCGACCCCGAGCACCAGGTGCGGGATGATGATCGGCGAGAGAAACAGGCCATTGAGAAAGTCCCGCCCGGGAAACTGATGACGGGTCATCGCCAGGGCCGCTGGGACCGCGATCAGGGTCGCCAGGCTGGCGGCGCTGAAGGCCAGGATCAGGCTGTTGTAGAACGCCTGGACAAAGTCCGCGCGTTCGAACACCGCGCGGAACCAGCGCAGCGAGAAGTGCGTGGTCGGCAGGCTCAGGGTGTTTTCCGGGGTGAAGGCCACCAGGCACACCACCACCAGCGGCGCCATCATGAACACCACGATCAGGCTATGGAACAGCAGGGCCAACGGGCCGTTTCTGGACATTTACGCGGCCCCCAGGGATTTTTTGTAGCGACGCTCGATCATCCGGTTCCACGACAGCATGATCAGCAGGTTGAGCAGCAACAGCACCACGGCAATCGCCGCGCCCATCGGCCAGTTGAGTTCCGAGAGGTACTGGTCGTAGACCAGGGTCGCGACCATCTTCAGCCGGCGTCCGCCGAGCAGGCCGGGAATCGCGAAGGAACTGGCGGACAGGCCGAACACGATCAGCGTGCCGGACAGCACCCCGGGCATCACCTGCGGCAACACCACCAGGCGCATCACCGTGGTGTGGCTGGCACCGAGGGACAGCGCGGCCTGTTCGGCGGCCGGATCGAGCTTTTGCAGCGAGGTCCAGACCGGAATGATCATGAACGGCAACATCACGTGGACCAGGGCGATCACCACCGCGAACGGCGTGTAGAGCAGTTTCATCGGCGCCAGGCCGAAGGCTTGCAGGCTCTGGTTGACCAGGCCGTCGGCACCCAGCAGCAGGCTCCAGCCGAAAGCCCGGACCACCACCGAAATCAGCAACGGGGTGAGGATCAGGATCAGGAAGATCGAGCGCCAGGGCGTGCCCATGCGGCTGAGGATGTAGGCTTCGGGCACCCCGATCAGCACGCAGAGCAGGGTGGTCAGGCCGCTGATCCAGAAGGTCCGCAGGAAGATTTCATAGAAGTACGGATCGCTGAACAGCAGGCCGTAGTGTTCCAGGGTGTAGGCGTGGTCTTTGACCCCGGTCTGGTAATCGAAGACGTTGAACGACAGCACGGCGGTCAGGCCCAGCGGCAGGATCAGCAGGCCGAGGTAGAGCAGCAGGGCCGGCGCCGACAACAGGTAGCCACGGCGCCCCTGGCGCATCCGCGCGAGCAGGTTCATGCCGGCACCTCGCCGTGCTCCAGCACCCGCAGCAGCTCGGCCGGCCAATCCAGGCCCACCGCCGTGCCTTCGTTCAGCGGTGCCGAACCGTCATTGCGGCGCACCACCGTGATCTCGCCGATGGCGGTGTCGATCCGGTACAGCCACTGGCTGCCGAGAAAGAACCGGCTGAGGATTTTGCCGGGCAGACGTCCGCTACCCGCGGCCAGCAGGTCGATCTTTTCCGGGCGCAGGCTCAGGGTCAATTCGCCTTCGCCCGGCAGTTGCCGCACTTGCGGGCAACCACTGGCATCGCGGTCTCCCGGTAGCAGGTTGGCCTTGCCGACGAAGCCGGAAATAAAGCGCGTGCGCGGGTGTTCGTAGAGTTTGTAGGGTTCGTCGATCTGGGTGATGCGCCCGGCCTGCATTACCACCACGCGGTCGCTGATGGACAGCGCTTCGGCCTGGTCGTGGGTGACCATCAGGGTGGTGATACCGACTTCGCGCTGGATGCGGCGAATCTCGAACTGCATCTCTTCGCGCAGATTGGCGTCGAGGTTGGACAGCGGTTCGTCGAGCAACAGCACCGGCGGTTCGATCACCAGGGCCCGGGCCAGCGCGACGCGCTGGCGCTGGCCGCCGGACAGTTCGCGCGGATAACGCTCGGCGTGCTGGTGCAGGCGCACCAGCTGCAACACCGTCGCCACCCGCTTGCGCACTTCGGCGGCCGGCACCTTGCGCATGCGCAGGCCGAAGGCGACGTTGTCCTCGACACTCATATGGGGAAACAGCGCGTAGCTCTGGAATACCACACCGAGGCCGCGACTGCTGGGCTTGGCGTGGGTGATATCGCGGTTGTCGAGAAGAATCGCGCCGGCGCTGACTTCGACGAAGCCGGCGATCATTTGCAGGGTCGTGGTCTTGCCGCAACCGGAGGGACCGAGCAGCGAGACGAACTCGCCCTTGTCCACCGAGAGATGCGTGGCGACTACGGCTTCGATCTCGCCATAACGCTTGCACACGCCTTCAAGTCGTAGAAAGGCCATAACTGCGTTCCACCTGTGTGTTGTTGTGTACGCCGGGGCGCACTTTTTTGTCATGGGCAGAGACGAAAGGGTATTGCCGGGGTGCGTGGTGCTCGACCTGTGTCGGCTACCGGTGTTGTTCGAATCGCCCCTTGTGGACGCAGAGTAGGACGAAGCCTAGGATGTGCGAAAGAGTGAATTTCACTGAAAGAATGATTATTTTCGCTTTCATTCATTGAATAAATTTTCAGATGGGAAAAGCAATAATGGATTCCACTGAGCGGAATGATAAGAAAAGTGAAGTCGGTGTCAGCGCGGTGTCTCGGCTGTTTGCCGTGTTGCGCAGCCTGGGGGAGACGCCGGAGGGTGGTGAACGGGTGACCCAGTTGGCCGAACGGGTCGGTTTGTCCCAGCCGACCACGCATCGGTTGCTGCGCAGCCTGGTGGACGAGGGCATGGTCGAGCAGGACGGGCGCAGCAAACGTTATCGCCTGAGCCTGGACTTTTTTGCCCTGGCGGCCCGGGCCGGGCAGACCGGCAATCTGCGTGAACTGGTGCGGCCGGCGTTATTGCGTTTGTCGGCATCGCTGGGGGATTCGTTGTTTCTCCTGGCCCGCAGCGGCTTTGATGCGATCTGCCTGGACCGTAGCGAAGGACCGTTTCCGATCCGCACCTTTACCGGCGATATCGGTGGGCGCGTGGCCCTGGGGGTGGGGCAGGGCAGTTTGGCGATTCTCGCCTTCCTGCCGGAGGAGGAGCGGGAAACGGTGATCCGCTACAACCTGCCGCGACTGCGGGATTTCCATCTGTATGACGAAGTGCTGCTGCGTTCGGAAGTGGAGAATGTGCGCAAGCTCGGGTATGCCGGTCGCAACACCGGGGTGCTGCAGGGCATGGCCGGGGTGGCGGTACCGATCCTGGATCGCGAGGGCCGGGCGGTGGCGGCGTTGAGCGTGGCCACCATCAGCGACCGCCTGGGACCGGATCGCCTGCCGACGGTGGTGGAGTTGCTCAAGCGCGAGGCCGCGGCGATCGGGCCACGGATCAATCCGTTTGATCCGTTGTTGCGGCGACCGTCGCAGATATTTGGTACTGCACAGTAGGGGGTTCAGCTTGGAAATTCTTGGGTGGATTTGAGGGCCTCTTCGCGGGCAAGCTCCGCTCCCACAATATCGGCGTAGAACTCAAAATTTGTGTACAACCGAGGTCCTGTGGGAGCGGAGCTTGCCCGCGAAAGGGCCCTCAAGAACAGCGAAAACCTCAGACCCTAGAACCGTGTGGTCTGCTGCAACAGCTGCGCCGCCGGGCTGTCCGCCGGAGCCACCATCGCGTAGTTGTAGCCGCTGCCGGACCAGTACTCGGTCTGCAGCTCACCATCCCGCCGCCCACCGCGGTCCAGCAGATGATTCTGCGGGCCCGGTGGCCGTACGTAGTAGCTGATCCGCTGCCCTTGCGGGTTCTCATACAGCACCATCGCCGCCGCACCCTGCTCGGTGCTCAGCAAGCGCGCACTGACCGGCTTGAACCCGGCGTTCTGCAGGTTCGGTAAACGGTTGGCCTGGGTGAAGTAACGATCGAGCCAGCCTTGCAGGTCGCCGCTCTGCTCGACCTTGAAGTCAGCCGGCAGGATGTCCTGGGTGGCGAACATGCGATAGGCCTGGACCGCGTCGGCCATCGGCGCGGGCAGCGGGAAAGTCATCTGCCGCGCCTGCCAGCCGCTGACACCGCCGATGCTCACGGCAATCAGCAACACCGCGGCGCTGGCGAAGTGCCGACGGGACTGACCGCGCAGGCGTCGGCGAATCACGCTCGGATCCAGCGCCGGGTTCGCCGGCATCTGCAAGGCACCGCCCAGGGCCGCGCGCAAGTGCTGGGCATCACGCTGCCAGTCGCGGACCTGTTCGGCCAGTTCCGGGTGGCTCGCCAGGTACGTCTCCAGCAACTGCCGGTCGGCATCGCTGAGCTGATGATCGACGTAGGCGTGCAGGTCGCGTTCGCTTGGAGGAATAGTGATCATTTCAATATCCGCAGGGAGGGGCTGGTGATTTCGCCTTCGCTGAGCTGACGCAGGGCCTGGCGGGCGCGGGACAGACGCGACATCACGGTGCCGGTGGGGACGTCGAGAATCTCGGCGACCTCCTTATAACTCAAACCTTCCACCGAGACCCAGAGCAACAAGGCCCGTTGCTCGGTGGGCAGCAGCTCGAAGGCTTCCAGGGTCGACTGGGCCACCACCGTGCGTTCCACCGAGGGCTGGGCATCGTCGCGGCCGGTAAAGAACTCGAGCATCCGCGCATAACGTTTGCCGCGACGGTGGGCGTCGATGAATTGGCGATACAGGATCGAGAACAGCCAGGCCCGCAGGTCGCCCTCGGCACGCTTGTCGCCCCAACTGGACAGGGCGCGCTCCAGGCTGGCCTGGACCAGGTCGTCGGCACTGCTGGGATTGCGCGTCAACGACACGGCGAAACGCCGCATTCGCGGGATCAATTCACGTAACTGCTCATCGAGATCGTTCATGGAATCCTGCGGGTTTTTAACCAGTCACTACGCTTGGACTAGCAAGACGCCTGGCCTCGAAGGTTATTCCAACGGCCGGAAAATAAATATTCGAAAAATAAATCGGGGCGCCTGGAATAAACCGGGACGGCCTTCGTCTTATAGCTCCTTCACCCTGTGGCCGCCTGAGGCCCTGGAGTTTTTTCATGGTAGATCACACACCACCGGCCCTCAGCGGTTCGAGCAAGGTCTTGCGCCTGGTGGGCATCGCCGTCGTGCTCGCCGTCCTGGTCGGGGCCTTTGCCTATGTCAACGGTCGGCTCGATCCGGCGCGCCTGACCCCCGGACGGATCGTCAATACCTTCGAGAAAAACAACGGCCTGCATGCCGGCTTCAGGCGTAATCATGCCAAGGGCGTGTGTGTGGCCGGGTATTTTGAAAGCAGCGATGCCGCCCGTGCCTATTCCACCGCCCAGGTCTTCCGCGAAGGCAGCGTGCCGGTGGAAGGACGCTTCGCCTTGCCCAGCGGTAACCCTTACGCGCCGGACAGCAGCGTACCGATTCGCAGCCTCGGTTTGCGTTTCACCCAGGCCAACGGCCAGCAATGGCGCACCGGGATGAACAGCATGCCGGTGTTTCCGGTGGGCACCCCCGAGGCATTTTTCCAGCAACTCAAGGCGGCCTCGCCCGATCCGAGCACCGGCAAGCCGAACCCGGCGGCCATGGCGGCGTTCTTCGCCAGCCACCCGGAAACCGCGCCATTCCTGCAATGGGTCAAGACCGCCAAGCCGTCGGCCAGCTATGCCACCGAAAGCTATAACGGTTTGAATGCCTTCTATCTGGTCGACGCGGCCGGCCGGCGCCAGGCCGTGCGCTGGGGACTGGTGCCGTTGAGCCAGGATGCCGCGGGGGCGACGGCGCCGGACGGTGCCGACTTTCTCGCCAAGGACCTGGCCCAGCGCCTGGCGGCAGGCCCGCTGAAATGGCAATTGCGCCTGATCCTGGCCAATCCCGGCGATCCGACGGACGATGCCAGTCGGCAATGGACCGGCGAACACAAGGTGCTCAACGCCGGCACCCTGGTGCTGGAAAGCACCCAGCCCCAGGACGACGGCGATTGCCGCGATATCAACTACGACCCGCTGATCCTGCCGAGCGGTATCGAGGCTTCGGCCGATCCCCTGCTGGCGGCGCGTTCGGCGGCCTATGCCAGTTCCTATCTGCGTCGCACCAGTGAAGTTGGCTCCCTGCCTGCCGCCCATTCGTCACAGGAGTCCCGCCCATGAGCGCCCCTTCGAATCACTTCGCGCCCCTGGCGCGCCTGCTGCATTGGTTGATGGCACTGATGATCCTGGCGATGCTGTTTATCGGTGCTGGGATGGTGGCCTCGGTGTCCGAGCGGCATGAATGGTTGCTGCACCTGCACAAGCCGCTGGGGATTGCGATTCTGCTGCTGGTGGTGGTGCGCCTGGTGGTGCGTTTCAGCACCCGTCAGCCAGTGCTGCCGAGTGACTTGCCGGGATGGCAGGCGCTGGCGGCGAAGCTGTCCCATGTGTTGCTGTATGCGTTGATGCTGGTCTTGCCGCTGCTGGGCTGGGCAATGATTTCGGCGGCGGGGGATCCGGTGATGTTGAGCAGCTCGCTGCAGTTGCCGGCGATCATGTCGGCCAATCCGACGACTTTTGCCTTTTTGCGCAAGGCCCATGGGTACCTGGCATATCTGTTGTTCCTGACGGTGTTGGTGCACCTGGCCGCGGCGCTGTTCCATGGCTGGATTCGTCGGGATGGGGTGTTGGAAAGCATGGTGCGCGGCAAGGATTGAAGTCATTGGTTGTTCGGGCGGGCCTCTTCGCGGGCAAGCCCTGCTCCTACAAGTTCCGGGTGTACGCAAGATTTCGGTACGACTCGATCCTGTAGGAGCAGGGCTTGCCCGCGAAGGCGTCCGTCCCGGCACCACTGATTCAATGGTTTTTCACCACCCTCAGCGACCACCCCCAATACCCCAACGCCAGCGTATTGAGGCCCGCCCCCAACAGACAAACCCCCAACCAACCTGCCCAGGCATACATCGCCGTCGCCCCGATCGACCCCGCCGCGCTACCCACTGAATAAAACACCATATAACCCGCCGCCAGCCGGCTTTGCGCCTGCGGCCTGACGCTATAGATCAGCGTCTGGCTGGTGACATGCACCGCCTGCAAGCCCAGGTCCAGGGCAATCACTCCCAGCAGCAAGGCCCACAGCGACGATTGGGTAAAGGCAATCGGCAGCCAGGACAACAGCATCAGCAACAAGGCGCCGCCGCTGGTCCACTGCGCCCAGCCGCGATCCGCCAGTTGTCCGGCCCGGGCGGCGCCCAGGGCGCTGGCGGCACCGGCCAGGCCGAACAGACCGATCTCGGTATGGGACAGCGACAGCGGCGGGGCGCTCAGGGGCAACACCAATGGCGTCCACAACACCGTCGCGGCGGCAAAGATCAACATCGCCAGCACGGCCCGATCCCGCAGGACCTTTTCCTCCTTGAACAGCGTGAAGACCGAAACGATCAGCGCTCCATACGCCCGCCGTGGCCGGGGCGGCTCGACCCGCGGCAGGGCCCGCCACAGCAGGCCCGCCATTAACAGCGTCAGGGCACCGGACAACCCATAGACCGAGCGCCAGCCGGCCAGGTCGGCCATGCCGCCGGCCACACTGCGGGCCAGCAGCAGGCCGACCACGATGCCACTGGTGACTGTCCCGACCACCTGGCCGCGCTCACCCGGTGCTGCCAGATGGGTGGCGTAGGCCACCAGCACCTGGGTCACCACGGCCAGCAAGCCGACGCCGGCCAACCCGATCAGCAGCCAGACACTGCTGGGGGCCAGGGCAGTGACCAGCAGCGCCACCACCGAAAGCAGCATCTGCCCGACGATCAGACGTCGGCGGTTGAACAGGTCGCCGAGGGGGACCAGCAACAGCAGGCCCAGTCCATAGCCGATCTGGGTCAGGCTGATCACGATGCCGACGCTGGCAGGGTCCATGGCAAAGGTCTCGGCCATGGCGTCCAGCAGCGGCTGGGCGTAGTAGACATTGCCCACCGACAGCCCGCAGGCAAAGGCGAACAGCAGCACCACCGCGCCGGGCAGGTGTGTGGCAGTGTCCAGGGCATGGGAGGTGAGCGGTGCTTCAGATTCCATGATCGGCTCCGGGATTTGTGGTTGCTTTTTGAAACTACTTGTACCCTAGAGTGACTGGTTTTATATTGCAACCACATTTGTCGGCGGAGCTTCAGGCCATGGTCAAGCGTTCGAGTCTGGAGGGGGGCGAATGTCCGGTGGCCCGGTCACTGGACGCCATCGGTGATGGTTGGTCATTGTTGATCATCCGTGATGCATTTGACGGCATCCGTCGTTTTGGCGAGTTCCAGCGCAATCTGGGCATGGCCAAGAATATTCTCGCGACGCGACTGAAAAGCCTGGTGGCCCATGGCGTGCTGGAGATCGTCCCGGCGTCCGATGGCAGTGCGTATCAGGAGTACGTGTTGACGACGAAGGGTAAGGCCCTGTTTCACCTGATCATCGGTTTGCGCCAGTGGGGCGAGGCGTATCTCTACGAGCCGGGAGAGCGCCATTCAGTGATGGTGGATCAGCAGCAGGGTGCGGCGTTGCGACCGCTGGAGTTGCGTGCCGAGGATGGCCGCTTGCTGGGGCCGGAGGATTGTCGGCGGATTCCGGCGGATGAGGTGTGACCACCGCTGACCTTGAAGTCGACGCCGCTTTTGCAGGAGCCGGCTTGCTGGCGATAGCAATCTGCGGGGCGCCGCCAGAACCTCAGCCTATCGGCTGATCGCCAGCAAGCCGGCTCATAAAGATCAGCGTATGGCGATTATTCGCGGGAAAACCGCTCGCGGCTGTTGCTCAAGTGCGTCCACATCGCCGCACGCGCCGCATCCGGGTCCTGGCGGCGGATGGCGTTGAGGATCGCCTCGTGCTCCAGGCTGGCGAGCTGGCCCAGTTGCGCCAGGTCGGCATCGCCGCGCTCCGCCCCCGGCACCCGGGTGCGCGGAATCATCGAGCTGCCCAGGTGCAGCAAAATCTCGGAAAAATAGGCGTTGCCGGTGGCTTCGGCGATCAGCAGGTGAAAACGCTGGTCGGCCGCCACACAGCTATCGTTGTTGGCCAGCAGGCTCCGATACTCGTCCAGCGCCGCACGCATCTGCTTGAGGTGCTCATCGCTGCGCCGCCGCGCCGCCAGCGCCGCCGCCTGGGTTTCCAGACCCAGGCGCAGTTCCAGCAGATCGCGCACGCTCAACGCGGTTTCCACATTCAGGCGCAAGCCGTGGGGCTCCTGGCGCTCCAGCACGAAACTGCCGACACCATGATGGGTTTCCACCCAGCCGGCGGCCTGCAATTTGGAAATCGCTTCGCGCACCACCGTACGGCTGACCTTGTGCTCAGACACGATGGCACTTTCCGACGGCAGTTTGTCGCCCGCTTTCAAATGTCCCAGGCGAATCTGCTGGGTCAGATGATCGACCAGGTCATGGGCCAGGTTGGGGCTGCGTTTGCGCCGCGGCGCAGAAGGGGCGGTTTCAGTGTTCATGGGCGTGTCACACAGGAGCGAGGGCAAAGCTTAACACTCGTATGACAAGAGGCGTAGGGGGGGGGCGCCAGCATGTATGACAACTTGAAATCAGGAGCGGCTGACTTCGAATGATGGCTTTGGACAAACATCCCCGGATGATTTTTTTGGGTATTTTAATTTTAAAAAAAGTATTTATAAATCAATTATATAGATATTTTTTTGAATGTTTTTACGTTCAGCATCGGTCATTTGTCCCAGGAAACCCCCGCAGGAGCACTTGTTGAGCTATTTTTCTACTCGTATGATGACTGTCGACTGGCTCGTCTGATCCAGCACCCCCGCACACAAAAATAACCCGTGGGAGACCTGTCGTGAACAACACCCTAGATCCGTCCGCAGCAGCGGAACGCGATTCCCTGCTGGCCGTCGCCGTGGCGAAGGTCAAGCGCCATGTGCTGCCGCTGTTCGTCATCATGTTTATCATCAACTATATCGACCGGGTAAACATCGGCTTCGTGCGCACGCACCTGGAACATGACCTGGGGATCGGCGCTGCCGCCTACGGTTTTGGTGCTGGGCTGTTCTTCATCGGTTATGCACTGTTCGAAGTTCCATCCAATATTTTCTTGCAGAAGGTCGGTGCACGGTTCTGGTTGACCCGCATCATGTTCACCTGGGGGCTGGTGGCCACGGCCATGGCCTTTGTCCAGAACGAAACCCATTTCTATATCCTGCGTTTCCTGCTCGGGGTGGCCGAGGCCGGCTTCTTTCCCGGGGTGATCTACTACTTCACCCGCTGGCTGCCAGGGGTTGAGCGCGGCAAGGCGATCGCCATTTTCCTCAGTGGTTCGGCCGTGGCCTCGCTGATCTCCGGCCCGCTGTCCGGGGCCTTGCTGCAGATCGAAGGCTTCGGCTGGCACGGCTGGCAGTGGATGTTCATCATCGAGGGTCTGGCCTCGGTGGTGCTTTGCGGGTTCACCTGGTTCTGGCTCGACTCCACGCCCAAGGACGCGAAGTGGCTGAGCGTCGCCGAGCAGCAGGTGCTGGTGCAGGTCATCGAGGACGAACAGCAGCAGCGCGACGCCTCGATGCCGGTCAAACCGTCGATCTGGAGCCTGCTCAAGGACCGCCAGATCCTGCTGTTCTGCGTGTTGTATTTCTGCATCCAACTGACCATCTATGCCGCCACCTTCTGGCTGCCGAGCATCATCAAGAAGATGGGCCAGATGAGCGACCTGCAGGTGGGCTTCTTCAACTCGATTCCCTGGCTGATATCCATCATCGCCATGTATGCCTTCGCGGCCGCCTCGGGCAAGTGGAAACACCAGCAGGCCTGGGTCGCCTCGGCCCTGCTGATCGCGGCGCTGGGGATGTTCATGTCCACCACCGGCGGGCCGATCTTCGCCTTTGTCGCGGTGTGCTTCGCGGCCATCGGCTTCAAGTCCGCCTCGTCGCTGTTCTGGCCGATTCCCCAGGCCTACCTGGATGCGCGCATCGCCGCGGCGGTAATTGCCCTGATCAACTCCACAGGCAACCTCGGCGGCTTTGTCGCGCCGGCCACCTTCGGCCTGCTGGAGGAACGCACCGGCTCGATCCAGGGCGGCTTGTACGGCCTGGCGGCGGCCTCAGTGATCGCCGCGATCCTGGTGTTCTTTGCCCGGACCCAGCCCAAGCCGACCCAGACATTACCGGGATCGGTCAGCCCGGCCCTGAACAAATCCCATTGAAGACTGCGGTTGAACACAGGTACGAATCATGACGACAAACACTCTCCACGCGGCCGGCCAGGCCCCCGTCATCACTGGCTTGCAGGTCATCCCGGTGGCCGGCCACGACAGCATGTTGCTGAACCTGAGCGGTGCCCACGGCCCGTTTTTCACCCGCAATATCGTGATCATCACCGACAGCAGCGGCCGCACCGGCGTCGGTGAAGTGCCGGGAGGCGAACGTATCCGCGCGACCCTGGAGGACGCCCGCTCGCTGTTGCTGGGGCAGTCCATCGGCAACTACCAGAAGCTGCTCAACGAGGTGCGCCGCACGTTCGCCGAGCGCGATGCCGGCGGTCGTGGCCAGCAGACTTTCGACCTGCGGATCACCATCCATGCGGTGACGGCACTGGAAGCCGCGCTGCTCGACCTGCTCGGTCAGTTCCTCGGCGTACCCGTGGCAGCCTTGCTGGGCGAGGGGCAACAGCGTGATGCGGTGAAGGTGTTGGGTTACCTGTTCTATATCGGTGATCGCGGCAAGACCGACCTGGCCTACCGTCACGAAGCCGAGGCGGATGACGCCTGGTTCCGCCTGCGTCATGAAGAGGCGATGACCCCCGAAGCCATCGTCAAGCTGGCTGAAGCCGCCCAGGCGCGCTACGGCTTCAATGACTTCAAACTCAAGGGCGGCGTGCTTAGTGGCGCGGCGGAAATCGAAGCGGTCACGGCGTTGGCCGAACGCTTCCCCCTGGCGCGGATCACCCTCGACCCCAACGGCGCCTGGTCGCTGAAGGAAGCCATCGCCCTGTGCCGTGATCAGCATCATGTGCTGGCCTATGCCGAGGACCCTTGCGGTGCCGAGAACGGCTATTCGGGTCGTGAAGTCATGGCCGAGTTCCGCCGGGCCACGGGCCTGCCGACGGCGACCAATATGATCGCCACCGACTGGCGGGAAATGGGTCATGCGATTCAGTTGCATGCCGTCGATATTCCCCTGGCCGATCCGCATTTCTGGACCATGCAGGGCTCGGTTCGGGTCGCGCAGATGTGCCATGAATGGGGGCTGACCTGGGGTTCGCACTCCAACAACCACTTCGATATTTCCCTGGCGATGTTCACCCATGTCGCCGCTGCCGCGCCGGGTGAGATCACTGCCATCGACACCCACTGGATCTGGCAGGACGGTCAGGGCCTGACCCGGGATCCGCTGCAGATCGTCGACGGTTTTATCCAGGTTCCGCAAAAGCCGGGGTTGGGCATCGAACTGGATATGGACGCGGTGGCCAAGGCCCATGAGTGCTACAAGAACATGGGCCTCGGTGCCCGCGATGACGCCGTGGCGATGCAGTTTCTGATTCCCGGCTGGTCGTTCAACAACAAGCGCCCGTGCCTGGTGCGCTGAGGCCTATTCGGGGCTGAACAGGGTCACGGCGACGATCTGCTCGCCGTCGACGCGTACTTGCAACACGCTACGGAGGCCTTGCTGTTTATGCTCTGTCCTCCGCGAAAAAGTAGGGTTCGCGCGTCGACGTCAGCAGGATATCAACGGGTGGA
This sequence comes from Pseudomonas sp. MWU12-2319, assembly GCF_023242525.1. Lineage (NCBI taxonomy): Bacteria > Pseudomonadati > Pseudomonadota > Gammaproteobacteria > Pseudomonadales > Pseudomonadaceae > Pseudomonas > Pseudomonas sp. MWU12-2319. The sequence goes on from NZ_JALJES010000002.1 coordinate 262,144, forward strand.
CACCTAGCCAATCCGTTGGAAAATACTCCCGGGAAGCGAGGTTTTGCCACTAGAGTGGCGGGTCTGAAAGCAGGATTGCGGAGAGGCTGCATGCCAACGTTTTACGATGCGCGCGGGAATATCTATGCCGTGGCCAGTCCCGGGGAAGTGCGGGCATTGGGTCTGGATGTGCCGACGAATGCCGCGCAGGCGGCGCTGTCACGCCAGGACTGGGCGCTTGAGGCGGTGGAGGCACTTTGTGGCTGGGGAGGGCAGGTGCCTGCGCGAGGTGGCAAACACCATCGTTCCGATGGCCTGCTGGTCGGGCCGTTCCAGAGCGAAGCGCCGTTCGACCTGTTGATTATCAATACCGACGGCACCCTGGCCGAGCGCAGCGGCAACGGCTTGACGATTTTCGCCCAGGCGCTGACCGAGCAGGGCTTGATGCCGGTTCAGGGCGCTTGTCTGTTGCGGGTTCATCACGATCAGCCGGGGGGCCTCTCTCCGGTCGCCACCTTGGTCGAGCCGGCGCAGGTCGAGGATCAACAGGGGTTCTGGCTGGACCTGGGGAAACCGGCGTTCGGTCCGGAGGCCGTGTCTGCCCGGCGTGTCGGTGAGGCGCAGTTGAATGGCCGCCAGTTGAGCCATGTCGCACAGTTGTCGAGTTTGAACGCCGGCTGGCAGCGCAGCCAGTTTGTGCGTATCGGCAATCCGCATTGCGTCACCCTGGTCGACGAGCCGACGTTGCTACCGAGCAACGCACAAATGGGCGAGTCGGCCCTGGAGCCTGGCCTGACCCGCATCGCCTTTGCCCCACCGACCGGTGCCGGCGAACCCTGTCCGGCGGGAGTGAATCTGCAATGGGCAACCCGGGTGGCGCCGGGACAATTGCAGGCCCGGGTGTTCGAGCGCGGTGAAGGACCGACGGCGTCTTCCGGCACCAGTGCCAGCGCGGTGGCCTGTGCGGCCTGGCGGGTCGGTTGGGTCGAGGCCGGCGAAGTCCGGGTCGGCATGCCGGGCGGCACGGCGCCGATCCGTCTGGTGGCCCTGGACGACGAGTTGCAGAGTGTCCACCTGTTTGGCGCGGCCCGGCGTCAATCCTGAGGCCGACATCGAGACCAGAAAAAGCCCGCCCTGCGCAGGCCTGTTTGGCCCTTGTCCGACCCTGGCGGTTTTGGCTTGATGAGTCGGCAGGGTGGAAGGCCGACGAGCGCCTTGCCCTGATCGGCCCGTGAGAACGGGTCCGAATTTCCGACTCGTTTAAAGGGAATTTACGATGAGAGCAGTTAAAGGTTTATTCAGCGCGCTGGCGTGTGCCGGGCTGGTGTTCAGCACCGCCTCCACGTGCGCTCAGGCGGTGCCCGAGCCGGCCATCAGCGATAAGAAAGTGGTTTCCTCCAGCACTACCGATGCGGTTGAGTCCAGCCCGGCGGAACTGCTGGAGGGCAGTCGAACCGACTATTTTTCATGCTCGGTGGGCCGCTTCAGGGGCGAACTCGAGGCGAGGGTGGTGTTCGCCTCCGCCGGCAGCACGGCTTACTTCGATGTCAGTACGGTGCGCTACCGGATTGTCCGCAGCAGCGGCCAGGGTGGCGGCAACAAGGCCAATATCAACTTTCACCTGGACACCCTGAACAAGCAGGGAGTGACCAGGGCCAGCGACCAATACCGTTCGCCGGACTCCTTGCGCCAGGATGGCAGCTGGCACCTGCTGGACGTCAACCGGATCGTCCGCACGGATTATCAGGGGGCGGTGACCTTCGAGTTCGTGTTCGACCGCTCGGTGGCCAGTGACACCCGATGTGCGGCCCACAAGACCTACCAGTGGGCCGGTGCCTCGACCGCGCGCACCGGCGCGGCGGATTGAGCCGGTTCAAGGGGCATCAAGTCCTGGCGCCTGGCGAATCAGGAAGTGATCCAGGTTGTCGATTTCACAACTGAACACGCTGAAGGTCTGGTCCGGGTTCTTCTTGCTCGGCACTTGCTTCAATTGCGGCGTGACACCGTAGAAGAAGCAATACAGGTCTTCAGCCTGGTCGATGACACTCTTGATCTCTTCCAGGAACACCGTGCGCTGGCGGTAGTTCTCGATCAGGCTTTTGCTCAGGTAGACATTGATCGAGTAGCGCTTCTTGTCGGCCCACACCGGTTTGTCGAAAACCACGCTGAAGCTGGTCTTGTAGTCCTTGATTTCCTTTATTTTTCCCCAGTAGATCAGGCCCTGGCGGTCTTGGCAGTATTCGACCTTCTTGAAGAAGGTGTTGTAGTTCAGGGTCAGGTCGCCAATGGTCAGGGGCATGCGTTTGAGCAGGTCCTTGTTGGCGTGGTTGGAGACGAAGCACTCCACCGGATGGGCGAACACGCTGGTGCGGTTCGGTGGGGCCTTGGTTTCCTGGACGGCGGGAGTATCGATGATGACTGGCGTCGGTTCCGCTATTGGTTGCGCCGGTCGGGTGTCGACGCTGGCCGGCGTCTTGCGGGCATAGGTGCGGCGGGTCAGTAGCAGCTCGACGGGGAAGTTCTGTTCGCCTTCGATATCGTCCGGCGGCTGTTCTCCATCGAGCCCGCTCGGTGCGGTTTCCGCGCTCAGGTACGGGCAGTCCGCCAGGTGCCGGGTACTGGGCATGTTCTTGAAATGCGGGGTGCGTTTGAAGCGTGGGTTGCTGGCGTTGTAGGTGGTCAGCCGGTTGCTGCTGTCGAACGCCGCGCGGCAGGCATCGTTCGGGCACTGGAAGCTTTCCCGGCTGGAATCGAACTCCACCGTCTCGTCGAAGTTCAGATCGCGGACGTCATAGATCGTCAGTTTTTCGTCGAGGCTGATGCAGTAGGCCTTGTCGAATTTCATACCGGGTCCTGCCACTGCAACTGTGCCGGCTGGCGTTTCACCAGGACCTTGCCGTCACGGATCGAATACAGCGGCAGTCCCTGGCTGCGGATCATCTCGTAGTCGCTGTCGGCCGAGAGGATCAGCAAGTTGGCCGGGCGTCCGACTTCCAGCCCGTAGCGTTCACCCAGGGCCATGGCCTTGGCACTGTTGTCGGTGACCAGGTCCAGCGCGCTTTGCAGATTGCGATAACCGAGCATATGGCAGATATGCAGCCCGGCTTCCAGCACCCGCAGGATATTGCCGTTGCCCAAGGGGTACCAGGGGTCGACGATGGAGTCCTGGCCGAAACAGACATTCATCCCGGCATCCAGCAATTCGCCCACCCGGGTCACGCCCCGCCGCTTCGGAAAGTTATCGAAGCGGCCCTGCAAGTGAATGCTCTCGGTGGGGCAGGAGACAAAACTGATCCCCGAGGCTTTCAGCAAACGGAACAGCTTGGCGCAGTAGGCATTGTCGTAGGAGCCCATGGCCGTGGTGTGGCTGGCGGTCACCCGCGAACCCATGTCGCGGCTGCGGGCTTCTTCGGCCAGCACTTCAAGGAAACGTGAGTGCGGATCGTCGGTTTCGTCGCAATGCACGTCCACCAGGCAGCCGGTTTTTTCCGCCAGGTCCATCAGGAACTTCACTGAGGACACGCCCTGGTCCCGGGTGTATTCGAAGTGCGGGATGCCGCCCACCACGTCGGCACCGAGATTGATCGCCTCGACCATCAGTTCCCGGCCATTGCGATAGGACTCGATGCCTTCCTGGGGAAACGCCACGATCTGCAGGTCGATCAGGTGCCGGCTTTCCTCGCGCACTTCGAGCATGGCCTTGAGCGCGGTCAGCTGCGGATCGGTGACGTCGACATGGGTCCGCACATGCTGGATGCCATGGGCGGCAAGGCTGCGAATGGTTTTCTTCGCGCGGGTCTTGGTGTCTTCATGGGTGATGGTCGCCTTGCGTTCGCCCCAGCACTCGATGCCTTCGAACAGGGTGCCGCTCATGTTCCAGCGTGGCTCGCCGGCGGTGAGGGTGGCGTCGAGGTGGATATGCGGTTCGACGAAAGGCGGGACCACCAGGTTGCCCTGGGCGTCGAGATCGTCCGGGCCGGCGCTCAACGGGCCGGTTTGCGGGGTGATGCTCGCGATCCGTGCGTGTTCCAGGTGCAGGTCATACAGGCCTTCGCGGTGACGCAGCTTGGCGTTGAGGATATGCATGGGCGGGGTCCTTGTCGTACGTGTCGTCATAAGGTATCCGAAGTCTGCAGGAAACTGCTCGGAGATCGGCCGAGAACTCGGCGGAACATGGTCGAAAACGCCGCCGGGCTCTGGTAGCCGAAATCCAGGGCAATCCGCGTGACCGACTCGCCTTGACTCAACCGGGCCAGGGCCAGGACCACGCAGACCCGTTGTCGCCATTGGGAAAAGCTCAGGACGGTCTGGTCCTGGAACAGGCGCCCGAAGCTGCGCAGGCTCAGGTGCAGGCGGTCCGCCCAGGCCCGGGGGGGCTGGCGGATGTCCGGTTGCTCGACAAAGGCCTGGCACAGCGGCAGCAGGCGCGGGTCCTGGGGCAGGGGGATATGCAGAGGCAGGCTGTGGGCGCGGGCCAACTCATGCAGCAACAGGGTGATCAGCGCGCCATCGCGGCCCTGTGGGTCGTAGTCCACCGGCATGTCGACGGCGGCGATCAGCAACTGCCGTAGCAGGGCCGAGACTTCCAGTACCTGGCAGGCCTGGCTCATCTCGCCGATGGCATCGGGCTCGATATACAGGCTGCGGGTGCTGACACCGAGCATCAGCACCTGATGGGGCACGCCGGGAGGAATCCACACCGCGCGTTGCGGCGGGACGATCCAGTTGCCGCCATCGGTGAGCACATGCATCACCCCCGTGGCGCCATAGAGCAATTGCGCCCGACGGTGCTGGTGGCGGGCCAGCAGGTGCCCGTGGGGGTAATCGGTGCCGATGGCGATCACGGCCTGGGGCAGGTGATCGAACTGAGCGAGGGACGTGTTGCGCATGGCAGGGTCTGTCTGGCCGAAACGCAAACAGTATTGACGGACTTGCGCAAGCGCGCCAAGTGTCAGCTGCTTAAGGTTGGGGTTCTCTCTTTCTGAAAGGACCCGACGTGATGCTTTATGGGCTGTTGGCATTGTTTGGCGGACTGGCTGGGGTGACCAGCGTGCTGTTCGGTTTTGGTGGCGGTTTTGTGGTGGTGCCGTTGTTGTACTGGGCCCTGAGCGGCAGCCCGGACCCGGCGATCAGCACGGCGGCGATGCAGATTGCCGTGGCGACCTCGACCTGCGTGATGATCGCCAATGCCCTGATCGCCACGGGCAAGCACCGGCGTGCCGGAAATCTGCGGCGCGCTTATATCTGGCCGCTGGCGGGGTTTATCGGGCTGGGTTCGGTGTTGGGGGCGGTGCTGGCCAGTTTGGTCAGCAGCGGGACGGTACGTTGGGCCTTTATCGCTTATCTGGCGCTGACCATTGTCGATTGTCTGGCACGGCGCGGGTTTATGCAGCAGGGCGCGACGGGGTTGGTGCAACCGCTCAAGCCCTTTGTCACGGTGGGCGGAGGGTTGGTGATCGGTGTCGTGGCGACTTTTCTCGGTGTCGGTGGCAGCGTCATGACGGTGCCGCTGTTGCGACGCAGCGGCTTGAGCATGAACCTCGCTACGGCCATGGCCAATCCACTGAGCGTGCCGGTGGCGGTGGTCGGGACCCTGACTTATGTGGCGCTGGCCGGGTTCCGGCCACTGGGGCTGGGGCCCTGGTTTGCCGGGTATGTGGATCTGCTGGCGTTCGCGGTGCTGATCCTTGGATCGCTGGCGGGGATGCGCCTGGCGACGCCGTTGATCGGGCGCATTCCGGATCGGCTACATGCCAGGATCTACATCGGATTGCTGGCGCTGGTGCTGTTGGCGATGTTACTGAACTGACTCGCCCATCAATACGCCCCGAACCTGTAGGAGCAGGGCTTGCCCGCGAAGAGGCCCGCAAGATCGCTAAAAGCTTCGCGGGCAAGCCCTGCTCCTACAGGGGGCGGTGCTCGGTCTCAGGATCAGACGGTCAGCAAACGCTCGCGCAACTTGGCGACCTCGTCGCGCATCTGCGCCGCCGCCTCGAACTCCAGGTCGCGGGCCAACTGGTACATCTTCTCTTCCAGCTGGCGGATACGCTTGGTGATCTCGCTCGGCGAACGCAGTTCGTTTTCGTAGCGGGCGTTTTCCTCGGCGGCCTTGGCCATGCCCTTGCGCTTCTTGCTGCGCGAACCGGGCACGGTGGCGCCTTCCATGATATCGGCGACATCCTTGAACACGCCCTTGGGCGTGATGCCATTGGCCAGGTTGTGGGCAATCTGTTTGTCGCGGCGGCGCTCGGTCTCGCCGATCGCCCGCTCCATGGAGCCGGTAATGCGGTCCGCATAGAGAATCGCCCGGCCATTGAGGTTACGCGCCGCCCGCCCGATGGTCTGGATCAGCGAACGCTCGGAACGCAGGAAACCTTCCTTGTCCGCATCGAGGATCGCCACCAGCGACACCTCGGGCATGTCCAGGCCCTCGCGCAGCAGGTTGATCCCCACCAGCACATCGAAGGTGCCCAGGCGCAGGTCGCGGATGATTTCCACGCGCTCCACGGTGTCGATATCCGAGTGCAGGTAACGTACCCGTACGCCGTGGTCGGCGAGGTAATCGGTGAGATCCTCGGCCATGCGCTTGGTCAGGGTGGTGACCAGCACGCGTTCTTCCGCGGCCACGCGCTTGCTGATTTCCGAGAGCAGGTCGTCGACCTGGGTCAGCGCCGGGCGGATCTCCACCTGCGGGTCCACCAGGCCGGTGGGACGCACCACTTGCTCGATAACCCGGCCGGCGTGTTCGGCTTCGTAGTTGCCGGGGGTGGCGGAGACAAAAATGGTCTGCGGGCTCACCGCTTCCCACTCGTCGAAGCGCATCGGCCGGTTGTCCAGTGCCGAGGGCAGGCGGAAGCCGTACTCCACCAGGGTTTCCTTGCGCGAGCGGTCGCCCTTGTACATGGCGCCGACCTGCGGAACGCTGACGTGGGATTCGTCGATCACCAGCAGCGCGTCGGCCGGCAGGTAGTCGTAGAGGGTCGGTGGCGCCTCCCCGGAGGCGCGGCCGGAGAGGTAGCGCGAGTAGTTTTCGATGCCGTTGCAGTAGCCCAGTTCGAGGATCATTTCCAGGTCGAAGCGGGTGCGCTGTTCCAGGCGCTGGGCTTCCACCAGCTTGTTGTTGTCGCGCAGGTAGTCCAGGCGTTCCTTGAGCTCCTCCTTGATCCCGTCGATGGCGCCGAGCAGGGTTTCCCGCGGCGTCACGTAGTGGCTTTTCGGATAGAAGGTAAAGCGCGGCAGCTTGCGGATCACTTCGCCGGTCAGCGGGTCGAAGGCCGAGAGGCTTTCCACTTCGTCATCGAACAGCTCGATGCGGATCGCTTCCAGGTCGGATTCGGCCGGATAGACGTCGATCACATCCCCGCGCACACGGAAGGTGGCACGGGCGAAGTCCATATCGTTGCGAGTGTATTGCAGGTCGGCCAGGCGGCGCAGCAGGGCGCGCTGGTCGAGCTTGTCGCCGCGGTCCACGTGCAGGACCATCTTCAGGTAGGTTTCCGGGCTGCCCAGGCCATAGATGCAGGACACCGTGGTGACGATGATGGCGTCCTTGCGCTCCAGCAGCGCCTTGGTCGCCGACAGGCGCATCTGTTCGATATGGTCGTTGATCGAGGCATCCTTCTCGATAAAGGTATCGGAGGAGGGCACATAGGCTTCCGGCTGGTAGTAGTCGTAGTAGGAAACGAAATACTCCACGGCGTTGTTCGGGAAAAATGCCTTGAACTCGCCATACAATTGCGCGGCCAGGGTCTTGTTCGGCGCCAGCACCAGGGTCGGGCGTTGCACCTGGGCGATGACGTTGGCGATGCTGAAGGTCTTGCCCGAGCCGGTCACCCCGAGCAGGGTCTGGTGAGCCAGGCCGGCTTCGATGCCCTCAACCATCTGACGGATGGCTTCAGGCTGGTCGCCGGCGGGCTGGAAGCGGGTGACGAGCTGGAATTCGGACATAACCTACCTCTGGGTTCATTCCCGCCTGACAGTCGCGGCGAAAACGAGAAAGACCTCTTACGACCGATGTCGTAGGGAAAAAACATGATAATGCTGGATATGGTGCCCGGGAGGACAGCTTTCAAGGCAATCGTCACCCGGGCAGCTTGTTGCAATTGGACGGGCGTCCCGCAAATAAATCAAAAAACTTGTCACATTCCGACAATAGTCGGTCGCCCTGGCCGGTGATGGCCTCTATACTAGCTCCCCGTTTGTGCACCGCTCTAGTGCAATCGGCCGGAGCGTTGTCACTTCCCTCCACCCCCCATTCAGAGCCGCCGCAATAATGAGCCTGTTCTCCGCTGTCGAAATGGCACCACGCGATCCTATCCTGGGCCTCAACGAAGCATTCAATGCCGATACCCGTACCGACAAGGTCAATCTGGGTGTGGGTGTTTACTGTGACGAAAGTGGGAAAATTCCACTGTTGCGGGCCGTTGTCGAAGCCGAAACCCAGCGCGCGGCTCAGCATGCCTCCCGTGGCTACTTGCCGATCGACGGTATTGCCGCCTACGACAAGGCCGTGCAAACCCTGTTGTTCGGTCAGGATTCGCCGCTGATCGCCGCCGGTCGTGTGCTCACCACCCAAGCGGTGGGCGGTACCGGTGCGCTGAAAATCGGTGCGGACTTCCTCAAGCAACTGCTGCCGGACGCTACCGTCGCCATCAGCGACCCGAGCTGGGAAAACCACCGCGCGCTGTTCGAAGCGGCGGGTTTCCCGGTGCAGAACTATCGTTACTACGATGCCGCGAGCAACGGTGTGAACCGTGCCGGTCTGCTGGAAGACCTCAACGCGCTGCCGGCCAAGTCCATCGTCGTGCTGCACGCCTGCTGCCACAACCCGACTGGTGTCGACCTGACCCCGGCCGACTGGCAGGACGTGCTGAACCTGGTCAAGGCCAAGGATCTGGTGCCGTTCCTCGATATGGCGTACCAGGGTTTTGGTGATGGCATTGATGAAGACGCCGCCGCCGTGCGTCTGTTCGCTGAATCGGGCCTGACCTTCTTTGTCTCCAGCTCGTTCTCCAAATCGTTCTCGCTGTACGGCGAGCGTGTTGGTGCACTGTCGATTGTCAGTGAGTCGAAAGAAGAGACCGCCCGCGTCCTGTCCCAGGTCAAGCGCGTGATCCGCACCAACTACTCCAACCCGCCGACCCACGGTGCGACCATCGTTGCGGCGGTGTTGAACAGCCCTGAGCTGCGCGCCCAGTGGGAAGCGGAGCTGGCGGAAATGCGCCTGCGCATTCGCGGCATGCGCATGCAGATGGTCGACCTGCTGGCCCAGCATGGCGCCAAGCGCGATTTCAGCTTCGTCGGTCGCCAGCGCGGAATGTTCTCCTACTCCGGCCTGACCGTCGAGCAAGTGGCCCGCCTGAAAAACGAGTTCGGCATCTATGCCCTGGATACCGGCCGCATCTGCGTGGCGTCGTTGAACCAGCGCAATATCGAAGCGGTGGTGAAGGCGATCGTTCAGGTGATCTGACTCCGCCGGTAATACCCTGGCGCCCCATGAAAAAGGCCTGCAGCGATGCAGGCCTTTTTTTGTCTGGAGCAACATGAACCACAACTTAAAACTCGGTGAAGAAATTTTCACCGCTACTTAAATCAGTGTTCATGAAGGCCATGGGCAAAAAATTATATATAGGTGCTGGCAATCACAATAACAGCTGCACCCGCCACCTCCTTCGCTGACGCGAAGATTGTCCTTGCCTTCGGGCACTTTCTGCCCTTTACCGCTTTACGTTTCCACCCCTTCGCGCGGAGGACGGAGTGTACCCGTCGTTTGCACTAACAAGAGGGTGAAACATTATTAACCAGGGGAATTACAATGATGTCGACCAAACTCAACTTCCTGACGCTGGCGGTCTCGCTGGGCATGGCCCAGGCGGCCATGGCGACCACCGTGACGGATCAAGACGAGGCCAAGGGTTTCGTCGAGGACAGCAGCCTCAACCTGCATCTGAAGAACCAGTACTTTGACCGTGACGTGAAAAACGGTCCGGCGGACAAGAAGGACTGGACCCAGGGCATCTTCGGCAACTACAGCTCCGGCTTCACCCAGGGCACCGTCGGTTTTGGCGTGGATGCCTTCGGTTACTGGGGGATCAAGCTCGATGGCGGCGCCGGCACGGCCGGTACCGGTAACCTGCCGGTGGGTCGCAATGGCGAGCCCGAGGACGATTACGCCAAGGCCGGCGGCGCGGTGAAGATGCGGATTTCCAAGACCGAATTGCTCTACGGCGATATGCAGCCCACCGCGCCGGTCTTCGCCGCCGGCGGTACCCGGCTGATTCCGCAAACCGCCACCGGCTTCAACCTGCTGAGCAGCGAGATCAAGGACCTGGACCTGGAAGCCGGGCATTTCACCAGTGGCACCGGGGTGGTCTCCACCAGTAACGATCACTCGCTGTATGCCACCTACGCCAACGTCACCGCCAGCGCCGTCAACTACCTCGGTGGCAAGTACAAGGTCAACGACAACCTCAACTTCACTCTCTACGGTTCCGAGTTCGAAGACGTCTGGCGCCAGTACTACACCAACGGCAACTACACCCTGGCGCTTTCGCCGGGTCAGTCGCTGAACTTCGACTTCAACCTGTACAAGACCAATGACGAAGGTTCGGCCAAGGCTGGTCCGATCAACAACACCGCGTTCTCCTTCGCCACGGCCTACACCTTCCTGACGGCGCATACCGTGACCCTGGCGTTCCAGAAGATCCATGGCGACACGCCGTTCGACTATGTCGGCTTCGGCACCAACGGCCCTGGCGACGGCGGCGACTCGATCATGCTGGCCAACTCCGTGCAGTACTCGGACTTCAACGGTCCGGGCGAGAAATCCTGGCAGGCGCGTTATGACCTGAACATGTTGACTTATGGAGTGCCGGGCCTGAGCTTCATGACCCGTTATATCTACGGTGACGATATCGACGGCACCAAGATGGCCGCGGACAGCGCTTACAACCAGCTGCACTACGGTGCCAACGGTACCCACCACGAGACCGACGTCGAGGCCAAGTACGTGGTGCAAAGCGGTCCGGCGAAGGACCTGGCGCTGCGCCTGCGCCAGTCGTTCCACCGTGCCAATGCCGATCAGCCTGAAGGCGACAACAACGAACTGCGCCTGATCGCCGATTACCCTATCTCGATCTTCTGATCACAGGGTGGGAAGAGGAGGGCTCAGGCGCTCTTCTTCCTGTTGTTCCAGCGGGCAGACATCCGCTTCTGGCCGCGCGGCCTCGACGCGATTCCTGCCCGAGCGCTTGGCCTGGTACAGGGCCGCATCCGCCAAGCCATAGGCCGTGTCGAAACTGGTGCCCATGGGACTGGCACTGACCCCGAAACTGGCGGTGATCTGCCGGTTCACCGGTTGCCCGAAGACATGCGAGGCAATGCAGTCACGCAGGGTCTCGGCAAGACTGAGGCCTTCCTCCAGCGTGCCGGCGGGAATCAGCACGGTAAATTCCTCTCCGCCCACGCGACCAATAAATCCCGCATTGCCCACGGCCCGGCGCAGGCAGCCGACGATGCCTTGAATCACCGCGTCGCCCGCCGGATGGCCGAATTCGTCGTTGACTTGCTTGAAGTGGTCGATGTCCAGCACCACCATCGCCGCCCCGGTCTTGCGTAGCGCTTGCACGGTCAGGTCAATCACCGCGCCGCGGTTCAGCACATCGGTCAGTGCATCGTGGGTGGCACGGTATTCGAGCTGGCGGGCGAGGGTTTGCAACTGCGCATTGAGGGCGTTCATTTCGCGCTCGGCACGGTCGCTGCGGCGTATCAGCCGGCGCGTCTCGCGCATGAGCCGCTCGAAGTGCACGGTCAGCTCGCCGAGGGCTTGCTGGTACACCGGGGCGTCGGCTTCAGTCAGGGCCAGAATCGAACGGGCGTGTTCCAGGGCGTCGGTTTCGCTCCTGAACAGGTCGTGTGCCGCGTCATCCTGTGCGCCGGCGGAAGTGACTGAAGCGGTCATGCTCACCATCCTTCTCCAGGAATCATTGGAGAGTCGTTGCGTGGTCGTTGAAGATGATGGCGGTAAAATCGGCCTTCAGTTCTTCACCGAATTCGAAGATGGTTTCATCTTCTTCGTCGTGGTACCAGTTCACCTGCATCTCGTTACCCGATTGGGCGGCCTTGTCCAGGGCATCGAAAATGCTGAACAGCATCTTGGTGCTGGAGCTGTTGAAGTAGGCCAGCGCAATATGGGTGGTGATGGTGGTGTCCTCGCGGGCGGCGAGGTAGGTGCGCAGTTGCTGGAGGACAGGGGCATAGAAGGCGGCGGCATTTTCCGGGTAGGACTCGCCTTTTATCGTCAGCAGATTCTGATCGAAACGAAAGTCGACTTCCGGAGATGTGGCGGTTGCTTCAATGTAGAAATTATCCATGGCGATTGCGTCACTCTACTTAGATAGTGGCTTTAAGGCAGAACAGCGTGGTTCCCGGCTCGTCCGCTCTTGGGTAGAAATCGAATTCCAACGGTGCGCAGGCATCGCGCGCCATTGTCAGGAAGCCCAGGCCGGCCCCCTTGCTGTCCGCAGGGGTTTCCGCACGCAAGGTCACTTTGTACGCTTGCTTGATCTCCTCCAGCGACATGTTGCGCAGGGGCTCGAGCTTTTCCCGCAGGCGGTCGACATCACTGGTGGCGATCGGGTTGGCACAGAGCATCAGGTGGCGATCACCTTCTGCGCTGATGCACACGGCACCCTGGCGCAGCGACGACTCTTCACGCGGCTCGGTGGGCAACGAGTCGGAGGAATAGTGAATGATGTTTTGCGACAATTCGACGAAGGAGGAAAACAGTTTGCGCCGTGTCGGCCCGTTCACCCCTGAAATCTCCAGCTGCAGCCGCACCACCTCGGCCATCGCGGTAATGATGGTGTGGGAGAAATAACCCATGTGATAGAAAATCACATTACGTTGCTGGGCCAGGTCGAAGAAGTGGCAATCGGCGTGGGCTGTGTTCGAATTAATCATGATTGTTTCCAAGACGCGCGCAGAAGAGGGTGAGATCGTCACGCCGGTTTTGCTCTCCTTGCCAATTGGCCAGCGTGCGTTGCAAGGCTTCGCAGATGACGGTCGCTGGCTGATTGCGGTGTTCCAGTATCGTGTCGAAGGTCTTGCTCTTGCCGAACGCAATGTTGCGCGGGCCGCCAATCTGGTCGGTCAGGCCGTCGGTGGCGATGAATACCAGGCTGTCCGGCACGATCGTCACCTGGCTTACCGGCCATTGGTAGTTGATGTCACTGTCGACGTAGCCGACGCCGACACGCTGACCGGCGAGGGTTTCCAGTTGTTGGGCATCAGGCGGCAAGAGGTTGAGGGACATGCGCGCGCCGGCAAAGCTCAGGGTCTGGCTGGCGCTGTCGAACCAGAAGAAAGCGGCATCCAGGCCATCGTCGGACTCGGGGGTTTCATCGACGCCCTGGACCTGCCCCAGCAGTTCCTTGACGCTTTTATTCACCGCCGATAACAGCGCGCCGGGATCACGCGGTCCGAGCTTGGCCAGTGCCTGGGTCAGCGAGGAGGAGGCGATCAGGGTCATGAAGGCGCCGGGAACACCGTGCCCGGTGCAGTCGGCAATCGCCCCGAACCAGCCATCGGGGTAGGCGCAGAAATGGTAGAAGTCGCCGCCGACCACATCCCGTGGTTCCCACAGCAGGGTGGCATCGTCCAGGGTCGACTTCAGGGCATCCCGCGAAGCGCGCAGCATGGCGCGCTGGATAACGCTCGCATACTCGATGCTCTGCATGATCTGGCGATTTTTTTCGGCCTGCATGGCCGCGACCACTTCCATCAGTTGCAGGCCACTGCCCAGTCCGGCGAATTGGCCGTTGCGGGTAATGATAAAACCGTCGGCCAGGGTCTTTTCGCCAAATTCCACGGTCTTGAACGTCAGCTCTTCGATGCTCATTCCGGCATCGACGATCAAGGGTTCCTTGTCCATGAAGGCAATGCAGCTTTTCTTGTCGTACAGCTCGCGGTGAAACGGCTTGCTCATCATCGACAGGAAGATATTGCGGTTGATCAGGCCGATCGGGCGCTCGTCTTCGAGTACTGCCAGGCAGACGATTTCCTTGTGCGCGTTGAAGGTCTCCATCACCAGGGCATTGGTGCTGTTGGAGTCGATCACCGGCACTTCAATGCACAAGTCACCGGCGCAGCGATGATCTCTAGGCCGCTGTGGACGCATAAAGGGGAAGTTTTCTGCGCGCATGCTGGGGTCGCCGGGCGAGGTGAAGGCACAATGCTATCTGCGGAATATGAAGCTTATATGACGGCCTCCCGCTTGGTCGCCGAGTCGAGTCCGCGACGGGATGGCGGTCGTTGCACGGCAGGTGATGTATCACACTGTGTACGAACCGGCGGCGGATACATCCCGCGACGTGCTGCCCGGGTCCGCGACACAGAAGGGATACACGCTCGCGGTTAACTTTGCTGGTCGAACAACGCAGCCCACGACGCTGCTGGTTCGCGCCATTCATTGTTGATCGGGAGATGTCCATGAAGCGCCCCTACGCGGCCCTTGCCGCCACCCTTGCATTCTCGCTGACGGTTCTCGCCAGCGCTGCCCATGCCGCCGATGAAAGCCCCAAGGAAAAATGCTACGGCGTGTCCAAGGCCGGCCAGAACGATTGTGCCGCCGGCAAAGGCACCTCCTGTGCCGGCACCGCCGAGGCCGACTACCAGGGCAATGCCTGGGTGCTGGTGGACAAGGGCACCTGCCTCCAGATCAAGACGCCCAAGGGCGTCGGCTCCCTGACGGAGCAGCCATGAACCGCGGCAACAGCGGCGCGACTGCCGGCCTGAGGCGCCTGCTGCCTGAGCCACTGTTGCTGCTGGTGGCGCGCCTGGGGATCGCCTCGGTGTTCTTTCCGGGCGCACCAAGGTGCAAGGCCTGTTGACGATCAAACCGTCGACCTACGTGCTGTTTCGTTCGGAGTACGTGTTGCCGTTGATTCCGTCCGACCTGGCGGCGCACCTGGCGACCTATGCCGAGCACCTGCTTCCGATCCTGCTGGTGCTGGGTCTGCTGACACGACCGGCCGCCGCCGCACTGCTGGGCATGACCCTGGTCATCGAGATCTTCGTTTATCCCGATGCCTGGCCGACGCACCTGACCTGGGTAGGCCTGCTGTTGCCACTGATCGCTTATGGCGGCGGTCACTGGTCGCTCGATGCGCTGTTGCAGCGCCAAGGCCGCTAACGCACCACCCATCATCCACCATCACATCAGGCCCTGGCGGCCTGTGGGGAAACACCATGCGCAAGATTCCAACCCTGGCCCTGGCCGCACTGGCCCTGGCGACACCGATGTTTGCCGGCGCCGCCGAGGCGACGCCGCCCGTTGGCGCGAAAAACATCGTCATCGTCCACGGCTCCTTCGTCGACGGGTCGGGCTGGCGGGTCGTTCACGACATCCTGATCCACAAGGGCTACAAGGTCACCGTCGTGCACCAGCCGGCGACCAATATGGACGAAGACATCGCCGCCACCCGCCTGGTCCTCGACCAGCAGGTCGGTCCGGTGGTGCTGGTCGGCCACAGTTCCGGTGGTGCGGTGATCGGCATGGCCGGTGATCGCGACAAGGTCAAGGCACTGGTCTATGTCGCCGCGCTGCAACCGGAAGTGGGCGAAAGCCTGACCCAGTTGCTGGACTCCATGCCGGCGCCGAACAACGACATCCATGCCACCCGTGACGGGCACCTGTTCGTCGACCGCGCCAAGTTCGGCGAAGACTTCGCCGCCGACCAGACCAGCAATCGCACCGATTTCCTCGCGGCCTCGCAAGTACCGGCGACCACCGAGACTTTCGGCGCGCGGACCTGGGCCGCGGCCTGGCACCAGAAACCCAGCTACGGGATTGTCGCCACTGAGGACAAGGCCCTGAACCCTGATCTGCAGCGCTGGATGTACAAGCGCGCCGGTTCCACGGTGACCGAGATCAAGGGCAGCCACACGCTGTACATCTCGCAGCCCGAGGCGGTGGCGAAAGTCATCGAGCAGGCCGCGTTGAACGTCAAGTAACACCCATCCGGCACCTGAACTTTCACTGTTGTACCCCTGACTGAACTGGAGAAACATCATGGCTAGCACCGCATCCCGTTTGAGCCTTGCCACCGCCGCCGCGTTGATCGCACTGGCGTCCGCATCCTTTGCCGTATCGGCCAGTGCCGCCGAGAAAGAGCAGCCGGGCCGCTGCTACGGCGTCAACAGCTGCAAGGGCGAAAGCCTCTGCGCCACCGCCAGGAACGACTGCAAGGGACTGAACAGCTGCAAGGGGCAGGGCGTTATCGTCAAGACCCCGAGTGAGTGCCTCAAGGCCGGCGGCACCCTGACTGAGCCGAAGTAAGGGCAGGGCACCGGTTCCTCCTGCGGGACGAGCGCCCTACGCAAAATTTGCCTTCGACACCGTCCTTGTAGGAGCAGGGCTTGCCCGCGAAAGGGCCCGTGAGAACGCCAAAGCTTCACGGGCAAGCCGGGACGCCGGACCGCCTGCTCCTACAGGTTGCGCGGTGTTTTCAAAACAGTATTCCTCTCTCAAGCCGAGTACATGCGATGTCCACTACCCCCTTCTCGGGCTACGGCCTGGGCCTGCGCAAGGAGCACTATCGGGACTTCCTGGAGAGCCGGATCCCCGTCGACTTCGTCGAGGTGATTTCGGAGAACTTCATGGTCGACGGCGGTCAACCGCGGCATATCCTGCGCCAGATCCGCGAGCGTTATCCGGTCGCGCTGCACGGTGTCTCGATGTCCGTCGGCTCGGCGGACGGGCTCGACTCCGCTTACCTGCATCGCTTGAAGGCACTGGTCGACGAGATCGAACCCGTGTTCGTCTCCGACCACCTGAGCTGGTCGCGCATCGATCACTTCAATTCCCATGACCTGTTGCCCGTGCCTTATACCGACGAGGCGCTGGATCTGGTCTGCGCGAATATTTCCCTCGCCCAGGATGTCCTGGGTCGCACCCTGCTCTTTGAAAACCCCTCCAGCTACCTGGCCTTCGACGGCGCTTCGATGACCGAGTGGGAATTTATTGCTGCCATGTCCAGGCGCACCGGCTGCGAGCTGCTGCTCGACGTCAACAATCTCTTCGTCAGTGCAAGCAACCACCACTTTGACGCCCTGGCGTTTCTCGATGGCCTGCCGGCCGACCGGGTAAGGCAGATCCACCTGGCCGGCCACAGCCAGGGCAAGGAGCTGCTGATCGATACCCATGACAGCCCGGTCTGTGCCGAGGTCTGGGCGTTATATACCCTGGCGATGGCCCGCTTCGGCCCGTTGGCGACAATGATCGAACGCGATGACCGGATCCCGCCGCTGGCCGACCTGCTCAAGGAACTGACGATAGCCCGGACCCTCGGCGGCCTCGATGGGCGGGCCTGCTCGCGGAGTGGCGCATGAACCTGGCGCAATGGCAGCGTGAGCTGCGCAACTCTCTGGTCAGCGCCTCGGCGCAAGCGGCCGCCAATCTTGGCGCTACGGCGCAGGCCGGATTGTCCGTCTACCAGAACAACTACCGCGCGCAGTTGCTGGGATGCCTTGAGGAGGCTTTTCCCCAGGTCCGTGCATGGATCGGCGCCGAGGCTTTTTTTACCGCCGCCGTCACCCATATCGATCAGCATCCGCCCCATGCCTGGACCCTGGATGCCTACCCGCAAGGATTCGCCGCGACCCTGGCGACGTTGTTTCCCGACAACCCCGAGGTGCACGAGCTGGCCTGGATCGAGCGGGCACTCGATGAGTCGTTCGTGGCCGCCGATGCCGAGCCGCTGCCCATGGCTGTGCTGGCGAGCATGGATTGGGAGACGGCCTACCTGAGATTTACAGCGTCCCTCAGAACTGGTGCCCTGACCAGCAACGCCGAGCCGATCTGGTCGGCCCTCAGCGAAGGGCTGCCGCTACCCGCGCCCGAGCGCTTGGCCGAGACAGCGGGCCTGCTGATCTGGCGTCGGCAGAGGGTGGTGCGCCTGCGACCTGTCGAGGCACTGGAACACCAGGCGCTGTTGCGCTTGCAGGAGAACGGCAGTTTTTCCGGGTTCTGCGAATGGCTCGTTGAACGCCTTGGCGAAACCGCCGGTATTGCCAAGGCCGGATCGCTACTCGCCAGTTGGTTGGCCGGCGAGCTGATTGTCGGCGTCGACTGATTTCGCCCGACGCCGCTCGAAAACCGGGCACCTGCTCGATTGACTGTATCCTATGGGGGGGGATAGGATAAAAGCACATTCATTCGGAAACCGGCGCCATGAGCGAATCCTTGCACGTGCATCAGACACACGAGGCGATCATCAAACGGCTCAAGCGTGCCGAAGGGCACCTGCGCAGCATCATCGGCATGATCGAAACGGGGCGGCCCTGCGTGGACGTGGCCCAGCAACTCCATGCGGTGGAAAAGGCCGTGTGCCAGGCCAAGCGCACGCTGATCCAGGACCATATCGACCATTGCCTTGAAGACACCGTCGGGGCGATGACCGCCGCCGAACGGGCACCGCTGGAAGCATTCAAGCAGATCACCAAATACCTGTAGGCGGGGGTGGGTGTTCATCCCCGCTGCACGGGGTTGAAGGGCCCGGACACGTCGGAGCATCGCCATGCTGGATATCCTGAAAAACACTACCTATCGGCATCTGTTTCTCGCTCAGATCATTGCGCTGGTGGGGACTGGCCTGGCCACGGTTGCCCTTGGCTTGCTGGCCTACGACCTGGCCGGCGCCCAGGCCGGGGTCGTGCTGGGCACCGCCCTGGCGATCAAGATGAGTGCCTATATCGGCGTCGCCCCCGTGGCCGCTGCCTTTGCCGAACGCCTGCCGCGCCGGGCAATGCTGGTGGCATTGGATCTGATTCGGGCCCTGGTGGCGCTGGCCTTGCCCTTTGTCAGCGAGATCTGGCAGATCTATGTGCTGATCTTCGTGCTGCAATCGGCCTCGGCAGCGTTTACCCCGACGTTCCAGGCGACCATTCCCGACATTCTTCCCGACGAGGAGCAATACACCCGCGCTCTGTCGTTGGCGCGTCTGGCCTACGACCTGGAAAGCCTGGTCAGCCCGATGCTTGCCGCCGCGCTCCTCGGCGTGATCAGTTTCCATGGCCTGTTCGGCGGCACCGCGCTGGGTTTTTTTGCTTCGGCCATGCTGGTCGGCTCGGTGGTGCTGCCCAAGGCCAGGAGAGGCGTGCGGCGCAGCATTTATGAGCGCACCACCCGTGGCGTGCGGCTGTTCCTGGCGACCCCGCGTTTGCGCGGGCTGCTGGCCCTGAACCTGGCGGTGGCCGCCGCCAGCGCCATGGTGATCGTCAATACCGTGGTGTTGGTGCAGGCGCATTTTTCCCTGCCGCAGCGTTTTACTGCCTTTGCCCTGGCGGCCTTTGGCGCGGGGTCGATGCTCACCGCCCTGGCGTTGCCGCGTCTGTTGAGCCGCGTGGCGGACCGCACGGTGATGCTGCTGGGCGCCGGGTTGCTGGTGATCGGCCTGGGTATCGGCGCGACGCTGGCTTCCTACAGCGCGCTGTTGCCGCTGTGGTTCCTGCTCGGAGTCGGTTATTCCCTGGCGCAGACTCCCGGCGGCAGGCTGTTGCGTCGCTCGTCCCACGCAGAAGACCGTCCGGCATTGTTCGCGGCACAGTTTGCGCTGTCCCATGCCTGCTGGCTGATCACCTATCCGCTTGCCGGTTGGTTGGGCGCGCAGGTTGGTCTCGGTGCTTCGTTCATGGTCTTGAGCCTGCTTGCTGCCATGGCAGTGCTGGCCTGCCTGGTCATCTGGCGGCCGGCTCACGAGCAGGCCGCGCTCAGGCATAGCCATGATGACCTGCCATTGGATCACCCGCACCTGCAGGACGCCGGCGGTAAAATCCACGAACACGCCTATATTATTGACGACGAGCATCGTCGCTGGCCGGTGTGACGGGCGGGCAGCGGCCTGTTGCCGATCCGGCAGGGGTTGACTTCTCTTTTTATATCAGTAACATACACGGCATTCCGCAATAGCTCAGTTGGTAGAGCAAGTGACTGTTAATCACTGGGTCCCTGGTTCGAGTCCAGGTTGTGGAGCCAGATAGAAGAAAAGCCTGCAGCGATGCAGGCTTTTTTTTTGCGTTTTTTTCAGCCCTGTCGTCTATAGGCCCGGAGGCGGGTGCCCCCGAGGCCGGGCAATACCTTCAGCGGCGATCCAGCCACACCGTCTGCGCATTGCAGAATTCGCGGACTCCGAAGTGCGACAGTTCACGACCAAAACCGCTTTTCTTCACGCCGCCGAAGCTGACCCGAGGGTCGCTGGCGCTATAGCCATTGATGAACACGCCGCCGGTTTCCAACTCGCCAGCGAACTTGCGGGCCAGCTCCAGATCCGCGGTGTAGACGGTTGCCGTCAGTCCGAACTCGCTGTCATTGGCCAGCGCCAGCGCATGCTCGGCATCCCGCGCGGTAATGATGGATGCCACCGGGCCGAACAACTCCTGTTTGAACGAGGTCATCTGGTCGGTGACATCGGCCAATACCGTGGGCTCGTAGAAATTGCCGGAGCCGTCGGCCTTCTTGCCGCCGAGCAATAGGGTCGCGCCTTGCGCCAGGGTGTCCTGGACCTGTTGATCCAGTTCGTCACGCAGATCGAAGCGGGCCATGGGACCGATATAGGTCTCGGCTGCCAGCGGGTCGCCGACCACCAGGCGACGGGTGGCCTCGACGAACTTCTCGGTGAAGGCTGCGACTACGCCTTGCTCGATAATCAAGCGTTTGGCAGCCGCGCAGACTTGCCCTGTGTTCTGGTAACGACCGATCACAGCGGCCTTGACCGCTTCGTCGAGGTCGGCGTCATTGAGCACGATAAAGGGGTCCGAACCGCCCAGTTCCAACACGCATTTCTTCAAGGCCGCACCGGCCTGGGCGCCGATGGCCATGCCAGCGCGTACGCTGCCGGTAAGGGTGACCGCCGCAATACGTGGGTCGGCGATGGCCCGGGAAACGCCCTCCGGGGTGACATTGATGACTTCGAAGACGCCTTCGGGGAAACCGGCGCGCTTGATGGCATCCAGCAGCAGGTAGGCGCTGCCCATGACGTTGGGCGCATGCTTGAGCACGAAGGTATTACCGGCCAGCAGCGTCGGCACTGCACCGCGCAGTACCTGCCAGATTGGGAAGTTCCATGGCATCACGGCGAGGATCGGACCCAGCGGGCGATACTCGATACGGGCCTTGCCGCCTTCCACCTGGGTCGCTTCGGCACTGAGCATGGCCGGGCCGTTTTCCGCGTACCACACGCACAGCTGTGCACATTTTTCAATTTCACCGCGGGCCTGGGCGATGGGCTTGCCCATTTCCAGGGTGATCATCTCGGCCATCTTCGTGGCGTTGTCACGCAGCGCCTGGGCCAGGGCGAGCAACGCCTGTGAGCGTTGTTCCAGCGCGGTACGGCGCCAGAGCGAAAACCCGGCCGCGGCCCGGGACAGGGCGGCATCCAGGGCCGAATCGGATTCGAAAGGGTAGTGGCCGATCTGCTCGCCATTGGCGGGGTTGATCGACAGGGCATGGGTAAGGCTGGAGATCGAAGACATGACACCGTCCTGCTGAATGGGTATGGCCTCAGATTACGGTGGCGCTAGTTTTCTGGAAACTGAATAATGGTGAGCATATCGTTCACGATTGGAGAATGACTTGGATCTGGTCCAGTTGGAGATTTTCAAAGCCGTTGCCGAGCACGGCAGCATCAGCGCGGCCGCCCAGCAGATCCATCGGGTGCCGTCGAACCTGACCACGCGGATCAAGCAGTTGGAGCAGGATCTGGGGGTGGATCTGTTTATCCGCGAGAAAAGTCGCCTGCGGCTGTCACCGGCGGGCTGGAGTTTTCTCGACTATGCCCGGCGCATCCTCGACCTGGTCGGCGAGGCGCGGGCCACCGTGGCCGGCGAGGAACCACAAGGCGCCTTTGCCCTTGGCTCGCTGGAGAGCACGGCGGCGGTGCGTATTCCGCAACTGCTGGCGGCCTATAACCAGCGCTATGCCAAGGTCGACCTGGACCTGTCCACCGGCCCGTCCGGGACCATGATCGATGGCGTGTTGTCGGGGCGCCTGGCGGCGGCGTTTGTCGACGGGCCGGTGTTGCATCCG
Organism: Pseudomonas sp. MWU12-2319; assembly: GCF_023242525.1. NCBI lineage: Bacteria > Pseudomonadati > Pseudomonadota > Gammaproteobacteria > Pseudomonadales > Pseudomonadaceae > Pseudomonas > Pseudomonas sp. MWU12-2319. The sequence continues at coordinate 284,204 of NZ_JALJES010000002.1, forward strand.
GCGCTGGAGGGTGTGCCGGCGTTCGAGGAAGAGATGGTGCTGATCGCGCCGCTGCAGCATGGGCCTGTCCGGCGTGCGCGCGAGGTCAACGGCGAGAGCATCTATGCCTTTCGCGCCAACTGTTCCTACCGGCACCATTTCGAAAGCTGGTTTACCAAGGACGGCGCGGTGCCCGGCAAGATCCATGAGATGGAGTCCTACCACGGCATGCTCGCCTGCGTGAGCGCCGGGGCCGGCCTGGCGCTGATGCCCCGCAGCATGCTGGAAAGCATGCCGGGCTGCAGCACCGTGAGTGTCTGGCCGTTGACCGAGTCCATGCGCTATCTGCGAACCTGGCTGGTGTGGCGCCGGGGCACGGTCTCGCAAAGCTTGAGCATGTTCGTGCGCCTGCTCGAGGAGCAGGGTGTGGTCCGCGAGGAGGCCTGAGCCCCAGGGTAGGTTGGGAAAGTTGCTGCTGGCGGCTTAGCTGACCTCCAGTAAGTAATAGCCGGCGAAGCCCGTGTCGTTGACGGCGGTGACGGTCGCCTTGGGGTTGCTGGTCGTCACCTCGTCGGTGGTGACACCGTTGATCACTGCATGGATCGAGAAGGTGTTGCTGATGTCCAGCGTCTGGGTCTGGAAGCTACTGGTCACTACGATGTTTTGCAGAGGTTTGCCATTCTTGCCGATGGTGAAGGTCACTGGGTTGAGGCAGGTTTTCTGAAAGGCCAGTTGATTGGGGGCGACGTTTTGAAACATGACCATGTCGAAGTTATAAGCCTCTTGAGAGGGCGATTGCAGCACTTGCGCCAGAAAACCCATGCCGCCTGAAGCTGTCATCGGAGCAGAAGTGTAGGTGTTGCCATCGATCAGGGTGGTGGCGCTAACTTCATAGATGTCGTCCACCGGAATGATCGCCCGGGCGTGCGGGTTGACGTCGAGTTGCCTCACAATGACCTTTTGGTCTTTTAGGACGAGGTAAATAGCAGGGTATCGAGTCTGGTTGAGCAAGGTAATACTCATGGACGGCTCCTGGGTGTGGGGTTGGCCATTGCCCGGACAGGTTTTCGGTGGCCGGTGCAAAAAACGCTCTGGAGCTTGGTTGAAATATCCAGAATGTCCAGGCTTGCCTCGATTGGGCTGGCGGTGGAGCTCTGGACCGGCGGTTGCCCGCTGCTTTGACATCAGGCAGTCAAGGGATTAACTTCGCGACTTTTTTACCCGTCGCTCCAAACGGGTGCGGGCAGTTATGGTTAAGGAAGGGCACGATGATGGAAGAAATGGTACTGCAGGACGATTTGTTTCAGACGGACAAGCGACTCTCCCTCAAGCCCGTGACGGACTTCAATGCCTTCCTGCTCCAGGCGTTTGCCGACGGGCCGTGCAAATGCCTGCGCTGTGTGGAAGCAGCGGGTGTAGAAACCGGCTATGCCTTCCAGCACAGCTTCGAACTGGGCAAGGTGGTCAACCGCCAGTTCGCCAGGACCAGCCCAAGCGAGGTGCTCCTGGTGCTGAAGAAGGCCTGGCTGTCGTTCTTCAAGAGCGAACTGGAGGTTCCAGGTGTGCTGGATTTGTCCAAGGTGCATGAGTTCGTGAAGCCGGAGTTGCACGTTCGGTTACGCCCGCTGCTGCTGGCCTGTGGCCTGATCGTGGAACAGGAGGGTGGATGGGTGTTGCAGGCGGTTGCCGAGTAACCCATAGGCAAGCGCCGTCGGCACGAAGATTAATGCTCACTTAACCTGCAACCGTTCAAGTAGCGTATCTTTTCCCGCAACCCTTCTTCATTGGCGTCCTCGATGTTCAGATTTCAGCTGATCTTGACCCTGGTGCTCAGCCTGATGCTGCCGATCTTCGGCAGCGTGGCCGCGGCCGCGTCTTTTGCTGAACCTTGCCCGATGCCGTTGATGAACCACGCCGGGTCGAAAATGACCGGCGCCCCTTGCTGTAATGATATGGAGCATGGCGCCGCGTCCAAGTCGCCCTGCAAATCCGGCGAGGAGTGCAAGATCGGTGGGCTGGTCCAGGTCCTGACGATCAGCACCTTTACCCCTGTTCCGCCGCTCCCGCTTACCCTGCGGGCGCCCGCCGTGCTCCAGTCGGCGCCGGCCGATCTGTGGCGCCCTCCGCGTTACCTCTGATGCCTTGATCCGAATCCCCGCACGCCTGCACAAAGCGGCGTAGGGGCCATCGCGACCGCTATTTGCAGCGGACGCGTCGATCCTGCATTGGAGATGAAAGCATGTTCGCTTTCCTTCCCTCACACCGCGTATTGGCCGGTGTGATCGCTGTTGTCCTGGGCGCCAGCCCGCTGGTGGCCGTCAGGGCCGAGCCGCTGAGTTTCGAGCGGGCCCAGCACCTGGCCGAAAACACCGCCCCCGAAAACCTTGCGCGCCTGGCGCAGGTCGAGTCGGCACAGTCCTCGGTCGGTCCCGCCGATGCGTTGCCCGATCCCAAGCTGATGCTGGGGATCCAGGATCTGCCGATCCAGGGTTCCGGGCGTTATTCCTTTGACAGCGATTCGATGACCGAACGCCAGATCGGCCTGAGCCAGGAGGTACCCAACAGCGACAAGCGCCAGGCCCGCAAGCAGCTTGCGCTGGCGAACGTGGACGTCGCCGAAGCCGAGCGACGGGCCTCGCTGCTGGAGGTCAAGCGGCAAACCGCGCTGGCCTGGCTGAATGTCTATTACGCCGAACTCAGCGTGAAAAACTTCGATCAGCTGGATCATCAGGTCGCGCTGTTGCGCAACACCACCCCGTCGCGTATCGCCGCCGGCGCCGCGCAGGCAGGCGATCTGCTCCAGGCTGATCAAGAAGCCCTGGCGCTGGCCGACCGACGTGACGAACTGGTACAGAACATTGCCATGGCCCGGGCCAAGCTGCGCCGCTGGATCGGTGCCGATGCCGACCAGCCCCTGGCCGACGGACCGCCGACCTGGGGCCCGATCCTGCCACATACCCAGCACACCCTGGCCCGCCATCCGGACCTGCAAGCCGCCATGGCCCGGGTCAGCGAGGCCAACGCGGGACTGGCCGATGCCATCGCGCAGAAGAAGCCCGACTGGGGCGTCCAGCTGGTCTACGGTCACCGTGACCGGCAGCTCGGCGGCGATATGGCGTCGCTGCAATTCACCTTCGACCTGCCGCTGTTCACCGGTTCCCGCCAGGGGCCGCGGATCAATGCCCGGCAGCATGAGGTCGAGCAACGGGAGGCCGAGCAGGAAGTCATGTTGCGTGAGCACAAGGCCGAGCTGGAAAGCGGCCTGGCCGAACTCGAACGCTTGAAGAAAGCCCTGGAGCGTTCGCAACAATCAGCGATTCCCCTGGCCGAGCGCCGCGCCGAGCTTTCATTGGCCTCCTACAAGGCCGGCAAGAGCCCGCTGAACGAAGTGATCGGCGCCCGTCGCGATCTGATCGAGGCACAGCTGCGCAGCGTCAGCCAACAGAATCAGTTCAGCCAACTGTCCGCCAGCCTGTACTACGCCTATGTCGAGGGCCTGAAATGAACAAGCTCACTTACTCGCTGTTGACCCTCACGCTGGCCGGACTCGGTGTTGCCGGTGGCTATTGGCTCGGCCACGGTGGGCCCCTGATGTCCGCTGCGGCCGATGGCGCAAAAAAGGAACGCCCGACCCTGTACTGGTTTGACCCGATGTACCCGACCCAGCACTTCAATGCACCGGGGAAGTCGCCGTTCATGGATATGCAACTGGTGCCCAAGTATGTCGATGGCGCCGAGGACACATCGTCCGTCAGCGTGTCGCCGCAACTGGCCCAGAACCTCGGCATGCGCACGGCCTCGGTGGTACGTGAACGCCTGCCCGGCGGTCTTGATGCCGTCGGTTCGCTGGGCTACAACCAGCGCGATATCGCCAATCTGCAAGCCCGTGCGGCGGGCTTTGTCGAGCGCGTCTATGACCGCGCGCCCGGTGATGTACTGCCGGCCGGCGCGCCCCTGGTGGATCTGTTGATACCCGAGTGGTCGGCCGCGCAACTGGAGTTCGTCGCGGTCCTTGCCAGCGGCGACAGCCGTTTGATCCAGGCCTCGCGCCAACGCCTGCAACTGCTCGGCATGCCCGAGGCAGTGATCGCCCAGGTGGCGAAGACCCGCACGGTGCGTCCGCTGCTGACCCTGACCACGCCGATTGCCGGTGAGCTGCAAAGCCTGGAGGTGCGCGCGGGCATGAGCGTATCCGCCGGGATGAGTCTGGCGCGGATCAACGGGCTGGGCAGCGTCTGGCTCGATAGCGCGATCCCGGAGGCGCAGGCGACCCTGGTCCAGGTGGGGGCCCCGGTGTCCGTGGCCTTGTCCGCTTATCCCGCACAGACCTTGACGGGAAAGGTGGTGGCGATATTACCGAGTGTCGATCCGCAGAACCGCACCCTGACGGTACGCAGCCAGTTGCCCAACCCGGACGGCAAATTGCGTCCGGGCATGTTCGCCAGTGTGCGCCTCGCCGATCCCGATCCGACCCCGAGCCTGCTGGTGCCCAGCGAGGCGGTGATCCGCACGGGCAAGCGCACCCTGGTGATGCTGGCCGGGGATCAGGGCCGCTACAAACCGATGGAAATCCGTATCGGACGCGAGTCCGCCGGGCGTATCGAAGTGCTCGACGGTCTGAGCGAAGGTCAGAAAGTGGTGACCTCCGGGCAGTTCCTGCTCGACTCGGAAGCCAGCCTGCAAGGCATAGTTCCAACCGATGAAGCAATGGCTCCGATGGCGCCAATGGAAGCGACGGACTCGATGGAGGGCAGGAAATGATCAAGCGCCTGATCCACTGGTCCATCGGTAATCGTTTCCTGATCCTGCTGGCGACTCTGTTTATTGTCGCCTGGGGTATCTGGTCGGTGCGCAACACGCCGCTCGATGCACTGCCGGACCTGTCCGACACCCAGGTGATCGTGCGCACCACGTTTCCCGGGCAGGCGCCGCAGATCGTCGAAAACCAGATCACCTATCCGCTGGCCAGTACCTTGCTGTCGGTCCCCGGGGCGAAGACCGTGCGCGGTTACTCGTTCTTCGGCGACTCCTTTGTCTATGTGATTTTCGAGGACGGCACCGACCTGTACTGGGCCCGTTCGCGGGTACTGGAATACCTCAACCAGGCCCAGGGTCGTTTGCCCCGGGGCGTCACCAGCACCCTCGGCCCGGATGCCACCGGTGTCGGCTGGATCTATCAGTACGCCCTGGTGGACCGCACCGGGCAGCATGACCTGGCGCAGTTGCGCGGGATCCAGGACTGGTTCCTCAAATACGAGCTCAAGACCGTGCCCAATGTGGCTGAGGTCGCCACCATCGGCGGCATGGTCAAGGAATACCAGGTGCTGCTCGACCCGCAGAAGATGGTGACCTACGGCATCACCCAGCAACAGGTGAACGAGGCGCTGAAGAGCGCCAACCAGGAAGCCGGCGGTTCGGTACTGGAACTGGCCGAGCGCGAATATATGGTGCGTGCCTCGGGCTACCTGAAGAGCCTGGAGGACTTTCGCAATATCCCGCTGAAAACCTCGGCGCAAGGTGTGCCGGTGTTGCTTGGCCAGGTGGCGACGATCCAGATCGGCCCCGAGATGCGCCGTGGCATCGCCGAGCTGGACGGTCAAGGCGAGGCGGTCGGTGGCGTGGTGATCCTGCGTTCCGGCAAGAACGCCGATGAAACCCTCCAGGCGGTGAAAGCCCGTATCGACAGCTTGCGCGGCAGCCTGCCGCCCGGGGTAGAACTGATCACCACCTACGACCGTTCGCAGCTGATCGACCGGGCGGTGCACAACCTCAGCTTCAAACTGCTGGAAGAGTTCGGTGTGGTGGCGCTGGTCTGCCTGCTGTTCCTCTGGCACTGGCGCTCGTCCCTGGTGGCGATCATCACCCTGCCGTTGGGGGTGTTGATGGCCTTTATCGTGATGCGCATCGAGGGCGTCAACGCCAATATCATGTCCCTCGGCGGTATCGCCATTGCCATTGGCGCGATGGTCGATGCGGCGGTGGTGATGATCGAGAACGCCCATAAACATATCGAAGCCTGGCAACTGCGCCATCCCGGCCAGAAGCTGCAAGGCGAGGCCCATTGGCGGGTGATCGGCGAGGCGGCGGCGGAGGTCGGGCCGGCGCTGTTTTTCAGCCTGTTGATCATCACCTTGTCGTTCCTCCCGGTGTTTACCCTGGAGGCCCAGGAAGGGCGGTTGTTCGGGCCGCTGGCGTTTACCAAGTCCTATTCGATGGCGGCGGCGGCGGGATTGTCGGTGACCCTGGTGCCGGTGCTGATGGGCTACTGGATTCGCGGTCATATTCCCAGTGAGCAGCAGAACCCGCTTAATCGCTGGCTGATCGCGGCCTATCGTCCGCTGTTGGATGCGGTGCTGAAATGGCCGAAGTTGACCCTGGCGCTGGCGCTGATGATCTTCCTTTCCAGCCTCTGGCCCTTGAGCCAGCTGGGAGGGGAATTCATGCCGGCGCTGGATGAAGGCGACCTGCTGTATATGCCTTCGGCATTGCCAGGGTTGCCGGCGAGCAAGGCCAGCGAGCTGTTGCAGCAGACCAATCGGATGATTCGCACGGTGCCGGAAGTCGAGCATGTCTTCGGCAAATCCGGGCGGGCGGAAAGCGCCACTGATCCGGCCCCCCTGGAGATGTTCGAAACCACCATCAAGTTCAAGCCTCGTGAGCAATGGCGTGCCGGTATGACCCCGGAAAAGCTGATCGAAGCGCTGGACCAGGCGGTCAAGGTGCCGGGGCTGTCGAACCTCTGGGTGCCGCCGATCCGCAACCGTATCGATATGCTCGCCACCGGTATCAAGAGCCCGATCGGGGTCAAGGTGGCCGGCACGTCGCTGGCCGATATCGATGAGGTCGCCCATCAGGTCGAAGCGGTCGCCAAGCAGGTGCCCGGGGTCAGTTCGGCCCTGGCGGAACGCTTGACCGGAGGCAGCTACCTCGACATTCGGATCAATCGCCTGGCGGCGGCCCGCTACGGGCTGAGCATTGCCGATGTGCAGGCGGTGGTGTCCGGTGCCGTGGGTGGCAGTACGGTGGGGGAGACGGTCGAGGGCGTGGCGCGTTATCCGATCAATCTGCGTTATCCGAGGGAATGGCGCGACAGCCCGCAGGTCTTGCAGCAATTGCCGATGCTCACCGCCAGTGGGCAGCAGGTCACCCTCGGTGCGGTAGCGGATATCGGCGTGAGCGCGGGGCCGCCCATGCTGCGCAGCGAAAATGGCCGGCTGTCCGGTTGGGTCTATGTGGATGTCCGGGGCCGCGACCTGGCGTCGACCGCTCGTGACCTGCAGCAACAGGTGGCGCAGCAGGTGAAGCTCAAGGCCGGGATGACGGTGTCCTATTCCGGGCAGTACGAGTTCCTGGAGCGGGCCAATGCCCGTCTGATGTGGGTGGTGCCGGCCACCTTGCTGATCATTTTCGTGCTGCTGTACCTGACCTTCGGGCGTTTCAGTGAGGCGGGCCTGATCATGCTGACCTTGCCTTTTGCGCTGTCCGGCGGCGTCTGGTTGCTCTACCTGTTGGGCTTCAATCTGTCGGTGGCCACGGGAGTGGGGTTTATCGCCCTGGCCGGGGTGTCGGCGGAGTTCGGCGTGATCATGCTGCTTTATCTGAAGAATGCCTGGACGGCGCGTCTGGATGCCGGACGGGAGGAGAACGGCGATTTGCTGGAGGCCATCGGCGAGGGCGCGGTGTTGCGGGTCCGGCCCAAGGTGATGACGGTGGCGGTGATTATCGCCGGTCTGCTGCCGATTCTCTGGGGCAGCGGTACCGGGTCCGAGGTGATGAAGCGGATTGCCGCGCCGATGGTTGGCGGCATGATCACCGCGCCGTTGTTGTCGATGCTGGTACTGCCGGCGGCGTATTGGTTGATGAAACGTCGGCGTTAGAGCGATGGACCGTGTCGCCTGCTTCGCGGGCAAGCTCCGCTCCCACATTGTCCGAGTCAAACACAAAACCTGTGTACGACCGCAGACCTGTGGGAGCGGAGCTTGCCCGCGAACGGCGCGACGCGGAACCTCTGACACCACCGGAGCGCCGAAGCGGCCCCCAGGACTTTTGTTTCTCTTTACTGGCCTGGATCAAATGGCCGGAGTGCCGAATCCCTTAGCGTGCACCTCTCACGCTAGTCATGGATGATGCACCTATGCAAAACCTGGATCGACAACACGATATCCAACCCCTTTCCCAGGTGGACATGACCGTCCACCTCAACGGTCAACCCGTACCGGCCGCTGCCGGTGAGACCGTCCTCAGCGTGCTGCAATCGGTCGGCCTGCGACAACTGGCGCGCAACGATCATGGCGAGATCGCCGGAGCCTTCTGCGGCATGGGCGTTTGCCAGTGCTGTCTGGTCTCGATTGATGGCCGGCACAAGCGCCGGGCCTGCCAGACGCTGGTACGGCCCGGCATGCAGATCGAAACCGCTGTCAGCCGCTTCCCCGTGCTGGAGGTGCTATGAGCCGCCTGCCCGTGGTGATTGTCGGCGGAGGTCCGGCGGGCATGGCCGCCGCCGCCGAGCTGGCCCGGCACGCGGTACCCAGCGTGCTGTTCGAGGAAGCCTCGCGCCTGGGGGGCGTGGTCTATCGCGGACCGTTGCGCCGCGGCGTCGACCTCGGCTATCTGGGCACGCGCTACCGCCAAGTGCTGGAGCGTCTGCACGGTGAGTTCGCGCGGTATTCCGACCGGGTCGATGTGCGCCTGGGCACGCGGATTCTCGGTGGTGAAGGCACGCGAACGCTGATGGCCCTGGATGCCGACGAGCACCTGCGGCAGATCGAGTATTCGCAACTGTTGCTGGCGGCCGGCTGCCATGAGCGCAACGTGCCGTTTCCCGGCTGGACCTTGCCCGGAGTCATGCTGCTCGGCGGTTTGCAGTTGCAGATCAAGAGCGGCGTGGTCAAGCCGTTGGGGACCACGGTGATTGCCGGTACCGGTCCCTTGCTGCCGTTGGTGGCCTGCCAGTTGCACGCGGCCGGGGTGCCGGTGGCGGGTGTCTATGAAGCCAGCGCCTTGGGCCGGATCGCCCGCGAAAGCCTGGCCCTGCTGAACAAGCCGCAGATGTTTCTCGACGGTTTGAGCATGCTCGCCTATCTGAAATTGCACGGCATCCCGTTTTACTACGGCTGGGGTGTGGTCGAAGCCCAGGGGCAGGAAGAGTTGACCAGCGTGACCCTGGCGCCGTATTCCAGCGATTGGCAGCCGGACCTCGCCCAGGCGCGGCGGGTCGAAGCGCAGACCCTGGCGGTCGGTTATGGTTTTGTCCCGCGCACCCAACTCAGTCAGCAGATGGGCTTGGCCCATGGCGTCGGTGAGGACGGCTGCCTGCGGCCCGAGAGCAACGTCTGGCAGCAGAGCAGCGAACCGACCATCCATCTGGCCGGCGATATGGGCGGGATTCGCGGCGGCGAGGCGGCGATGCTGGCCGGCAGGATTGCCGCCGTGTCGATCCTGATGCAACGCGATGTGCTCGACGCCGAGGGGGCCCTGGTCCTGCGCCAGATCTACCTGGACAAACTGACGAAAATCCGCAAGTTCCGCGCCGGTGTTGATCGCTACACCCGGCGCGGTACCCGGCAGATCGACTTGCCCCGCGCCGACACACTGATCTGCCGCTGCGAACACACGACTCGCGCCGAGATCGACCTTGCTCTGTCCCAGGGCGTCGAGGACATGGCTGCGCTGAAAATGCGTACGCGGATCAGCATGGGCGATTGCCAGGGGCGCATGTGCGTCGGTTATTGCAGCGACCGCCTGCGGCAGGCCACCGGGCGCACCGATGTCGGCTGGTTGCGCCCGCGTTTCCCCATCGAGCCAATTCCCTTTTCCGCCTTCGAGAGTCTGGGTAAGGACGCCTGAACCATGAACAGAACCTATGATGTGGTGATTGCCGGTGGCGGCGTGATCGGTGCTTCCTGTGCCTACCACCTGTCCCGGCGCCAGAACCTGCGGATCGCCCTGATCGACGCCAAGCGTCCCGGCAATGCGACCCGCGCTTCGGCCGGCGGTCTCTGGGCCATCGGCGAGTCGGTGGGGCTGGGCTGCGGGGTGATCTTCTTCCGCATGATGTCGGCCCAGCGTCGCCAGGCCCATGGTGCGGCGGTGGCGGTGGACGCAAGTACCCCGCATATCCTGCCGCCGGCATTCTTCGAGTTCGCCTTGCAATCCAACGCGCTCTATCCGCAGTTGCACCGTGAACTGATCGAACGCCATGGCATGGACTTCAAGTTTGAACGCACCGGCTTGAAATACGTGATCTATGACGATGAGGACCGACAGTATGCCGAACATATCGTTTCACGCATTCCGCACCTGGCGGACCAGCTGCGCTGGCTGGATCGTGAAGCACTGCGCGAAGCGGAACCGGCGGTAAGCCATGAGGCGCAGGGGGCGCTGGAGTTTCTCTGCGATCACCAGGTCAGCCCGTTCCGCCTGGCCGATGCCTACACCGAGGCCGCGCGGCAGAATGGCGTGGACCTCTACTTCAACACCAATGTCATCGGCGTTCTGCATCAGGGCGACCGGGTCAGCGGCGTGCGCACCGCCGAGCAGGGCACCTTCCATTGCGGCACATTGATCAATGCCGCCGGGGCCTGGGCCGCCGAGCTCAGCGAGCAGGCCACCGGGATCAGGCTGCCGGTCAAACCGGTGAAGGGGCAGATCCTCCTGACCGAGCGCATGCCCAAGCTGCTGGAGGGCTGCCTGACCACCAGCGATTGTTATATGGCGCAAAAGGACAACGGTGAAATCCTGATCGGCAGCACCACCGAGGACAAGGGCTTCGATGTCAGTACGACCTTTCCGGAAGTCGCCGGCCTGGTCCAGGGGGCCATTCGCTGTGTGCCGCAACTCAAGGACATCAATCTCAAGCGCTGCTGGGCCGGCCTGCGTCCGGGCTCGCCTGACGAACTGCCGATACTTGGGCCGATGGCGGGTGTCGGGGGTTATCTCAATGCCTGCGGACATTTCCGTACCGGTATCCTGACGTCGGCAATCACCGGTGTGATGCTGGAGCGGCTGGTCCATCAGGAGCCGCTGCCCCTGGATATCACGCCGTTCCTGGCGGATCGCTTCGAGGTGGGCTTGCTCAAAGGCGTCGGATAACGGTATCTATCCAGGTGTTTCGCTGGCTCACGCATTGAGCCGCACCCGAGTGGATACCCGCATGGACTATTTCGCCGCTCTCACGGCCTTTGTCGAGGCCGCCCAGGCCAACAATTTTTCCCGGGCGGCCGAGAAGCTTTCGATCAAGGCCTCGACCGTCTCGCGTTATATCAAGGACCTGGAGCAGGACCTGGGCATCGCCCTGTTCAATCGTTCCACCCGTACCCTGCGCCTGACCGAGGGCGGCGAAACCTTTCTGCATCACGCCTTGCGGGTACTCGCCGAACTGGATCAGGCCAGGGCCGCGACCTCGGCCCTCAACCAGCAACCCCGGGGGCTGCTCAAGCTCAACCTGCCACCGGCCTTTGCCCGGCACCATGTGTTGCCGCTGCTGGGCGACTTTGCCGAGCGCTTTCCGCAAATCCGCCTGGAGCTGACCCTGGAAGACAGTCACGTCAACCTGATCAGTGCCGGTGTCGACCTGGCCCTGCGGGTCGGAGTGCTGCCGGACTCGTCGCTCAAGGCGCGCAAGCTGGCGGCCGAGCACACGCTGCTGTGCGTCAGCCCCGAGTACGCCCGGCGGCATTCGCCGCCACGCTCGCCGCAAGCGCTGGCGGAGTGTGCTGCGATACTGAATGGCAACCTGCCTGACGAGGTGTTTTTCGTTGCGCGGCAGTCCCCCGGTGCCCAGGCCGAGCGCGTTGCAATCAAGGGCCATCTGCGGATCAACGATCTGGATGCGCAACTGCTGGCGGTGCGCCAGGGCTTGGGCATGGCGTTGCTGCCGGACTGGCTGGTGGTCGATCTGCTCAGGCGAGGCGAACTGGTGCACTGGCTGCCCGATTGGCAGGCCCAGGCCACACAGATCGCCGCATCACTCTGGTTTGTCTATCCGCCCAAGCGCACCGTCTCGTCGAAGGTGCGCAGTTTTATCGACTTCATGCTCGAACGTATCGGCACGCCACCTTATTGGCAGCCCTGATTCTGCTCAGCTGAAGCGAATGTCCAGGGCGCGCAGGTAGGTCTGCAAGCCGGCATCCTGGATCGGAATCAGGAAGGCTTCGCGGTCCGACTCGTTGTAGTGCGCATGCCAATAGCCCGGCGGCGTCACGAACGCCAGTCCGGGCGCCCAGTCGACCCGGGTCGGGTTGCGGATCTGGCCGTGTTCATCGACCTCGGTGCCGACCAGGCTGTAGCAGCCGGGCGGGCAGTCGATGATGAAGTCCAGGGCGATGGACTGGTGACGATGGGGTTTCTGCACCGAGCCCGGCGGCAGGATGCCGTACATCGCCCAGAGCACATGGGTCACGGTGCGAGTCTGGGGGAAGTGCCGATTGCCCAGCAGGATGCTGATCCGGCTGCGGTCCTGGGCGCGTGGGTCGTCGGCGGCTTCGCGCAGCTTGGCATTGGCGGTCTGCGCCGGGTACAGGGTGGCACTGAAGCGGTCCTGCTGGCTGCTGACACCGAGGTAACGCAGCAGCGGTTCGTCGTGCACGTAGTAGAAGCGGCTGTCCTCGCCGGCGGCCAGTTCGACCGCCTGGCGGCCGGGCAGGGCGATAAAGCAGCCCTTGTCCCACTCGAAGCGGGACTCGCCCTGTACCAGGCGGCCATGCCCGGCAATCACATAAAGCACCTGGGACGTGGCGTTGGGTTGCAGGGTCAGCGAGTCGCCGGCATTCAAGCGGATAAAGTTCGCGCACAGCCCGGGACCGGTGGCCGGGCCTTCGCAGCCGAGGGCCTCGCTCAGGTCCAATGGCACCAGCCGCGACGGCCCGCTGTTGTAGAGCGAGGCGGGAAAGTCCTGATAGGGGATGCGCGAGATCAATCCGGCGTTGATCGGGTTGGCGGCCTTGCTGTACTCGAAGTACTCGGCGTCTTGTTCGCAGGCGGGCAGTTCGGTGCTGGCGATCATCGGCTGTTGAAGGTTCATGCTCGGGCCTCTCGACGTTGTGGTTATGGGGCGCAGAGCACTCACTATACGAAGCGTGCTGCTGTGGATTAAGGCCTCAACGGGAACAGCAGTTATGCGCAAAAGGGCAGTGGGGCGACGCTGCTGCATAGCAAACTCGCCCGTCGCTTCAGACCAGGGATGCCAGGCGCTCCACGGTTTCAGGGTACTTCTCGACCAGCCGGATCAGCGTGGTGGCCTGGGCATTGGGCTTGGCCCGGCCCTGTTCCCAGTTTTCCAGGGTTCGGGTGTTGGTGCGCAGGTACAGGGCGAACACCGCCCGTGACAGCTTCAGTTGGGTACGGATCGCCACCAGTTCATCGGCGCTGATCGGTTGCAACTTGTTCAACTGGACCTTGTGGGTGCGCAGGGTGACCTTGCCCCGGCGGTCATCGGCCAGGGCGTCGAAGCCCTCGACCAGTTCTGCAAAAATGTCACGCTTCATGATGGTTTCTCGCCTCTATCTCTGTGTCCAGAAGCCGCTTCAGGATTCCCTTCTGCTGCGGGCTCAAATCGTCCTGCTGGTCTTTGTCGTACAGGGTGAACAGCCAGAACTGGGAACCTGGCGGCCATTTGTAATAGATCACCCGAATGCCGCCCCGTTTACCTTTTTGCCGCTTCATGTCCATGCAACGGACCTTGCGTAGCCCGCCGGTGCCCTGGATGACCTCGCCGGCTTCAGGGTTGCGCAACAAGGCGAGTTGAAAACAGTGGAACGCCTCGTCACCCAGGTAGGCTCTGCGATGACGCTCGAAGGGAGGGAGTTCGATAAACAGAGCATTCATTATTTGTACGCTACTCACGTATAGATTGAAAGAGAGAATATGTGTCTGCTCTTCACCCTAGTTGAGTCCTGACAGTCGCTTTGTGGGGCATTTCCTTTGTGTTTGCAGCTCTTGGGGGCGAGATTTGTCGGGCGATTGCTGTCGGTCGCGGTTGATGTTTTCTCTATCGAACGAGTCGTTTTCCATCAATCCCGGCCCGGGAGGCTGCTCTAGATTAGGTTTCAACGCCGGCAGCCGAACCGAGCGCTCAAATCTGGTCGAGGAGCACGTCCATGCAACCTATTCATATCCAGAAACAACAATCCGGGGTCGAAGGTTGGGATCAGCAGGATCCCGAAGAAGCCTTCACCTTGCCGTCGCGGTATTTCTTCGATGAGGGGCTGTTCCAGGCTGAGCGCGACAATATCTTCATGCGCGCCTGGCATGTGGCCGGGCACAAGAGCGAGTTCGCCGAGCCGGGGCAGTACGTGGTCTGCGACCTGTTCGACCAGAGCATCGTGGTGGCCTGTAATCGGCAGGGGCAGATCCATGCCTTCCATAATGTCTGCCAGCATCGCGGCAACCGCTTGCTCGAACAGCGTCGTGGCACCACCGGCGGCGTGGTGCGTTGTGCCTACCATTCCTGGTGTTATGAAATGGATGGCGGCCTGCGAGGTGCACCACGTTGCGAGCGGATGAAAAATTTCGAGTTGCGGCAGTTCAATATCCCCAAGGTGCGGACCGAGGAACTGGGCGGTTTTATCTACTTCAACCTGGACCCCGAGGCAGCGTCGTTGCGCGAACTGTTTCCCGGGGCCGACGAGGAAATGCGCCGGGTCTTTCCCGACCTTGACCGCATGCAACTGATTGAAGAACAGGATGTGATCGTGCCGGCCAACTGGAAGGTGATCATGGACAACTCCATCGAGGGTTATCACTTCAAGCTTTCCGGGCCTTGTCATATCGACCTGGCCAAACTCATTGACTTCAAGGGCTACCAGTTGACCAAACGCGACAACTGGTGGACCTACGCCGCGCCGGCCAATCTCGCTGCCACCGAAGCTTATGGGGTGAAACTGCGAAGCGACCTGAACCCCGAGGAATGCTTTTTCAATATCGGCCTGTGGCCGAACAATACCTTCTATACCTTCCCGTTTTCCGAGTTCCTCGGCTCGTTCATGATGATTCCGCTGGATGCCGAGCGCTCGCTGCTGCGCTTCGGCTATTACTCCTCCAATGCTCGCACCGCCGAGGTCAGCAGCGCCTGCATGAAGTGGATGAACGAGGATCTGGGCCCCGAGGATATCGCCCTGAATATCTCGGTGCAGAAGGGCCTGCGCTCCCTTGGCTACGATCAGGGCCGCTACATGATCGACGCCCAGCGCAGCAATGAAAGCGAACACCTGGTGCATCACTTTCATCGGCTGGTGTTCCAGGGTATTCACGGCCAGAACGACCGCTGAAACGCCCCGGGGCGAGCCGCGCCGCTGCTCGTCTGAACCTTGCGATGGAGTACGCCCGGTCATGTCCGAACACGAATTCGATTACCTGATTGTCGGTGCCGGCTCCGCCGGTTGTGTCCTGGCCCATCGCCTGGGGGAGGACCCGAACGTGCGCATCCTGCTGCTGGAAGCCGGGCCCGCCGACAGCAGCTGGACCATCGATATGCCGTCGGCGGTGGGCATCGTCGTTGGCGGCAGTCGTTATAACTGGAGCTATCTGTCCGAGCCAGAACCGGGGCTCGACGGGCGTCGGATCGGCACGCCGCGCGGGCGCACCCTGGGTGGCTCATCGTCGATCAATGGCATGGTCTATATCCGTGGTCACGCCCGCGACTACGATCAATGGGCCGCCCAGGGCTGCAGTGGCTGGAGTTACCAGGAGGTGCTGCCGTACTTTATCCGTGCCCAGGCCCATGCCGAGGGGCCGGATACCTACCGCGGCGCCCAGGGGCATTTACATGTCACTCCGGGGGATATCGGTACGCCGTTGTGTGCGGCCTTCGTCGAGGCCGGGGTCGAGGCCGGTTATGCGCCGAGCAACGATCTCAATGGTTATCGCCAGGAAGGCTTCGGCCCGGTGGATCGCACCACCCGTGGCGGCAAGCGCTGGAGTACCGCCAAGGGTTATCTGCGAGAGGCCCTGCTGCGCGGCAATGTAAAGGTGGCCACTGGCGCCCTGGCGTTGCGGATCCTGTTCAAGGACAAGCGCGCCCATGGCCTGGAATACGAGCAGAACGGCCATGTCTGGCAGGCCCGGGCCCGGCGCGAGGTGTTGTTGACGGCGGGGGCGATCAATTCGCCGCAGTTGCTGCTGTTGTCCGGCATAGGTCCGGCCGCCGAGTTGCGTGATCTCGGCCTGCCGGTCCGGCATGATCTGCCGGGTGTCGGCCGACGCCTCAACGACCATCCCGACGCCGTGGTGCAGTACCTGTGCAAGCGGCCGGTGTCGCTCTACCCCTGGACCACCGCGCCGGGCAAATGGTGGATCGGTGCCCGCTGGTTCGTCAGTCACGACGGTCCGGCAGCCAGCAATCACTTCGAGGCCGGGGCATTTATCCGCTCGCGGGCCGGGGTCGAGCATCCGGACCTGCAACTGACCTTCATGCCCCTGGCGGTCAAGCCCGGCAGCGTCGACCTGGTGCCGGCCCATGCGTTCCAGGTGCATATCGACCTGATGCGCCCCAGCAGCCTGGGCCGGGTCACCCTCGGCAGCAGCGATCCACGCCAGCCGCCGCGGATTCTGTTCAACTACCTCAGTACCGAGCAGGACCGTGCCGATATGCGGGCGGGGGCGCGGCTGGTGCGGGAAATCATCGGGCAGCCGGCGATGGCGGCGTTTGCGGGGGAGGAACTGGTGCCCGGTGCCCAGGCGCAAAGCGATGCGCAGCTCGACGCCTGGGCCCGGCGTGTCACCGAAACCGGCTACCATGCCAGCGGTACCTGCAAGATGGGGCCTGGCGACGATCCCGAGGCGGTGGTCGATCCAGAGTTGCGGGTCCATGGCGTGGAAGGATTGAGGGTAGTGGATGCCTCGATCATGCCGGTGATTGTCAGCGGCAACACCAATGCGCCGACGGTGATGATCGCGGAGAAGGCCAGCGATCTGATTCGTGGGCGCTCGCCTTTGCCGGCTGCGCGGGCGCCGGTGTGGATACATCCGCACTGGCAAACCGAACAACGTTGAGAGCTGCGGTCCGATATATTGACCCCCCCACGGAACCTTGTAGGAGCAACTGTCTTGACCGTTTTTTTGAAAATCATTTCAAGGGACGGTCAAGCTCCCACAGGAGGCGTGGGAGATCCCCGCACTGAAATCAACCGTAGAGCCCGTCAAAGAGGCTAGCGATGAACCCGCAAACCAGTACTCAGCCACCCGACTGGCGCCGCGCCGATGCGGCGCCCTTGCGTATCGCCGTCTTGCTGTTGCCGTCGTTCTCCCACCTGGGCCTGGCGGCGGTCATCGAACCGCTGGCGATTGCCAACTGGCTGACCCAGCGCCCGCTTTTCGAATGGACCCTGTTGTCCCTCGACGGTCAGCCGGTCCTCGCCAGTAACGGCTTGTCCACCCTGGTCGCCGGCACTCCCGACGCCGGGCAGGGCTTTGACGCCTGCCTGGTGATCGCCAGTTTCGACGTGCACAAGCACAGCCGCAATCAATCGCTGAAAAGCTGGTTGCGCAAGCAGGCACTGTTCGGTGCGGTGTTGATGGGGGTGGAAACCGGCACCGAACTGCTGGCCGCCGCCGGCGTGCTGGACGGCTATGAAGCGGCGGTGCACTGGGACAACTGGCAGGGTTTCCAGGAAAGCTACCCACGGGTGAAGGCCCGTACCCAGCTCTATACCCTGGAGCGCCAGCGCCTGACCTGTGCCGGTGCCACCTCGACCCTGGACATGATGATCAGTTGGCTGGGGCAGAGCGTGGACAGCGACCTGGCCCGCGAGATTGCCATGCACCTGCTGATGGGCCGCGTGCGCCAGCCGTTGGACAACCAGCTCGACGACGGTTTGGCGAGTACCCGGTTGTCCAGCGCCAAGATGCGCCGTGCGGTGCAGTTGATGGAGCAGGCGCTGGAGGAGCCACTGGACTGCGAGGCGATTGCCGCCAAGGTCGGTTTGTCCCAGCGCCAACTGGAGCGCCAGTTCAAGCAACACACCGGGCTGTCACCGCTCAAGTACTACATGAGCCTGCGCCTGGCGCGGGCCCATAACCTGTTGCAACAGACCCGCATGAGTGTGGCCCAGGTCGCGGCCTGTTCGGGGTTCGGTTCGCTGGAGCATTTCTCCCGCACCTACCGCGCGCGTTTCGGTTGTCCACCGAGCGAGGACCGCAGCCAGGTATTCAGTGCGCCGGTGATGCGCCAGCCGCTGAGTCGCGAACCGCGCTCCTCGCTGATGGAGGAGTGAGGCCGACAAGCCCTGCTCCTACAGTCTTCTGTCGTTCACCCATTTTGTGTATGACACGAACCTGTAGGAGCAGGGCTTGCCCGCGAAGAGGCCCTCGAGACCGCCAAAAGCTTCGCTGGCAAGCCATGCTCCTACAGGTTCCGTGATGGCCGCTGGCTAGTGCGCAAACCCTGGTTCCTCTTCCTCGAGAATCCCCAACAACGCCGCGAAATGCTTCTCGGCAAACCCCGGATAGTCCAGCCATTGCCGCGCAGTCTTGCGCGCCACCTCGTCGCTGGCGATACGCAATGGCCTTCCCGTCGACAACGCGGTGATATACACCTCGCACGCCCGCTCGAAGTAATACAGATCATCGAAGGCCTGGGCCACGCTGGGCGCTGCCACCAACAGGCCGTGATTGCCCATCAACAGGATCGGCTTGTCCCCCAGCAGCCGGCTGACCCGCTCGGCCTCGTCCCCCAGGCCCATGCCATCGAATCCGTTATCGATTGCCACCCGCTCGAAAAAACGCATGGCATTCTGCTCGATGGGCGGCAGGCTTGAATCCGCCAGGCAGGCCAGCGCGGTGGCATATTTCGAATGGGTGTGCAGGATGCAGCGAGCATGGGGCTGGTTGCGATGCAGCGCGCTGTGCAAGGCCGAGGCGGTGATGTCCGGTGCGTTCGGGCCCGCCAGGCTCGACGGATCGTCGGCCTTGACCAGCAACAGGTCACTGGCCCTGATCCGCGAGAAATGTCGGCCGTAGGGATTGATCAGAAACTCCCGCCCATCCGCCGACAGCGCCACGCTGAAGTGGTTGGCGATCGACTCGTGCAACCCCAGCCGTGCGGCCCAGCGAAAGGCGCAGGCCAGCTCCCGGCGCAAGCGTACCTGCGCGGCTGAGGCCTCGACGGCGTGGCGTTCGGTGGCGATGTTCATGCTGGACTCCTGATCCCGGCGGATGATGTCCAGGAGTCTAGGGCTGTCAGCCGTGGCCGCTTGATGGGAAGCGACACGGCTTGACGTCATTGCCTCAGTCCGCGGCGAACAGTTGCACGATCAGCCAGGCATTCGCCGCACTGATCACCACGAACAACCCCCAGGCCAGAGCCTTGGTGTACCAGCGATTGACGAAAGGTCCCATCAGGCGTTCATCGCCGGTCATGCGGATCAACGGGTACAGCGCAAAGGGCAACTGCAGGCTCAGCACCACCTGGCTCAGCACCAGCAATTTGCCCACCGCGTCTTCGCCCATCAGCCAGACCCCGACGAAGGCCGGGATCAGTGCCAGGCCACGGGTGATCAAGCGGCGCTGCCAGCAGGGAATCTTCAGGTTCAGGTAGCCTTCCATGATCACCTGGCCGGCGATGGTGCCGGTAAAGGTCGAGCTCTGTCCGGACGCCAGCAGCGCGATGCCGAATAAAGTGCTGGCGAACGCGCCGCCCACCAGCGGGTCGAGCAGGTGGTAGGCGTCCTGGATCTCCACCACGGCGGTATGCCCGTTCTGGTGGAAGGCCGCCGCGGCCAGGATCAGGATCGCTGCGTTGACCAGCAAGGCCAGGGCCAGGGAACCCAGGGTGTCGATACGCGCCAGTTGCACAGCGTCCTGGCGGCTGGCCAGGTCCGTGCCGATCAACCGGGTCTGCACCACCGAGGTGTGCAGGTAGAGGTTATGGGGCATCACCGTGGCCCCGAGAATGCCGATGGCCAGGTACAGCGGTGCGGCGTCGCTGATGGCCGAGAGGGACGGCTTGAAACCCTGGAACACGTCCGGCCAGTAGGGTTTGATCAGCACCAGTTCGATAAAAAAACACACGCCGATGGTCGCCACCAGCACCAGCATGATCGCTTCCAGGCGCCGGAAGCCGCGGTTCTGCAGGGCCAGGATCAGCACCGTATCGAAGGCCGTCAGGGCAATGCCGAAGGTCAGCGAGCAGCCCAGCAGCAGATGAAAGGCCAGGGCACAACCGAGGACTTCGGCCAGGTCCGTGGCGATGATCGAGATTTCCGCCAGCAGCCATTGGAGTTTGGCGGAGCGCGGGCTGTAGCGCTCGCGGCAGAGCTGCGCCAGGTCGCGGCCGGTGGCGATCCCCAGGCGCGAGCAAAGGCATTGCACCGCCATCCCGGCGAGGCTCGCCAGCAGCACCACGAACAGCAGGTTGTAGCCGTAACGCGAGCCGGCCTCGATGGCTGTGGCCCAGTTGCCCGGGTCCATATAGCCGATGGAAATCAGCAGGCCGGGTCCGGCAAAGCGCAGGGCGCGCTTGAAGAACGGCGCCCCGCGATCGACGGCAATCGAGCCATTCACTTCAGAAGGACAGAAGGGGGCGGTGGCAACTTTCGGCAGGCTGAATTTCACACGGCGTTCCAGGACAACGGGCGGGAAATGCCAGCTTAGACGTTTGGCGCGCGTGGCCCAAGCTATCGAGGTGATTGAAAAGGATATTCAATCTGAAAAGCACCGCTCCCATACAAGCACCGCCCCTCACAAGATATGGGTTCAGCAAGCGGCGTCAGGGTTGCCACGGCGTGACCTCGCCGCTGAGTTTGCGGTCGAGGAAACACGCGGCGCTGATCAGCGCCAGGTGGGTCAGTGCTTGCGGGGTATTACCGAGGTGCCGGGCTTGCGGGTCGAACTCTTCGGCGTACAGTCCCAGCGGGTTGGCATAGCGCAGCAGTTGCTCGAACTCCAGGTGCGCCTGCTCCACCCGTCCGGCCCGGGCCAGGCATTCGACGTACCAGAACGAGCAGGCAGCGAAGGCCCCTTCGCTGCCCGGCAAGCCGTCGATGGGGTGATCGTCGTTGCGATAGCGATAGACCATGCCGTCGCGCACCAGGCTTTTCTGAATCGCCTCCAGGGTCGCCAGCCAGCGCGGATCGGTGGCGCCGACAAAGCGCACCAGTGGCATCAGCAGCATCGAGCCGTCGAGGCCGGTGCCGCCGATATGCTGGACGAAATGTCCACGTTCGGCGTTCCAGAAGTTGCTCCAGATATCGGCGTGGATCGCCTGGCGAGTCTGGTCCCAGCGGGCGAACGGGGCCGGTAGCGAGCGCTTGGAGGCCAGGCGGATGGCGCGGTCCAGGGCGACCCAGCACATCAGCCGCGAGTGCAGGAAGTGGTGTTTCTCGCCGCGCATTTCCCAGATCCCGACATCGGTCTGGTTCCAGGTGTCGCAGACCTGATCGACAATCTGGCCGACATGCAGCCAGCCTTCATGGGAAATCGCCTCGCCGTATTTGTTGGTCAGGTACACCGCGTCCAGCAACTCGCCGAAGATATCCAGCTGGACCTGCTCGTAGGCCTGGTTGCCGATACGCACCGGACGGGCATTACCGTGGCCGGACAGGTGCGTCAGCTCGGTTTCCGGCAGTTCCTGGGTGCCATCGATGGCGTAGAGAATGTTCAGCTTCAACGGCTGATCGCTGCAATCGCCGACCCGTCCGCGCAACCAGCGCATGAAACCGTTGGCTTCCTCGACATAACCCAGGCGCATAAAGGCGTAGATGGTGAAGGAGGCGTCGCGGATCCAGGTATAGCGATAGTCCCAGTTACGCTGGCCGCCGGGGCTTTCCGGCAGGCCGAAGGTAACGGCGGCGAGGATCGCGCCGTGCTTGCGCGAGGTCAGCAGCTTGAGGGCCAGGGCCGAGCGGTTGACCGCCTCGCGCCAGCGCCCGCGATAGTTCGAGCGTCCGAGCCAATGGCGCCAGAAGGTCAGGGTGCGTTGCAGGGCGAGGTCACTGCTGCCGACCTTGATGCGTGGATCGTCGACCGCACCGAGAAGGAATTCGGCGTTCTGTTGCTGTTCCAGGGTGAAGCGGGCGACGGCGGCCTGCCGCTCCAGTTGCAGCGGTTGGTCGGAGCACAGGCGCAGACTCGGCTGGCCCGGCGCCTCGAAGCACACATCGTCGCCGTCGAGACGGGCACGGGTCGCGGCGCGGGCATAGTCATGGCGTACGGCGCAGCGCATCTGGAAGGTGGCTCGACCGCTGATCACCCGGACCCGACGGATCAGCATCGGCAGGTCGTTTTCATCATCGCTGACCGGCAGCAGATCGGTGATTTCCACCACCGCGCTGGCGCTCAGCCAGCGGGTTTGCAGGACATTGGTGTCCGGCAGGTAGATCTGTTCGCGACGGGCATCGGGCAGGTCCGGGGCCAGTTGGAAAATCCCGGCGTCGGGGCTGTCGAGCAAGGCGCAGAAGATCGAGGGGCTGTCGAAAGCCGGCCAGCAGAAAAAGTCGACGCTGCCGCGATCGTTGACCAGCGCAGCGCTACTCATGTCGCCAATGACGCCGTGGGCCTCGATCGCGCTCTGGGGTTCGTTGGAAAGATCAGGCATGGCCGCGAAACTCCGGGTAGAGAGGCCTGCCGCTGCCAGCGCAGGCCTTTGAATGCACTTATTGAGCTGACTGGCATTCCTCGGCGGAGTTCAGGCGGGGAGACGCTTATTGCTCCGGGGTGTCTTCGGGCGCCGGGTCACCGCCGTAGTGCTGGCCCAGTTCGACGCGCTTTTCCTCGACCCAGCCGCTGAAGTCATCGCCGTTCTTGGCGACGTACATGACCTGGGCCCAGCCGTCCTCGGTGCTGGCGTACACCGTGAGGCCGTCGCCAGGCACGACGAAGACCTTCTTGGTGATGCAGGCACTGTTGGGCGCGCTGTGAAAGTAGACCCGGCCTTGGCCGATAACCTTGCCTTCGACGGGTGGGCGGTAGCTGCCGGCTTCGGCGTTGGCCTTTTCATGCAGGGCATCGCAATCGACCGGTGCCTCGGCGGCAAAGGCCGAGGGCGAGAGGCCCAGCAGCAGGCAGGCAAGAGGCAGCAGGCGGGCGGTGCGTTCCATGCGGGAGGTGTCCATCAGGCGTGTGGGAAGGTGGTGATCATAATGGGTTGGCTCGTTGGCCGTCAGCCGGGAAGGGCAATCGGCGTGAGTACCGGCTGGCCGGAAAAATACGCCAGCAGGTTTTCGGCCACCAGCGCTACCGTGGCTTCGGAGGCTTCCGGCGACAGACCGGCCACGTGGGGTGTCAGCACCACGTTGCCCAGGCTCTTGAGGACTTCAGGCACATTCGGTTCGTCGTCAAACACATCCAGTGCCGCACCGGCGAGGCGACCTTGCTGGAGGGCGGCGACCAGGTCGGCGGTCACCACCACGCTGGCGCGTGCAATGTTGACCAGGAACCCTTGCGGGCCGAGGGCTTCAAGAGCCTGTCGGCCGATCAGGCCGTCGGTGCCGGCACCGCCTGGGGTGGCGATGATCAGGTAGTCCGAGGCCAGCGCCAGTTCGGTGGTCGTGGCGCAATAGTGGTAATCGATATCCATGCGCGGTCGCCGGTTGTGATAGCTCACCGTCATGTCGAAACCCAGGGCCGCGCGCTGGGCAATCGCCTGGCCCACCGCGCCCATGCCGAGGATGCCCAGGCGCTTGCCGCCCAGGGATGGACGCATCAGCTTGCGCCACTCGCCACGGCGCACCGAGGCGTCGGCGCGGGGAATATCGCGCACCAGCGACAGCAACAGGGCCATGGCATGGTCGGCCACGGACGAGGCGTTGGCACCGGCACCGTTGGTCACGACGATGCCCCGTTGCGCGGCGGCGTGCAGGTCGACCTTTTCATAGCCGGCACCGATCACGCAGATGATTTCAAGTTTGGGCAGGGCGGCGATTTCCTCGGCGAACAGTCCCAGCGGGCCGCGGGTGAGCACGGCATTGATGCGTTCGCCCTGCTCGGCGATGGCTTGCGCGCGCAGGGCCTGGGTCGGCGCCAGGATCAGTTCGAAGCCGTGCTTCTGGATGATTGGCAGGTAGTCGTCGACGGTTTCCACGAGTACCAGCAGCACCTTGCTCATGTGTTTCTCCGGGCCGTATCAATAAGAGTGACCGGTAGGACATCGCCCTACCGGTGGTTGAGCTCAGGTCGCCCTGACGCCGTAGCGACCTCGGTAATCACTGGGCGAGAAGCCGGTGATTTTCTTGAAGGTCGAACGGAACGCACCGGGGTCCTGGTAACCCACGGTCCAGGCGATATGGTCGACGGTGCCGTTGGTGAATTCAAGCATTTCCCGCGCCTTGCCAACCCGCAGGTGCTGGCAGTACTCCGTCGGACGCAGGCCGGTGGCGGCGCGAAAGCGGCGCAGGAAGGTGCGCTCTTCCAGGCCGGCCTTGTCGGCCATGGCATTTACGCTCACCTCCAGGGCGCCGCTGCTTTGCAGCCAGTGCTGGACCTTGAGGATCGCGGCGTCGCCGTGGCCCAGGATCGGCGCAAAGTTGCCGGCGCATTCGCTGTTGTCACGGTGTTCGATCAGCAGGTAGCGCGCGGTGCGCGTGGCGATCCCCGGCCCCAGCAGCCGTTCGACCAGGCGCATGCCCAGTTCGGCCCAGGCCATCAGCCCGGCGGTGGTGATCAGGTCGCCGTCGTCGATGATCGGCTTGTCGGTGTCGAGGCGTATCTGCGGGTAGAGCGCGGCAAAGGCCTTGGCCGAATTCCAGTGGGTGGTGGCGGGGCGTTGGTCGAGCAGGCCGGTCTGCGCCAGCACGAAGGCGCCCATGCACACGGAACCGATGATTGCTCCGTGGCTATGTTGTTCGCGGACCCAGGCGGCACTGAGTTGCAGGGCGGCGGGCGAGGGCGTATCGCCCAGCGAAGGGGGAATGACCACGGCGACCGGATGGCCGTCCATGCCCGGCTGGCTGTCGTAGATCCGTTCGAGGGACTCGCCCGTGGCTCCGGTGGCCCAATGGCTGACACGCAGCCGCCGGGCCGCATCGCCGTGTTCGGCGACCATGCGATTGGCCACGCTGAACAGGTCGGTCAGGCCGTGGACGGCGGCGGTCTGCGCGCCGGGATAGAGGAGCAGGCCGATCTCGGACACGGCGTTGTCGGCTGGCGTGGCGCGGTCGATGGCGGCCGTGGGCGCGTCCATTGTCAGTTTTCCCCTCGAAAGTGTCGGTCCGGCCAATCCCCGGAACACCGTGGGAACTGGATACTTGATCCGGTAAGGCAAAGCAACCGAACGCTGCACCACTAATCGAGGAAGATGATATGTCCGTACAAGCGCTGATCCTGGTGGATATCCAGAATGACTATTTCCCAGGCGGAAAGTGGACCCTGAGCGGTGCCGACGCAGCAGCCGACAAGGCCGCCGCGATTCTCGCCGCCGCCCGTGAGGCGGGTGACCTGGTGGTGCATGTCCGCCATGAGTTCGCCAGCGCCGATGCGCCGTTCTTTGTGCCGGGTTCCGAAGGGGCGCGGCTGCACGCCAAGGTCCTCAACCGCGCCGACGAGCAGGTGATACTCAAGCATTTCGTCAACTCGTTTCGCGACACCGAACTGAGCGCGGTGCTGGAGCGCAATAAGATCAAGGAACTGGTGGTGGTCGGCAGCATGAGCCACCTGTGCATCGACGCCATCACCCGCGCGGCGGCTGACCAGGGCTACACGGTCACGGTGATCCACGATGCCTGTGCTTCACGGGACCTGGAGTTCAACGGCCTGACGGTGCCAGCGGCCCATGTGCACGGGGCGTTCATGGCCTCCCTGGCGTTCGGTTATGCCACGGTGGTTTCCGCCGAGCAGTGGCTGGCGCGCTAACCCGTCACGGATGGACGCGACTCCCCGGCAGGCACCGGCCTGCCGGGGAGTCGATTATTGAGTCCCTCCCAGAATCGATTTCGGCTCGAGGAACGCCTCGAGTCCGAAGGTCCCGTATTCCCGGCCGATTCCCGACTGCTTGAAGCCGCCGAAAGGCGCCGCCGGCTCGTGGGCCAGGGTGTTGATCAGCACGCGTCCGGCCTCGAGGCGGTCGGCGACCTGGCGGGCCCGTTCGACATTGGCGGACATCACATAGGCCTGCAGGCCGTAGGGTGTGTCATTGGCGATGCGGATGGCTTCTTCCTGGTCGCGGTAGGTGATGATCGACAGCACCGGGCCGAAGATTTCCTCGCGGGCGATGGTCATTTCATTGGTCACGCCGCTGAATACCGTCGGGCGCACGAACCAACCCTTGTCCGCGCCCTGGGGCAGGCCTTCGCCGCCGACCAGCAGACGGGCGCCGTCGTCGATGCCGATGCGGATATAGCGTTGCACCCGCTGCCATTGTTTTTCACTGATCATCGGCCCAACGGTGGTCTGTGGATCAAGGGGATCACCGACCTTGACCACGTCGATGGCCTGGAGCACGGCGGCTTCGACTTC
Source organism: Pseudomonas sp. MWU12-2319 (assembly GCF_023242525.1). NCBI lineage: Bacteria > Pseudomonadati > Pseudomonadota > Gammaproteobacteria > Pseudomonadales > Pseudomonadaceae > Pseudomonas > Pseudomonas sp. MWU12-2319. The sequence continues at coordinate 310,565 of NZ_JALJES010000002.1, forward strand.
GTGCAGGCGTTCCTCCGGTACCAGTATCCGGGTCCCGGCGATGCACGCCTGGCCGCTGTTCATGAAACCGGCCTGCAAGGCCAGGGGAATGGCCTGGCTCAGATCGGCATCGTCGAGGATCACCACCGGCGATTTGCCGCCCAGTTCCAGAGTGACGCGCTTCAAGGTCTCGGCAGCACTGCGCAGTATGCTTTTACCCACCAGGGTGGAGCCGGTGAAGGAGATCTTCGCGATATCCGGGTGGCTGCTGATCGTGGCGCCGACGGTTTCACCGCGACCGGTGACGATATTGAACAGCCCCGCTGGCAGGTCGGCCTCGTGCAGGGCCTCGGTGACGATACGGGTCTGGATCGCGCTCATCTCGCTGGGCTTGATCACCGCGGTACAACCGGCGGCCAGGGCGGCGGCAAGCTTGCCGCAGATAAAACCGGCGTCGTTGTTCCAGGGGGTGATCAGGCCGGCCACGCCGAGGGGCTGCATGATCACCTCGGCGGTTCCGGCGCGGCGCTTGAAGTCGTACTTTTCGAGGACCTTCGCCGCTTCCAGAAAGACGCTGGCGGCATGCTGGGCCATCCAGCGCGAGCGGGAAGCGGGGGCGCCGTATTCCTCGATGATGGCGTCGTTGAGCGGGTCTTCCCGGGCGACAATGGCGGCGTGCATGCGCTGCAACATGGCCAGGCGTTCGGCCTTGGTTGTGCGGGAGAAGGCTGGGAACGCGGCCTTGGCGGCGGCAATCGCGGCATGGGCATCCTGCTCGTCCGCCAGGCGCACCTGGCCGATGACCTGGCCGGTGGCGGGGTTGAACAGGTCGAACAGTTCCTCGCCGTGGGGCGTGACAAAGGCGCCATTGATATAGATATGGTCGATGCGTTGCATGGCTGCTCCGAGGTGTGCGTCTGTGGTGTGAGTCAGGATAAGCGGCTAGGATTAGCCTGATAAGCCGGACGAAGCGGCATGGGTTAATGAGTGATTTGGGATAATGCGCACATCAGGCCTGACAGAGTTGGAAGCGGTACTGGCCGTGGCCCGGCACCGGAGTTTCCGGGCGGCGGCGGCCGAGCTGGAGGTCTCGACCTCGGCCTTGAGCCATGCGGTGTCGGCGTTGGAGAGCCGGATCGGGGCGCGGCTGTTCAACCGTACAACCCGTAGCGTGGCGTTGTCCGAGGCGGGGGCGCAGTTTGTCGAGAGCATTTCGCCGGCCATGTCGACCATTCGCGCGGCCATGGAACAGGCGGGCAGTCACGCCGGTATTCCCGCCGGTACCTTGCGGATCAATACCGCCGTGGGCGCGGCGAAGCAGGCGATGCCGTTGTTTGTCGAATACATGCGCCGCTACCCGCAGATGAACGTGGATATCGTCACCGAGGGCAAGCTGATCGATATCGTGGTCGAGGGCTTCGATGCCGGGATTCGCCTGCACGACAGCGTGCCCCAGGACATGATCGCCATTCCATTGGGCTTGCCGTTGCGTTTGTTGGTAATGGGCAGCCCGGAGTATTTCTCGCGCCATCCGGTGCCGCAGACGCCGACCGATCTGCTCAAGCATCGGTGTATTCGCTTGCGCTTGCCGAGTGGACGGATCTACCACTGGGAGTTCGAGCGCCATGGCGAGACCCATACGGTGGATGTCCAGGGCGTATTGACCCTGGATGAATCGACCCTGGTGCTGGAGGCGGCGCGGGCGGGGTTGGGGCTGGTGTATGCGACACAGTGGAACGCGGCGGCGGACCTGGCGGCGGGCACGCTGGTGTCGGTACTGGAAGACTGGACACCACCGTTTGACGGCTTGTCGCTGTATTACCCGGGGCGGCGGCATGTGCCGGCGGGGTTGCGGGCGTTGATCGAGTTGATTCGCGAGCGCAATGCTCAAGGGCTTTGAGAGGTGCGTTGTTCGCTCGGGCCTCTTCGCGGGCAAGCCCTGCTCCTACAAAGTTATGTCGTACGCAGTTTTTGTGTTCGACGCAAAACTGTAGGAGCAGGGCTTGCCCGCGAAGGCGTCATCAGGATCAATGCGCTTCCCCAGCCTTGATCCCCGCCGGCAGCGCCTTGGTCAACAGCACCGCCAACATGCTGATCCCCAGGGCGATCCCGACAAAATGGAAGGCGTCGTTATAGGCCATGATCGATGCCTGCTGATGGGTGATCTCGCTCAGCTTGCCCAACGCCGCGCCGTCGCTGCCAAGCTTCTCCGAAAGCATCGTCAGGCGTTCCGCCACCTGCGGATTACCCGGCACGATCGCCTCGCGCAAATAGTCGAAATAGACCTTGGTCCGCGCATCCAGCAAGGTCGCCAGCAAGGCGATGCCAATGGCCCCGCCGAGGTTGCGCAGGATATTGAACAGGCTCGACGCCGACCCCGCGTCCTGGGGCAGGATATAGGCGGTAGCGATCAGCGAAATGGTCACCATGATCAGCGGCTGGCCCAGCGCCCGGATAATCTGGATCTGGTTGAACTGCGGGCCGGCAAAGTCCGGGTTGAGTACCCCGGAGGAAAAACTCGCCAGCCCGAACAGGCCGAAACCCAGGGTACAGAGCAGCTTCGGCGAGATGAATTTCATCAGCTTGGGCACCAGCGGAATCAGGAACAACTGCGGCACCCCCATCCACATGATCACTTCGCCGATCTGCAGGGCGTTGTAGTTCTGGATCTGCGCCAGGTACAGCGGCAGCAGGTAGATCGAGCCATACAGCCCCACGCCCATGCCCAGGCTGGCAATGCTGGACAGGCCGAAGTTGCGGTTCTGCAGGATGCGCAGATTGATCAGCGGATTGGCCTTGGACAGTTGCAGGATCACGAAGGTGATCAGGCTCAGCAGGGCGATACTGCCCAGGGTCACGATCAGATCCGATTCCAGCCAGTCCTTGCGGTGGCCTTCTTCGAGGAACACCTGCAGGCACCCCAGGCCGATGCCGAGGCTGACGATCCCGGCATAGTCGGTGCTCTTGAGCAGTTCCCAATGGGACTCCTTCTTTTCCAGGCCGTAGAGCAGGCCGCCGATCATGATCAGGCCGGGCGGGATGTTGATGTAGAAAATGTACTGCCAGCCCCAGTTCTCCGTAAGCCAGCCGCCTATGGTCGGGCCGATGGACGGGGCGAAGGTGGCGGTCATGGCGAACATGGCCATGCCCTTGGCGCGGTGGTGGTCCGGCAGTTTGATCAGGGTCAGGGTGAACGCCAGGGGAATCAGCGCGCCGCCGGTGAAACCCTGCATGGCGCGGAACACGATCATGCTTTCCAGGCTCCAGGCCATGGAACAGAGCAGCGACGAACCGAGGAAACCCAGGGAGACCCAGACCGCCAGCCGCCGCGCCGAGAGCAATTGCACCAGCCAGGCGGTGAGGGGAATCATGATGATTTCCGCCACCAGGTAGGAGGTGGAAATCCACGAACCTTCTTCCAGGGTCGCCGACAGGGCGCCCTGGATATCCTTGAGCGAAGAGTTGGTGATCTGGATATCGAGCACCGCCATAAAGGCGCCGAGCATCACGCTCATCACCGCAATCCAGTCCCGGCGGGTCGGCTCGCCCAGCGGTCGGATCAGTTGATCACCGGCCATGCTGGGCGTCGCGCAGATCGACCTTGACGGTGACCGACATGCCCGGACGGATCTTGCCCTGCAACGGATTGTCGGCGGCAAAGGTCAGCTTGACCGGAATGCGTTGCACCACCTTGGTGAAGTTGCCGGTGGCGTTGTCCGGCGGCAGCAGGCTGAACTGCGCGCCGGAGGCGGCGAACAGGCTCTCGACCTGGCCCTGGATCGGCGTGTCCTCATAGGCATCGAAGGTCAGCGTCGCGTGCTGGCCCGGCTGCATATGGCCGATCTGGGTTTCCTTGAAGTTGGCCTGGATCCAGATGTCCTGGTCTGGGACGATGGACAGCAGGTAGGCACCAGCCTGCACATACTGGCCATTGCGCGCCGCGCGCTGGCCGACCAGGCCGCTGATGGGCGCATGGATCTCGCTGCGGGTCAGGTTCAGCTCGGCCTGGGCCAGGTCGGCGCGGGCATTGGCGATCTGTGCGTCGAGGCGCTTGAGCTCGGCACTCAGGGCCGTGACCTGCTGGCGCTGGCCTTGCAGGTCGGCCTGGGCCTTGGCCACTTGCGAGCGGGCGATATGGTTGTCGGCGGAGAGCGTGGTGACCCGCTCTTCCGAGACGTAGCCGGGTTTGCGCAGGGTCTGCGCACGGTTCAGGTCGAGTTGCGAGCGGCCGAGGCTGGCCTGGCTGGCCGCGACCTGCGCATCGGCGGAGGCGATCAGGCTGGCTTGCTGGGTCAGCTTGCTCTGGGCCTGCACCCGTTCGGCCTCGCGGGTGGCGAGGACGGCATTGGCGCGGTCGATGGCCAGTTGGAAGTCAGCGCCTTCGAGCCGGACCAGCAACTGGCCTTTCTCCACATGCTGGTTGTCTGCCACCAGCACTTCGTCAATGCGTGCGCCCAATTGGCTGGAGACCCGGGTGATTTCGCCCTGGACATAAGCGTTATCGGTGCTTTCATAAAAGCGTCCCCTGAAAAACCACTGGACGAAAAAGCCCAGGGCAATCACCAGGACCAGGAACAGGAAAATAAACAGTCGACGCTTGAGTTGGGAGGGCATGGGCAGCAACACATCAATGTGTAAGTGAATTTTACGGTAGACGAATCTGGCACAGCAGGATTAATGGGTAAATGCCAGTAACCGAGAAAGCCCGGCTTTCGGGGCCTGGAGCCATTTTTAGACCGAAGCTTGGCTTATATGCCCTCGGCCGGATGCCCTGTACTGGAGCCCGGACGGCTGTGCCTGTTACCATTCGCCCTTTGTTTTATCTCCACTTCGAGACCGCCCATGACCACCGTTCGCACGCGCATCGCGCCATCGCCCACCGGCGATCCCCACGTCGGCACCGCCTACATCGCTTTGTTCAACTATTGCTTTGCCAAGCAGCACGGTGGTGAGTTCATCCTGCGGATCGAAGACACCGACCAGTTGCGCTCGACCCGCGAGTCCGAACAGCAGATTTTCGATGCCCTCAACTGGCTGGGTATCACCTGGGCCGAAGGCCCGGATGTCGGCGGTCCCCACGGTCCGTACCGGCAGAGCGAGCGTAGCGAGATCTACAAGAAATACACCCAGCAACTGGTGGACATGGGCCACGCCTTCCCGTGCTTCTGCACCGCCGAAGAGCTGGACCAGATGCGTGCCGAGCAGATGGCTCGCGGCGAGACCCCGCGCTATGACGGTCGTGCGCTGTTGCTGTCGAAAGAGGAAGTGGCCCGGCGCCTGGCCGCCGGCGAGCCCCATGTGATCCGCATGAAAGTACCGAGCGAAGGCGTCTGCGTGGTGCCGGACATGCTCCGTGGCGATGTCGAGATCCCGTGGGATCGCATGGACATGCAGGTGCTGATGAAGACCGACGGTCTGCCGACCTACTTCCTGGCCAACGTGGTCGACGACCATCTGATGGGCATCACCCATGTGCTGCGTGGCGAAGAGTGGCTGCCGTCGGCACCGAAGCTGATCCTGCTCTACGAATACTTCGGTTGGGAACAGCCGCAGCTGTGCTACATGCCGCTGTTGCGCAACCCGGACAAGAGCAAGCTGTCCAAGCGCAAGAACCCGACTTCGGTGACCTTCTACGAGCGCATGGGCTTTATGCCTGAAGCCATGCTCAACTACCTGGGGCGCATGGGTTGGTCGATGCCCGACGAGCGCGAGAAGTTCTCCCTGGAGGAAATGGTCGAGCATTTCGACCTGTCCCGCGTTTCCCTGGGCGGGCCGATCTTCGATATCGAGAAGCTGTCCTGGCTCAATGGCCAGTGGCTGCGCGACCTGCCGGTGGAAGAATTCGCCAGCCGGGTGCAGAACTGGGCGCTGAACCCCGAGTACCTGATGAAGATCGCGCCGCTGGTCCAGGGCCGGGTCGAGACCTTCAGCCAGGTCGCGCCGCTGGCGAACTTCTTCTTCGCCGGTAGCCTGCCGCTGGACGTCAAGCTGTTCGAGCACAAGAAACTCTCGGCCGACGACGTGCGCAAGTTGATGCAGTTGATCCTGTGGAAGCTGGAAAGCTTGCGCCAGTGGGAAAAGGACAGCATCACCGCGACCATCCAGGCGGTGGTCGACTCCCTGGAGTTGAAGCTGCGCGATGCCATGCCGCTGATGTTCGCCTCGATCACCGGGCAGGCCAGTTCGGTGTCGGTGCTCGATGCGATGGAAATCCTCGGGCCGGACCTTACGCGTTTCCGTCTGCGCCAGGCCCTGGATTTGCTGGGCGGGGTGTCGAAGAAAGAAAACAAGGAATGGGAAAAGCTGCTGGGCGCGATTGGCTGATCAGCGACAGGGGCGGCCCTGAGGGCGTCAAAAGCTTCGCGGGCAAGCCCTGCTCCTACAGTCCCTCGTCGAATACAAAATCCATGTACGACGCAAACCTGTAGGAGCAGGGCTTGCCCGCGAAGAGGCGCATAAGATCACCAAAAGCTTTGCTGGCAAGCCAAGCTGTTACGGGTTCTGAGTGCCTACAGGGTTGTAGAGGATTCCACAGTAGGTGGTATTCCCCCCGGTTTTACCGGGGCAGGGCGGTAAGTGGTTGTTATGCCGACAAAAAATTTTCAAAAAGTTTGAAAATAAGTTTGACAGCTCCCCGATACGCCCTTAAGATTCGCCCCGTCCTCACCGATGAGGGGCTATAGCTCAGCTGGGAGAGCGCTTGCATGGCATGCAAGAGGTCGACGGTTCGATCCCGTCTAGCTCCACCAATTTACACTTCAAGGCCTGGCCACACCGGTCTTGAAGCGATCAGCACTCAGCGTTGATCAGTTGTATAGAAGGGTTTGCGTCCCCTTCGTCTAGTGGCCTAGGACACCGCCCTTTCACGGCGGTAACAGGGGTTCGAGTCCCCTAGGGGACGCCAGTTTTACAGAAGCGATGTTGCAGGTTGATGTCGTTCCGCCTCCGAGGCGAAAAATCCGGGGCTATAGCTCAGCTGGGAGAGCGCTTGCATGGCATGCAAGAGGTCGACGGTTCGATCCCGTCTAGCTCCACCAATTTACACTTCAAGGTCTGGCCACACCGGCCTTGGAGCGATCGGCACTCAGCGCCGATCATGTTAGAAGGGTTTGTGTCCCCTTCGTCTAGTGGCCTAGGACACCGCCCTTTCACGGCGGTAACAGGGGTTCGAGTCCCCTAGGGGACGCCACGATTGCCCGCTCTGCGGGATTTTATAAGGGTCATTCAATTATTGAATGGCCCTTTTGTTTGTCTGGCGTTTGGCCCTTTGCTCCCTTGATTCATTTTTTAATACCCATGGTGCGGACCAGCGGTCAAAATAAAGTCTTGCGGAAAAATATTATGCGAATAATATTTTCTGTGTGATGTCTGGAGGTGGCAATGAACGACAAGAAAGCTCAAACCCGCGAGCGCATCCTGCAGGCGGCCAGTAACGCCCTGATCCAGCGTGGTCCGGTGGAGCCGAGTGTCAGTGAAGTGATGGGCGCCGCCGGGTTGACCGTGGGTGGGTTCTACGCGCACTTCGAGAGCAAGGACGCGTTGATGCTGGAGGCGTTCAAGCAATTGCTCGCCCAGCGCCGGGCGAAGATGAGCGAGGTCGACAGCCAGTTGCCGGGCGAGGAGCGGCGTGCCCTGTTCGCGGCCTTCTATCTGTCGCGCAAGCACCGTGATGCGGTCCAGCAGGCCTGTCCGATCCCGTCCATCGTCGGGGAAATGTGCAACCTGCCGGAGTGTTTTCGCGAAGCCCTGAACGAGCATGTGGAACTGATGGTCGCGCAGTTGGCGTCCAGCCCCGAGGATACTGACAAGGCCCTGGCCGATATCGCCCTGATGATCGGCGGCCTGGCCGTGGCCCGGGCGCTGGGGCCCGGCGAATTGTCCGACCGAATCCTGCGGGCGGCCAAAACGGCGGTGATCTGAGGGTTGTTCCGTTACACTGCCCGGGTCTTTGATTTGACCGGGAGCGGTACATGAGTTGGGATCTGGCGACACCCTTCATCCTCGATTTGCAGGTGGCTGACGAGGATATCGACGGTCTTGGGCACGCCAACAACGCGGTGTATGTCAGCTGGCTGGAACGCTGCGCCTGGCGTCACTCGCAGCGCCTGGGCCTGGACCTGACCGAGTATCGGCGCCTGGATCGGGCCATGGCCGTGGTCCGGCATGAAATCGACTACCTGGCCGCCGCCTACGAAGGCGACGAGTTGCAACTGGCGACCTGGATCGTCGACTGGGACCAGCGCCTGAAGATGACGCGGCGTTTCCAGCTGGTCCGTCCCCGCGACAACCTGACCCTGTTGCGCGCGCAAACCACCTTTGTCTGCATCGAGCTGTCCAGCGGCAAGCCCAAGCGCATGCCGGCGGAATTTATCGAGGGCTACGGGCCGGCGCTGCAGTCGGTCTGAGGGCGTACCGGTTTGTGCCGGAACCCCGTAAACTGCCGCACTTTTTCGCCGGTCGCTTTTTTTCATGACCGCTTTTTCCGATGAGAGTACCCATGCAAATTGCCCTGGCACCCATGGAGGGGTTGGTCGACAACATCCTGCGTGATGTGCTGACCCGCGTTGGCGGTATCGACTGGTGTGTCACCGAGTTTATCCGGATCAATGACTCGCTGTTGACGCCTGCCTACTACCACAAGTTCGCCCCCGAACTGCTGACCGACGCCCGCACGGCGGCGGGTGTGCCGTTGCGGGTGCAACTGCTGGGTTCCGATCCGGTGTGCCTGGCGGAAAACGCGGCCCTGGCCTGCGAGCTGGGGTCGCAGGTGATCGACTTGAATTTCGGTTGCCCGGCCAAGACCGTGAACAAGTCCCGGGGCGGGGCGGTGCTGCTCAAGGAGCCGGAGTTGCTCAACGCGATTGTCGAGCAGGTGCGGCGCGCGGTGCCGGCGCATATCCCGGTGACGGCGAAGATGCGCCTGGGTTTCGACAGCCCGGATGGAGCGTTGGTCTGCGGTACGGCCCTGGCTGAAGGTGGCGCCTCGCAGATCGTGGTGCACGCGCGGACCAAGGTCGATGGCTACAAGCCGCCGGCCCATTGGGAATGGGTGGCGCGGGTGCAGGAAGTGGTCAAGGTGCCGGTGTTCGCCAATGGTGATATCTGGTCGGTGGACGACTGGCGGCGCTGCCGTGAGATCAGCGGTGCCGAGGACATCATGCTCGGTCGCGGCCTGGTCTCGCGTCCGGACCTGGCTCGGCAGATCGCCGCGGCGCGGGCCGGCGAAGAAGTCGTGGAGATGACCTGGGCCGAGCTGCTGCCGCTGTTGCGTGACTTCTGGGTACAGGCAGAGGCGCAGCTGACGCCACGCCAAGCGCCGGGTCGTTTGAAGCAGTGGCTGGCGATGTTGACGCGCAATTATCCGGAGGCGGTGGAGCTGTTCACTCACCTGCGCCGTGAGACCGATTGCGCGGCGGTCGGGCGCCTGTTGAATGTGCCGTTGCCTGAAGCGGCCTGAAAATTTTCACGACAATCTCTTGAAATGCCTGGGCGAGTTCCTATCTAGGGAGTACGCGATGCCGAATTCGGGTCGCGGACTAAACCACTCGCTGAATTTCAGGAGATTGACATGACTACCGCATTTTCGCTGGCTCCGCTGTTCCGTTCTTCCATCGGTTTCGATCGTTTCAACGATCTGTTCGAGACCGCCCTGCGCAACGAACCGGGCAGCAGCTATCCACCCTACAACGTTGAAAAGCATGGTGATGACGAGTACCGCATCGTCGTGGCCGCCGCCGGTTTCCAGGAAGAAGACCTGGAACTGCAGGTCGAGAAAGGCGTACTGACCGTCAGTGGCGGCAAACGTGACGCCCTGGCTGAAAACGTCAGCTACCTGCATCAGGGCATCGCCCAGCGTGCGTTCAAACTGTCCTTCCGCCTGGCCGACCATATCGAGGTCAAGGCCGCCGGCCTGAGCAACGGTCTGTTGAATATCGACCTGCTGCGGGTCGTGCCGGAAGAGGCCAAGCCAAAGCGCATTGCCATTAATGCAGGGCAAAAGCCGGCACTGCAGCACTAAGCGCCAGTCCGCTGAAAAAGAACCCCGCCACGGCGGGGTTCTTTGTTTGGTGCACTCAGATCAGGAGCTTTTTGAACTCCTCCAAAGGCAGCGGCCGACTGTGCAGGTAACCCTGGTACAGATGGCAACCCAAGCCTTCCAGGAACACCAGTTGCTCCGGCAACTCCACCCCCTCGGCAATCACCGTCAGCCCCAGGCTGCGGGCCATGGCGACAATGGCACGGATGATTTCCGCGTCGTTGGGATCGTGGGTCGCGTCGCGCACGAACGACTGGTCGATCTTCAGGGCATCCACCGGCAGGCGCTTGAGGTAGGTCAGCGACGAATAGCCGGTGCCGAAATCATCCATGGCAAAACTGACACCGAGCTTGTTCAGGCGGCGCATCTTGCTGATGGTGTCCTCCAGGTTCTGGATCACGATGCCCTCGGTAATTTCCAGTTTCAGCATCGAGGACGGGATGTTGTAGCGGGTCAGCGTACGTTCCACCCGTTCGACGAAATCGGTCTGGCGGAACTGCCGCGGGCTGATATTCACGCACAGGCTGAAGGCATGAGTGATCAGGCCGTCGCCCAGCAATAAGCCAAAGGCCTCGCAGGCGTGGTCAAGAATCCAGGTGCCGACTTCAAGGATCAGCCCGCTGTCTTCCAGGACCTTGATGAACTCGGTCGGCGATTGCGCGCCGAGTTCCGGGTGGTGCCAGCGCACCAGGGCTTCGGCGCCGATGATGCTGTTGTCGCGGGCGTCCACCTGGGGCTGGAAATGCACGCTGAATTCACCCCGGGAAAGCGCCTGGCGCAGGTCGTTTTCCATGCGCAGGCGCTCGCTGGCGGCTTTCTGCATGGTGCTGTGGAACAGCTGGGTGATGTTGCGACCGGAATCCTTGGCCCGGTACAGCGCGATATCGGCGCGCTTGAGCAGGTCGGCGGGGGTGGTGCCGTGATCGGGAATCAGCGCCACGCCGATGCTGGGGGTCACTTGCAGGCGCTGGCCGTCGAGGAACATCGGTTCGGCCAGCAGCTCGCGAATGGTGTCCGCCAGCTCGCGGACTTTGTGCGTGACCTCGCTACGTGAGCCGTCCAGGCCGCTGAGCAGTACCACGAACTCGTCGCCGCCGAGGCGCGCCACGGTGTCCTCGGTGCGCACGCTGGCCTCAAGGCGAGCGGTCACCACTTTGAGCACGGTGTCGCCCACCGGGTGGCCGAGGGAATCGTTGATATGCTTGAAGTGGTCCAGGTCGAGGAACAGCAGGGCGCCGCGCAGGTTGTGGCGCTTGAGCAGGGCGATCTGCTGGCTCAGGCGGTCCATCAGCAGGGCGCGGTTGGGCAGGTTGGTCAGCGGGTCGTGATAGGCCAGGTGGCGGATCTGCGCCTGGGCGTTCTTCAATTGGCTGATATCCCGGGCCGTCAGCAGCAGGCACGCGGTTTCATTGAGGATGATGGGTTCGACCGACACCTCGACCGTGAGCACGTCGCCGCGTTTGTTGCGCCCGAGCATGTCGCGGTGCGGGACATGGCCCTTTTCCTTCAGCTCCGCCAGCAGGGCGCTGCGCTGCTTGTGATCGGCCCAGACACCGATTTCATACACCGTTCTGCCGATGACTTCGCCGCTGGTGTAGCCGGTCAGCCGGCAGAAGCCGTCGTTGACCTCCAGGTAGCGGCCGCTGTCGCGCTCGGTAATGGTGATGGCGTCGGGGCTGGAGTGGAAGGCCTTGGCGAATTTCTCCTCGCTGGCCTTGAGCGCTGCCTCGGCCCGCTGTTGCTGGGTGATGTCGCGCAAGGTGGTGACGATGCACGGTTGTCCCTCGACCACGATCTGCCGACTGGCGATCACGCAGGTCAGGGCGTGGCCACGCTTGTGGTGAACGATCACCGCCACATTGTTCAGGGCCTGGTCGCGGATCACCTGCTGGATGCGTTGCAGGCGCTTGGCCGAGTCGTCCCACAGGCCGATCTGCTCGGCACTGCGATTGCGCACTTCATCGATGTTCCAGCCGAACACCTGGGTGAAGGCCGGGTTGATCTCGATGAACTGCCCGGTTTCGTGACGGGTGACGCAGATCGGGTCGGGGCTGGCCTGGAACAGGCTGGCGAATTTCTCTTCCGAGGCCACCAGGCGCTGTTCGCGCTCCACCTGTTCGGTGATATCCAGCAGTGTGCCGGCCATGCGCAATGGGTTGCCCTGCTCGTCGCGGTAGAGGCGGGCGCGGCTTTCCAGGTAGCGCGAGGTACCGTTTTCCAACTGTACCCGATAGGTCAGTTGATAGCTGCCTTCCGGACCTTCGCGCAGGCTGCGGTAGGCGTTGCGCATGCTTTCGCGTTCGCTGGCGGGCACGCCGTCGAAAAACGCGTCGAAGGATTCATGGAACGGCTGTGGCTCCAAGCCGTGCAACTGCGCGGCGCGCGCCGAGCCATAGAGCATGCCGCTGGGAATATGCCAGTCCCAGGTGCCCAGTTGCGCCGAGTCCAGGGCCAGATCGAGACGGTCCTGGCTGTCCTTGAGGGCCAGCTCGGCATTCTTGCGTTCGGTGGTGTCGAGAAAGGTGCTCAGCAGATAGGCCTGGCCTTCCAGTTCGACCCTTTGGGCGCTGAGGATACCATCATGAATTTTGCCGTTGCTGGCGCGAAACTGCACCTCCTGGCTGACTGACTCGCCGCGGATGTTGATCGATTTGACCAGGCGCTCGCGTTCTTCGGGATTGACCCAGAGCCCGATCTCCACGGTGGTCCGTCCGATCACCTGGAGCGCCGGCCAGCCGAACAGGCTTTCGAAGTACTGGTTGGCCTCGCTGATCAGGCCGTCTTCCTCGCGGGTCAGCAGCACCATGTTGGGGCATAGATGAAACAGGGTGGCGAAGCGCTTTTCCGAACTGCTGAGGGCATGTTCGCGCTGGCGCTGGTGGGTGATTTCGCGGATGACGCCGATCATTCGCGGCTTGCCGTTTTTGTCCGGCAACAGGCTGCCATTGATTTCCAGCCAGTGCAGGCTGCCGTCGGGCCAGAGGATGCGGTGATGCATGGCCTGTTCGACGGGCTCGCCTTCCAGTACCGCGTGGAAGGCCCGCAGGGTGCGCGCGCGGTCCTCGACCGGCAGCAGGTCGAGGTAGTCCATGTCCTTGGGCAATGGCTGGTGCGGATCGAAGCCGAACAGCGCCTGGGTGCCACGGGACCAACTGACCTGGCCGCTTTCAATATCCCAGCACCAGGCTCCGAGGCGCGCGCCATTGAGGGCCGCCAGCAGTTGCGTGGCGCTTTCCCAGCTCTGTTCCGACACCTGGGGGTCGAGTGCATGAATGCGTGGCAGGGGTGGAATACGGCTGGCGTACTTGGGCATTTACAGCTGTCCTTGGTATGAAAGGAACGTTGTGCCGCAAAAAGCTGTTTGGAATAAAGCAGGCTTGCCTTATGCGGTCAATCCTGGCTTGTCACCCTGTGCATCCAATAAAGCCATGAACGCCCGGGCGGCATTCGACAGAGTCCGTTCCGTGTGCAGGATATAGCCTAGCTGGCGAGTCAGTTGTATGCCCGGTAAAGGAATGCGTGCCACCTGGTCATCGAGCATGGTTCGCGGCAGGACGCTCCAGGCCAGGCCGATGGAGACCATCATCTTGATGGTTTCCAGATAATTGGTACTCATGGCGATGTTCGGCGTCAGGCCCTGGGCTTCGAACAGGCGCTGGACGATATGGTGGGTAAAGGTATTGCCCCCCGGGAAGACCGCCGGGTGATGGGCGATGTCCTTGAGACTGACCGGACCGTGGCTGACCAGCGGATGCTCGAGGGCGACGACGAAATCCAGCGGGTCGTCCCACACCGGCACGGCGCGTACCAGGCTGTGGGGTTCCGGGGCCAGGGTGATGACTGCCAGTTCGGCGCGGCCGTGAAGAATTTCCTCGTAGGCAATTTCCGAATCTAGGAACTGAATATCCAGTGCTACCTGTGGGTAGAGTCGGGTAAAGGCCCGCAGCAGGGGTGGCAGACGGTGCAGGCCGATATGATGGCTGGTGGCCAGAGTCAGTCGGCCGCTGACTTCGCCGGTCAGGTTGGTCAGTGCCCGGCGGGTATCGTCGAGTACATTGAGAATCTGGTAGGCGCGCGGCAGCAGGGCCCGGCCGGCCTCGGTCAGGCCGATTTCGCGGCCCAGGCGGTCGAACAGGCGGACATTGAGTTGTTGTTCGAGGCCGGCGATGCGCTTGCTGATGGCCGGCTGTGTCAGGTGCAGGCGCTCGCCCGCGCCGGAAAAGCTGCCGGTCTCGGCGATGGCGATAAAAGCGTTGAGGTTGGCCAGGTCCATTCTAGTATTCCACTTGGTTATCCAAAGCATAAAAAATATGAATTTGAGTTATTCACTCTAACCCCATAGCATCGACCTCACAAGCCAAGGGGTTATTGAGAACAGCCATCAATAAACCGGGGCATAGAAACAAGCTGATGAGGAAACGTCTGATGGCCGGCAAAACGCTTTACGACAAGCTCTGGGATTCTCACGAAGTGAAACGGCGCGACGATGGGTCGTCGCTGATCTATATCGACCGTCACATTATTCATGAAGTGACTTCGCCCCAGGCTTTCGAAGGCCTGCGCCTGGCCGGGCGCAAGCCCTGGCGTGTCGACTCGATCATTGCCACCCCGGACCACAACGTGCCGACCACTCCGGAACGCAAGGGCGGGATCGAGGCGATTGTCGACCAGGTATCGCGTTTGCAGGTGCAGACCCTCGACGATTACTGCGATGAATATGGCATCACCGAATTCAAGATGAATGACGTGCGTCAAGGCATCGTCCACGTGATCGGCCCGGAGCAGGGTGCAACCTTGCCGGGCATGACCGTGGTCTGCGGCGACTCCCATACGTCGACCCACGGCGCTTTTGGGGCCTTGGCCCACGGTATCGGCACTTCCGAGGTCGAGCATGTGTTCGCCACCCAGTGCCTGGTGGCCAAGAAGATGAAAAATATGCTGGTGCGGGTCGAAGGCACCTTGCCGTTTGGCGTGACCGCCAAGGACATCGTCCTTGCCGTGATCGGCAAGATCGGCACCGCCGGCGGTAACGGCCATGCCATCGAGTTCGCCGGCAGTGCGATTCGCGACCTGTCCGTCGAAGGCCGCATGACCATCTGCAACATGTCCATCGAAGCCGGTGCCCGCGTGGGTCTGGTGGCCGCCGATGAAAAGACCGTGGCCTACGTCAAGGGCCGTCCTTTCGCCCCGAAAGGCGCGGAGTGGGATTTGGCCGTCGAAGCCTGGAAAGAGCTGGTCTCCGATGCCGATGCGGTGTTCGACACCGTGGTCGAACTGGATGCCGCGCAGATCAAGCCGCAGGTCAGCTGGGGCACTTCGCCGGAAATGGTCCTGGCGGTTGACCAGAACGTGCCGGACCCGGCTCGCGAGCCCGATCTGGTCAAGCGTGGTTCCATTGAGCGCGCCTTGAAGTACATGGGTTTGACCGCCAACCAGGCGATCACCGATATCCAGCTGGACCGCGTCTTCATCGGTTCCTGCACCAACTCGCGGATCGAAGACCTGCGTGCCGCTGCCGTGATCGCCAAGGGCCGCAAGGTCGCCTCGACCATCAAGCAGGCGATTGTCGTACCGGGTTCGGGTCTGGTGAAAGCCCAGGCGGAAGCCGAAGGCCTGGACAAGATCTTTCTCGAAGCCGGTTTCGAATGGCGCGAGCCGGGTTGCTCGATGTGCCTGGCGATGAACCCGGACCGCCTGGAAAGCGGCGAGCACTGCGCCTCGACGTCCAACCGTAACTTCGAAGGGCGCCAGGGCGCCGGTGGTCGTACCCACCTGGTGAGCCCGGCCATGGCCGCCGCCGCCGCCGTGAGCGGTCGTTTTGTCGACGTTCGTGAATTGATCTGAGGAGCGCAGCATGAAAGCCTTTACCCAGCACACCGGTCTTGTCGCGCCTTTGGATCGTGCCAACGTCGACACTGACCAGATCATTCCCAAGCAGTTCCTGAAGTCGATCAAGCGCACCGGTTTCGGCCCCAACCTGTTCGACGAATGGCGTTACCTGGACGTGGGTTATGCCTACCAGGACAATTCCAAGCGGCCGTTGAACAAGGAATTCGTGTTGAACGCCGAGCGTTACCAGGGCGCCAGTGTGTTGCTGGCCCGGGAGAACTTCGGTTGCGGTTCCAGCCGTGAGCATGCGCCGTGGGCTCTGGAGGAGTACGGCTTCCGCAGCATCATTGCGCCGAGCTATGCCGATATCTTCTTTAATAACAGCTTCAAGAACGGCCTGTTGCCGATCATCCTCGACGACAGCGAAGTCGACGAGCTGTTCCAGCAGGTCGAGGCGACGCCGGGTTATCAGTTGACGGTCGATCTGCAGGCGCAGACCGTGACCCGTCCGGACGGCAAGGTCTATCACTTCGAAGTCGATGCGTTCCGCAAGCATTGCCTGCTCAACGGCCTGGACGATATCGGCCTGACTTTGCAGGACGGCGAGGCGATTGCCGCGTTTGAAGCCAAGCACCGGGCCAGTCAGCCGTGGTTGTTTCGCGACGCTTGATTTGAGGTAGGCAGGGCCGGCCTCTTCGCGGGCAAGCCCTGCTCCTACAGTTTTGCGTCGTACACAAAAGCTGCGTACGACATAACCTTGTAGGAGCAGGGCTTGCCCGCGAACGCGGCCTGACCGGCGCTACAAAACTTGAATATGTAGCTGATATTAAGGAGCTCTCATGACCGGCAACGCCCACACCGCAGTCGTTCAAAAGCAATTCGGCGAACAGGCCAGCGCCTACCTGAGCAGCGCCGTGCACGCCCAGGGCGCCGAATTCGCCCTGCTCCAGGCCGAGCTGGCCGGACGCTCCGACGCCCGGGTCCTGGACCTGGGCTGCGGTGCCGGTCACGTGAGCTTCCATGTCGCCCCGCTGGTCAAGAAAGTGGCCGCCTATGACCTCTCGCAGCAGATGCTCGACGTGGTCGCAGCGGCGGCCGCCGAGCGCGGCCTGAACAATATCGCCACGGTATGCGGTGCGGCCGAAAGCCTGCCGTTCGCCGATGGCGAGTTCGACTTTGTCTTCAGCCGCTACTCGGCACACCACTGGAGCGATCTGGGGCAGGCCTTGCGGGAAGTGCGGCGGGTGCTCAAGCCCGGTGGCGTGGCCGCGTTCATCGACGTCATGTCCCCCGGCAGCCCGTTGTTCGACACCTACCTGCAAAGCGTCGAGGTTTTGCGCGACACCAGCCATGTCCGCGATTATTCGGCGGGCGAGTGGTTGCGCCAGGTCAACGAGGCCGGCCTACAGGTACGCAGTACCCAGCGTCAGCGCCTGCGCCTGGAGTTCAGCTCCTGGGTCGAACGCATGCGCACCCCGCAACCGTTGCGGACCGCCATTCGCGATTTGCAGCAGGCAATGGGCGCGGAAGTGCGAGAATATTTCGAGATTGAGGCCGATGGTTCATTCAGTACCGATGTGCTGGTGCTGTGGGCCGAGCGATAGACTTTTTCCAGCCGCGCCCGTGACCATGGGCGCGGCGACAGATGACATGAGGAAAGCATGAGCAAGCAGATTCTGATTCTCCCAGGCGACGGTATCGGTCCGGAAATCATGGCCGAAGCGGTCAAGGTGCTGGAATTGGCCAGCGAGAAGTACAGCCTCGGTTTCGAGCTGAGCCACGACGTGATCGGCGGTGCCGCCATCGACAAGCACGGCGTGCCCCTGGCCGACGAGACCCTGGAGCGTGCCCGCGCCGCCGATGCCGTGCTGCTGGGTGCCGTTGGTGGGCCGAAGTGGGACAAGATCGAACGGGATATCCGCCCTGAACGCGGCCTGCTGAAGATCCGCGCGCAACTGGGCCTGTTCGGCAACCTGCGTCCGGCGATTCTCTATCCGCAACTGGCCGATGCTTCCAGCCTGAAGCCGGAAATCGTCGCCGGCCTGGATATCCTCATTGTTCGCGAACTGACCGGCGGTATCTACTTCGGCGCGCCACGGGGTACCCGCACCCTGGAAAACGGCGAGCGCCAGTCCTACGATACCCTGCCGTACAGCGAAAGCGAGATCCGCCGCATTGCCCGGGTCGGTTTCGACATGGCGCGGGTGCGCGGCAAGAAGCTCTGCTCGGTGGACAAGGCCAACGTCCTGGCGTCCAGCCAGCTGTGGCGTGAAGTGGTCGAGCAAGTTGCCCAGGATTACCCGGACATCGAGCTGAGCCACATGTACGTCGATAACGCCGCCATGCAATTGGTGCGGGCGCCGAAACAGTTCGACGTGATCGTCACCGACAATATGTTCGGCGATATCCTGTCCGACCAGGCTTCGATGCTCACCGGCTCCATCGGCATGCTGCCGTCGGCGTCCCTGGATGCCCATAACAAAGGTATGTACGAGCCGTGCCACGGCTCTGCGCCGGACATTGCCGGGCAGGGCATCGCCAACCCGCTGGCGACCATCCTGTCGGTTTCGATGATGCTGCGTTACAGCTTCAACCTGCACGAAGCGGCGCAGGCGATCGAGACCGCGGTCAGCCGTGTGCTGGACCAGGGCCTGCGCACCGGTGACATCTGGTCGGCCGGTTGCACTAAAGTCGGTACGCAGGAAATGGGCGACGCAGTAGTCGCCGCGCTGCGGAATCTGTAATCTCTCGGGCCCACCGCCTCTTCCATCCCTGGAGGCGGTGACCCACTTTTGTAAAAGGTGTAGTTGCGATGAAACGTGTAGGTCTGATCGGTTGGCGCGGTATGGTCGGTTCCGTGCTCATGCAGCGGATGCTGGAAGAGCAGGATTTCGACCTGATTGAGCCGGTGTTTTTCACCACTTCCAATGTCGGTGGCCAAGGCCCGTCCGTGGGCAAGGACATTGCTCCGCTGAAGGATGCCTACAGCATTGAAGAGCTCAAGACCCTCGACGTGATCCTGACCTGCCAGGGCGGCGACTACACCAGCGAGGTTTTCCCCAAGCTGCGCGAAGCCGGCTGGCAGGGTTACTGGATCGATGCGGCTTCCAGCCTGCGCATGCACGATGACGCAGTGATCATTCTCGACCCGGTCAACCGCAAGGTCATCGACCAGCAGCTGGATGCCGGTACCAAGAACTACATCGGCGGCAACTGCACCGTCAGCCTGATGCTGATGGGGCTGGGTGGCCTGTTCGAGGCCGGCCTGGTGGAATGGATGAGTGCCATGACCTACCAGGCGGCCTCGGGTGCCGGCGCGCAGAACATGCGTGAACTGATCAAGCAGATGGGCGCGACCCACGCCGCTGTCGCCGATCAACTGGCCGACCCTGCCAGTGCCATCCTCGACATCGACCGTCGTGTCGCCGAAGCCATGCGCAGTGACGCCTACCCGACCGAAAACTTCGGTGTGCCCCTGGCCGGCAGCCTGATCCCATGGATCGACAAGGAACTGCCGAACGGCCAGAGCCGTGAAGAATGGAAGGCCCAGGCCGAGACCAACAAGATCCTCGGTCGCTTCAAGAGCCCGATCCCGGTGGACGGTATCTGCGTGCGCATCGGCGCCATGCGTTGCCACAGCCAGGCGCTGACCATCAAGCTGAACAAGGACGTGCCGATCGCCGATATCGAAGGGCTGATCAGCCAGCACAACCCCTGGGTCAAGCTGGTGCCGAACCAGCGTGAAATCAGCATGCAGGAACTGAGTCCGACCAAGGTCACCGGCACGCTGAATATCCCGGTGGGGCGTCTGCGCAAGCTGAACATGGGTTCGCAGTTCCTCGGTGCCTTCACCGTGGGCGACCAGTTGCTCTGGGGCGCGGCCGAACCGCTGCGGCGCATGCTGCGTATCCTGCTGGAACGTTGATCCGCTGAAACGCTGAAAAACCCGCGTCTCGTCAGATTCGCGGGTTTTTTTTATACCCTGCATCTCTGCAAGGCCCGCGTGCAATTGCCTGACCGCCTGGTCACGGGTAAAGTGCCGCTCCCCCCGTTTCACCTGAGGTCATCCCATGAGCCAGTCCTTTGATATTGCCGTGATCGGCGCCACCGGCACCGTCGGCGAGACCCTGGTGCAGATCCTCGAAGAGCGCGATTTCCCGGTGGCCAACCTGCACCTGCTGGCCAGCAGCGAGTCGGCGGGGCATTCGGTGCCTTTCCGCGGCAAGAACGTGCGGGTGCGCGAAGTCGACGAATTCGACTTCGGCAAAGTCCAACTGGTGTTTTTCGCCGCCGGCCCCGCGGTGACCGTCAGCTTTGCCCCGCGCGCGACAGCGGCGGGTTGCACGGTGATCGACCTGTCCGGCGCCTTGCCCGCGCCCCAGGTCGTGCCGGAGGCCAATCCCGAGGTGCTGGCGACCCTGGGCAAGCCGGTGCAGGTCGGCAGCCCGAGCGCGGCCGCCACGGCGTTGGCGGTGGTGCTGGCGCCGCTCAAGGGCCTGGATATCCAGCGGGTCACTCTGACCGCCTGCCTGGCGGTATCGAGCCAGGGCCGCGAGGCGGTGACCGAACTGGCCCGACAAACGGCGGAGTTGTTGAATGTCCGTCCGCTGGAACCGCGCTTTTTCGATCGGCAGATGGCGTTCAACCTGCTGGCCCAGGTCGGCAAGCCGGATGCCCAGGGGCATGTCTCCCTGGAAAAACGCCTGGTCAGCGAACTTCGCGAACTGCTCGCCGCACCTTTGTTAAAAATTTCAGTGACTTGCATTCAAGCCCCGGTGTTTTTCGGCGATAGCTATAGTGTCTCTCTGCAAACCGCCGGCGAGGTTGATCTGGCCGCGGTGAACGCTACGCTGGAAGCGGCGGCGGGAATCGAGCTGGTGGAAGCCGGCGACTATCCGACGGCGGTGGGTGACGCGGTGGGCCAGGATGTGGTTTATGTCGGGCGGGTACGTCGCGGTGTGGACGACCCGTGTGAGCTGAGCCTGTGGCTGACAGCCGATAATGTACGCAAAGGCGCGGCATTGAACGCTGTGCAACTGGCAGAGCTGTTGATAAAAGACCTGCTGTAAAAGATACTTGGCGGCAATTTGCAGAATGACTCTAGCCTGACGCTATGCTCAGGCTGGTTGCTGGAGGTGAACCTGTCCTCGGGCATTTGCAAGGGCGTCGGCTGAAACCGCGCGCTGCGGCGATGTTTTCAAGGGCGCGCACGCTGCCGCAAGGCGGGCGACACCACCTTCTCGCTAGCCGAGGAATGCACAAACAAAGGAAGAGGCTATGGTTCAAGTTCGCAAACTGGTGTTAGCAATAGCGGCCGCTTCGGCGCTGTCTTCCGGTATGGCACACGCGCTTGGGCTGGGGGAAGTGACCCTCAAGTCAACTCTGAACCAGCCATTGCTGGCAGAAATCGAATTGCAGGATGTCAGTGGTCTCAGCGCCTCGGATATCGTGCCGAGTCTGGCCTCGCCCCAGGCCTTCGCCGATGCCGGGGTCAGTCGCCAGGATTTCCTCAACGACCTGACGTTCACGCCGGTGATCAACCCCAACGGCCGCAGCGTGGTTCGGGTCACCTCGAGCAAACCGTTGTCCGAAGCCTATGTGCGCTTCCTGGTGCAGGTGCAGTGGCCCAATGGCCGGTTGATGCGCGACTACAGCGTGTTGCTCGATCCGTCGAAATACACCCCGCCCGCTGACGCCGCCAAACCAGCTGCTGCTCCGACGGCAGCCGCCGCGCCTGTGGCGCCGGTTACCGCGCCGACCAAGGCCAAGCAATACACCACCGGCCCCAAGGACACCTTGTGGGATATCGCCCTGAAGGAGAGCAATGGCGCTTCCGTGCAGCAGACCATGCTGGCGATCCAGGCGTTGAATCCGGGGGCCTTCCTCGACGGCAATATCAACCGCCTGAAGACCGGCCAGGTGCTGCGTCTGCCTGATCGCGTGGAAAGCCGCGCCTTGGCACAACCCAAGGCTATCGCTGAAGTGGCGGCACAGAATGCCGCCTGGCGTGCGGGACGGCGCTCGCCCCATGCCGGCAAGCAACAGATCGATGCCACCCGGCACAAAGGGACCGAGGGCGCGCCGACCAAGGCTGCTGCCAAGGACAACCTGAGCCTGATCTCCGCCGAGTCCGGCAAGAAGCACGGCAAAGGTGCCGCCGGCGATAGCAAGGCCCTGAACAACAAACTGGCGGTGACCCAGGAAAGCCTGGACACCACACGTCGCGACAATGCCGAGCTGAAGAGCCGGATGGAAGACCTGCAAAGCCAGCTGGACAAGTTGCAGCGTCTGATTCAGTTGAAGAACGATCAGTTGGCCAAGTTGCAGGCCGACGGTGCGACAACCACGCCTGCGGCACCCACTGCCGGGCAACCGGCCAACGCCATGTCCGCCCAGTTGGCGGCCAAGCCGGAAGTGGCCCCCGCGCCGATCGCTCCGGCGGCGGAAGTGGCCAAGCCTGCAGCGGTTGTACCGCCGATCCAGCCTGACGCCGCCGTGCCCCAGGAGCGCAAGCTCGATGACCTGCTGGCCAGTCCGATCCTGATGGGACTGCTGGCCGGTTCCGTGGTGCTGGTGTTCCTCTTGCTCCTGCTGTTCCTGGCGCGTCGTCGCAAGGCCAAGCAGGAAGCGGAAAAACACCTGCGCATGGCCCGGGCGCTGAACGAGGAAGGTGGTTTTTCCGAAGAGCTGGATATGCCTGAAAGCAGTTTCGAGGGTCTGGAGGTCCCTCCGCCGAGCGTAAAGCTGGCACCCGCTCCGGCCCCGGTCCCGGCCGCTGAGCGTCCTACCGATGTACTGGACCAGGCTAACCTGCATATCCAGCGCGGTCACCTGAACCAGGCGGCCGGCTTGCTCGAAGAAGCGGTGAAATACGAACCACAGCGTACCGATGTGCGCCTGAAACTGATGGAGGTCTACGGCCAGCAGGGCGATCGTGATGCGTTTATCGCCCAGGAGCGGCAGTTGCCTGCCGGTCAGCACCAGGCCGAAGTCGAGCAGCTCAAGAGCCGTTTTCCGTCGATGATCGCGGTTGCCGCGGTGGCCGGGCTCGGAGCGGCCGCGGTGGCGGCTGAACTGAGCGAGGATTACGTCAAGGAATTGCTGGCCGATGAGCCGCCGGCGCCAGTGCCCGCTCCAGCTCCTGTTGCGGCGCCGGCACCGGTGGCGGCAGCGGACGATCTCTTCGACAGCGATTTTGACCTGAGCCTGGATGATCTCGAAGCCGCCTCGCCAACGGTGGTTGCACCGGCCAAGGCGGATCTGGATGACCTGCAACTGGATGACGACCTGAGTTTCGAGTCGATTCTGGGGCAGCAGGCAGGCGCCACGCCGGCGCTGGACGACGATTTGAGTTTCGAGTCGCTCATGGAACAGCATGCCCCGGCCAAGCCGGCCCTCGACGACCTGGCGGATTTCGATCTGGACCTGGGTGGGGAAGCGCCGCTGTCGACTTCAGCGGACGAGGACTTCCTGCTGAGCCTGACCGAAGACCTGAAGGATTCCGACGCCGAGGTCCCGACCCTGGGCGCCGGCGGTCTGGATGATCTGGATCTGCCGGCGGATTTCGATCTGTCGCTGGCGGACGAACTGGAGGCGCACGCCGGCCCGAATGCGTTCACCGACGAGCTGGATGACGTCAACGCCGAGCTGGATCGTCTGTCCCAGAGCCTGGAGCAGCCGCCGCTGGCTACACCGAGCCTGGCGGCCGACGAATTGCCCGAGGACGAGTCGTTCGACTTCCTCTCCGGCACCGACGAGGCGGCCACCAAGCTCGACCTGGCCCAGGCCTATATGGACATGGACGACAGCGATGGGGCGCGGGATATCCTCGCCGAGGTGCTGAACGAAGGCAGCGAGGCGCAGAAAGCCGAAGCCCGGGAGATGCTCAAGCGTCTGGCTTGATCGGTGCTTCAACAAAAAACGGCAGCCTTCGGGCTGTCGTTTTTATTTGTAGGGCCAACTAAAAGTCCCTGGTGCATGGCGTCTCGGCCGGCTGGCCTTATAATGCCCGCCTTTGCGTCAACCAGCAGGCTGTGAGTTCTTGGCAAATATAGATAATCCGGCCGCCGAAGTGGCGGCCGACGGCGTCTTCAGGATCGCCCTGGGCGTCGAGTACAAGGGCTCGCGCTATCGCGGCTGGCAACGTCAGGCGTCCGGTGTGCCGACGGTGCAGCAGACCCTGGAAGAAGCGCTGTCGAAAGTGGCGGATTCGCCGGTTTCGCTGATGTGCGCCGGGCGCACCGACGCCGGCGTGCATGCCTGTGGCCAGGTGGTGCACTTCGATACCCAGGCCGAGCGTTCGCTGAAGGCCTGGGTCATGGGTGCCAATATCAATCTGCCCCATGACGTCAGCGTCAGTTGGGCGCAGGTGATGCCGGCGCACTTCCATGCGCGTTTCAAGGCCATCGCCCGGCGTTATCGCTACGTGATCTACAACGATCAGATCCGTCCGGCCCACCTGAACGAAGAGATCACCTGGAATCATCGTCCGCTGGATGTCGAGCGCATGGCCGAGGCCGCCCGTCACCTGATCGGCACCCATGATTTCAGCGCGTTCCGGGCCGGTCAGTGCCAGGCCAAGTCGCCGATCAAGGAAGTGCATCACCTGCGGGTCACCCGCCACGGCAAGATGATCGTCATCGATATCCGCGCCGGGGCCTTCCTGCATCATATGGTGCGCAATATCGCCGGGGTGCTGATGACCATCGGTGCCGGTGAGCGGCCGGTGGAATGGGCCCGTGAAGTCCTGGAAAGCCGGGTCAGGCGTACCGGCGGCGTTACCGCCCATCCGTTCGGCCTTTACCTGGTGCAGGTAGAGTATCGCGACGAGTTTGCCCTGCCGCAGCGTTACATCGGGCCGCACTTTCTCACCGGCTTCTCGGAACTTGACGGCTGACGCCCGGAAAAGCATTTGTTACCATCCGGGACTTTCTCGGAAAAGCACTCGGGGTTTTACGACATGTCCGCCGTTCGCAGCAAAATTTGCGGAATTACCCGCATTGAAGATGCGTTGGCCGCCGTCGATGCCGGGGCCGATGCCATTGGTTTTGTGTTCTACGCCAAAAGCCCGCGGGCGGTGACGTTCCAGCAGGCACGGGCGATTATCGCCGCCTTGCCGCCGTTCGTGACCACCGTCGGCCTGTTCGTCAATGCCAGCCGTTGCGAGCTGGGGGAAATCCTCGACGCGGTGCCGCTGGACCTGTTGCAGTTCCATGGCGATGAAACCCGCGAGCAGTGCGAAGGTTATCACCGTCCCTATATCAAGGCCTTGCGGGTCAAGGCCGGTGACGACATCGCCGCGGCCTGTGACGCTTACCCGAGTGCCAGCGGGATTCTCCTCGATACCTATGTCGAAGGTGTTCCCGGGGGAACCGGCGCGGCGTTCGACTGGTCCCTGATACCAACGGGCCTGAGCAAGCCGATTATCCTCGCCGGCGGCCTGACCGTCGACAACGTGGCCGAGGCCATCGCCCGGGTCAAACCCTATGCCGTGGATGTCAGCGGCGGGGTGGAGCAGGGCAAGGGCATCAAGGATCGTACAAAGATCGAAGCGTTCATACGCGCCGTACGCGGTTGCCGAGCGCCAATGTGACGGCTGGCAGCCTGCCGCCGTCCATGCATACCGCCGCAGAAAACAGGCGGGCCCGGTTGTTCGACGGGCCGAAAACGAATTGGAGAAAGACAGCATGAGCAACTGGTTAGTAGACAAACTGATCCCTTCGATCATGCGTTCCGAGGTGAAGAAAAGCTCGGTGCCTGAAGGTCTGTGGCACAAGTGCCCATCGTGCGATGCGGTGCTCTACCGTCCGGAACTGGAAAAGACCCTGGACGTCTGCCCCAAGTGCAACCACCACATGCGCATTGGCGCCCGTGCACGCATCGATATCTTCCTCGACGCCGAAGGTCGCGTTGAGTTGGGTGCCGACCTGGAGCCGGTGGACCGTCTGAAATTCCGTGACGGCAAGAAGTACAAGGACCGCTTGACCGCGGCCCAGAAGCAGACCGGCGAAAAAGATGCCCTGGTGTCCATGAGCGGCACCCTGCTGGGCATGCCGGTGGTGGTTTCCGCCTTCGAATTCTCGTTCATGGGTGGCTCCATGGGCGCCATCGTCGGCGAGCGTTTCGTACGTGCCGCCAACTACGCCCTGGAAAACCGTTGCCCGATGATCTGCTTCGCCGCTTCCGGCGGTGCGCGGATGCAGGAAGCACTGATTTCCCTGATGCAGATGGCCAAGACTTCGGCCGTACTGGCGCGCCTGCGTGAAGAAGGCCTGCCGTTTATCTCGGTGCTGACCGACCCGGTCTACGGCGGTGTTTCCGCCAGCCTGGCCATGCTCGGCGACGTGATCGTCGGCGAACCCAAGGCGCTGATCGGCTTCGCCGGCCCACGGGTGATCGAGCAGACCGTTCGCGAGAAGCTGCCGGAAGGTTTCCAGCGTAGCGAATTCCTGCTGGAGCACGGTGCGATCGACATGATCATCGCCCGCCAGGAACTGCGTCCGCGCCTGGGTAACCTGCTGGCGCAGATGATGGGCCTGCCGACACCCGAATACATCGCCTTGCCTGTTGAGCCTGTCATTGTCCCACCGGTGCCTGCAAGCCTATGACCGAACGTACCCTGGGCGAGTGGCTCGCCTACCTGGAGCAATTGCACCCATCGGCCATCGACATGGGGCTGGAGCGCTCGCAAGAGGTAGCGAACCGCATGGGGCTGGGCAGGCCGGCGCCTCGGGTAGTGACCGTGACCGGCACCAATGGCAAGGGGTCGACCTGCGCCTTTGTTGCCTCGTTGCTGCAAGCGCAGGGGCTCAAGGTCGGCGTCTATAGCTCGCCACATCTGCTGCGCTACAACGAGCGCGTGCAGATCAACGGGCTCGAGGCGACGGACGCGCAGTTGTGCGAAGCCTTCGCCGCCCTCGATGCCGGGCGGGGCGAGACCTCCCTGACCTATTTCGAGATGGGCACCCTGGCCGCGCTCTGGCTGTTCGAGCGTGCGGCCCTGGATGTCGTGGTCCTGGAAGTCGGTCTTGGTGGACGCCTGGATACGGTCAATGTGGTGGATGCCGACCTGGCGTTGGTGACCAGCATTGGTGTCGATCATGCCGAATACCTGGGCAACAGCCGTGAATCGGTGGCGTTCGAAAAGGCCGGGATCTTCCGCCCGGGCGCACCGGCGCTGTGTGGCGACCTGAATCCGCCGCAGCCGCTGCTGGACAAGGCTCGTGAGTTGGGTAGCCCGTTCTTCCTGCGTGGCCGGGACTTCGATCTTGGCCTCACCGATGCAAACTGGCAGTGGCGTGGCGTCGACCGCCAGGGCCGGGCGGTCGAGTTGCGCGATCTGCCGCTGCTTGGCCTGCCGATGGAGAACGCCGCCCTGGCCCTGCAGGCTTACCTGTTGATGGATCTGCCATGGCAGCCCGAGCGGATTGCCCAGGCGCTGCTGGATACCCGTATTGTCGGCCGGCTGGATCGGCGTAAGCTGACCTGGCAGGGCAAGTCCCTCAGCCTGATGCTGGATGTCGGGCACAATCCCCATGCCGCCGAATACCTGGCCGAGCGCTTGGCGCACAGTCCCTTGAAGGGGCGGCGTTTGGCGGTATTCGGGCTCTTGTCGGACAAGGACCTCGATGGGGTGGTTGCCCCGCTTGAGCGTCATATCCAGCACTGGGCGGTGACGCCCTTGCAGACGCCGCGCAGTCGCCCGGCGGCTGACCTGCAAACCGCCTTGGCGGCTCGTGGTGCGTCGGTGAGCGTCTACGAAAGTGTCGCCGCTGCGCTGGAAGGGCAATGCGCCCAGGCCACGGCCGATGACGAAATTCTGTTGTTCGGATCGTTTTTTTGTGTTGCCGAGGCGCTGGAGTGGCTGGCCCGGCGCGCCACGGAGGAGGCTGCCAATGGCAATGCTGGATAAAGCGTACAAGCAACGGATGGTCGGTGCCCTGGTGCTGGTGGCCTTGGCGGTGATCTTCCTGCCGATGCTGTTTTCCCGCCAGGACGAGCAGCGTCAGGTTAGGGTCGAAGCGCCGGCCGCGCCCCAGGCCTCGGTGCTGCCCCAGGTCAAGGTCGAGCCGGTGCCGGTTCCCGAGCCGCAGGCATTGCCCCCGGATTCGGTCCCGGCTGATGAGGAAGTCGAGGAAACGCCGGTGCCTCTCGCACCGGCACCGGCACCCAAGCCAGTGGCTCCGGTCGCGGCGGCCAAGCCCGTAGCCCCTGCGCCCGCCACCAAACCGGCTCCGGCCCCGGCGCAAACACCGGCCCAGGTGGTTGCAGTGGCGCCGGCCAAGCTCGATACCACGCAAAATCGCGTAGACCCCAACGGCCTGCCGATCAGCTGGTCGGTGCAGTTGGCCAGCCTGTCCAGCCGTGACAGTGCCGAAAGCCTGCAGAAGACCCTGCGCAGCCAGGGTTACAACGCCTATATCCGTTCTTCCGATGGCAAGAACCGGGTCTTTGTCGGTCCGCTGATCGAGCGTGCCGAGGCCGATCGCCTGCGTGACCTGCTGGGTCGTCAGCAGAATCTGAAGGGCTTTGTCGTGCGTTTCCAACCGGAACGCGGGTAAGCCCGCGGCTTTGTATCGAAATGCTCTGACAATCGCCTTACCAGTGGGGCGGCGCTCTGCTAAAATGCGCCGCCTTATCCGTCTGTAGGCTGCACTGTGCCATTTACCTGGGTTGACTGGGCGATTATTGCGGTAATCGTCGTTTCTGCGTTGATCAGCTTGAGCCGTGGTTTCGTCAAGGAAGCCCTGTCCCTGCTCACCTGGATCATTGCCGGCGCGGTCGCCTGGATGTTCGGTGGCTCGTTGTCCGTGTACCTGACCGACTATATCCAGACACCTTCGGCACGCGTGATCGCGGGCTGTGCAATCATGTTCGTCGCCACCCTGCTGGTGGGCGCCATGGTCAACTATCTTATCGGCGAACTGGTTCGCGTCACCGGCCTGTCCGGGACCGACCGCTTCCTCGGCATGGCCTTCGGTGCCGCGCGTGGCGGGCTGCTGGTGGTGGTGGCCGTCGGGCTGCTGAGCCTGGGGCCGGTCCAACAGGATTCGTGGTGGCAGGGCTCCCAGCTCGTGCCAAAATTTCTATTGGTCGCCGACTGGTCCAAGAACCTCATCCTGGGGTGGAGCAGTCGGTGGTTAGCCAGCGGAATCAGCGTACCCGCTGACCTTCCGTTCAAGGAACATCTCTTGCCGGCCAAAACGCCTCAGTAAGAGCTGTTCAGTTCAGATTCATTAAGTAGGGGTTGCGTCGCATGTGTGGCATCGTCGGTATCGTCGGTAAGTCGAACGTCAATCAGGCGCTGTATGACGCGCTAACCGTGCTCCAGCACCGCGGCCAGGACGCTGCCGGTATCGTGACCAGCCATGACGGCCGGTTATTCCTGCGCAAGGACAACGGCCTGGTCCGCGATGTATTCCATCAGCGGCACATGCAGCGCCTGGTCGGACACATGGGCATCGGCCATGTGCGTTACCCGACCGCCGGCAGTTCGACTTCGGCTGAGGCCCAGCCGTTCTATGTCAACTCGCCGTACGGCATCACCCTGGCCCACAACGGTAACCTGACCAACGTCGAACAGTTGGCCAAGGAAATCTACGAGTCGGATCTGCGCCACGTCAACACCAACTCCGACTCGGAAGTGTTGCTCAACGTGTTCGCCCACGAGCTGGCCCAGCGCGGCAAGCTGCAACCGACCGAAGAAGACGTGTTCGCCGCGGTGACCGACGTGCACAACCGCTGCGTCGGTGGTTACGCGGTGGTGGCGATGGTGACCGGCTACGGTATCGTCGGTTTCCGCGACCCCCATGGCATCCGTCCGATCGTGTTCGGCCAGCGTCACACCGACGAAGGCGTCGAGTACATGATCGCCTCGGAGAGCGTGTCCCTGGACGTGCTCGGTTTCACCCTGATCCGCGACCTGGCACCGGGCGAAGCGGTGTACATCACCGAAGACGGCAAGCTGCACACCCGTCAATGCGCGACCAACCCGTCGTTGACCCCGTGCATCTTCGAACACGTCTACCTGGCGCGTCCGGATTCGATCATCGACGGCGTGTCGGTATACAAGGCGCGTCTGCGCATGGGCGAGAAGCTGGCGGAGAAGATCCTGCGCGAGCGTCCGCAGCACGATATCGACGTGGTCATCCCGATCCCGGACACCAGCCGTACCTCGGCCCTGGAGCTGGCGAACCACCTGGGCGTGAAGTTCCGCGAAGGCTTTGTGAAGAACCGCTATATCGGCCGGACCTTCATCATGCCGGGCCAGGCGGCCCGCAAGAAGTCCGTGCGGCAGAAGCTCAACGCCATCGAGCTGGAATTCCGTGGCAAGAACGTCATGCTGGTGGACGACTCCATCGTGCGCGGCACCACGTGCAAGCAGATCATCCAGATGGCCCGCGAAGCCGGCGCGAAAAACGTCTACTTCTGCTCGGCGGCCCCGGCGGTGCGCTACCCGAACGTCTACGGTATCGACATGCCGAGTGCCCATGAGCTGATCGCCCACAACCGCACGACCCAGGACGTGGCCGACCTGATCGGCGCCGATTGGCTGATCTACCAGGACCTGCCGGACCTGATCGAGGCCGTCGGTGGTGGCAAGATCAAGATCGAGAACTTCGATTGCGCGGTGTTCGACGGCAAGTACGTCACCGGCGACATCGACGAGCACTACCTGGCCAAGATCGAGCAGGCGCGTAACGATGCGTCCAAGGTCAAGACCCAGGCGGTCAGCGCGATCATCGACCTGTACAACAACTGAGTAAAAACCGGCTCTGGGGTGTGGCCGCGGTCCTGAAAACACCGCCGCCCTGTAGGAGCCGGGCTTGCCCGCGAAGCTTCTGGCGGTCTCAAGGGCCCCTTCGCGGGCAAGCCCTGCTCCTACAGGGGTCGTGTCCACCCTTAAAACCGGTTTTAATCTTCAAGAGAATCGAACAAGGAGTGGCAGCATGAGTCAGGAATGGGATGCCGGTCGGTTGGACAGCGATCTCGAGGGCGTAGCCTTCGACACCCTGGCCGTCCGTGCCGGTCAGCACCGCACGCCGGAAGGCGAGCACGGCGACCCGATGTTCTTCACCTCCAGCTACGTGTTCCGCACCGCCGCCGATGCGGCGGCGCGTTTCGCCGGGGAAGTGCCGGGTAACGTCTACTCGCGCTACACCAACCCCACCGTGCGTTCCTTCGAAGAGCGCATCGCCGCCCTGGAAGGGGCCGAGCAGGCGGTTGCCACCGCCACCGGCATGGCCGCGATCATGGCCGTGGTCATGAGCCTGTGCAGTGCCGGCGACCATGTGCTGGTCTCGCGCAGTGTGTTCGGTTCCACCATCAGTCTGTTCGAGAAGTACTTCAAGCGCTTCGGTGTTGAAGTCGACTACGTGCCCCTGGCCGACCTGTCGGGCTGGGACGCGGCGATCCGGCCGAATACCAAGCTGCTGTTCGTCGAATCGCCGTCCAATCCGCTGGCTGAACTGGTGGATATCGCCGCGTTGGCTGAAATCGCCCATGCCAAGGGTGCGATGCTGGTAGTGGACAACTGTTTCTGCACGCCGGCCCTGCAACAGCCTTTGAAGCTGGGCGCGGACATCGTCGTGCATTCGGCGACCAAGTTCATCGACGGCCAGGGCCGTTGCATGGGCGGCGTGGTTGCCGGGCGTGGCGAGCAGATGAAGGAAGTCGTCGGTTTCCTGCGCACCGCCGGGCCGACCCTCAGTCCGTTCAATGCCTGGATTTTCCTCAAGGGCCTGGAAACCCTGAACCTGCGCATGCGCGCCCACTGTGCCAATGCCCAGGCCCTGGCCGAATGGCTGGAGCAGCAGGACGGTATCGAGAAGGTCCATTACGCCGGCCTCAAGAGCCACCCGCAGCACGAACTGGCCCAGCGTCAGCAGCGCGGTTTCGGTGCGGTGGTGAGCTTCGAGGTCAAGGGCGGCAAAGAGGGCGCCTGGCGCTTTATCGACGCCACCCGACTGATCTCGATCACCGCCAACCTGGGTGATAGCAAGACCACCATCACCCACCCGAGCACCACTTCCCACGGCCGCCTGGCGCCGCAGGAACGTGAGGCCGCGGGGATTCGCGACAGCCTGATCCGTGTCGCCGTCGGCCTCGAAGACGTGGCCGACCTGCAAGCCGACCTGGCTCGCGGGTTGGCGGCCTTGTGATCGAGTGGTCCCTGGACACGGCCGTTGCCAATAACGGCCGTGTCGCCCTGGTGACGGGCGCGGCCCGTGGTATCGGCCTGGGGATCGCGGCGTGGTTGATCAGCGAAGGCTGGCAGGTGGTGCTCACCGACCTCGATCGTCGCCGTGGCGCCAAGGTGGCCCGGATCCTGGGCGAGAATGCCTGTTTCATCGGCATGGATGTGGCCGATGAAGCCCAGGTGGCCCAGGGCGTTGCCGAGGTATTGGGCCGTTTCGGCCGGATCGATGCCCTGGTGTGCAACGCGGCGATTGCCGACCCGCACAACATCACCCTTGAAAGTCTCGACCTGGCGCACTGGAATCGTGTGCTGGCGGTCAATCTCGGCGGGCCGATGTTGCTGGCCAAGCACTGCGCGCCTTATCTGCGTGCCCACTGCGGCGCGATCGTCAACCTGGCCTCTACCCGTGCGGCGCAGTCGGAACCCGACAGCGAGGCCTATGCGGCGAGCAAGGGCGGTCTATTGGCCCTGACTCACGCCCTGGCGATCAGCCTCGGGCCGGAGATCCGGGTCAATGCGGTCAGTCCGGGCTGGATCGATGCCCGCGATCCCTCGGTACGTCGGGCCGAGCCGTTGAGCGACGCCGACCATGCCCAACATCCGGCGGGAAGGGTAGGGACGGTCGAGGATGTGGCGGCGTTGGTGGCCTGGTTGCTGTCGAGGAATGCGGGGTTTGTCACCGGCCAGGAATTCGTGGTTGACGGTGGCATGAGCCGCAAGATGATCTACCGGTAGGAGCGAGCTTGCTCGCGATGGACGTCAACGATAACGCGGGAAGTCTGCTAGCCCGTAGTGTTCCGGCTACCATCGCGAGCAAGCTCGCTCCTACAGAGAGCAGGGCTTGATGGTCTTGCCTGTGACACGAATCTGTCTTTTTCTGAAAAACTTCAAGCAGGCTATTGACTTAGGTCCGCTACCTGCGTAAATTTCGCGGCCTCAACGAAGCAAAGGGTGATTAGCTCAGCTGGGAGAGCATCTGCCTTACAAGCAGAGGGTCGGCGGTTCGATCCCGTCATCACCCACCACTCGTTGAGCTTCTCGCAAGAGAATCGGATGTTCCGCAAGGAGCTTCCAACCGACGCGCAGCGGTAGTTCAGTCGGTTAGAATACCGGCCTGTCACGCCGGGGGTCGCGGGTTCGAGTCCCGTCCGCTGCGCCATATTTGTACAGGTCGCCTTGTGCGGTCTGCGATTGAAAGGCACCGAAGCTTTTCGATCACGGGTTTCAAGATTTCAAACGGACGCAAGTCCGAGCGATACGCAGCGGTAGTTCAGTCGGTTAGAATACCGGCCTGTCACGCCGGGGGTCGCGGGTTCGAGTCCCGTCCGCTGCGCCATACACCGCTTCAAGGCCCTTGAACTCCTTGAAGCAAAGAAAATGCCCCGGCTTGCCGGGGCATTTTTTTGCCTTTTTTTTGCCCTCCACTGCCTGGGCTTCTTGTGCTGACTTGAAGTCGTCCCCTTCGATTCTCTTGTGACACGTTTTAAATACGCTGCGAATGTTTAAAAAAGTGTCATGAAAGTTCCTTCTTTGCTCTTCCTTTGAAAGTTGCAAACTTTCGTTATTTATTTCCTTTGCAACGGCACTTCGTGGTTATCCGATCTAGGACGATTCCTATGTTTTCGGCCCCCCCCTTTGACTAGAGTGAATCCACGCAGCGCCTGGCTTGCCGTGTGCGCAGGGCGCTGAGGTTTAACGTCTTTCACTTTGGTTTGGCGTGCCTGAAGGGCATTTTCATGGGGCTGGAATATGTCGATAAAAGAACTGATTCCTTATATTAATACCCTGCCAGACAGGCCCTGCGGTCCGAACTTGGAATACCGCGCGGACTTTATTCAACTGTTAGAAGAAATAGACGGCGGCAACGAAGTTCAATACGGCGATCATGTGTACCCCGCAACGCCGGTGGACTGGCAACGGGTACGCTCGCTGTGCCTGACGCTGCTGGAGGATGCTCTCGACCTGCGGGTGGCGGTTTGCCTGGCGCGGGCCTTGCTGGAATTGCACGGGCTGCCCGGCTTTGTCGATGGCTTGCGGCTGATCGACAGTCTGCTGCGTGAGCGCTGGGAGGATGTTCACCCGCAGCTCCTGGCCGAAGACGATCACGATCCGCTGATGCGCCTCAATACCCTTGCCGAGCTGGCGGTGCCCACCAGTGTGGTCCAGGTGCTCAAGCGTCAGCAGCTGGGCAATGCCATGGGCCTTGAACCGCTGCGTGTGACCGATCTGGCCTGCATCGCCGAGTCCGCCGAGGAGGAGGTCCGGACACAAGGACTGGCGCGTCTGGGTGCGCTGATCGAGTCCAAGGCCCGTGCTGAGCTGATCGAGAACCTGAGCTTGTTGAGGGCTCTGGTCGAACTGATCGCGCGGATCGGCGCTTGTCTGGAGGAAAAAATCGCGGCCCCCGGTATTTCGCCGCTGGACGGCCTCGGGCGGGCCCTGGACAAGTGGTGCCGCATCGCCGAAGAGCGTTGCGATGTCGTCTTGCCGCCGCCAGGCGATGATTTGCCCCAGGCCCTGGCCACCGATGTGACAAGTCGTGCTCCAGCCACCTGGAGCGGTGTCTGCCAGTCCCGTGAGGACGTAGTCCGCGCCCTGGATGCCATTTGCGCTTACTACGCCCAGCACGAACCTTCGAGCCCGGTGCCCTTGCTGGCGGCCAGGACGCGTCGGCTCGCCAGCATGAGTTTTCTCGAAGCGATCGCCGAACTGGTGCCAGGCAGCCTTGCCGACCTGCATGCGCTGGGCGGTATCACCGATGACTAACCTTTCCCTCCCTGCTCAGGTTTATCTGTATGTCCAGTAACAACAGCCAGAAATTCATTGGGCGCAACCGTGCGCCACGGGTCCAGATCGAATATGACGTCGAGTTGTACGGCGCCGAAAAGACCATCGAGATCCCCTTTGTCAACGGCGTGTTCGCCGATCTCTCGGGGGCCAACCGGGACGACCTGCCGCCGGTGGCCGAGCGCAAGTTCCTGGAAATCGATATCGACAATTTTGATGAGCGCATGGCCGCCATCGAACCCCAGGTGCGCATCAGTGTGCCCAACCAACTGACGGGGGAAGGGCAGATGGCGGTGTCGCTGGCCTTCAAGAGCATGGACGACTTCTCGCCCGGTGCCGTGGCCCGCAATGTCGAGCCGCTGCGTGAACTGCTGGAGGCGCGCAATCAACTGGCCAACCTGCTGACCTATATGGACGGCAAGAGTGGCGCCGAGCAACTGATGGCCAAGTTGCTGGAAAACCCGGCCCTGATGCAGTCGCTGCTGGCCCACGCCAAGCCGGCGGCCACCGAGTCCGAAGACTGATGCCTTCGATGATCGCTCCCTGAAACAGGTAAATATCCGTGTCCGCCACATCTCAGAATCAGTCCGGCATCGACCCGACGGCCGAGCTCTCGCCCAGTGAATTCAACGACCTGCTGCAACGCGAGTTCAAGCCCCGCGGCGAGCCGGTGCGCGAAGCCATTGAAAATGCGGTGCAGACCCTGGCCCAACAGGCGCTACGCACGACCCACCTGATTGCCCACGACACCCTCGGCACCATCCAGGCCCTGATCGGTGAAATCGACGCCAAGTTGTCCGCGCAGGTCAATGACATCCTCCATCACCCGGATTTCCAGGCCGTCGAATCAGCCTGGCGCGGCCTCGACTACCTGGTGAGCAATACCGAGACCGACGAGAAACTCAAGATCCGTTTCCTCAACGTCGCCAAGGACGAAGTCGCCCGCGAGCTGAAGAAATTCAAGGGCGCGGCCTGGGACCAGAGCCCGCTGTTCAAGAAAATCTACGAGCATGAGTACGGCCAACTGGGCGGTGAGCCCTTCGGTGTGCTGATCGCCGATTTCTATTTCGATAACAGCCCACCGGATGTGGAGCTGTTGGCGTCACTGGCCAAGATTGCCGCCGCGGCCCATGCGCCCCTGATCAGCGCGGCGTCGCCGGCGGTGATGTTGATGGACTCCTGGCGCGAGGTCGCCAACCCCCGCGACCTGAGCAAGCTGTTCCTCACTCCCGAGCATGCCGCCTGGCGCAATCTGCGGCGCTCCGAGGATTCGCGCTATATCGGCCTGACCATGCCGCGTTTTCTCGGGCGTATTCCCTACGGCGCACGTACCGCGCCAGTGGAGGAGTTCGCCTTCGAGGAGGTCACCGAAGGCCAGGCGCAGAACTACCTGTGGGCCAATGCAGCCTATGCCATGGGCATCAATATCAACCGCTCCTTCAAGGAGTACGGCTGGTGCTCGCGGATTCGCGGCATCGAGTCCGGCGGCGCCATCAGCGGGCTGCCGGTGCATACCTATCCG
This sequence comes from Pseudomonas sp. MWU12-2319, assembly GCF_023242525.1. Taxonomy (NCBI): domain Bacteria; kingdom Pseudomonadati; phylum Pseudomonadota; class Gammaproteobacteria; order Pseudomonadales; family Pseudomonadaceae; genus Pseudomonas; species Pseudomonas sp. MWU12-2319. The sequence continues at coordinate 346,916 of NZ_JALJES010000002.1, forward strand.
ACCGAGGACGGCGGCGTCGACATGACCTGTCCGACCGAGGTCGCCATCAGTGATCGGCGCGAAGTGGAGTTGGCCAAGAACGGCTTCATGCCCCTGGTGCATTGCAAGAACAGCTCGCTGGCGGCGTTTATCGGCGCGCAGTCCTTGCACGCTCCCCAGGAATACGACGACCCCGACGCCACCGCCAATGCACAGTTGGCGGCGCGGTTGCCGTATCTGTTCGCCACCTGTCGTTTTGCCCATTACCTCAAGTGCATCGTGCGCGACAAGATCGGCTCCTTCAGTGAGCGCGAAGACATGGAGATCTGGCTCAACAATTGGATTGTCAAGTACGTCGAGCATAACCCGGCGACCGCCAGCGACGCCGACAAGGCGCGCAAGCCGCTGGCGGGTGCCGAAGTGGTGGTGCAGGAAGTGGAGGGCAGCCCGGGCTTTTACCAGGCCAAGTTCTTCCTGCGTCCCCACTATCAATTGGAAGGCCTGAGCGTATCCCTGCGACTGGTCTCCCGACTGCCCTCGGTCAAAGGCTGAGGGGTTCATGCCCGACCGGGGCCTTGTCCCCGGAAAGGTACTTAACCATTCAAATAAACAGATGTTGGAGTCCGCATGATTGTATTGAAATTCAAAACCGAGATTAAGGGGAACTGCCAGGAGAAGGATCACAAGGACTGGATCGTCATCGACTCCTGGGGGTTCAGCAGTGGTCGTTCCATCTCCATCGGCAATGACCGTGAGCCGAGTGTCGGGCATGTCACCGAGATAACCTTGAACAAAACCACTGACGTCGCTTCGCCTAATCTGTTTATCGAGTCGGTTAGCGGCAAGTCCCTGGACGAGGCGACCTTGCGCATCATCCAGACCAGCGGTAGTTCGACGGGCAAGAACGAACCCTACGTCGAGTTCACGCTGACGGCGCCGATCATCAGCAGCTACTCCATCAGCGGTAGCGGTGATCGCCCGAGCGAAACCATCCAGATTAGCTTCACCGCCATCAAGTACCAGTACAAGCACTTCGTTGATGGCAAGGCTGTCGCGACCCTTGCAAAGAGCTACGACCTGCTCAGCAACACGACCGTGTGATCGAACGCCGACGGCCCCCGCAGCATGCTGCGGGGGCCGTCGGCGCCGGGTTTTTTTCGGGAGGATTTTCATGAGCACTTCCATGACACCGCTGCTCGAACGTCTGCTGCGTCCCGCCAATCCTGGCGATGAGATGACCCGGCGCCGGGCGGGGGGCGGTGCGCAGCAAGAGCTGGAACACCTGTGCCGAGATTTGACGCTGCTGTTCAATGCCACCGGACTCGGGGCGATCTGCCCGTTGGGCAGCCAGCCCCATGTCACCCGTTCAGTGCTCAACTATGGCCTGGGCAACCTGGCGGGCGTGGTGCTGTCGAGCATCGATACGCAGAAGCTCGAGAGCCGCATCCGTGAAATCGTCCTGGATTTCGAACCGCGCATCCTGCGTTACAGCGTCGCGGTGCAACTGCTGCCGGTGACGTCCTGCAGTGCCAGCCTGAATTTTCTGATCGAGGGCGAGATCCGCGGCCTCGATGCGTTGCACGCCTTTCGCCTGGAGTCGGCCTGGAACACCGAAAGTGGTGAGGTGCGGGTCCGGCCCTATGGTCGACCGTCCACCCATGGATGAGCGGCTGCTGCGGCACTACGAGCGTGAATTGAGTTTCCTGCGTGAAGCCGGTGCCGAGTTCGCCGAGGACTACCCCAAGATCGCCGCCACCCTGGGGCTGCGCCCCGATGAGGTGACCGATCCGTCGGTGGAGCGTTTGCTGGAGGGGCTGAGTTTTCTCACTGCCCGGGTGCAACTGCAAATGGAAGCCGAGTTTCCGCGTTTCACCGAGAGCCTGCTGGAACTGGTGCAGCCGCAGCAGTTGCTGCCGGTGCCGTCCATGGCGGTACTGCAGCTTTCCCCGGACTTGCAGGAGGGCTCGCTGGCCTCGGGGTTCACCTTGCCGGCCGATAGCGTGGTGCGCTCCGTGGGTGAGGCGGGCGGGCAAGACCCGCGCTGCGAGTTTCGCAGCCTGCGCCCGGTGACGCTCTGGCCCCTGGTCCTGGACTCGGCCGAGTACCTGCCCAGCGCGGGACTGCTCAAGGGCTTGCCCGCCAGCGTCGTCAAGGAGGAAGGCGGTGCCTTGCGCCTGCGTCTGCGAACCACCGCCGGGGTGTCCTTCGATCAATTGGCACTGCAGGAACTGACGCTGTTCCTGCGCGGCGATGGCTCGCTGCCGCTGGCGGTCCAGGAAGCCCTGTTGACACGTGCCGAAGGTCTGTTCGTACGTTGCGGCGAAGGCGAGGGCGGATGGAGCCCACGAATCGACCCCGAGCATATCCGGCAACCGCCTGCGCACCCGGTCTCCAGTCAGTATGCACGGTCGTTGAACAGTGACGCGGTGTGCGCGCAACTCAAGACCTTTCTCGCCTTCGCCGAGGGCGAGCGCTTTGTCAGCCTGGGTGGCCTGGGGCCGGCGTTGCGCGATTGTCCGGCGCGCAGCGTGGAGCTGGTGGTGGTGTTCGCGCCCCTGTCACAACCCTTGTCGGCGTTGCTCAATGCCAGCCACTTCGGGTTGTTCTGCGTACCGGTGATCAATCTGTTCAACAAGCGGGTCGAGCGAATCGTCGTCGATCCTTATCGGCATGACTTGCCCTTGGTGGTCGACAAGGCCCGGCCACTCGCCTACGAGATCCAGGAGGTCCTGGCGGTCCATGGCTATGCCGCCGGTTCCAAGGAGCGTCAGGTCATCCTGCCGTTGTATGCCCCGCAACGGCTGGATGGAGACGAGCGTCGCCTGGCGGGTTTCTACCAGATGCAGCGCACCCCCAGCCGCGTTCCGCAGCGCTTTGTCGACGGGCAGCGGCGTTATCGCGGCTGTGACGCCAGTCTGGTCGTGGCGCTGGAGGCGGACGCCGAGTTGCAGCGCCTGGCGGTGGACGTGCTGTGTTCCAACCGCGACCTGCCGTTGCGCCTGCCCCTGGGGGCGGGCAACACCGACTTCGTCCTCGACGTGGGCGCCCCGGTATTGGCGATCCGTTGTGTGGCCGGGCCTTCGCGACCGCTCCCCGCGCCGTCCCAGGGCGACCGGCAATGGCAGGTGGTGCGGCAGTTGTCGCGCAACTACCTGCCCCTGGCTCACCACGACGGGGCGGCCGGGGCCCGGGCCTTGCGCGAGTTGCTGGCGCATTACCTGCCCGAGGGCGACAGCAGCGGGCACAAGTTGCTGCAAGGCATCGTCTCGTTGCGCGCGCAGGTCGTCACCCGGCGTTTGCCCGGGGCCGGGCCGGTGGCGTTCGGTCGCGGGCTGAACCTGACCCTGGTCCTTGATGACGCCGCCTGCGAAGGCACCGGGACCTATCTGTTCGGCGCCGCGCTGGAGCGTTTTTTTGTGCGTTATGCCGCGCTCAATGCCTTTATGCAGACCGAGTTGCACAGTGTGAGCCGAGGCCCTATCAAGACCTGGCAGGCGAGGGCGGGTCAATGCATGATCTGGTAGCGCCACCGCCCGAGTTGGTCGAACAGCCCTGGCGCTACGATTTTTTTGCCGCGATGCGTTTGCTCGAGCGCACCTACCCTGATGCGCCGCGCTGGGGGACGGCGCAGCGCCTGGGCGACGATCCGTTGCGTCTGGCGCAGCACGTCTCGCTGGCGTTCGAGCCGGCGATGATCGCTCAACTGCGCCTGCGTGAGGGCCGTGCCGCGCAGCTGGCGGTGAACTTCTTCGGCCTGACGGGGGCGAACGGGCCGATGCCCCTGCATTTCAGCGAGGATGTGCTGTCGCGCCAGATCAACCATGGCGACAGTACCCTGGCGCACTTTCTCGATGTGTTTCACCACCGTCTGCTGAGCCTGCTTTATCGAAGCTGGGCGCGGGTGCGTCCGGTGGTCTGGGCCGATCGTCCGGCCGACGACCGTTTCGCCGACTATGTGTCGGCGTTCTCTCCGGGCCAGCCCCGCGCCTTGCCCAACGCCACGCGCTACTACGCGCCGCAGTTTATCGATCAGCGCCGCAGTGCCGCCGGTTTACTGGCCCTGGTCCGGGATCTGCTGCGCCTGCCGGTGGCGCTCAGCAGCCTGGGCCGGCATCGGACTGTCCTGGCATCCGATGAACGCTTGCAGCTGGGTCGGCGGCGCGAGTCGGCGCGGCTGGGCGGGGCCGCGTTGCTGGGGCGCCGGCTGTGGAATATCCAGCACAGTTTCTGCTTGCACCTGGGGCCTTTGTCCTGGGCGGACTACCAGCACCTGCTGCCCGGCGGACGTTACTTCGAACCCTTGTGCCAACTGGTCGAATGTTATGTCGGACCGACCTTTCAATGGGATCTCGATGTGTGTCTGGAGGCAGGGCAGCGACCAGGCCTGCAACTGGGCGCACGGCAGGGCCTGGGACGGGCCTGCTGGTTGGGGCACAAGGGTGCGACGGCAGCGGGATGGCGTTTCGAGCCCGCGCGCTTTCAGCGACCCGCACCGGGCCACGTCGGCTGATTTAGGAGTTATCCGATACCCCGCAGGGCACCCTTCACTGACACTGCGCGGGCTTTCCACGGATGTCTGTCTGGAGCACGCATGAATCAGCAAGTTGTAATGGGCGCCTTGCTTTCCTGTTCGTTTGGCGCCGCGCCGGCTCCCCTGGGTGTCCTGCCGCTGGGGCGGGTCAAGGTCGAAGGTCGGCTGGCGGCGAACATTCTCGATCATCAACCCATGGTCAATATTCCCGCCTTCGGCCTCTGTCACAGTCCGGCCAACCCCCAGGTCGCGGCGGCGACGGCCGCCGCCATGGGCGTGTTGACGCCGATGCCCTGCGTGCCCGCCACGCTCACGCCCTGGCAGCCCGGTGCGATGCGAACACGGATTGCCAAGCTGCCGGCGCTGGACCACTGCTGCACCTGCCAGTGCAACTGGGGTGGTCAGATCAGCGTCAATGCCAGCGCCACCCTCAAGACCACGATTGCCTGAGCGAGCCCTTGTCACCATGTCCGAAAACACCTACTACCGTGTCCAGGTGCCTGGCGTCGATGCCACGCTATTGCTGCTGGCGCTCACCGCCCAGGAGGGGTTGAGCCGGCTCGGCGAGTATGAGCTGACGCTCTCCTGTGCAGACGATGGCTTACAGGCCGATGACTTGCTCGGGCGACCCCTGGCACTGGGCCTGGGTGTCGAGGAAGGGCGGGGACGTTTCATCCAGGGTTATATCAGTGCCTTCAGCGCCATGGGGCGAGTCGGTCGCGATGCGCGCTACCGGGTTTCGCTCAGGCCTTGGTTATGGTTCCTGGCGCAGTCGCGGCGCCACCGGATTTTCCAGAACATGACCTTGAAGGAGGTGCTGGAGGACGTATTCAAGGACTATTCCGACTGTTTCGATTGGCGGGCCGAAGAATCTACGGAGCCGATGGAGTACTGCGTGCAGTTCGCTGAAAGCGACTTTGCTTTTTTCAGTCGTTTGCTGGAGGACGCGGGACTGTACTACTTCTTCGAAGACCAGGATGAGGTTCACCTGTTGGTCATCGTCGACTCCATGGGGATGCACAAGCCGGTGCAACACCTGCGTGAAATGAGTTATCGGCCCAACCTGGACAACAACCCGGGCATCATGCAGCGCTGGGAGTCCCGCGCCGAGCTGCGTCCTGGGTTGTTCAGCCTGGTGGACTTCGATTTCTCCAAGGCCAGTAACCGTGAAGCCAGCGTTCTCTCGGTCAGCCACGCGAGCGCGGCGACGTCGCGCCATGGTGATTATCGCCAGGAAGGTTTTCCGGGGCGCTTCAAGGGACGCCGGTCCGGCGAAGCCCTGGCACGGATTCAGCTCGAAGCCGCGCAGGTCTGCCAGCAGTCGCGATGGGGTGTCAGCCAGTCGCCTTACCTGGTGCCCGGTCAGTGTTTCAGCCTGGTCGATCACCCTCGAACCGAGCAGAACGGCGATTACCTGATTGTTGCCGCGACCTTGCAGTTCGATGAAGGGGCTGGGTTACGCTGCGAAGTCGAGGCGATCCCGACCACCCAGGTGTTTCGCGCGCCGATCCAGACACCGCGTCCGCTGATCGCCGGACCACAGACGGCCTTTGTGGTCGGTAAGGAAGGCGATCCGATCTGGGTCGACGAGTACGGTCGGATCAAGGTGCAGTTTCACTGGGACAGCAGCGGGCGACGCAACGAGACGTGTTCCTGCTGGGTCCGGGTCGCCCAGCCGATAGCCGGCAAGCGTTGGGGGGCGCTGTTCGTGCCGCGGGTCGGGCAGGAGGTGGTGGTGGAGTTCCTCGGCGGCGACCCCGACCGGCCCCTGGTCACCGCCGGGCTCTATAACGCCGGTCACCGGCCACCCTGGGAGCTGCCGGCCCAGGCGGCCCGCAGTGGTCTCAAATCACAGTCCCTGGGCGAGCAGGATGTCTACAACGAGTTGCGCTTCGACGACAGGAAGGGCCACGAGCAACTGCTGATCCATGCCGGACGCAATCAGGACCTGACGGTGCGTAACGATGCGTTCGCCAGCATTGGCAACGACTGGCACCTGACGGTGGGCGCCAATCAGTTTCTCAAGGTCGAGGATGACCTTCATGAGTCCGTGGGCGGCCGGCGCAACACTCGGGTCGACGCCGATCAATCGCTGGATATCGGTGGCGATAGCCATTGTCGGATTGCCGGCCAATGGCAGTCGAGCGCCACCGATATGGATTTCAAGGCCAACGGCAAGCTGGTGCTGGAAGCCGGCAAGAGCCTGACCCTCAAGGTCGGTGCCAGTACCCTGGTACTCAGCGCCGCGGGTGTGGCGATCAACGGCAAGACCGTGACCCTCGACGGTACCGCCTCGGTCGACATCAATGGCGGCGCCGCCGCGGCCACCACCTCGGCCAAGGCGGCGGCACCTGCGAAGGCCAAACAGCCCAAGGAGGCCGACGATGGTCGCGATTAAGCCGGTGTTTCGACGCGCCCTGTGCCTGCTGCTGGTGTCGACGCTCCCGGGCTGTGCCTGGTTCTGGTCGGACGAACCGCCGCCTGAACCGCGTATCGCGTTGTCCCTGGAAGCGGCACTGGACAGCAATCCCGACCTGCATGGGCGGCCGTCGCCGGTGATCGTCAGGCTTCTGCAACTGGCGGACAGCAAGCGCCTGGAACAGGTCGAGCTGTTCCAGTCCGAAGCCGCGGCCGAGCAGGCGCTGGGCCGTGATCTGCTGCGCCAGGAATCGGTGCTGCTGCGCCCGGGCCAGCAGCAGGAGCAGAACTTTCTTCCCGTGCCCGGCACCCGCTTTATCGCGCTGGTGGCCGAGTACCGCAATATCGACCATGCCCAGTGGTGGGCCTGGGCCGAAATCGACCCGACGCGCCCCTCGCGGCTGAAGGCCCAGATCGCTCGCCAGCGCGTGGCGTTGACGTCGGCGCCGGCAGAGGAGAACGCCGATGAGTAGTCACGACGGCGTCGTCTGGTCCGAAGGCATGTTTCTGCTGCCGCAGCACTTCCAGCAGCAAGAGCTCCATCATCGGGCCCGGCTGGCGCAGGTCCTGCGTGCCGTGCAACCCCATGGCTGGGGCTTTGCCACACTGAAAATCGATGCCGCGCAGTTGGCGCTGGGCAACCTGGCCCTGAGCGCCTGCGAAGGGATCATGCCCGATGGCAGTCCCTTCGCCCTGACGGACGAGGAACTGGTCCGGCTGCGTTATCCGGTGGCCGACGGCGAGCGTGACGTGCAGTTGGTGCTGGCCCTGGCCCTCAATCGCCCTGGGGCGGCGGACACCGAAACCGCCCCCGGGGACGACAGCCTGGCCCGTTACCGGATCAGCGAAGTCCTGGTGGCCGACGCCAATACCGAGGGCGGCGATCCGGCCTGTTTGCAGGTCTGTCGTCTGAACCTGAAGCTGGCGCGGGAGGCGGATGTCGCCGCCTCCCATGTCTTTTTGCGGGTGGCCCGGGTGGTGGAGCGCACGGCCGCCGGCCTGGTGGTGCTCGACCGGCAACAGGTGGCACCGTTGCTGGCCTGGCGTAGTTCGCCGGTGTTGGCGCGCTCCGTCGACGAACTGATCGCCCGCGCCCGCCAACGCGGTGTGGCCCTGGCTGGCGGGTTGGGCCAGGGCGGGCTCGGCGGGATGACCGAGATCCAGCAGTACGTGATGCTGCAGAGCGTCAATCGCGCCGAAAGTTTACTGATGCACCTGGCCAGCCAGCCGGCGCTACACCCCGAGTTGCTATACCGCGAGTTGGTGCGGCTGGCCGGCGAACTGGCGATTTTCGGCCAGGAGCGCAAGCGCCCCAGGGCGTATCCGCCGTACCGCCATGACCGCCTGGGCGAGAGCTTTGTGCCGTTGATCCAGGACCTGTTGCAGGCGTTGAGTGCGGTGGCCGGTGCCGACGTGGTCGCCCTGGCGCTCAAGAGCGGTGCCTTTGGTTTCCGTTTTGCCCAGGTGCCGGATATCAACCTGTATCAATCGGCGCGTTTTATTCTCGCGGTGCGTGCGCAGGTGCCCGACGAGGAACTGCGCAAAAGTTTCCCCAGCCGCTTGAAGATCGGTCCGGCCGAGCGCCTGCACGACCTGGTGAACCTGCAATTGCCGGGGTTGGCGATCCAGGTGTTGCCGACGGCGCCCAGGGAGCTGCCTTACTACCCCGGCTTCAGCTATTTCCAGCTGTCGAACGACCATCCCTTGTGGGCTGATCTGGTGGACACCAGCGGCTTCGGCCTGCATGTGGCCGGTTCGTTTCCGGGACTGCAATTGGCGTTCTGGGCCATCAGGGAGGCGTGATGGCGTTTGCCAGAACGGCTCGCGGATCGCGCAAAAACGCTCGCGAGCGTGTCCAGGCCGGACCGGCGGTTGCCGATGAAAACCTCTGCGTGCTGGCTGACGACCTGCTGCATGAGGTGGTGGTGTTCCAGCGGCTGAAGCGCCAGCCCGACCTGCCGGCGCTGCGTTTGCGCCTGATCGCCCGGTTGCGGACCTTCCAGCGGCAGGCCCTGGCTTGCGGTATCGAATCACGCATCGTGTTGCGTGCCCGTTATGCCCTGTGCACCTTGCTCGATGAAATCATCGCCAGCAGCGAATGGGCCCGGGGCGCCTGGTCACGGCACAGCCTGCTGATGACCTTTCATCAGGAAGCCAAGGGCGGCGAAGGATTCTTCGCCTATCTGGACGAGGCGCAGCTCAAGCCTGTGGAGCACCTGGCGCTGCTCGAACTGATGTACCTGTGTCTGGCCCTGGGCCTGGAGGGGCGTTATCGAATCGAACGCGAAGGCCGTTCGATCCTGATCCTCAAACGTGCCCGACTCTACGAAACCCTGCGCCTGCATCGCGAGCGTTATCCGCGTCCGTCGCCGAAAACCGCGCTACCGAGCCGCTGGCCACGGCGTGCGCTGCGCTGGACCTTGGGCGGCCTGCTGGTATTGCTGATGGGCCTCGCCGTCGCGGGTGCCTATGACTTGCAGGTGCGTTCCGCCCAGCAGCGGCTTGGATTGTCGCGGCTGTCGTCCACCGTGGCGGCATTCCCTCCTGCGCCGGCAGCCCTGCCCACGCTGGCTGAACGCCTGGCCGAGGATATCCGCGCCGGACGCCTGACGTTGCAGGAGGAGGCCGGCGCCGTGCGGCTGTTGCTCGGTACCAGGCAATTGTTTGCCCCAGGCGGCAGCGTGATCGCGCCAGAAAGTCGAGCCACCTTGCAGCGTACTGCCACGGTGCTGGCGGATTGGCCGGGGCGTATCCGGATCATCGGCCACAGTGACGACACGCCGGTGGGCAAGGGCCGGGTCTCCAACCAGCAGCTCTCGCTGCGGCGCGCCCGCGCGGTGTTGGTCGAGATGTTCGGTGCGGCGGCCGACCCCGGGCGGGTCCAGGCCCTGGGGCGTGGTGCCAGTGAACCACGGGTGCCGAATGACAGCGCGGACAACCGGGCGCGCAATCGTCGGGTGGAGATTGTGCTCGAACCGCTGTGACCGCCAGCGCCCCGCCAGGGGGCGCGTCACCCCATTTGCCCTCGCCGGATGACTGCCACCATGCTCTTGAGATTGCTGAAAAACCTGTTGCGGGCGCTGCCGCTGGTGGTGGGGCTTTATCTGCTGACCCTGCTGGTCCGCCATCAGGGGCCGCGCTTGTCCATCGATGGTGTTGCGCCGCTGGCCCAGGACTGGCAGCAGTGGCTGTTGCTGGGCCCTATGTACCTGGTGGGGCTGATTTTTTTCGGGTGGGCCCGGCGACGGCGCAAGCGTCGGGAGTTGCTCCGCGCCGAGGCGGCGCAGTCGGCGTTGCAGGAACTCAATCCTCCTGGCACCCGGGAACGGCGCTTGCGCGAGCGGTTGGAGCACTGGCGCCTGGAAAGCCAGGCCAACGCCAGCGGCCCGGTGTTCCTGCTGTTGGGGGCGACCGGTGCCGGCAAGCGCAGTCTGATGGGAGAGAAGGGCCGTCGCGCACCCACGGGCGACGAGTTGCCGCATGATGATTTGCACCCGGGGCGTATCGGCGCTTTTTCCGTCATGGCCGTGAGCTCCGCGTTGCTGACCCAGGCCGATCCTGACGGCAAAGGGTTATGGCGTTGCCTGCTCGATGAACTGAGCCGCTCGCATCGTCACGGCTTGGGGGTTGCGGGAGCGGTGCTGGTGCTCAATGCGGTGCATCTGTTGCGTCTGGCGCCCGCCGCCCGCGATGCCCAGGCGTTGATCCTGCGGGCGCGCCTGGAAGAGCTGGGCGCCCGGTTCGGTCAGGGCTTGCCGGTGCAGGTGATCGTCACCCACTGTGATCGCTTGCCGGGATTCGAGCCGTCGTTGCTGGCCTTGCCGGCCGAGGAACGAGACCTGGCGCTGGCCTTTGCCCATGGGCGCAATCGGCAGAACCTGTCGGGGCTGGCCGAGCGCCTTGTCCGCGCCTTCGCGGCGGTGCAAGACACAATACCCGAGCGTTTGCAGAGAGAGACACAGACCGCTGCGCGGGTTCAACTCTACGGTTTCCCGCGCTTGTGGCGACAGTTCGGCGAGGTCTTGCAGCCTTATCTGCAAACGGCGTTTTTCGAGCAGCCGCGGGTTGCGCAGGCCCATCTGCAATCGCTGCATTGCAGCGGCCACTTGCGGTTCGAGCCGGGCACCCGGGCTGCCAGCCAACGCTTGGTCCGTTGTCTGCAACAGAGTCGACGTCACGGGCGCTGGCGGGGATTCTTGTCGCGGGGTGCGGGCGGGGGGCGCTGGTTGCTGGTCTTCGGCGCGGCGGCCCTGGTCATTCTGTTGGCAACGCTGCTCGGCAACGGTTACTGGCTGCAGACCCGGCAGTTGCAGTGGCTGACCGAGCAACAAGTTTTGCTTGAGCAGTTACCGGCCAGCGCTACCGGAGCAAGTGTGACGCCGACGCTGCTCGAACGCCTGGCGCATTTCAGGAACCTGGCCTATCCACCCTCGGGCGCCGGGTTGTTGCCCGGCTTCTGGTTGAGCGAGTATCGCCGCTTGCTGGGCCAGACCCGCAGCCTTTACCAGCAGGCGTTACTCGATGAATTGCTGCCCGGCGTCGTACAAAGCTTGCAGCATTCCCCGTTGAACGAGCCGTATAGCGAGCGCCAGGAGCGTCTGCGCTTTTACCTGATGCTGGGCGGCCAGGGCCGCTTCGAATCGGCGGCCTTCGACGACTGGCTGTTGGCCCGGGTGCGGGGCGATCTCGGTCAGTCGCTGGCCCCGGAGCAACGCGAGCAATTGCAGGTTCATGCCCGGGCACTGATACCGCTGCTGGCGACGGGGCCGGTGCTGAGCGTCGATCCGCAGTGGGTCGAGCGGGAGCGTCGACAACTGCGTAGCGAGCCGCAACAGCAGCGTCTGTACGCCCGGTTGAGCACAATGTTGGCCAGTGCCGACGCGGAGGATTTCAGTGTCGTCGCGGTCAGCGGCAGCGAGGGCCTGCTGAGTCTTGCCCGGCGTAGCGGCGAGCCCTTGAACCGAGGTGTTCCCGCACGCTTCAGCCCCAAGGGCTATGAACAACTGCGGATCCGCCTGCCGTTACTGGTGGCCGAGGTGCTCAAGGATGAAGACTGGGTCATGGGCGAGGGGCTGCGGCTGGACGCACTGACCTTGCACAACGAAGTGTCGGCGCTTTATGCACAGGACTATATCCGTCACTGGGAAAACTTCTTTGCCGACTTGCAACTGGTTGGCCTCGACCAGCCCGAATCCCTGGCCCTCAGGCTCGAGCGGTTGTCGCGGGCCGACTCGGCGCTGTTCAGTCTGCTGCGCGCGGCAGGGCGTGAAACCCGCCTGGAGATCCCCGAGGTTCCCCAGCGTCTGGTCGACAGAGCGCGTCAGCAAGTGTCGTCACTGGCCTCCGGTTTCTCCTCGGAGGTGGCCAAGGCGCTGCCTGCCACGATTGCCGCCGAGGAGCACCTGGTCAACCGGCACTTTGCGCTGCTGCAACAGCTGACCGAAGGCAGCGCCGCCGGGCTTGAGGCATTGCGCGAAGCCCTGGCCCAGGCGGCGGTTTACCTCCAGGCCCGCGAGCAAGCCTTGGCGATGGGCTTGCCGAGCCCGCCGGTGGATGCCCTGGAGCAGCTGAGACGGCAGATCGACAGCCTGCCGCCGCTGCTGCATCCGCTGTTCGCCGATATCGTCAGTGTCGGCCGGCAACATCTGCATCAGAAGACGGTGGCGACGGTCGGTGCCAACCTGAACCTGCAACTGGGCCCCGAATGCTCGCGGCTGCTCGCCCAGCGCTATCCCTTTGACCGGCAGGCCCGGGAGCAGCTATCGCTGGCGGACTTCAACCGCTTGTTCGCACCTGCCGGGTTGCTGCAGGATTTCCAGCGCAGCCATCCGGACGTCACGCTGCTGGAGGGCAAAGTGGCGGCGCAGTTCCGACGTGCGGAGCAGATTCGCCGGGCGTTCTTCCCTGCTGCGTCCGACGTCGCACGGGTCGATTTCGAGCTCAGTCCCGTGTCCATGGATGAAAGCATCGCCCAGGTGCGCCTGACCCTGGACGAGTTGCAGCTCAGCTATGCCCATGGTCCGATCCGTCCCAGCCTGTTCACCTGGCCGACCCGGGCCCTGGGCAGCCAGTTGAGGATGGTGGTCACGCTGATCGACGGTCGGACCCTGGTGCGCTCGGCCGAAGGGCCCTGGGCCTGGTTCCGCTTTATGGAACAGGGGCGCCTGGTGCCGGCGCCGAGCGGAGAAGGTTACTGGTTGACCCTGGGCTTCGAGGACGTCGAGGTGGTGCTGCAATTGCGCAGCGCCAGCCTTGACCATCCCTTCGGCCGCAAGATCCTCAGCGATTTCCGATGCCCATCGACGTAGCGACTGTCGGTATTTGGCCTGTCCTGCACCATGAAGGTCGGTTTCGTAATGGGCCCGTGGAAATATCCTATGTCGGATGCACCGACGACTGTTTAGCATGACCTCCCATAGCCCACGCCAGAGGCGCCGATCGTCATCGTGGCGCGGCTGGCCGGGTGGGAGTCTGGCGCAGGGTGAGGGGCCCTGCGGATCAGGGGATGTATCGGTTGGGCAGGATGCCATGGTGAAGGGGTGGCGGTCCGCACAACGATTTTGCGTCGGTCGGACCTGACCACTGCCGAGTCAGTTTTTCATTGGCAGCAGTGCAGGAGAGTCCATGCTCGAGAAAAAGCCTACCCGCCTCATGATTCTGGACGACCACAGCCTGGTCCTGTGCGGCATGGAGATCAAGATCCAGGCCGAGGCCGATCTCTTGTTGCTGGGCAGCTTCAGCCGTGGTTCGACGCTGATGGCCGCCTTGCGCGAGGAGGAAGTCGACCTGGTGGTGATGGACTACTCGTTGCGCTCGGGCGAGGTCGACGGCCTGAACCTGATTCGTACCTTGAAGATCCGCTTTCCCAAGCTGCGGCTGCTGATCATTTCGTCCCTGTATGTACCGGCGACGGTGGCCCTGGCGCTGCGCTGCGGGGCCAGCGGCTTTATCGGCAAGGAGCTGAATTCCGACGAGTTCGTCCTGGCCATTCGTCAGGTGGCGGCCGGCAAGGTCTACCTGCACCCGGACATGGCAGAGGCATTGCAGGTGCATGAGGTGTCGCGGCTCGACATCGCCACGCCGGCCTCGGAATCCGAGGTCGCCAGCCTCGACGTGCTGGCCAGGACCTCCGAACTGACGGTGCGCGAGCACGAGGTGCTGCGCTGCTGCCTGGACGGCTTGTCGGTGAGCCATATTGCGCGCAAGTTCTCACGCAGTATCAAGACCATCAGTACCCAGAAGCAGGCGGCCTTTCGCAAGCTGGGACTGCGTGGCGACAACGAGTTGTACAAGGTGCGTTACCAGATGGAGGGGCGCTGATCTGCATTTTCCTGAAAATTCGCTGTCACAACCTGTTCAGTGTGCGCTCAGCGATGTCGAACTGATGCACAATACGCCCCGGACCGTTTTTCCTCAGGATTTTCAATGTCGACATCATTCCACTTGCGTGCCGTTGCATTGGCACTGATGCTGGCGGGCGCCGCGGGCTGCTCGTCGACCACCAAGACCGCCGTTTACGAACGGGAAAATTTCGACGACGCCGGCACGTTCTCACGCAATTACGGTGTGAGCGACGCGGCGTCCTGTGAAGCGGCCCGGCGTGCCTTGCTCAGCCAGGGCTATATCATCACCAGCAGCGACCCGAAGCTGATCAGCGGCAACAAGAGCTTCCAGCAGACCGGCGATACCCACATGCAGATCAGCTTCAGCGTGGTCTGTGCGGCGGATGGCGCGGCCAATCATCGCTCGACCATGTTCGCCAACGCCCTGCAGGACCGTTATGCGCTGAAGAAGGTCAACAACTCCGCGAGCCTCGGCGTGGGCGTGCTGGGCTCGGTGTCGATGCCGATCGGCTCGACGGATGACTCGATGGTCAAGGTGGCCAGCGAGACCGTGTCCTCGGCGACCTTCTATGACCGTTTCTTCACCCTGGTGGAGCTGTTCCTGCCACCTGAAGTGAAAAAAGAAAAACATACCGACGAGAAACCCAAGGCCGAACTGGGGATGCCCGAAGCGGTGCCGGCCAAGGCGGCGGATCCCAAGGCGGCAGAGCACAAGGCCGTCGACGCCAAGCCGGCGGACCCGACGCCTGCGCCGGCAGCGAAGGCCGCGGACCCTGTGCATAGTGCTCCTGTAGCTCCTGTAGCTCCTGTAGCTCCTGTGGCCCCTGCTGCTCCTGCCGCGTCCGAACCGGTCGCCGCGCCAGCCGAAGCCGCTCCGGTAACGCCGCTCGAGAAGGCTCCCGCCACTCCAGCCGCCCCGGCAACCCCCGCCGAGCCGACGCCTGCCCCGACGCCAGCGGCCAGCGAACCGGCGGCTCCGGCGCCTGCGGCTCAGTAAGCCGAGCACAAGGTGGCGGGGTCGGGTTTGTCGACCTCGATCCCGTGACCTTGTGACAGGGGACGCTGCCCGCAAAATAAAAGTGGGTAAATTCTGACCGTTCTGCTAGTTTTTTATTTCAGGCCCTTATTCAAGTGCCTGGGCAGACGGGGTGCTTCATTTTTCCTTCACATGGGACCCCTATGCTGGATCCAGCCCGTTCCCAAAGGCGCGGTCAGCAAGACAGCAGTTTACCCACGAGCGAAAAAGGAGTTTGACGATGGATGACTATCAAGAAGAGCTGTTGGAGTTCAGTGCTTTCGAATTGGACCCCGTTGAGCCGGCTGAAGACGCGACCGAGCTGTAAACGGTCGTTTTTCGGCTCAGGCCGAATGCCGCTGGCTGCGGCGGAACTCGCCGGGTGTCTGGCCGTTCCAGCGTTTGAAAGCCCGTTGAAAGGCCTCGGCTGAGGCAAACCCGAGCAGGTAGGCGATTTCGCCAAAAGCCAGTTCGGTGTCGCGAATATAGGTCATCGCCAGGTCACGGCGAGTGTCGTTGAGAATGGCGCGAAATTGCGTGCCTTCCTCGGCCAGTTTGCGACGCAGTGTCCAGGTCGGCAGCTTCAGGCGTGCCGCCACTTCTTCCAGGTCGGGTTCCCGACCGCCATTGAGCAAAGGCCCCAGCAACTGAGTGATACGTTCACGCAGACTGCGGGTGCGCGTCAGTTGTTCCAGTTCCCGTTCGCACAGTTGCAGCAGGTGCCGCCAGGTCCCGGGGCAATGGTTCGGGTTGCGCAGGCCGAGGCTGGCCTGGCTCAGGCGCAATTGATTGTGCTCGGCGGCGAAGTGCACCTGGCAGTCGCCCAGCCCCTTGTAGGCCGCCGCATAGTCCGGTTCGGCGAATTCGATGTCGATGCGTTCGGCGTGCAGCGTTTCGCCGCCGACGCTGGCCAGCTGTTGTAGCCAGCCGGCGATGATCGAGTCCACCACGAAGCGGTTATAGGCGTTGTACGGGCTGATGGAGTAGAAGCGCAGCCAGGCGCCGTCGGTGTCTTCGTGGAAACTCGACTGCCCGCGATAGTTGGAGCCGTAGAGCGCTTCGAAGCGGGTCAGGGTTCGCGCCGCTTCACGTACCGTCGGTGCCTGGGCGGCGGTGATACCGGCAAGGCCCGCCTGGGGGAGTCGGCTGAAACGACCCATGCGCAAGCCCAGGGCCGGGTCGCCGGTCAGTTGGATCGCCGCGTGCCCGAGGCGCATATAGCGCGGAATCGACAGCCGGGCGCCGGGCTCGGCCAGGCGCGCCGGGTCCAGCCCATATTGCTCCAGCAGCGCCCCAGCGTCCTGGTCATGGCTGCTCACCGCCTCGGCGAGGCTGTGGACGAAGCTCACGGACAGGTCGCCCAGGCGCATTGATACCGGCTTCATGGCAGCCACAGGTTCAGCAGGCGGGCACCGCGATCACTGCCGTCCTGCCCGTCGATGGAGCGCCCGTCCCGGCTGATAAAGCTCTGTCCCGAATAACGCTGGTTCCAGAACTGGCCACGGAGAAACACGGTCATGCCGGCCGTGGACTGGCTGGCGGGGGCGCGGCTGATCAGGGTCAGGCGATGCCAGGCTTCACCTTCGCCCAGTTCGCCGGGCCTGAGGCTGATCTCCGCCGGCGTGGCCGCGTTCTTGAAGCCGCGCCAGGGCTGTTCCCAGCTGTTCTTGCCGGGTAGCGAGGCGCTCACCGCAATCAGTGACACGCCGAGTTCGTCAAACCGGCGGTAGTTGTCCGGGTACCAACTGTCACTGCCGATCAGTACGCCGAGGCGCCCGGCCGGGGTCTCCACGGCATTCAGCTCCTGGCGTTCGCCACCCTTGATATAACCGCGTTCGTCGAAGGTCGGGTAGAGCTTGCGCTGGGGCTGGCCGAGGGGACGGCCGTCGGCGGCGAAGACCAGGCTGACGTTGTACAGCGCGCCCTTGCCGATTTTCAGGCTGCCTTGCTCGACGCTGGGATCCGGCAGGACGATGGAGCCGGCCACCAGTGTGACGCCGAATTCTTTCGCCAGGCCGCCGAACACCGCCTGGTAATCCTGGGCCATGCCTTTGGCCTTCATGCGCAGGCGGGCGTCTTCGAGGAAGCTGCGGCCCTTGGCATTGAACAGGGCACCGAGCAGCTTCAGCGGGTTGCCGAGCATCAGCCAGTTCATCGCCTCCTGCTGGTCGAGGGCCTGGTAGAGGTCATCCTTTTCCCCGCGCAGCAGCAGCCAGGTGCCGATATGTTCGGGCAGTACCACAATGGTCTTGGCGTTCAGTAGTCCCAGGCCACGGGCCTGTTGCAGATAGGCCGCCAACTTGCGGTGCAGGCGCGCCGGGCTCTGGTAGTCGTTGGGAAACAGCTCCGGTTGCAGGCCCAGCAGGTTGCCGTGCTCGCCCGCCACGCCCTGGTTCACGGCCAGGCGGATACGCAGGTCCGAGAGGTAGTGGCCGCTGCCACGTTGCTGGGTCCACACGCCATAACCGACGACGGTGGCGAGCAGCAGGACCGATAAGGAGAAGAGCAGGAATTTGTGCATGGGGGCGGATAACGAACGACCGTGTGCGGGAGTCGTCGACTAGGGTAGGGCCCACGGGCGTGCTTGCCAAGGGGCGCTGCACATTTGGATCAATAAGTTGTCAGTTTCGGTCATTGAGCCAGGGCCTGGGCGTCTTTAATGTGCCAGTCATACAACTGACGGGGGCCGAAGAGCTTCCCGCATCCCGTGATCTTGCCCGTTGTGGAGTTTCTATGACCGCCGCCCAATACCCGCACCTGCTGGCCCCGCTCGACCTGGGTTTCACCACGTTGCGCAACCGCACCCTGATGGGCTCGATGCACACCGGCCTTGAGGAAAAGCCCGGCGGTTTCGAGCGCATGGCGGCTTATTTCGCTGAACGTGCTCGTGGCGGCGTCGGCCTGATGGTGACCGGCGGTATCGCGCCAAACGACGAGGGCGGGGTGTATTCCGGCGCGGCCAAGCTGACCACCCAGGCCGAAGCCGACCAGCATCGCATCGTCACCCACGCGGTGCATCAGGCCGGCGGCAAGATCTGCCTGCAGATCCTCCATGCCGGGCGTTATGCCTACAGCCCGAAACAGGTGGCGCCGAGTGCGATCCAGGCCCCGATCAACCCGTTCAAGCCCAAAGAGCTGGATGAGGAAGGTATCGAGAAACAGATCGCCGATTTCGTGACCTGTTCAGCCCTGGCCCAGAATGCCGAGTACGACGGCGTCGAAATCATGGGTTCGGAAGGTTACTTCATCAACCAGTTCCTCGCGGCCCACACCAACCACCGCACCGACCGCTGGGGCGGCAGCTACGAGAACCGCATGCGCCTGCCCGTGGAGATCGTGCGCCGGGTGCGTGAGGCGGTGGGTTCGGACTTCATCATCATCTTCCGCCTGTCGATGCTCGACCTGGTGGAAGGCGGCAGCACCTGGGACGAAATCGTCCAGTTGGCCAAGGCCATCGAGCAGGCCGGCGCGACCATCATCAACACCGGTATCGGCTGGCACGAGGCGCGGATTCCGACCATTGCCACCAAGGTACCGCGCGCAGCGTTCAGCAAGGTCACCGCCAAGTTGCGTGGCTCGGTGGGCATTCCGCTGATCACTACCAATCGGATCAACACCCCGGAAGTGGCCGAACAGATCCTCGCCGAGGGCGACGCCGACATGGTTTCCATGGCCCGGCCGTTCCTGGCCGACCCGGAGTTCGTCAACAAGGCGGCCCAAGGGCGTGCCGACGAAATCAATACCTGCATCGGCTGCAACCAGGCCTGCCTGGACCATACCTTCGGCGGCAAGTTGACCTCCTGCCTGGTCAACCCGCGGGCCTGCCACGAGACCGAGCTGAATTACCTGCCGGTCACCCAGGTGAAGAAAATTGCCGTGGTTGGCGCCGGGCCGGCGGGTCTGTCGGCGGCCACCGTGGCGGCCGAGCGCGGGCACCAGGTGACGCTGTTCGATTCGGCCAGTGAGATCGGTGGCCAGTTCAATGTCGCCAAGCGTGTACCGGGCAAGGAAGAGTTCTTCGAAACCCTGCGTTACTTCAAGCGCAAGCTGCAGACCACCCATGTCGAGGTTTGCCTGGATACACGGGTGGATGTGGCGCAACTGGTGGCTGGCGGGTACGACGAGATCATTCTCGCCACGGGCATCGCGCCACGGTTGCCGGCGATTCCCGGCATCGATAATCCCAAGGTGTTGAGCTACCTGGATGTGCTGCTGGAGCGCAAGCCGGTGGGCCACAAGGTGGCGGTGATCGGCGCTGGTGGTATCGGCTTCGATGTCTCGGAGTTCCTGGTGCATGAAGGTGTGGCCACCAGCCTGGATCGCGAGGCGTTCTGGAAGGAGTGGGGTATCGACACCCACCTTGAGGCGCGTGGCGGGGTGGCCGGAATCAAGGCCGAACCCCATGCACCGGCCCGTGAGGTGTTTCTGTTGCAGCGCAAGGCCTCCAAGGTCGGCGATGGCCTGGGCAAGACCACCGGCTGGATTCACCGCACCGGGTTGAAGAACAAGCGGGTGCAGATGCTCAACAGCGTCGAGTACCTGAAGATCGACGAGGCGGGCCTGCATATCAGCATCGGCGGTGGCGAGCCGCAGTTGCTGGCGGTGGACAACGTGGTGATCTGCGCCGGGCAGGACCCGTTGCGCGAGTTGCAGGACGGGCTGGTGGCGGCGGGGCAGAATGTGCACCTGATCGGCGGTGCGGACGTGGCGGCGGAGCTGGATGCCAAGCGGGCGATCGACCAGGGTTCGCGGTTGGCGGCTGGGCTGTAGGTCTGAGCAGACTGAGCGCGGCTTTTCTCCTGTAGGCGCCGGCTTGCTGGCGATGGCGCCTCGATGAGCGCTGCAAGGCTTAAGGGCCTCTTCGCGGGCAAGCCCTGCTCCTACAACCTTGTGTCGTGCGCAAATTTTGTGATCGGCTCGAATCTGTAGGAGCAGGGCTTGCCCGCGAAGAGGCCCTCGAGAACGCCACAAGACCTGAACTGTTAAACTGGTGGGTCTCCTCCCATCGGACCACCCCGCAATGCTACCCCCTGCTGACTGGCACCCCCACGCCCCCCTCGAACCCCTGCACCTGGACTGGCTGACCCAGGCCGAGGTCGAGGTGGCCATACTGCGCCTCGACCTGATCGATCCGCTGATCAGCGGCAACAAGTGGTTCAAGCTCACCGAACATCTGGCGGCGGCCCGGCAGGCCCGTGCCGAAGGCCTGATCAGCCTGGGTGGCGCGCACTCCAATCACCTGCACGCCCTGGCGGCGGCGGGCAAGCGTTTCGGTTTCCCCACCGTCGGCCTGCTGCGTGGCAATCCGGTACAAACTCCCACCGTCGTCGATCTCCAGGCCTTCGGCATGGAGCTGCACTGGCTCGGCTATGGCGGTTATCGGGCGCGGCATGCGCCAGGCTTCTGGGAGTCGTGGCAGCAACGCTATCCACATCTGCGCGGCGTTCCGGAGGGCGGTGGCGGTTTGATGGGCGCGCGTGGTTGTGGGGTCTTGCTGGAAAAGGTCCATGAGCAACTACCGGCACTCGGCTGGGATGACTATCACGGCTGGTGGCTGGCTGCCGGAACCGGCACCACCCTGGCCGGGCTGGTGCTGGCCGAAGCCGGGCGTCGACCGGTATATGGTGCCCTGGCGGTGCCGGCTGACCATGGCGTGGCACCTTTGGTCGCGGCGATCCTGGAGGAGGGCGGGGTAATGAGCCCGGCGTTTGAACTGATCGACGCCTGCCGTGGCGGTTTTGCCAAGGTCGATCCGACGCTGCTGGATTTTATCGTGCAAAGCGAGCAACAGAGCGCAGTACCGCTGGAGCCGCTGTATACCGGCAAGGCTTTACTGGCGCTTCAGGAAGAGGTGAACGCCGGACGTTTTGCCCCTGGCACGCGCCTGGTCTTCGTGCACACCGGTGGTTTACAGGGTCGCCGAGGTTTTACTTTGTAAACCCGGTCCTTGTAGGAGCAGAGCTTGCTCGCGAAGGGGCCCTCAAGATCGCCAAAGGCTTCGCTGGCAAGCCATGCTCCTACAGGTTGCGCAGGGCTCCGAGACCTCGCGTTATCGTTGCGAGCAAGAAGGCATCGGGGCTCAAGCACGACGCTTGGGCAGTATGCGTAGCAGGGTGTTATCCCGCACGAAGTAGTGGTGATACAGACCGGCCAGGGCATGCAGGCCGATCAGCCAGTAGCCGATCGTCGCCAGCAGTTCATGCCAGCCCTTGATCTCTTTGGCAAAATCCAGGTTTTCCCCCGTCAGCGCCGGCAGCTCGACGCCGTAGAACAGCACCGAATGTCCTTGCGCACTGACGACCAACCAGCCCAGGACCGGCGTAGCGATCATGAACAGGTACAAAGCCCAGTGCATCAGCTTGGAAATCAGCATCTGCCAGACCGGCGGCGCGGGGACGATCTTCGGTGCCACGCCGAGGGCACGGGCCAGCAAACGCAGCCACACCAGCAGGAACACGGTCAGGCCGAACATGTAGTGCGCCTCGACGATCAGCGCCCGGCCGCCGCTGCCCTTGGGGAATATCCCGCGAAACTCGATACAGGCGTAAACCACCGCCAACAGCACCAGCATCAACCAGTGCAGTGCAATCGACAGGCTGCTGTAGCGACTGTCGGTATTTTTCCACGGCATACGGTGTTCCTCGAATCATCAGGGCTGGAACCTCCATTCTTGAGCGACGGAGTCCCTACACTTTAATAGGTTTAGCAGCATTTCGCCCAAGGCAACTCAAGGAAGGACCTGCATTATCCGCAACTGGGATTTGCTTTTATATATGCTTATCCATATATTCGATAAAACATATGTGTCGAGTGGCTCGCGATGTCCTGTTTTGCCTCCCCTGTGGAACTCTTCAAATGCCTGGCTGACGAAACCCGTAGCCGCGTTGTGCTGCTGGTGGCTCGTGAGGGTGAGCTCTGCGTGTGCGAATTGACCGCCGCCCTGGAATTGAGCCAGCCGAAAATCTCCCGGCACCTGGCGCAACTGCGCCAGGGCGGGCTGCTGGCTGACCGACGTCAGGGACAATGGGTGTTTTATCGTCTGCACCCGGAGCTGCCGCAATGGGTTTCGACCTTGCTGCAAGGCACCCTGCAGGCCAGCGAGCAGTGGCTTGCGGCGGATATCCGGCGCCTGCAGGCCATGAACGACCGACCACTGCGCTGTTGCTGAGCGTTTACTCCCCCTCTTGCTAACCTTGAAGGTTGTTGTGCATGTTGATTGCCGCGTTGATTTTCCTGCTGACCATTACCCTGGTGATCTGGCAGCCCAGGGGCCTGGGCGTCGGCTGGAGCGCCTGTCTGGGCGCGCTGCTGGCCTTGCTCTGCGGTGTAGTCCATCTCACTGATATTCCGCTGGTGTGGGAGATCATCTGGAATGCCACCGGCACCTTTATCGCCCTGATCATCATCAGCCTGTTGCTTGACGAAGCCGGCTTCTTTGCCTGGGCGGCGCTGCATGTGGCGCGCTGGGGGCGGGGCAGCGGACGCAAGCTGTTCGCCGCCTTCGTGCTGCTGGGAGCGTTGGTGTCGGCGCTGTTCGCCAACGACGGCGCGGCGTTGATCCTCACGCCGATTGTGATCGCCATGCTCCTGGCCCTGCGTTTTTCCAAGGCGGCGACCCTGGCATTTGTCATGGCCGCCGGCTTTATCGCCGACACCGCGAGCCTGCCGCTGGTGGTGTCGAACCTGGTGAACATCGTCTCGGCGGACTATTTCAAGATCGGCTTCAATGCCTATGCCTCGGTGATGCTGCCGGTGAACCTGGTCAGCGTGGCGGCGACCCTGCTGGTGTTGCTGTGGTTCTTCCGACGTGACATTCCCCGTGACTACGATCCGCAGCAGTTGGAGCTGCCCGCCAGCGCAATTCACGACAAGGCGACTTTCATTGCCGGTTGGTGGGTGTTGATCATCCTGCTGGTGGGGTGTTTTGCCCTGGAGCCCTTGGGGATTCCCATCAGCGCGATTTCGGCGGTGTGCGCGGCCTTGCTGCTGGGGATCGCTGCACGGGGTCACAAGATCTCGACCCGCAAGGTGCTGAAAGAGGCGCCGTGGCAGATCGTGATTTTCTCCCTGGGCATGTACCTGGTGGTCTATGGCCTGCGCAATGCCGGGTTGACCACTTACCTGGCCGGTTGGCTGGATCACTTCGCGAACTACGGGATCTGGGGCGCGGCCATGGGCACCGGGCTGTTGAGCGCGTTCCTGTCCTCGGTCATGAACAACCTGCCGACGGTGCTGATCGGCGCCTTGTCCATCGATGCCAGCCAGGCCAGCGGCGTGGTGAAGGAGGCGATGATCTACGCCAACGTCATCGGCAGCGACCTGGGCCCGAAAATCACCCCCATCGGCAGCCTGGCCACCTTGCTCTGGCTGCATGTGCTGGAGCGCAAGGATATCCGTATCGGCTGGGGTTACTACTTCAAGGTCGGGATCGTCCTGACCCTGCCGGTGCTGCTGGTGACCCTGGCGGCCCTGGCCTTGCGTTTGTCACTGGTTTGACGGGTGGTGACGTGCTTTGGCGATCAGCCGGTACCCGGCACATTCGGCCAGAGATCAGCCACCAGGAACAAGCGCTCGGCCTCTTCCCAGTCGCCTTGCGCATTCTGGGTCAGGCGCACCAGCAACTGCGCTGGCGCGTGCGGGTCTAGCTCCTCCAGCCACCGGGCCAGGTGCTCCCGCGACCAGGCGTCTGCCTCGGCATAGTGCGCCGGCGCCAGCCAGGCATGGCGGGGCAGGGGTTGCCAGCGGCCCGCCGGGCTGCGCTTGATAAAGTCCGCCCAGTCGCGCTGATGCAGCCAGCGCCCGTGCAGATGCTGCGGATGAGCCCCCCGGGGCGGACGCGCCGTCCCCGGCCACGGATACAGCAGGTAACCGCCCAGCCACAGCTGTGCGCTGAACTGATGGATATCCAGCGCCGCCAAGGCCTCGCGGCTTTCCGGCCGGGCGGAAATCGGCAACTGGTGCTCGCTCAGGTGCGCCAGCTTGCGGTCCAGCCGATCATGGCAGCCCGGGCCGAGCCAGCGTGCCGGGTCTTCGCCGCCGCCGTGTTGCGGGCCAAGGTACAGCTTGATCGCCAATTCCAGGTGATGCACACCATCGCGATCGCGCAACAGCAGGTCCAACTCACCCAGGGTGTGGCCCTCGCGGCGGATCGGCAGGTTGGCACCGATCAGCTCGATCCCCGGCGCCTGCTGTACCGCGAACTGCCACAGTCGCTCGTAATACAACCCCAGGCGCCGGGTCGCCCCGCGTACCAACCACCCCTGCAACTCGACGGGATTGCGATCCAGCCTATGCAACCACCGCTCCAACAGGTCCGGTGCCTGGACCCAGTCACTGCCGGCCAACGGGTGGCGCTGCGGCCACGGCGTGTCTGCCAGCATCGGTGGCGCCAGGATGACCCAGGCCAGGTCGCGCACTTCGGGATGGCGCAACTGTCGGGGCAGGTTGAGCAAGTCGGGGAAGAGGATCATCCTGCGAGCATAGCTGAAAGGGTTTTGTCTCGGGCCGGCTTTCGCCCATAATCTCCCCTTTGCCCGTCCCAGACCCCGCAGGAGCCCCATGGAGCAATTTCGCAATATCGGCATCATTGGCCGCCTGGGCAGTTCGCAGGTGCTGGAAACCGTTCGCCGGTTGAAGAGATTCCTCCTGGCGCGGCACCTGCACGTCATCCTCGAGGACACCATCGCCGAGGTCCTGCCGGGCCACGGCCTGCAAACCTCGTCGCGCAAGATGCTCGGCGAAGTCTGCGACATGGTCATCGTCGTCGGCGGCGACGGCAGCCTGCTCGGCGCCGCCCGCGCGCTGGCCCGGCACAATATCCCGGTGCTGGGGATCAACCGTGGCAACCTGGGCTTTCTCACCGATATCCGCCCGGACGACCTCGAGGTCGAAGTGGCCAAGGTCCTCGACGGCCATTACCTGGTGGAAAACCGCTTCCTGCTGCAGGCCGAAGTGCGTCGCCATGCCGAAGCCATCGGCCAGGGCGATGCGCTCAACGACGTGGTCCTGCACCCCGGCAAGTCGACGCGGATGATCGAGTTCGAGCTGTATATCGACGGCCAGTTCGTCTGCAGCCAGAAAGCCGACGGCCTGATCGTCGCCACACCCACCGGTTCCACCGCCTATGCGCTGTCCGCCGGCGGTCCGATCATGCATCCCAAGCTCGATGCCATTGTGATCGTGCCCATGTACCCCCATACCTTGTCCAGCCGCCCCATTGTGGTCGACGGCAACAGCGAGTTGAAAATCGTGGTGTCCAAGGACATGCAGATCTACCCGCAGGTTTCCTGTGACGGGCAGAACCATTTCACCTGTGCCCCCGGCGATACGGTGACCATCAGCAAGAAACCGCAGAAGCTGCGGCTGATCCACCCGCTGGATCACAACTATTACGAAGTCTGCCGCACCAAGCTCGGCTGGGGCAGTCGGCTGGGTGGTGGAGGCGACTGATGCTCGATCCCGCGCGTGGCTACGATCTGATCGGTGATGTGCACGGTTGCGCCCATACCCTCGAACATCTGCTGGACATGCTCGGCTACCAGAAGCTGGGGGGCGTCTGGCGTCATCCGTCGCGCATGGCGGTGTTCCTCGGCGATATCATCGACCGTGGCCCACGTATCCGCGAAGCCCTGCATATCGTCCATGACATGGTCGAGGCCGGGCAGGCGCTGTGCATCATGGGCAACCACGAGTTCAACGCCCTGGGCTGGAGCACCCCGGCCGCCGCGGGCAGCGGCAAGCAGTTCGTCCGCGAGCACACGCCACGGCATGCCCGGCTGCTCAATGAAACCCTGACCCAGTTCGAACAGCACCCGGCGGACTGGCATGACTTTCTCGCCTGGTTCTACGAGCTGCCGCTGTTCATCGATGCCGGACGTTTCCGCGTGGTGCATGCCTGCTGGGATGGCGGCTTGATCGCGCCTTTGCGGGCGCAGTACCCCGACGGCCGGATCGACGAAGCCTTCCTCAAGGATTCGGCGCTGCCCGGCAGTTTTGCCGCGACGGTGTTCGACCGCCTGCTGCGCGGCACCGATATGCGCCTGCCGGACGGCCTGACATTGACTGGCGGCGACGGCCTGACCCGGGCGTTCTTCCGCACCAAGTTCTGGGAAGACGACCCGCAGACCTACGGCGATATCGTCTTCCAGCCGGATGCCTTGCCTGAATTGGTGGCGAGCAAAGCACTGTCCTCGACCGAAAAGAACGCCTTGCTGCGCTACGGCCTCGAAGAACCGATGCTGTTCGTCGGTCACTACTGGCGCAGCGGCAAGCCCGCGCCGATCCGTCCCAACCTGGCCTGCCTGGATTACAGCGCCGTGCTCTACGGCAAGCTGGCGGCTTACCGGCTGGACCAGGAAACCACTCTCGACCCGCAGAAATTCGTCTGGGTCGACGTCGAACGTCCCGAGGCTTTGCGATGAGTGCCACTGCTGTCTTACGCCTGCCGTTGACCACTGATTTGAGTGGCTTCGTCAAACTGCTGGAGCGCATGCAGGTGCCGCACCGGGTCAACGAGGAATCCGGCGAGCAGGTGCTGTGGGTGCCCGAGTCGATCAGTGCCGACGTGCTGTCGCTGTACCAGCGTTTCCCCGCTGGCGACCCGGATAACCACCTGGAAGTCCCGGACAAGCCCGTGGCCATGACCCGGCCGAACTTTCTCACCCAGGTGCGTCAGAGCCCGGCCACCGCCAGCATCCTCTTGCTGTGCCTGATCGTCGCCGGCGTGACCCTGCTCGGTGACAACCTCCAGACCCTGCACTGGTTGACCTTCCTCGACTTCCGGGTGAATGGCGACTACGTCCAGTTCACGCCCCTGGCCGATGGCCTGGCGGCGGGGCAGTGGTGGCGGTTGGTGACGCCGATGCTGATCCACTTCGGCATCCTGCATATCGCCATGAACGGCATGTGGTACTGGGAGCTGGGCCGGCGCATCGAGCTGCGCCAGGGCAGCATCAACCTGATCGGGCTGACGCTGCTGTTCAGCCTGGTTTCCAACTATACGCAGTACTACGTCAGCGGCCCGACCCTGTTCGGCGGCCTGTCCGGGGTGCTCTACGGTTTGCTCGGGTATTGCTGGATCTACCTATGGGTGTCGCCGAACCCGGTCTATCGTCTGCCGCGCGGTGTGCTGGTGATGATGCTGGTCTGGCTGTTGTTGTGCCTGTCGGGCCTGGTCTCGATGATCGGCTTCGGCGAAATCGCCAACGGCGCCCATGTCGGTGGACTGCTCATCGGATGTTTCAGCGGTTTGTTGGGCGGCCTCTGGTCTCGTCGTAAACTGGCCATCTAGTCGACTTTTTTCAAGCGTGGAGAGCGCATGTCCTCTTTTATCGAAATGATTGAAAACATCACCCCCGACATCTACGAAAGCCTGAAACTGGCGGTGGAAATCGGCAAATGGTCGGACGGGCGCAAGCTCAGCGCCGAACAGCGCGAATTGTCGTTGCAGGCAATGATCGCCTGGGAAACCCAGAACCTGCCGGAAGACCAGCGCACCGGCTACATGGGCGCGCAGGAATGCGCCTCGAAGTCGGCGCCGGTGCCGAACATCCTGTTCAAGTCGGATGCCATCCATTGATCGAGCTTGGCCGCGGTGCAATCAGCAAGATGTCGACGCGCCTTGAAGGCGCGGATGTGCAGTACGCCTTTCGCCTGGGTGACAGCGAGGTGCCGGTCAATCCGTTGATCGGCCAGAAGCTGCGCCTGGAATTCCTCGGGGCGATTCATTGCACCCATTGTGGACGCAAGACCAAGACCAGCTTCAGCCAGGGTTATTGCTACCCGTGCATGACCAAGCTGGCCCAGTGCGACACCTGCATCATGAGTCCCGAGCGCTGCCATTACGACGCCGGCACCTGCCGCGAACCGTCCTGGGGCGAAAAATTCTGCATGACCGACCACGTGGTCTACCTGGCCAATTCGTCGGGGATCAAGGTCGGCATCACCCGTGCCACCCAGTTGCCGACCCGCTGGCTCGACCAGGGCGCCAGTCAGGCGCTGCCGATTGTCCGTGTGGCGACCCGCCAGCAGTCCGGTTTCGTCGAGGACCTGTTTCGCAGCCAGGTGGCCGACAAGACCAACTGGCGCGCCTTGCTCAAGGGTGATGCGCCGGCGGTGGACCTCAAGGCGGTGCGTGATCAACTGTTCGAATCCTGTGCCGAGGGCTTCACGGCCTTGCAGGCGCGTTTCGGTCTGCAGGCGATCCAGCCGGTGCATGATGTCGAGCCGCTGGAAATCCGCTATCCGATCGAGCACTACCCGACCAAGGTGGTCAGCTTCAACCTGGACAAAGACCCGATTGCCGAAGGCACGTTGATGGGGATCAAGGGCCAGTACCTGATCTTTGACACCGGCGTGATCAATATCCGTAAATACACGGCTTACCAGCTCGCCGTGCATCAGTAAAAGGACACCCTCATGCGCACCGAACAACCGAAGATGATTTATCTGAAGGACTATCAGGCACCGGACTACCTGATCGACGAGACGCACCTGACCTTCGAGTTGTTCGAGGACCATACCCTGGTCCATGCGCAGCTGGTGATGCGCCGCAACCCGGCTGCCGGTGCCGGTCTGCCGCCGCTGGTGCTGGATGGCCAACTGCTGGAACTGCTGTCGGTGCAACTCGACGACCGCGTGTTGTCGAGCAACGACTACCAGATCGACGATAGCCACCTGACCCTGCACCCGGGCAGCGAGCACTTCAGCGTCGATACCAGCGTGAAGATCCACCCGGAAACCAATACCGCCCTGGAAGGCCTGTACAAGTCCGGCTCGATGTTCTGCACCCAGTGCGAGGCCGAAGGCTTCCGCAAGATCACCTACTACCTCGACCGCCCGGACGTGATGAGCAAGTTCACCACCACGGTGATCGCCGAGCAGCATCGCTACCCGGTGCTGTTGTCCAACGGCAACCCGGTGGGCAATGGGCCCCAGGACGACGGTCGGCACTGGGCGACCTGGGAAGACCCGTTCATGAAACCGGCCTACCTGTTCGCCCTGGTGGCGGGTGACCTGTGGTGTGTCGAAGACAGCTTCGCGACCATGAGCGGTCGCGACGTCGCGCTGCGTATCTATGTCGAGCCGGAAAATATCGACAAGTGCCAGCACGCCATGAACAGCCTGAAGAAGTCCATGCGCTGGGACGAGGAAGTCTATGGTCGCGAGTACGACCTGGATATCTTCATGATCGTCGCGGTCAACGACTTCAACATGGGCGCCATGGAGAACAAGGGCCTCAATATCTTCAACTCCAGCGCCGTGCTGGCCCGGGCTGAAACCGCCACCGACGCCGCGCACCAGCGGGTCGAGGCGATCGTCGCCCATGAATACTTCCACAACTGGTCGGGCAACCGCGTGACCTGCCGCGACTGGTTCCAGCTGTCGCTCAAGGAAGGCTTCACGGTGTTCCGCGATGCGGGCTTCTCCGCCGACATGAACTCGGCCACGGTCAAGCGTATCCAGGATGTCGCCTACCTGCGCACCCACCAGTTCGCCGAAGACGCCGGCCCCATGGCCCACGCCGTGCGCCCGGACAGCTTTATCGAGATCTCCAACTTCTACACCCTGACCGTGTACGAGAAAGGCTCGGAAGTGGTCGGCATGATCCACACCTTGCTCGGTGCCGAAGGTTTCCGCAAAGGCAGCGACCTGTATTTCCAACGCCATGACGGCCAGGCCGTGACCTGCGACGATTTCGTCAAGGCCATGGAGGATGCCAATGGCGTCGACTTCAGCCAGTTCAAGCGCTGGTACAGCCAGGCCGGTACACCGCGTCTTGCCGTCAGCGAAAGCTACGATGCGAGCGCCAAGACCTACAGCCTGACCTTCCGCCAGAGCTGCCCGCAGACTCCGGATAAACAGGAAAAACTGCCGTTCGTGATTCCGGTGGAGATCGGCCTGCTGGATGCCCAGGGCGCTGAAATCGCCCTGCAACTGACGGGTGAAGCGGCCGCCGGCGCCACCAGCCGTGTGCTCTCGGTGACCGAAGCCGAACAGACCTTTACCTTTGTCGGCATCGCCGCCAAGCCGCTGCCATCGCTGCTGCGGGGTTTCTCGGCGCCGGTGAAACTGAGCTTCCCCTACGACCGCGACCAGTTGATGTTCCTGATGCAGCACGACAGCGACGGTTTCAACCGTTGGGACGCCGGCCAGCAATTGTCGGTGCAGGTGTTGCAGGAACTGATCTCCCAGCATCAGAAGGGTGAAACGCTGGTGCTTGATCCGCGTCTGGTCACGGCCTTGCGCAGCGTGCTGGGCAACGAGCAGCTTGATCAGGCGATGGTTGCTGAAATGCTCTCGTTGCCGGGCGAGGCCTACCTCACCGAGATCAGCGAAGTGGCGGATGTCGAGGCGATCCACACCGCTCGCGAATTCGTTCGCCGGCAGCTGGCCGAGCAGTTGTTCGACGGTTTGTGGCAGCGTTACCAGGCCAATCGCGCGCTGTCGAAAACCACGGTTTACGTGGCCGAGAACGAACATTTCGCCCGGCGTGCCCTGCAGAACATCGCGCTGTCGTACCTGATGCTCAGCGGCAAGCCTGAAGTGCTGGCGGCGACCCTGGAGCAGTTCGAAAGCGCCGACAACATGACCGAACGCCTGACCGCCCTGGCGGTGCTGGTGAACTCGCCGTTCGAGGCCGAGAAGGCGTTGGCGCTGGCCAGTTTCGCCGAGCACTTCAAGGACAATCCGCTGGTCATGGACCAGTGGTTCAGCGTCCAGGCCGGTAGCCCGTTGCCGGGTGGCTTGCAGCGGGTCAAGGCGTTGATGGAACACCCGGCGTTCACCATCAAGAACCCGAACAAGGTGCGGGCGTTGATCGGTGCCTTTGCCGGGCAGAACCTGATCAACTTTCATGCGGCGGACGGTTCAGGTTATCGCTTCCTGGCGGACCTGGTGATCCAGCTCAATGCGCTGAACCCGCAGATCGCTTCCCGGCAGTTGGCGCCGCTGACCCGCTGGCGCAAGTATGACGACGCCCGCCAGGCCTTGATGAAGGCCGAGCTGGAGCGGATTCGCGGTTCGGGCGAGTTGTCGGCCGATGTGTACGAGGTTGTCAGCAAAAGCCTGGCCTGATCACGTCCTAACGGCAGACACCTATCCTTGTAGGAGCAGGGCTTGCCCGCGAAGGCGTCCTTGAGGGCGCTAAAAGCTTCGCGGGCAAGCCCTGCTCCTACAGTTGATCGCATTCAGCCAGCGGGACCGTCGCCGCACCGTGGATTTCCGCCAAAGGCCACGCTCGTGGCCTTTGTTCATCACCTCACCTGATGCCCCATCATTCAGGCTCCCCCTCAACGCCCCGGGTTAACAAAAGATAACGTGGCGTCGATTGTCAGACGATTCCAAAGCCCGATAGGATAGCTCCAGCTTTAGAAGGGGCTCTAGATTGCCGGTTTCAGACGAACCGGCCGTCATGAAAATGCCCTCGAAGGCGCCCTGATAGGTTGGATGACCTGACAATAATAATGGGGAGAAAGGTCTATGAATGAGCCTGTGAGGCCTACGGGTTCTGGCTGTCCGCCGACATGGCGCGGTACGGCATTGCTGGTGGCGGCGCTTTCGCTGTCGGGACTGGCGGCACTGCCGGCCAGCGTATACGCGGCAGCGTCCACCACTGCCGACACCGTCTACTCCATCGAATCCTCCAAGGCCATCAAGAGCCTGCTGCTCGACGTGGTGCATGCCGGCAAGCGGCTGGTGGCCGTCGGCGATCGCGGGCACATCCTCTTCTCCGACGACCAGGGCGGCCACTGGACCCAGGCCACGGTCCCGACCCGGCAGATGCTCACCGCGGTCTATTTCGTCGACGACCAGCACGGCTGGGCCGTCGGCCACGACGCGCAGATTCTCGCCAGCAGCGACGGCGGCGCCACCTGGACCCGCCAGTTCCAGGACCTCAAGCGCGAAGCGCCGTTGCTCGACCTCTGGTTCAAGGACGCCAGCACCGGCTTTGCCGTGGGCGCCTACGGAGCCCTGCTGGAAACCACCGACGGCGGCCAGCACTGGGAAAACGTCAGCGACCGCATCGACAATCCCGACCAGTTCCACCTCAACGCCATCGCCGCGGTCAAGGATGCCGGGCTGTTCGTCGTGGGCGAACAGGGCAGCATGTTCCGCTCCGCCGACTGGGGCCAGACCTGGGAACACGTCGACGGCCCTTACCAGGGTTCGTTGTTCGGCGTGATCGGCACCGCTCAACCCTCCACGTTGCTGGCCTACGGCTTGCGCGGCAACCTCTACCGCTCCACTGACTTCGGCAGCAGCTGGGAACCGGTGGAACTCAAGGCCGCCCGTGGCGCCCTGGAGTTCGGCCTGTCCGGCGCGACCTTGCTGGATGACGGTTCGCTGGTGATCGTCGGCAACGGCGGCAGCGTGATCCGCAGCACCGATGACGGCGTGACCTTCAGCGTGTTCAACCGTCCCGACCGGATTTCCCTGTCGGCAGTGACGGCGGCCGGCAACGGCAACCTGATCCTCGTCGGCCAGGGCGGCGCCCACACCACCACGCCCACGGGCGCTGAGCTGGGCCAATAACAAGAAAGGCGGGAATGTATGAGCAGTCAGCAAAGTCATCATCAAGACAAGGCGACGTTTCTCGAGCGCCTGATTTTCAACAACCGCCCGGCAGTGATCGTTATCTGCCTGCTGGTCAGTGTCTTCCTGTTCTGGCAGGCCACGCTGATTCGGCCGTCCACCAGCTTCGAAAAAATGATTCCGCTCAAGCATCCGTTCATTGAAAAGATGATGGAGCACCGCAACGACCTCGCCAACCTGGGCAACACCGTGCGGATTTCGGTGGAGGCCAAGGACGGCGATATCTTCACCAAGGACTACATGGAGACCCTGCGTCAGGTCAACGACGAGGTGTTCTACATTCCGGGTGTCGACCGCTCCGGCCTCAAGTCCCTGTGGAGCCCCAGCGTGCGCTGGACCGAGGTGACGGAGGAGGGCTTTGCCGGCGGCGAAGTGATCCCGCAGAGCTACAACGGCTCGGCCGACAGTCTCGAAAAGCTGCGCAACAACGTGCTCAAGTCCGGCCAGGTCGGACGCCTGGTGGCCAACGACTTCAAGTCGAGCATCGTCGATATCCCGCTGCTGGAGTCCTACCCCGACCCTAAGGACCAGGGCAAGTTGCTGGCACTGGACTACCAGAAGTTCTCCCACCAGCTCGAAGAAAAGATCCGCGACAAGTTCGAAGCACAGAACCCCAATGTGAAGGTGCATATCGTCGGCTTCGCCAAGAAAGTCGGTGACCTGATCGATGGCCTGGTCATGGTGGTGCTGTTCTTCGGCGTCGCCTTCGTTATCACCCTGGTGCTGCTGTACTGGTTCACCCGGTGCATCCGCAGCACCGTCGCCGTATTGAGCACCACCCTGGTGGCGGTGGTCTGGCAACTGGGGCTGATGCACGCGTTCGGCTTCGGCCTGGACCCGTACTCGATGCTGGTGCCGTTCCTGATCTTCGCCATCGGGATCTCCCATGGCGTACAGAAGATCAACGGCATCGCCTTGCAATCCAGCGACGCCGACAACGCCCTGACGGCGGCGCGACGGACCTTCCGGCAACTGTTCCTGCCGGGCATGATTGCGATCCTCGCCGACGCCGTGGGTTTTATCACCCTGTTGATCATCGATATCGGCGTGATCCGCGAACTGGCCATCGGCGCTTCCATCGGCGTGGCGGTGATCGTGTTCACCAACCTGATCCTGCTGCCGGTGGCCATCTCCTATGTCGGCATCAGCAAGCGGGCGGTCGAGCGCAGCAAGAAGGATGCGACCCGCGAGCATCCGTTCTGGCGCCTGCTGGCGAACTTCGCCAGCCCCAGGGTCGCCCCGGTGTCCATCGTCCTGGCCCTGTTGGCCCTGGGCGGCGGCCTCTGGTACGGGCAGAACCTGAAGATCGGCGACCTCGACCAGGGCGCGCCGGAGCTGCGTCCCGACTCGCGCTACAACAAGGACAACAGTTTTATCATCAACAACTACTCCACCAGCTCCGATGTGCTGGTGGTGATGGTCAAGACCCCGCCCGAGGGCTGTTCGCACTATGAGGCGATGGCGCCCATCGATGAACTGATGTGGAAGATGCAGAACACCGAGGGCGTGCAGTCGGCGATTTCCCTGGTGACCGTGTCCAAGCAGATGATCAAGGGCATGAACGAAGGCAACCTGAAATGGGAAACCCTGTCGCGCAACCCGGATGTGCTGAACAACTCCATCTCCCGGGCCGATGGCCTGTACAACAACAATTGCTCGCTGGCGCCGGTGCTGGTGTTCCTCAACGACCACAAGGCCGCGACCCTCGACCGTGCGGTGCATGCGGTACAGGACTTCGCCAAGGAGAACAACAAGGACGGCCTGGAATTCCTTCTTGCCGCGGGTAACGCCGGGATCGAGGCGGCCACCAACGAAGTGATCAAGGAGTCGGAACTGACCATCCTGATCCTGGTGTACGTCTGCGTGGCGACCATGTGCATGATCACCTTCCGCTCCTGGGCGGCGACCCTGTGCATCGTCCTGCCGCTGGTGCTGACCTCGGTGCTGGGTAATGCGTTGATGGCGTTCATGGGCATCGGCGTGAAGGTCGCGACCTTGCCGGTGGTGGCGCTGGGTGTGGGGATTGGCGTGGACTACGGCATCTACATCTACAGTCGCCTGGAAAGCTTCCTGCGTGCCGGGCTGCCATTGCAGGAAGCCTATTACCAGACGCTGAAATCCACCGGCAAGGCGGTGTTGTTCACCGGCCTGTGCCTGGCGATCGGGGTTTGCACCTGGATCTTCTCGGCGATCAAGTTCCAGGCCGATATGGGGCTGATGCTGACCTTCATGCTGCTCTGGAACATGTTCGGCGCGTTGTGGCTGCTGCCGGCGCTGGCGCGGTTCCTGATCAAGCCGGAGAAGCTGGCAGGGAAGGTGGGCGGGTCGTTGTTTTCCCATTGAGAACACCTGATGTGCAGGCGCTGAATCCCCCTGTGGGAGCGGAGCTTGCCCGCGAAGAGGCCCTTGAGGCTGCCAAAAGCTTCGCGGGCAAGCTCCGCTCCCACAGGTAATGGCGCCGCTACAGGGCAATATCGCCTATCATGAGCACTTCCCCAAACACGATAGAACACCATGACCGCTGCAACCGACACCCTGCTCAGTGCCCTTGAAACCAGCAACATGCTTGAAGTCGACGGCCTGCACGCCTTCGATTTCACCCTCGACGACAGCCGCCTGTTGATCGAATGCATGGATGGCCGGGCCGAAAAACGCTGGAGTTTCACCCGTGCCCAGCTTGAAGCGGCGACTTTCGACGAGGCCCTGCAAAGCTGGACCCTGAGCGACGACTCCAGCGAGCATCGGCTGGTCTGCATGAGCGCCTTCACCGGTCGCGATGAAGAAGAGTAAGGCGTTCGCTGCATCGGTTCACCTCGTCCTCCGAGGTGCGCGCGCTGCGACAATAGACCGCAGCCCCTGATGAATCAGGCACTTGCGCTTCTATTAATGACGCTGATATCCGCTACTGCTGCAATGAATTTCAACGATGTCCACCCTCGGATGTACTTTTGACTCACGGCCTGAAAGGGCAAGCAAGCCAACTGACATCGAGGGTTACCATCATGAACTTCAATCTTTTCTCCATCATCGCCGCTTCCGCTGTTTCCGCCACCGTAGCCCTGCCTGCCAGCGCCAACGTGGAAATCAACAGCCCTAAAAGCCACACCCAGAGCTACACCCAGAAATACCTGCAACAGAGCGCCAACTTCTACGCCGCCCTGGATCACAAAGCCCAGCACTGAGCACCGACGCCTGGACACATACCTTGTGGGAGTTTGGACCGTCGCGAAGAGGCCCTTGGGGCCACCAAAAGCTTCGCTGGCAAGCACCGCTCCCACACCACTCCCACAAGGTATGTGTCCAGGTTCGGGTTATGTTGCAGGTTTCAGATTGAGCGCTTTCAAGTGAACAAGCCCCTGTCAGGGCTTGGCCATGACGGAGTTGAACAGTTCCGATGCCAGGAACTGTTCCAGCCAGCTCTGTAGATGTTTGTACGGCGCTTGCGCAAACCACACCTGATCCACATGGGCAAATTGACGCACGAAAGGTGCGACTGCAATGTCCGCCAGGCTCAGGTGTTCGGCCAGCAGAAGGCCGTTACGCGCAAGCAGACCGTCCAGTTTCAAGAGAAATTGCCCGCCCTGTTCCCGATAGTGCTCCATGGGGAACTCCGGGTAGCGCACCGCGTACTTGTAGCGGTCCAGCCACCGTTTGAAAACCGTGTCATTCTCTTCGATCAGCAGCCCCGTGGCCTGTGCCGCCACGGGATCGCTGCCGAGCAGCCAATCCTGCGGATCATGCTGGGCCAGCGCCCAGTGCATGATCTCCAGGCTCTGTTCGATCACCCGCCCATCAGCACACGCCAGCACCGGCACCGTGCCCTTGCTCGATAATTCCAGCATCCGCGCCGGCTTGTTCTTGAGGCTGACTTCCTCGATGTCTACCGCCACCCCCGAATACCGTAGCGCCATGCGTGCGCGCATGGCGTAAGGGCACCGGCGGAACGAATACAGCGTGGCCGGCGTCATTTCACCTCCAGGGTGCTCAGCCCGTTGCCTTGGCGGCGTACCTGAATCTGCACCGGTATCCGCTCGTGCATTTCCTGCACATGGGAAATCACCGCGACCTTGCGGCCCTGGGCTTGCAGGCCGTCCAGCGCATCCATCGCCAACTGCAGGGATTCCGGGTCAAGGCTGCCGAAGCCTTCGTCGATAAACAGCGATTCGATCTTCAGCGTGCTCGAAGCCATCGACGCCAGGCCCAGGGCCAGGGCCAGCGAGACCAGGAAGGTTTCGCCGCCGGACAACGAATGCACCGAACGCAGTTCGTCGCCCATTTCCGTGTCCATCACCAACAACCCGAGCATGCTGCCGCCACGCTTGAGGCGATAACGCCGCACCAGTTGGCGCAATTGCGCGTTGGCATGGTGCACCAGCAGGTCGAGGTTGTAGGCCTGGGCCAGTTTGCGGAAGCGATCGCCGGTGGCCGAGCCGATCAGCGCGTCCAGGCGTGCCCAGCGCTGATACTCGTTGTTGGCCTCGGTGATCCGCTGTTGCAGCTCCTGGTTGGCGTCCTGGCGGCGCTGGTCTTCGGTTTGTCGCGCGCGCAATTCCGCACAGTGGTGTTCACTGGCAATCAGCTGGGTTTGCAGATCGCTCAAGGCGGCGTCCAGTGCTGGCGCGTCGAGGTTGCCATTGTGCTGGGCTTGATGCTGCTGAAGGTGTTTCTCCCGCTCCTGCAGCAGCACCCGGGCTTGCTCGACGGCTTTTTCGCTGACTTGTAATTGCTGGCGCAGTTGGCTGACATGTTCATCGTCGCAGGCCAGCAGTTGCTCAAGTCCGGCGTCGTCCAGTTCCGGGTGGCGGGCACGCCAGTCCGCGACTTGTTGCGCCAGTTCCAGGCTTTCCTGTTCCAGGGCCTGCCGGCGTTCCTGGCGGGCCTTGATGTCGGCGCCGAGCTGGATCAGTTGACTACCGAGTTCCTGTAACTGCAGGTTGGCCGAAGCATCGGCCTGCCGCGCATGCTCCACCGCCTGGTCCATCTGCTGCTGCCAGGCTTCGACGCTGGCGTGTTCGCCGATCAGGCCGACCAGCTTGAGCTGGCTGGCCTGCTGCTGCTCAAGGAGTGCGGCGCAACGTTGTTTCAGCCCTTCGAATTGTTGTTCTCGGGTTTGCTGACGAACTTGCTCCAGTTCGATTTTTTCCTGGCGCTCGCGCTGTTCCTGCTGCTCCTCGCGCTGCTGTTCCAACTGGCCGAGACGTTGCGCGACCTGTTGATCGAGCTGCATGAAGGTCGCCGCCGGATCCTTGCGCAGGCCTTGCAGGGTCTCGTCCGGCAGCAGGCTGGCGAAGGTGCCCAGTTCCTGTTCCAGTCGTTCCTGATCGGCACCCATCTGGCGTTGCTGATCGAGCAAGTGCTGGCGCGCGGCCTGGCTGGCTTCGGTGGCGGCCTGCAATTGTTGCTGGAGCCGCGCGGCATCCTGTTGCAGGGTGAGCAGGGCGGTTTGCCGTTGCTCGTCCTGGCCGATGTTCTGCTGCAACTGGTGCAACTGCTGGTTGAGCCAGGCCTCGCGGCGAGCGCCATCCTGTTCCAGTAGCGCGCTGTGCAGCGGATGGGCTTGCAGGCTCGGCGCCAGTTCCTGATGCTGCTGGGCCAGTTGTTCCTGCTGGGTGAGCAGTTCTTTCTGCTGGGCAATCAGCCCGCCGACCTTTTCCCGCAGTTGGTTGAGCTTTTCCGTCAGCGTGTCGACGGCCTGCCGTGCGGCGGCCTCTTCGCTCTCGTCGTGACGACCCAGGCTCTGCAACAGCGCCTCGGGTTGATGGTAGGGATGTTCATGGCTGCCGCATACCGGGCAGGGCTGGTTGTCCTGCAACTGTCCGCGCAGTTCTTCGACGCTGGCGCTGCGGGCCAGGCGCTGGCGTTCAAGCAACTGCCGGGTAATCGTCAGGGCCTGTTCGGCGACCTTGAGTTCATCCCGTGCCTGCAGGCCTTCGCGGTTGAGTTCATCGCGTTGCTGCTGGGCGTTCTGCTGCCGTTCCTGCAACTGCTGGGTGCGCTGGTCCAGCTCGCGCTGGCGGCTCCACAGTCGTTGCAGTTCTTCGAAGGCGCGCAGTTGCTTGCGATTGTCCTGCAGCAGGCTGCCGAGAATCTGGATCTGTTCGCCGACAGCGGCCGGTTCCGCTCCGGCTTCGCTGTACAGCACTTCGAGCGCGCCACGCTGCTCAGCAAGCTGTTGGTCGGTGTGGGCGACCCGTGCCTGCAACTGCTCCAGCTCGCGTTGGCCCTGGTTCAGTCGATTGCCGATCAGCATCAACTGTTGCAAGCGATCGCGATAGGCGTTCCAGGCCTCGCTCAACGGGGCGAGGGCGGCGCTGTGCCGCAACTGTTCGGCGATTTGCTCCAGGCGCGTGGCGACCTGCTGTTGTTGCTCCAACAGTGAGGTGAGCTGCGCGCGGCCTCCGGTACTGGACTGCTCGGTAGCCTGCTTCTGCCCCTCGGCATCGTCCAGGTCCTTGCCCAGGTGGGTCAGCGTGGCCTGTTCATCGAAGGCCTGGCGTAGCAGTGGCGCGCTATCGCTTTGCCGGGCCAGGGCTTCGGTCAACTGGGTATGGGCATTCGATCGGCTCTGTTCAAGCTGCTGCTGACGGGCCTGCAAGTCGGCCTGCTGGTCCAGATGCTGCTGGATCTGCGCGGCCAGTGGTGCCAGTTGTTCGTTCAACTGGCGCTGACGGGCGAACTGATGCCGTTGTGGCGCCAGTTGTTCCAGGCGGGCGAGTTGCTGGCGCTCGGCGCCATGGGCCTGCCAGTCCTGTTCAGCGCCTTGCAGTTGCTCGGCGGCGGCCTGGTGTTGTTCCTGCCGTTGCAGCAGTTCCTTGAGCCAGGTGTGCTGTAGCTCAAGCTGCTTGAGCTGGGCTTGCCCGGTCTTGAGTTGCTGTTGGGCTTCACCGAATTGTCGATCCAGCTCGACCCGTGCTTCAGCGTCCATGGGTGCGATGCCACCGGCCTGGTCCAGCAACAGCTTGTGGGCCTCGCGGGCCTGCTTGGTCTTGTCGAAGGCACGCCGGCCGAGGCGGGTATAGAGCGCGGTATCGGTAAGCTTTTCCAGCAGTTCGCTACGCTCGTTGTCGTCAGCCTTGAGAAAGGCGCTGAACTCGCTCTGGGCCAGCAACACGGCACGGGTGAACTGTTCGAAGTTCAGGCCCAGGCGGCTTTCCAGCAGGGTCTTGTATTCGCCTTTCTGGCTGGCCAGCAGTTGGTCGCTGTCCAGATCGCGCAGGCTCTGGCGGCTGGCCTGCAACTTGCCGCCGGCTTTGTCCCGGGCGCGGTTGGCTTCCCAGCGTGCGCGGTAGCGGCGGCCGTCAATACCGACAAAATCCACTTCGGCATAGCCGGCACCGGTGCCACGGCGCAGCAGGGTGCGCGGGTCGCCAGTGCCGATCTCGCCATCGGCGTCCGGCACCTTGGCATCGCGCGACGCATTGTTCAGCCGGGGTACGGCGCCGAACAAGGCCAGGCACAAGGCATCGAGCAGGGTACTTTTACCGGCGCCGGTGGGGCCGGTAATGGCGAACAGGCCGGCGCTGGCCAGGGGCTCGGCGGTGAAGTCCAGTTCGAAGGGGCCGGCCAGGGAGGCCAGGTTTTTCAGGCGGATGGCGAGGATCTTCATGGCTGTTCGCCCTCCAACTGGACTTCCTGCAACAGCAGGGCAAAGTCATTGAGGGTCGCTTCGTCCACCGGGTTGCCGTAGCTGTCCTGCCAGGCACGGCTGAACAGTTCCTGCGGGCTGAGCTGATCGAGATTGATCAGTCGCTCGTTGTCCGTTTCGCCTTCACCCCCGTTTGAGCCGGCGTACTCGGCGGCGATCCGCACCAGGCGCACGGCCTTGCCTTGCAGGGCGGTTTCCACTTGCTGGCGCAGGTCCGGCTGCGGCTCATCCAGGCGTACCCGCACTTCCAGCCAGGGTTGGCGTTGCAGGTCGGCCAGCAGGTCGACATCGGGCAACTGCGCCAGCTGTTCGAGGATCTCGGCAAATGGCACCGGGCCCAGGCGCTGCAGGTTCACGGCGCGGGGAATCAGGCGGCTGTCGACGCTGACCAGGGTTTCGCCGTCGAGGACGATGTCGAGGATCTGGTGTTGGTAGGCGATTTCCGAGAACGACAGGGGAATTGGTGAGCCGCAGTAGCGAATACGTTCCTCGCCGTTGACCTTCTGCGGCTTGTGCAGATGGCCAAGGGCGACATAGCTGACACTGGCGTCGAACAGGCTTGCCGGCAGAGCCTCAGCGCTGCCGATGATCAGGTTGCGCTCCGAATCCTCGGAGACCGAGCCGCCGGCCATATGTGCGTGGCTGATGGCGACCAGGGCCTGGCCCGGCTGGCGCTTGGCGTTGGCCGCGGCGATCAGTCGGCGATGCACCTCGCCGATACCCTTCAGGTAGTGGTCACCCAACTGCGTGCCGGTGACTTCGGCGGGCCGCAGAAAGGGCAGGGCCAGGCACCAGGCGGCGATTTCACCGTTCGCGGCGGGCAATGGCAGCAGCAGGCGTTCACTGTCCAGCTCGCCATCGTCGAGCCACAGCACCCGGCCCACGGCGTGGGTGCGCAGTCGGCGCATCAGCGGCGCGGGCAGTTCGATACGGGAACCGGAGTCGTGGTTGCCGGCAATCATCACGATGGTCAGCAGCGGCTGTTGTTCGTGGGCGCTGACGATAAAGTCGTAGAGGCGCTCCTGGGCTTTGACCGGCGGGTTGACGGTGTCGAAGATATCGCCGGCGATCAGCAGGACATCGGGCTGCTGTTGCTTGAGTTGGGCCAGAAGCCAGGTGAGAAAACAGGCGTGTTCGAAATCTCGCTCCTGGCCATGAAGGTTCTGGCCAAGATGCCAGTCGGAGGTGTGAAACAGGCGCAAGGCAAACTCCAACTTATCGATTATTTGGGGTAGAGCGGCGGCAGGCTGCTGTCGCTGGCCGGGTCCTGGATGCGCTCGGCGACCGGGATCGCGCGGATCGCCCGCCACAGTTCCTCACCCTGCCAGTACTGGCCGCTTTCGCTGTAGAGCGCGCCATTGAGGCCGTCCAGGGCATCGGACAGGGTGACAAAACGCGCGGCCATGTCGGCCAGGGTTTCCGGTTGCTGCCG
The DNA here is from genome assembly GCF_023242525.1 of Pseudomonas sp. MWU12-2319. Taxonomy (NCBI): domain Bacteria; kingdom Pseudomonadati; phylum Pseudomonadota; class Gammaproteobacteria; order Pseudomonadales; family Pseudomonadaceae; genus Pseudomonas; species Pseudomonas sp. MWU12-2319. Next base: position 388,871 of record NZ_JALJES010000002.1, read on the forward strand.
GGCCCAGGCATCCAGGGCCTGGCGGGTGGCCTGGGGATCGTTGGCCAGGCAGGTCCGTTTGAGGTCGTCGAGCAGCGTCCGTGGGCTCGGGCCGGTCTGGGCGGCGCGGTGCACCGCCGGCTGCGAGCGGGCCCGCCACCACAGGCCGAAACCCAGCAGGGTGGTGCAGGCGAGGATCAGCGTGCTGAGTTTCCAGGCCCACAGCAGCGGCGGTTGCGGCGGCGTGTTGTTGGCGGCACTGCTCACCGGCGTGTCCACCGCCAGGCTCGGGTTGTTCGCCACTTGCAGGGTCCGCGCCGGCAGTGTGCTGCGCTCCATATGCTCTTCATGGGTATTCCACCAGGTCACTTCCACCGCCGGCAGGTCGAAGCTGCCGCTGTGGGTCGGCACCAGCGCCTCACGTTCTTCGCGGGTGCCGATCAGGCCGCGTTCGGTGTTCTGGTTGCTCAGTTGCGCCTGGTCCGGGTAGCGCCGCAAGCCATTGAGGGTGGTCGCCGGCAGCGGCGGCAGTTGCCCGCTGGAGAGCCCTTCGGCCTTGAGGGTCAGGCTGCGGGTCAGGGAGTCGCCGACCTGGCTGTGATCCGGTTCCGGGCTCCAGCTTTCACTGAGGCTCAGGCTACGGGCCGGCAGCCACGGCACGTCGGCGGGCCAGGTATCGGGCTGGGGTTTGACCTGCAAGCGCATCTGCTCGGAGCTGACGCGCATCAATTTGCCGGGTTTGGCGCCCTGGGGCACCTGGCCCTGGTTTTGATTCGGCTGGGCGTCCACCAGGGTGGCGGTAAACACCTGCGCGGGGATCGTCAGTTCACCGCTGTGCTGCGGGTAGATCGCATAACGCCACTCGATCACGCCATGGCGCACGCCATTGATCAGCTTTTCGTAAGTGCGCGACTCGCCCAACTGCTCGATACGGGCATCGGGGATCTGCAAGGGGGTGAGGCTGCTGTCGTCATACAGCGACACCGAGTGATAGATGCGCAGGGTCAGCACGGCCTGGGCCTGGACGTAGACGCTGTCCTGGTCGAGGCTGGCGTCGATGAACACCGGCGCCAGGTTGCTGGCCGCGGCCTGGTCCTCGCCTTGCAGCACCTGCAGGGTGATCGGCTCGCTGCTGAGTTCGCCCAGGTGCAATTCCGGGATCGTCACGTTGCCGTTTGCCTTTGGCGTCAGGGTGACGATCCAGCGCGTGGTGGCCTGGCTTTCGCCGCCCAGGGTGGTCAACTGGTTGACCTGGCGGGTGCCGCGCACTTCGAACTGCGGGTCCAGCGGGGCCAGGTCGGGTTTGCCGAACTGGGTGACATCCTTCGATTCGAGGGTCAGTTCCACCGACTCGCCGGAGTTCAGGCGCGTGCGGTCGACGCTGGCCAGCAAGCCCTCGGCATGGGCCGACAGGTTGGCGCAGAGCAGCAGCGTAAGGAACAGGGAGAAGCGCAGGGTCATCGGGTCTTGTCCTGATGGAGCTGTTGTTCGTACCAGAATTTGCGCCGCAGCAGTTCTCCCGGGTCATCGGGGATCTGTCGCAGCCATTGTTCCAACGCCTGGTGGCGTTCACCGTCGATGATATCGGCGGCGGCCCGCAAGGGCGGATGGGTGGTCTGTTCGTCGCCCAGCTCGCTGCCGGGTACCTCGTTGCCGCCGGGCTGATTGCCCGCTTGGCTGGCCTGGGCGTCCGGCGGCTGGTTGCCGGTCGCCGGGTTCTGTTCCTGGGGCGCGGACTGCGCCGTGGCGGTGCTGGACGAATTCGTCCCGGCCGGGGCCGATTGCGCGGCGTTTTGTTCGTTGCCGGTTGTGGCGGCGTCGGCGGGCTTGCTTGGCTCAACCGGTGGCTTGGCCTGTTTTTCCCTGAGCAACTCTTCCACCAGTGTCCGGTTCTGCAAGGCTGGTCGCAAGTCCGGCTGACGTTCCAGGGCCTGTTCGTAGGCGTCCAGCGCTGCTTCCAGCTCGCCGCTGCGGGCCAGGGCATTGCCCCGATTGTAGTGGGCGTTGGCATCGTCGCCTTCGGCAAACTTCTTCGCGGCGGCGGCGTAGTCGCCGGCTTCATAGAGGGCCAGGCCTTGCCATTGCGGGTCCTCGAAATGTTGTGCGGCTTCGAGCGGGCGCTTTTGCTCAAGCAACTGCTGGCCCTGTTGGTCTGGCCGCAACCATAGATCCCTCAGCTCAAAGGCCTGGCTCGGCTGTGGGAACAGGAAGAACAGTGGCAGGCAGAACAACCAGCCACGCCGTCCGGCACAGGCGGCCAGCAGCAGGAGCGGCAACAGCAACCAGTAGCCCTGGTCGGCCCAGCTGTCGAGCTGCACGGTCTGGCCGTCCTTGCGCAGGTGGCGCGGGCCGTCCAGTAGGCCTAGGCCGCGCAGGTCGCTGTCGTCCAGGCGGGCCTGGCGGTAGCGGCCGCCGATTTCGCCGGCGAAGTCCTTCAGGCTCTGGCTGTCGAGATGCGGCACCAGGATCGTGCCCTGGTCGTCCTTGAGGAAACCGCCGTTCTCCTGGGCCACCGGCGCACCATCGCGGGTGCCGATCCCGAGGATCAGCAGGCTGTGGGGCTTACCGTCCAGGGCCTGGCGGATGCCTTGGCGTTCCTGCCCGCTGAGGGACGAGCCGATCAGCAGCAGCCGGCCTTCGCCCAGGGCGCCACGTTCGAGCAGGGTCAGGGCCTTTTTTACTGCAAGGTCGGCGCGATGGCCTTCCTCGGGCATGATCGAGGGTTTGATCGCGTCCAGCAGATTGCGGCTGGTGCCCAGGTCATCGGACAGCGGCACCAGCGTATGGGCGCTGCCGGCGTAGACGATGATCGCCGTCTGCGAGTCGCTGCGAGCGCGCAACAGGTCGAACAGTTTGCGCCGGGCCTGTTCCAGTCGATTTGGCGGGGTGTCGGTGGCGAGCATGTCCGGCGTCAGCTCGAGTAGCACCACCAGCGGGTCCAAGGGTTTCTGGGTGGACTCTTCGACCCGCTGCCAGCTCGGCCCGAGCAGGGCCAGGGCGGCGAGAGTCCAGCCCAGGCCGAGGACGATCAGGTGCAGTTTGCTGCTGTTGCGGCTGCCACCATTGAGCAGGACCCGATGGAACGCCGTCGGCAGGATCATCTGCCAGCGGCCGGCGCGCTTCTGCCGGTGCCAGAGTTGCCACAGCAACCAACCCAGCAGCGGCAGGACCAACAGCGAGATAGGGCGGAACCAGTGTGGCCAGAGGGCTTCGATCATCGACGCCTCCGCAGACGCAGGCGTTCCAGGCGTTGGCGCCATTCCGGGCGCTGCGGCAGGAACTGCCGGCGTGCCAGCCAGCGTTGCAGCAGGTTGTCCGGCCAGCGTTCGCGGATCACCAGCAACACGCTGATCAGCAGGGCCAAGCTGAGCGGCCAGTGATACAGCGCTCGGGCGGGGCGGGCCTGGGTGGGTTGTTGGGCGACAGGTTCAAGCTGGTCGAGGGTTTCCTTGATGGCTTGCAGCTCCTGGCCGTCGCGGGCACGGAAATAGCGACCGCCGGTGATGCTGGCGATCTCCTTCAGCGCCGGCTCGTCGAGGTCCATGCTCGGGTTCAGGCCGAGCATGCTCAGGGTCCCGGTTTGTTGCGGATCGGCACCCATGCCGATGGTGTAGATCTTCACGCTTTCTTCGGCGGCCAGGTGCGCGGCGGTGATCGGATCGATTTCGCCGGCGTTGTTGGCGCCGTCGGTGACCAGGATCAGCACCCGGCTTTGCGCCGGCCGCTGGCGCAGGCGCTTGATGGCCAGGCCAATGGCGTCGCCGATGGCGGTGTTCTTGCCGGCGATGCCGATCTTCGCTTCATCCAGCCAGATGCGCACGGTGCGTCGGTCGAAGGTCAGGGGGGCCTGCACATAGGCCTTGCTGCCGAACAGGATCAGGCCCACGCGATCGCCTTCGCGGTGCTCGAGAAAATCGCCGAGCAGGTGCTGGACCAGGCCCAGGCGGCTGATGTCCTCGTCCTGCCAACGCATGTCGGGGTATTCCATGGAACCGGACAGGTCCACCGCCACCAGCAGGTCACGACCGCTGGCGGCCAGCGGCAAGGGGTCGCCCAGCCATTGTGGCCGCGCAGCGGCGCATAACAGCAGCAGCCAGAGCAGGATGAACGGCAGTTGCTGGCGCCAGCTCGGCAGGCTGACCCGGGCGCGGCGGCGGGCCAGGCTTTCCAGATCGGCGAGAAAGCTGATCTTCAGCGATGCTTCGCCGCTGTCGGCCACCGGCAGCAGGATGCGCATCAGCCAGGGCAGCGGCAGCAAGGCAAAGAGCCAGGGCCAGGCGAACTCAAACATGTTTGCGGATCCAGGTGTCGATCGCCTGGCTCAACCCGGCGATGGCCTTGTCGTCGAGCTTGCATTCGGGTTTGTAGGCGCCTTCCACCAGCACCATCCAGCGGGTCAGGCCGGCGGCTGGACAGCGGTTGTCGAGGAACGCCAGCCATTTACGGCCATTGAGGGTGTGGCTCTGGCTGTAGGGGTAATGGTTGCGGCACAGGCGCTTGAGCAGGCCGTTGAGTTGTTGCAGCCAGGCTCCGGCCGGTGCGCCATCATAGGGCTTGGGCAACTGCGCGAGTTCCGCCAGGGCGGCCAGGCGCACCGGGTCCAGGGGCTGTTCGGCGCGGGCGACGGGGCGCTTGGCCGGCAGGAAGCGACGCAGGTACCAGAGCCCGACGCCCAGCAGCGGAATCAGTGCCAGCAGCAGCCACCAGCCCGGTGCCGGTGGCCAGAAACCCTGGATCGGCGGGGTGATCAGCGGTTGCAGTTGCTCCAGGCTGCTCATGGTTGTTTCCCCGGTCGCTGGGGGTTCAGGTACTCGCGTAACTGCTCGACCATTTCGCTCTGGGTGCTCAAGGGCATCAACAGCACCCGCAGTTTCTGCGCCAGCAGCTCCCAGCGGGCAATCCGTGCTTCACCCTGGGCGCGGTAGGTCTGGCGCAGCTCCAGGTTGAGGGTGTCGAGTTCCAACTGCGCACCGCGCTCGGCAAAACGCAACAGGCCGGCGGCGGGGAGGGCATGGTCGAGGGGATCGGAGACCGGCAGCATCAGCAGGTCGCAATGACGCGAGAGCAGGCTGAGTTGTTGTTCGGCGGCATCGTTCAGGGCTCGCTCGTCACAGATCACGATCACCAGGCTGCCGGGGCGCAGCACCTTGCGCGCGCGGATCAGCGCCAGGCCCAGGGCATTGGGATCGGCGGCGGTTTCGGTGTGCAGCGAGTGGTTGACCCGCACCAGGCGGTTGAGCAGTTGCAACAGGCTTTGCTTGCTGCGCCGCGGCTTGATCTCGTAGTGCTCGTTGTCGCCGTAGACCAGGCCGCCGACCCGGTCGTTGTGGCCCAGGGCGGCCCAGCCGATCAGGCTCGCGGCCTGGGCGGCGAGCACCGACTTGAAGGTCAGCCCCGAGCCGAAGAACAGCTGGCGGCTCTGTTCCACCAGAATGAAGATCGGCCGTTCGCGTTCTTCGTGAAACAGCTTGGTATGGGGTTCCTGGGTGCGGGCGGTGACGCGCCAGTCGATGGTGCGCACATCGTCGCCGGCCTGGTAGACCCGCACCTGGTCGAAATCGACCCCACGCCCGCGCAGTTTCGAGTGGTGCAGGCCGATCAGCGGGCTGCGCTGGCTCGGCGTCGAGAACAGCTGCACTTCGCGCACGCGATGGCGCATCTCGATCAGTTCGGCGAGGGTGGTGCGGATACCGGGTTCGGCGGGCAGGGGCGCGATCATGGTCCGGGTCAGGCGACGGCGACGACATCGAGGATGCGCTGCACCACCCGATCCTGGTCGATCCCGGCGGCTTCGGCCTCGAACGACAGGATGATACGGTGGCGCAGTACGTCGAACAGCACCGCCTGGATATCCTCGGGGCTGACGAAATCGCGACCGGCCAGCCAGGCATGGGCCCGCGCGCAACGGTCCAGGGCGATGGAGCCGCGAGGGCTGGCGCCGTAGGCGATCCATTCGGCCATCTCCGGGTCGAACTTGGCCGGCGTACGGGTCGCCATCACCAGTTGCACCAGATACTCCTCCACCGCATCGGCCATGTACAAGCCGAGGATTTCCTTGCGCGCGGCGAAGATCGCCTGCTGGCTGACCCGGCGCTCGGGCTTGGTTTCGCCGTTCAGGGCTTCGCCCCGGGCCTGTTGCAGGATGCGCCGTTCGACCGAGGCATCGGGGAAACCGATCTTGACGTGCATCAGGAAACGGTCGAGCTGGGCTTCGGGCAGCGGGTAGGTGCCTTCCTGCTCGATCGGGTTCTGGGTCGCCATCACCAGGAACAATGGCGACAGGTCGTAGGTGCTGCGCCCGACGCTGACCTGGCGTTCGGCCATGGCTTCCAGCAGGGCCGACTGGACCTTGGCCGGCGCGCGGTTGATTTCATCCGCCAGCACCAGGTTGTGGAAGATCGGGCCTTGCTGGAACACGAAACTGCCGGTTTCCGGGCGATAGATCTCGGTGCCGGTGATGTCGGCCGGGAGCAGGTCGGGGGTGAACTGGATGCGATGGAACTGCGCTTCGATGCCTTCGGCCAACTCCTTGATGGCCTTGGTCTTGGCCAGGCCCGGGGCGCCTTCGACCAGTATGTGACCGTCGGCCAGCAGGGCGATCAACAGGCGCTCGACGAGTTTTTCCTGGCCGAGGATCTGGGCTGAGAGAAAGGTTCGCAGCGCAAGCAGCGCTTCACGATGTTCCATCGATGAGTGTTCCTGGAGAGGGTGGCCGACGGCATTCGAATGAATGTCACGGCTGGGGGCGTTACTTTAATGCATCGGGGGTGGTGGCGACTAACGGCTATGGGGATTTTTATGGATTTTGAGGAAAAGTCTTACCTGGTTGGGAATCATCTCCTGTAAGCAGCCCCGCCCAGGTGATTTCTCACTGGGCGGGGGGGCGCTCGCGTTACGGGTTATTGGGCCAGTGCGCAGCCATAGTCCTGGATCTCGCCGGCGGAGCCGCGGCTGAAACCGACCAGGCTCAAACGGTTCGCCAGCAGCAACAGGTCACCGCCGGGCGCTACCACCAGGGCCAGGCCATAGTGGGACAGGCTGTCACCCTGTTGTCGGGCATATTCACCCAGCACCTTGAACGGGTTTTCCTGTTTCAGGTCCTGGCCGTTCAGGCGTTTCGCCAGGTACTCATGGCCGTTCAGCCTGACCGCCAGGGGCTGCCACGCCTGGGTCACCCGCGGGGCTTGTTCGACCAGTTGCTGGTAGATCCCGGGGCGCAGGCAGGCCAGATGGATATGCAGTTGGCCCTGGGAGCGGCCATACGGCGAGTTGATGGCCAGCGAGAGAAACTCGTCCTTGATCGGTTTGCCGGCTTCGGCGGACAGGCGCCCACGTTGCTGCCAGGCACTGGCGAAAAAGGCGTAGGCATTGTCCTCGAGCAGCAGCGGACTCTCGATGCCGGTGACCCGGTCAGTGGGAATGGTCAGGTCATGCAGCGGGCCCTGGCGATCCTTGAGCAAGGCAACGTGCTGCTGCAGATCCACCCTCAGGCACGGCGCGGGGTTCTGGGCGTCCTGCTGATGGGGCACGCATTGCTGGCCGACAATCTGCCAAAGCGCATTGCCTTTGCCGAGTCCCCAGATCAGCCAGGACCCCGCCGCCAGTACAGCGACCACCAACACCAGCCCTGAAATTTTCAGCCACTTGCTCATGCCACTTTCCTGATCAGAAGTAAAAACCGGGACACTCTAAACCAGCTCTTCGTGCTTTTTTGTGTCGATTCTGATCGCGGATGTTTCAAGCCAATCGGCTGTCAGCCCAGTTCGCTGACATAGGTGCCGGTGCCGGCAAGAATATTTTTCAGGGTTTGCTCGACTTCGGCCAGGTCGGCCGCGGCGGTCTGGTGCTGGATCTCGAGGTGATCGTCGCCGTTGAGCGCATCGGCATCGGCGGCGGCGATTTCGATCAGCAGGCGCGTGGCGCTGAGGGTCACCTTGATGCCGTCCAGGGTGGAGGGTTCGCCATCGAGGGTGATCTCCAGCTCATCCTCGTCGGGATAGCGGGTCATCAGGAACATTTCGCCCTTGTCGCTATGGCAGCAGAGCATGGCCATCTTGTCTTCTTCATCGTCGCAGGGGTTGGCGATAAGGTGGGCGGTGCTGAGCTGCATGGGGGAATGTCCTGTCTGGGCGGGGGGAGCGCTATTTTGCCTGTATTCGGGATATTTTTCAGGGTTGAGTGACTGGAAAGCTTAATGGTTATAAGACGCATCCGGATATGGTTTGATTATTTCTATCGTCAGGGGGTACTCGTACAGACCTGTCATTTCTGACAGTAGACGTTGTCGCCGGAAGTCTTGATAATCACCGTCAAGCCGAGTTCCAGCATTTGTCGTCCGGTTGAAGATTTTTCGTAAGAATCTTTTGACGGAGGGCTGGGCCTTGAAAGTCTCAATCTTGATGTGTACCTATAATGGCCAGCGGTTTCTGGCCGAACAGATCAACTCCTTTGAGCGTCAAAGCCATTTCAACTGGAGCCTGGCAATATCCGACGACGGCTCCACGGATAACACTCTGGAAGTCGTCCGCCGTTGTGCCAGTGATTGGCCGCGAGATCGCCTGAAAATATTTTCCGGGCCGAAGAAGGGCTTTGCGGCCAACTTTCTCTCATTGACCTGTCGTGCTGAAGTTCAGGCGGATTTTTACGCCTGGTCCGATCAGGACGATATCTGGAACGAGGACAAACTCGAAACGGCGCTGATGTGGCTGCAAAGTGTGCCTGAGCAGGTCCCGGCACTTTATTGTGGTCGCACCCAATTGATCAGTGAGTTGGGCATCGCCGCCGGCCAGTCGCCGAAGTTTTCCCAGCCGCCGAAGTTTGCCAATGCCCTGGTACAGTGCATCGGCGGTGGTAATACCATGGTATTCAATCATGCCGCCCGGGAGCTTCTACGCGAAGCGGGCCCGTATATCGCCATTGTTTCCCATGACTGGTGGGCTTATCAACTGGTGTCCGGTGCCAAGGGCGGCGTGGTCTTTTACGATCCCCATGCCAAGACCCTCTATCGTCAGCACAAGAGCAATCTGGTGGGCAGTAATGCCAGTTGGTGGGCGCGTCTTTATCGACTGTGGATGGTGCTCCATGGGCGCTTTCATGAGTGGAGCAGGAAAAATATCCGAGCGCTGGAAGTGATGAGCCATCGCCTGGATAAGCAGAGTGTTGAAACCCTTTCAAACTTCAAAGCGGCTCGCGATCAGCCACTGTTCCCTCGGCTCGCCGGTATTCGCCGTTCCGGCGTCTATCGACAGACACTCGGCGGCAATCTGGGACTGCTGTTTGCTGCCTTGATCAGAAAAATCTGAACGTCTTTTGTGATTGGCGGTTTGTTTAGCCCGGCCTAGAGGCCGCTGTTTTCTGATGAACAGAAGGAGGGATCGAATGCATGAGCTCACGAGCGGGCAGAGGGATATGTCGCGGGGTGTGTGGCGTCACCGAGGTCTCGTGTTGATGTTGGCACGGCGTGACATTGTCGGGCGCTATCGCGGTTCATTTCTGGGCGTTTTATGGTCACTGGTTTATCCGCTGTTCATGTTGGGTATCTACTCCTTTGTCTTTGGCGGGATATTCAAATCTCGTTGGGGCGCCGGCAATAGTTCGCCGTTGGAGTTTTCCCTGATTCTTTTTGTCGGCATGATTGTCTTCAATCTGTTCTCTGAATGTATCAGTCGAGCGCCGGGCGTGGTGCTCGCTCATACCAACTATGTCAAGAAAATTGTCTTCCCACTTGAAGTGCTGCCGATTGTGCTGCTGGCGGGTGCGCTGTTTCAGTTTCTGGTCAATCTATGTGTCTGGCTGGTGTTCTATTCGCTGTTTTTCCAGAGTCCGCACCTGACCTCACTGTTGCTGCCCCTGGTGATACTGCCGTTGCTGTTGTTTACCCTTGGGGTGTCCTGGGTCCTGGCGTCATTGGGCACTTACCTTCGCGATATCGGCCACCTGGTCGGTGTATTGATCACCGCACTGCTGTTTCTGTCCCCGATCTTTTATCCGGTCACTGCGTTGCCCGAACGCTTCCAGCACCTCATGTATCTGAATCCATTGGCCCAGGTTATTGAAAATGCCCGGCAGGTGCTGATCTGGGACACGTTGCCCGACCCGGGGCCCTGGTGCTTGTCGTTGCTGGCCAGTGGCGTGCTCGCCTGGCTCGGGCTGACCTTTTTCCAACAAACCCGCAGGGGGTTTGCCGATGTCCTCTGATATTGCCATCTCCGCTGAGGGGCTCAGCAAGTGCTACCAGATCTACAACAAACCCAGTGATCGGCTGGTGCAAATGCTGTCGTTCGGGCGAAAGCGTTATTACCGAGAGTTCTGGGCACTGAAAGATGTCTCGTTCGAAATGAAAAAGGGCGAGGCCATCGGGGTGATTGGTCGCAACGGTTCCGGTAAATCAACGTTGTTGCAGCTGATTTGCGGAACCTTGACGCCGGCATCGGGCGCCATTCGGGTTCAGGGACGGGTGGCGGCATTGCTGGAGTTGGGGGCCGGTTTCAACCTCGAGTTCACCGGGCGCGAAAATGTCTATATGGCGGCTTCGCTGTATGGCTTGAGCATCGAAGACATCAATCTGCGATTTTCCGCGATAGCGGCCTTTGCGGATATCGGCGGATTTATGGAGCAGCCGGTCAAAACCTACTCCAGCGGTATGTACGTGCGTCTGGCGTTTGCGGTCATTGCCCATGTCGATGCCGATATCCTGGTGATAGACGAAGCCCTCTCGGTAGGCGATGCCTACTTCTCGCAAAAGTGCATGCGTTTTATCCGCAAGTTCAAGGAAGAGCATTCACTGATCTTTGTCAGTCACGACACGGCTTCGGTCATCAATCTTTGCGATCGGGTACTGTGGCTGGATCATGGGCAGCCCAGGGAAATGGGCGAGGCTCGCTGGGTCTGCGAGCGTTATCTGAATGACTTGTTTTCCTCTATCAGTCGCGATCAGTCGGGAGCGACGGGGCAGCAGGACGCGCAACTTGAAAGCGCCATGAAGCGACAGGGGCGTACGACCTTGGAGTGGCGCGATCAGCGCGCGGATTACATCAATTCGAGCAATCTCAGAAATGATATCGAGGTGTTCAGGTTCGATCCGCAAGCGCCCGATGCCTTTGGTGGTGAGGAGGCTCGAATCATCGCGGTGAGGTTGACCGACTCGTCCGGCGCGGGGCTGACCTGGATATTGGGCGGTGAGCGCGTCAGCCTCAAGATAGAGGCCCAGACCTTTGTGTTTCTGGACAGACCCATTATCGGTTTTTTTGTAAAGGACCGCCTGGGACAGACCCTGTTTGGTGACAACACCTATATCAGCCAACTGGGCAGCACCTGTTCCGCGCAGGCGGGGTCGATATTGACAGCGGAGTTCGAGTTTTTCATGCCCTGGCTGGCAAAAGGTGACTATGTGATTCAAGTCGCTATCGCCAATGGTGAACAGCATGATCACAAGCAATTGCATTGGTGTCATGAAGGTTTGCTGATCAGGTCGCACCACGATCCGGTATCGACCGGAATTATGGGTATCCCCTTCCTGAATATAAGCCTGAGTGTTGATCACCACTGAGTGTAAAGGAGGTTTATGCATCCTTCTGCAATGATGCACGGCAAGCATTTTATCGAGTCGCTCCAGTACCGGGATGGTCGGCAGGTCAAAGTCGTTGAAGTGGGCTCCCAGGACGTCAACGGATCACTCAGGGCTTTTATTCCTGACGGCTATCACTACATCGGGTGTGATTTTGTCGAGGGGCGCAATGTTGACCAGGTTCTGGAGGACCCTTATTGCCTGCCCTTCGAGGAGTGCTCTGTCGATGTGGTGATTGCCAGTTCCTGTTTCGAACATTCGGATATGTTCTGGTTGGTGTTCCTGGAGGTCCTGAGGATTCTGAAGGCGGACGGGCTGTTTTATTTGAATACCCCCAGCAATGGTTATATTCATCGTCACCCGGTAGACAGCTGGCGTTTTTATCCTGACTCAGGAAAGTCGTTGGTTCAATGGGGGCAGAGAAATGGCTACTCGCCGGTGCTGATCGAGTCATTTGTCGGCGCTCAGCTTGGTCCGCGTCCGGAAGAGCGTTGGAATGATTATGTGGGCGTATTTGGCAAAACCGGGGAAAGTATTTCCCGGGTCGCCTTCCACGTCTCGGACAAGGTCGGACGAGTCCGCTATTTGCAGCGATACGATCTTGGCGTTGAAACCGTCGAGCCCAGTGAGCCTGAGGATCTCATGAATATCCTCAAGCTTGATGAAGAAAATGCTGCGCTGAAGGAGCAAATGACAGGCCTTGAAGAGGTCAACGCCGAGCTGAAGTCGGGTATGACCAGGTTGGAAGAGGTGAATGCTGAGCTGAGGTCAGGCCTGACCAGGCTTGGGGAGGTCAACTCTGAACTGAAGTCCGGTGTGATCAGGCTCGAAGCTGAGCATGCCACGCTGACGAATCGAATCAGCGGTCTCGAACAGGCTGGAGATGTCCTGCGTGGCCGGGTTTCTGAGCTGATGTTGCAGAACCGGGCGTTGTTGACGTCCCATTCCTGGCAACTGACGGCGCCTCTACGATTTATCAAGCAGTTGCTGTCGGGACGTTCCGTAGCTGTCGGCTCGCCGTTACCGCGCAAATTGAAGTCCCTTGGCCGCGCTGTTTATCGTCGTGCGCCGGCATTTGTGCAGCCGTTATTGCGTCGGGTCGCGTTCAGGCTCTTTGGCCATCGGCTTTTACAGGGTGCGATAAATATTGCACCTGGCCATTTCGGGACGGCCAGGGAATCGATACGCAGCCTGGACTACCGGGAGTTGGCAGACAAGGGACGGGGCGCTGCAAACGTGAAGGTACAGAGTGTCGCGGTGGTCATTCATGTGTTTTACCCCGACGTCTTTGAAGAGATGGCGCATTACTTCCGGAATCTGGGACGCAACTGTGATTTCTATCTCACGGTAACGGATGAGGCGAGTCGTCTGGCGGTGATGCAGGTGCTGGACGGGCATGGCATCGTTCGTTATGAAGTGAAAGTGTGTCCGAACCGCGGACGGAATTTTGCGCCCTGGTTGGTGGCGTTCAGCACGCAGATACAGGCGCATGAATTGATGCTGCACCTGCACACTAAAAAATCGCTGCGCACAGGCGGCGATCAGAAAGCCTGGAGGACGTATCTGTTCGACTGTTTGCTGGGAAGCCCGGACATCGTCGACTTGATTCGAGGGGTCTATCGAGATCAACCGCAAGCCGGTGTCATTGCCCCTGAAACCTATGCGCAAGGTGCAAGTTACTGGTTTCATCACTGGTTATCCGTTGGGCATCTACTGCCGGATTTTTTCGCCAGGTTGAATATCACTCGCTACCCCAAGCGAGGTTTTATTGATTTTCCGGTAGGCGCGATGTTCTGGGCGCGCGTTGCCGCCTTGAAGCCTTTGTTCGATGTCGAATGGCGTTACGAAGACTTCGAGCCTGAGCCGGCCGGAGATGACGGTACGCTGCCCCATGTGATCGAACGTTCCATTGGCGTCATTGCCGAGGAGACAGGCTATGTCTATGGGGAAATCAATCCGCGAAGTGAACGCTTTCTTTGGGGGGGCGGCAGTAAGTTATTGAGTCATTACCTTGAAACGAGCAGGCACATCAAGGAGGCTGCCGGATTCCCGGTGGTGTCTTTTGATTTTTTCGATACCCTGTTCTCCAGGATTTCCGTATCGCCTGAAGATGTACAGCATTACATCGGTTTTGAGCTGGAACAGCGTCATTCTATGTCCTGCGCCGACGACTTCTATACCGTCCGAAAGTCAGCCGAGTCGCGAGCACGAGCGCTTGCGGAAAACGGTGAGGTCAAACTGTCTGATATTTATGGGTGTTTCTCTTTTTTCGGCTGGGAGGCTGATATCGCCCGGGCCGCGATGGCGATAGAGCTGGAAATCGAGCAACGCTGCTTGGTCCCGCGGCGTGCGGTTCTCGGTGTGCTCTGTGGGTTCAAACTTCAGGGCAAGCGGGTGATCGTGGTCAGCGACAGTTATTTCGAGCGCTCTTTCATCGTGGCGGTGCTGGAAAAGTTTGGGGTCATGGGGCAGGTCGACGAGATTTATGTTTCCAGCGAGTTAGGCCGGCGCAAGGATCGGGGCGATATATGGCCTTATCTGATCGCTCTCGAAGGGCCGTTGATCCGGCATATGGGCGATAACGAGCAGTCGGATATCCAGCAGGTGCTGCGTAATGGGCTCTCTGCGGTGGGCATCCTCAATCCTGCCGTCCTGGCGCTGGAGCGGGGATTGCAGTTGCCTGACGGATGGCGCGAAGGCGAGGGTGACTGGCGTGATGGGCTGGCACTGGGGCCAGCGGTTCAGGCTATTGCCAACAACCCTCTGTTGGACAAGGGCTTCAAACCCGTGGTGCTGGCCAACCTGGTCGATGTCGGGTATCTGGTCTATGGCCCACTGATCATGGCCTTTTTGAATTGGCTGGGTAAACAGCTGGTATCGGGGCATTACGAGCGCGTGTTGTTTTTGGCCAGGGACGGGTTCTACCTCAAGGAGATTTTTGACCAGCATTATGCCGACTTGTTCAGGGAAACGACCGAGTACTTCTTTTGCTCGCGGCAATCGTTGCTGGCGGTGTTGTGGGGGCAGGGGATCGAAGTTGAAGATTTATTCCGTGGCGGGCGGTTCAATGGCACGATGAGTGCTTTGTTGAAAGCCAGACTGGGTTTTGCCGCCGTGGGCGGTAATGAACTCGTTGTCCTGCCGGGGGATGAGGCCAAGGTCAAGCAATATGTACTTGATCACCGCGATGTCATCGCCGGTTATTGCATCGAGCAGTCAGCGGCCTTCAGCTCCTATATGGCGGCGCTCGACATCGATCCGGCGGCTCGTTGCGCATTGGTGGACCTGGGATATGCCGGCACCATCCAGCACCGGCTTCAGAAAATCCTCCAGCGTCCGTTGGACGGTTTTTACATGATCACCAATCCGGCAGCGCAGCAGGTGGAGGAGGCTGGGGGGCAAATCCAGGGCTTTTTCAACGATGCACTTCACCTGAAACGGAGCATGCAACCGGTTGAAGCCCACAGCCTGGCCCTGGAAGCGGTCTTTACCGCGCCCCATGGCCAGGTGGTCGGCTACACCCGCCCCCCGGCTGACGCGCCCCTCGCGTTGGCGGAGCGGATTGTTTTCTCAGGCAAGGACCAGCCTGCCCTCGACCTGGTTTGCACCGTGATAGAGGGCGTGAACCGCTATTTTTCCAGCTTGCTCGAGGCCTATGGCCCCTCGGTGCTGAAGGTGGAGTTTTCCCCGGTGACGGCCCAGTACCCCTTCGCGCTGATGATCGAAGGAGGCATCGTCCTGCCCGAGGCATTTGCGGGCCACTTCAAGGTCGAAGATGACTTCTGCGGTAACGGCGAATTGAACGTCTCGCAGTTCCTGGGGCTTCGCGTTTCATCTTTTTAAGCACACCTTCCGCACTTGTGCTACCAGCCAATGTCCGAATATGTCGCAGCGCCGCAAGCAGCGGCGTTCGCGCACTCGTTAAGCTGCGCAACGGAGCGTCGTCCACGAAAATACAGCCTGTGCACCCGGCCATTGCCATCGTGTGCGACTATCTTGAACGTGAATGTGACCCCTGGGTCGCGGCCAGCTTCATCAACCTGTCACTCTGTACTGCCCAGCTTTACCCTGCAGAGTGATGCAGGTCCCCTTTTCCGGGGAAGAAAACGCGACGCTTCTCTCTATATAACAAGCCCAAGCGGAGTACCACAGATGGCGTTCTTCACCGCAGCCAGCAAAGCCGACTTCCAGCACCAACTGCAGGCGGCACTGGCGCAGCACATCAACGAACAGGCACTGCCACAAGTGGCGCTGTTCGCTGAGCAGTTCTTCGGCATCATTTCCCTGGACGAGCTGACCCAGCGCCGGCTCTCCGATCTCGCCGGCTGCACCCTTTCGGCCTGGCGTCTGCTGGAGCGTTTCGACCACACCCAGGCACAGGTTCGCGCCTACAACCCGGATTACGAACGCCATGGCTGGCAGTCGACCCACACCGCCGTCGAGGTCCTGCACCCCGACCTGCCGTTCCTGGTCGACTCGGTCCGCACCGAACTGAACCGCCGCGGTTACAGCATCCACACCCTGCAAACCACCGTGCTGAGCGTGCGTCGCGGCAGCAAGGGCGAGTTGCTTGAAGTCCTGCCCAAGGGCACCCAGGGCGAGGGGATCGACAAAGAATCCCTGATGTACCTGGAAATCGATCGCTGCGCCAACGCCGCCGAGCTGAGCGTGCTGTCCAAGGAGCTGGAACAGGTCCTGACGGAAGTGCGTATCGCCGTCGCCGACTTCGAGCCGATGAAGACCAAGGTCCAGGAGCTGCTGGCCGGTATCGACGCCAGCCAGTTCGCCATCGACCCGGAAGAAAAAACCGAGATCAAGACCTTCCTGCAGTGGCTGGTGGACAACCACTTCACCTTCCTCGGCTACGAAGAGTTCGTGGTCCGTGACGAGCAGGACGGCGGTCATATCGAATATGACGCCCAGTCCTTCCTCGGTCTGACCAAATTGCTCCGCGCCGGCCTGACCCCCGACGACACCCGCATCGAAGACTACGCCGTCAACTACCTGCGCGAACCGACGCCGCTGTCGTTCGCCAAGGCCGCGCACCCGAGCCGTGTGCACCGCAACGCCTACCCGGACTATGTCTCGATCCGTGAGATCGACGCCGACGGCAAGGTCATCAAGGAATGCCGCTTCATGGGCCTCTACACCTCTTCGGTGTACGGCGAAAGCGTGCGGGTGATTCCTTACATCAGCCGCAAGGTCGCCGAAGTCGAGCGCCGTTCGGGCTTCCAGGCCAAGGCCCACCTGGGCAAGGAACTGGCCCAGGTCCTCGAAGTGCTGCCCCGCGACGATCTGTTCCAGACCCCGGTGGACGAGCTGTTCAACACCGTGATGTCGATCGTGCAGATCCAGGAACGCAACAAGATCCGCGTGTTCCTGCGCAAAGACCCGTACGGTCGTTTCTGCTACTGCCTGGCCTACGTGCCGCGTGACGTCTACTCCACCGAAGTGCGGCAGAAGATCCAGCAAGTGCTGATGGATCGCCTGAAAGCCACCGACTGCGAGTTCTGGACCTTCTTCTCCGAGTCCGTGCTGGCCCGTGTACAACTGATCCTGCGGGTCGATCCGAAGAACCGTCTCGATATCGACCCGCTGCAACTGGAAAACGAAGTGATCCAGGCCTGCCGCAGCTGGCAGGACGACTACAAGAGCCTGGTGGTCGAAGGTTTCGGCGAGGCCCAGGGCACCAATGTGCTGGCGGACTTCCCGAAAGGCTTCCCGGCCGGCTACCGCGAGCGCTTCGCCGCGCACTCGGCCGTGGTCGACATGCAGCACCTGCTGAGCCTGAGCGACAGCAATCCGCTGGTGATGAGCTTCTACCAGCCGCTGGGCCAGGTGTCCGGCCAGCGCGAGCTGCACTGCAAGCTGTATCACGCCGATACGCCGCTGGCCCTGTCCGATGTCCTGCCGATCCTGGAAAACCTCGGCCTGCGCGTGCTCGGTGAGTTCCCGTACCGCCTGCGTCACAACAACGGTCGCGAGTTCTGGATCCATGACTTCGCCTTCACCGCCGCCGAAGGCCTGGACCTGGATATCCAGCAGCTCAACGACACCCTGCAGGACGCCTTCGTCCACATCGTCCGTGGCGATGCCGAGAACGACGCGTTCAACCGCCTGGTGCTGACCGCCGGCCTGCCATGGCGCGACGTGGCGCTGCTGCGGGCCTATGCCCGTTACCTGAAGCAGATCCGCCTGGGCTTCGACCTGGGTTACATCGCCAGCACCCTGAACAACCACACCGACATCGCCCGCGAGTTGACCCGGTTGTTCAAGACCCGTTTCTACCTGGCCCGCAAGCTCAGCGTCGAAGACCTCGACGACAAGCAACTGCGCCTGGAACAAGCGATCCTGACCGCCCTGGACGACGTCCAGGTGCTGAACGAAGACCGCATCCTGCGTCGCTACCTTGACCTGATCAAGGCGACCCTGCGGACCAACTTCTACCAGACCGACGCCAACGGCCAGAACAAGTCGTACTTCAGCTTCAAGTTCAACCCGCACGCGATTCCCGAGTTGCCCAAGCCGGTACCGAAGTTCGAAATCTTCGTCTACTCGCCACGGGTCGAGGGTGTGCACCTGCGTTTCGGCAACGTCGCCCGCGGCGGCCTGCGCTGGTCGGACCGCGAAGAAGACTACCGCACCGAAGTCCTGGGCCTGGTAAAAGCCCAGCAAGTGAAGAACTCGGTGATCGTGCCGGTGGGTGCGAAGGGCGGCTTCCTGCCGCGTCGCCTGCCACTGGGCGGCGGTCGTGACGAGATCGCGGCCGAGGGCATCGCCTGCTACCGCATCTTCATCTCGGGCCTGTTGGACATCACCGACAACCTGAAGGACGGCGCCCTGGTGCCACCGGCCAACGTCGTGCGTCATGACGACGATGACCCCTACCTGGTGGTGGCGGCGGACAAAGGCACCGCGACCTTCTCCGACATCGCCAACGGCATTGCCATCGACTACGGCTTCTGGCTCGGCGACGCCTTCGCCTCCGGCGGCTCGGCCGGTTACGACCACAAGAAGATGGGCATCACCGCCAAGGGCGCGTGGGTCGGCGTACAGCGCCACTTCCGTGAGCGCGGCATCAATGTCCAGGAAGACAGCATCACCGTGGTGGGCGTCGGCGACATGGCCGGCGACGTGTTCGGCAACGGCCTGTTGATGTCCGACAAGCTCAAGTTGGTCGCGGCCTTCAACCACCTGCATATCTTCATCGACCCGAATCCGGAGCCGGCCAGCAGCTTCGCCGAGCGCCAGCGCCTGTTCGACCTGCCGCGTTCGGCCTGGTCGGACTACGACGCCAGCCTGATGTCCGAAGGCGGCGGGATCTTCTCGCGCAGCGCGAAGAGCATCGCGATTTCCCCGCAGATGAAAGAGCGCTTCGACATCCACGCCGACAAGCTGACCCCGACCGAACTGCTCAATGCCTTGCTCAAGGCGCCGGTGGACCTGTTGTGGAACGGCGGTATCGGCACCTACGTCAAGGCCAGCACCGAAAGCCACGCCGATGTCGGTGACAAGGCCAACGATGCACTGCGCGTGAACGGCAACGAACTGCGCTGCAAAGTCGTGGGTGAGGGCGGTAACCTCGGTATGACCCAGCTCGGTCGCGTCGAGTTCGGCCTCAATGGCGGCGGCTCCAACACCGACTTCATCGACAACGCCGGTGGCGTGGACTGCTCCGACCACGAAGTGAATATCAAGATCCTGCTCAACGAAGTCGTGCAGGCCGGCGATATGACCGAGAAGCAGCGTAACCAGCTGCTGGGCAGCATGACCGACGAAGTCGGCGGCCTGGTCCTGGGCAATAACTACAAGCAGACCCAGGCCCTGTCCCTGGCGGCCCGTCGCGCAGTCGAGCGGATCGCCGAGTACAAGCGCCTGATGAGCGATCTGGAAGCCCGTGGCAAGCTGGACCGTGCCATCGAGTTCCTGCCGTCGGAAGAGCAACTGGTCGAGCGCGTCGCGGCAGGCCAGGGCCTGACCCGTGCCGAGCTGTCGGTGCTGATCTCCTACAGCAAGATCGACCTCAAGGCGGCGTTGCTCGAGTCCAAGGTTCCGGACGACGAGTACCTGACCCGCGACATGGAAACCGCGTTCCCACCGATGCTGGTGAGCAAGTTCGCCGACGCCATGCGCCGTCACCGCCTCAAGCGCGAGATCGTCAGCACCCAGATCGCCAACGACCTGGTCAACCACATGGGC
Organism: Pseudomonas sp. MWU12-2319; assembly: GCF_023242525.1. Classification (NCBI taxonomy): domain Bacteria; kingdom Pseudomonadati; phylum Pseudomonadota; class Gammaproteobacteria; order Pseudomonadales; family Pseudomonadaceae; genus Pseudomonas; species Pseudomonas sp. MWU12-2319. The sequence continues at coordinate 408,615 of NZ_JALJES010000002.1, forward strand.
ATCACCTTCGTGCAGCGCCTGAAGGAGTCCACCGGCATGAGCCCGGCGAACGTGGCCGGTGCTTATGTGATCGTGCGTGACATCTTCCACCTCCCGCACTGGTTCCGTCAGATCGAGGCCCTGGATTACAAGGTGTCGGCCGAGACCCAGCTGGAGCTGATGGATGAGCTGATGCGCCTGGGCCGTCGTGCCACGCGCTGGTTCCTGCGCAGCCGTCGCAACGAGCAGGATGCTGCCCGTGATGTCGCGCACTTCGGTCCGCACCTGGCGGCCCTGGGCCTGAAGCTCGATGAACTGTTGGAAGGCCCGACCCGGGAAGTCTGGCAGGCCCGTTACCAGGCTTATGTCCAGGCCGGTGTGCCGGAGTTGCTGGCACGCATGGTGGCCGGTACCACGCACCTGTACACCCTGTTGCCGATCATCGAGGCCGCCGACGTTTCCGGCCACGATGCCGCCGAAGTGGCCAAGGCCTACTTCGCGGTGGGCAGTGAGCTGGACCTGACCTGGTACTCCCAGCAGATCAGCGACCTGCGCGTGAGCAACAACTGGCAGGCCCAGGCCCGTGAAACCTTCCGCGACGATGTGGACTGGCAGCAACGTGCGATTACCATCTCGGTGCTGAAACTGGCCGACGCGCCGCAAGACATGGAAGCCCGCGTGGCCCTGTGGCTTGAGCGCAACGCGAGCATGGCCGAGCGCTGGCGTTCGATGCTGGTGGAAATCCGTGCCGCCAGCGGCACGGACTACGCCATGTACGCGGTGGCCAACCGTGAGCTGATGGACCTGGCGTTGAGCGGTCAACCGGTGCTTTGATAGCCTGAAGCAAGTGGTAACCAAAAGCCCCGGCTCGTGAGAGTCGGGGCTTTTTTTGTTAGAACGATATAAGAATGTTCTCAGTTTTATAAAGGGCTTTGTGATCAACCGAAAGCCGTTCACGGGTTGAGCTGTTGGAGGGCGTTAATATCTATGTCATGGGTGGGTAATGTAGATGGGACGGTAGAGGAAGTGATTGGTTATTTGAACTTTTTATCGTGCGGATGAAGATTAGTATAAAAAGATTGAAGTTATTTAAGGTTTTTGGAGATGGCTGTTTCCACGCTTGAAACATCGGATGTTGCAGTGGCTCTTGAGGGTGAGGAATATCATGCCCTGGTGAAAAGTCGACTGCCGGATTGGCTGAAGGCCGCACCCTTCGAAACCCGCAGTTCCTACGTGGGCAACATGCAGCGCAATCAGGCGAGCAAGGCCGACCTGAGCGCTTATCTGGAGGGCTTGCAGAGCCCGGAGGACTTTGCCGCACCGCTCTTGCAAGGTGCCCTGGACAAGGAGTTCGGCACCGGCCTGGATGTGTACGAGGACCAGCTCAGGCATGTTCATATACTGTCGGCACAAACCCCCTCCACATCTTATCAGCAACGACTGACGCAACAGACGTTGTTACAGGCGGCCTTGCAGAACTTCGAAGAAAGCGAAACGACTTACTTTGGCTTCGATCGAGGTTCGCAGATACTTCGCAAGGGGCAGGGTGTCTTGCTCAAGGCGTTTACGCCACGGGAGTTTGCGCGCTTATGCCGTGAGCTGGATCTGGGCGGGAAATATAAGGAACATATCGAGTCTTTTCTGTTGCGCAAGAGTGCTTCCGGGCAGCGCGATGATGAGTTTCGTCGATTGTTCGTGGCCCACGAGATCTCCGAATTGGCGCTCCAGGCCGATATTGCCGTGATGAAAGGGCATATCGACGACTCGGCCTACCGCATGCTCAAGCAGTGGGTGAGTGGGAACGCCAGCCCACTCTGGAGCCTGCATGCCGTGCAGTTTCATGAGATCAAGATGCTCGATGTGCGTATTCCCGAAAGCGGCTATCGAGGCGCCTTGCTCAAGGGTGTACTGCTGATCCGTTTCGACGTCTCGGCATCCCGCGAGTCTTGCCCTTGTGTGGTGTACCTGTCCGGTGATGCCGAGCAGGCGCTCAAACAGTATTCAAGCCTGGCGGCCTTTGAGGATGACCTCAGGCGCAGGTTGCGTGATCAGCGCTATCAGCAGGCATTTCGGCGCTATCTCCATTTGCGCACGCAACCGGTGTTTTTCACCGAGCTGAATGAACGCCTGAATCCCTTGAGTACCGAGACGCGCCGGCGTATGCCCGATGAACAGGCGCGCCTGCAACTGCAACTCGCCCGGGTAACCGGAGATCCCTTCTTCGAGTTCTATGTACAGCACACCGACAAGATGCTCGATGATGCCCGGATGCTGGCGGTGTCGACGGATGCGGAGGACAAGAAGAGCCGTAGCGCTCGCTGGCATGCCTTTCTGGATTGGGGCGTCAACCTGCTGTTTTTCGTGCCGGGCCTTGGCGAGGCGATGCTGGCGCTGGCCGGTGCCCAGATGCTGGTCCAGCTCTATGAGGGAGTCGAGGAGTGGGAACACGACGACAAGAAGCAGGCCGTGCTGGTGTTTCTCGGTGTGGTGCTGAACCTGGAGCTCGGCGCCTTCATGCAGGTCTTGGCGCGCGACGACGAGGCGGCGGCTTTTATTGACTCCCTCAAGCGGGTCAAGCTGCCGGATGGAGGAGAGCGGTTATGGAAAGCCGACCTGGCGCCCTATCGACATCAACCGGCCTTGCCCGAGGGGCTCAAGCCCGACGAGTCAGGGCTGCACGTGCGCAATGGCAATACCTTCCTTGATCTGGATGGCAGCTACTACAAGCTCAAGTCCAGCCGCGTCAGCCATGAGTTCCGCGCCGAGCATCCCACCCGGGCGACCTATTCGCCGCTGTTCAGCCATAACGGCTCAGGTGCCTGGACCCATGAGTTGGAGGAGCCGTTGCGCTGGGATGCATTCAAGCTGTTCAAACGCCTGGGGCCTGATCTGGCGGACTTTTCCCCGGAGCAGGCAACGCGAATCATGACCATCAGCGGCGTTGAGGCCGATCAGTTGCGTCCGGTCTACCTGGACCAGATAAGCCGGCCAGCGCTGCTGAGCGATACGGTGGAGCGCTTCAGGGTCGATGCCGATATCCAGCGGTTTATCGAGACCGGCACCACCAACGGCGGTGTTGTTGATTGGCGTATCCAGGAACAGTTGCTGGAGGCCTTGTGGCCGCCGACCAAGGTCTTGCGCTTCGTCAATGGCGAAGGGCGGGTGTTGAAGGAATACGGCCCGGTGGCTAACGCGGGGTTGCCGGTGGTGATCGTCAGCGAAGCCCAGATACGTGACGCCGAACTGCTGAACGTGGTGTTGCAGGGGCTTGATCATGACGACGTCAATCTATTGCTCGGGCGTCGGCCGGGTGAGGCGCGGTTGACCAGCACGGAACAACTGTCGGCGCTGAACCGGCGACTGGCCGTCGAGGCGCAGAACCAGCGCAGTGCGCTGTTCGAGGCCTATTACGAGTTTCGTACCCGTTCGCGAAATGCCTTTGTCGCCGTGTTCAAGCAAGATTTCCCCAGCTTGCCGACGGTGATTGCCGATGAGTTGGCCAGTGCGGCCAACAGCTATGAGGTCGCGTCGCTGGAGGCGGGGAGGGTGCCGCTGCGGTTGGCGGAGGAAAGTCGTTGGTATGCGCAACAGGTCCGTATCGCACGGGCCTATGAAGGGTTTTTCATCGAATCGTCGGTCAGTCTGGATGCTGATCGGTTGTTCCTGCACTCACTGGAAAACCTGCCGGGCTGGTCGAAAAAACTGCGCATCGAGCTGTATGAGCCTTCCGTACTGGCACCGGGCGGGCGCCGCCTGGTCGACAGCCTGGGGGCGACCTCATCCGAAGCACCGCTAGAGTTGCTGCGCAAGTCGGGGGGCTATGAGATCGAAGCGCAGGACTTGCCTGGCAACCTCCAGGTGACGCTATTGCAGGCTCTGCCGAATAACCAGCTCCGGGCACTTGGATTCTCGCGTACAACCCGCCCGGAGCTGTTCAAGCAGGCGGTGGTGAACCACCTGATGCTGTCCCGTCCGCGCATTCGCGCGTTGCTGAACATACAGGCGATCAAGCCCGGGTTCAGGTCGCCGATGCGTTTGAGTGATGGGCGATTCGGTTATACGCTGGGTGGGCAGCCGGGGGCGCAGGCGGTGTCGCCGAGTCATTTGTGGCTGCTGGTGGACAAGCTTTATCCCGGCAAGGATCTGGACACGGTTCGACAGTTCCTGTCGCTCGAAGGGCAGAATGACAAGGCGTTCCTGAAAGTCCTCAAGAAGCAGCAGGTCGAGTACCACAAGCTGAAACTGGCGCTCGAATACTGGCGCATCGACAGTGAGTATGAGCATGGCGGTAGCGGCACAGGCAGTTGGCTGGTCAGCCGGGCTTCCAAGTCACGGGTCGCGAGCCGGATAAAAAAGTGCTGGCGCCGGGAATCGCAGTTGCTGCTCGACGCCAGTGGCCAACCGTTGGGGTATGAGCTGGACCTGTCGAGTGAGCGCCTGCTGAAGTTGCCTGAACTGGAAGAAGGCAGCTTCGAGCATGTGGTCTCATTGAAGCTGACCCTGGTCGGACGTCGGGATCGGCGTGACTTCGATGCCTTTCTCAAGCGTTTTCCCAAGTTGCGTGAGTTGCAGATCACCGGGGGCAGGTTGACGCAGTTGCCTTCGAGCATGGGCGCGATGGGTGAGCTGCGCAGGTTGCAGCTCAACGACAACCGGATCGCCTGGACCTCGTTACTGGGGCAGCAATTGCGCAGTATGGCGCGCCTGAAGCGACTGAACCTGGATGGCAACCCCCTGGGGCTGTTCAATGCCAGGGGCATGCTCCAGCTGCAGGGGCTGCAGTTGCAGCGTACCGAATTGTCCGCCTGGCCGACCGGGGTACTGGAGCTGCTCGATCTGGCGGTGCTGGATTTGCAGGGCAACCAACTGACCTCCATCCCCTGGAGCTTTTTCAGCCTGAGCAGTCGCAGGATGCGAACGGTATTGCTCTACGGCAATCCGTTTGATAACACGACGCTCTATACGATTGCCCATTTCATGGATCGACCCTCGATACGTTTCGCCTTGCCGGGGGACACCGACATCCCGGAGCAGGGGGTGCCGAAGCTGACGCCTTTCGTGGAAAGCTGGCTGGACAGCAGTTATTCGATTGAGGAGCAGGAGCGCAAAAGGGCGTTGTGGGAACTGGTCGCCCAGGAGCCTGGAAGCGAAACCTTCCTGGAGTCCATCGCCGCACTGCGCGCCTCGGCGGACTATCGCGTCGAATACCGGGGCCAGTTGAGCCGACGTGTCTGGCGAATGATCGAGGCGGCGACTGCCAGCACCACCTTGCGTCAGATCCTGTTCGACTGGACGACCGACCTGGACACCTGTGCCGATGGCTTTACCGAGGTGTTCAGCCGGTTGGGCGGCGAGGTATTGCTCTACGAGGCGAATCAACTGGTGGGTGATGCCAGGGAAGCGGCGTACCTCGCGTTGGCCCGGGGACGCTCGCGGTTGGCGCGACTGAACGATATCTCCAAAGTCGAAACCTCCAGCCAGGAGATTGCCAGGGCCGCCCGCATCGACGACGCCAGGGCCCAGGCCATGGCCGCGGCGCGCGAGCGGCACCAGAGCGAGGCCGATATCGAGATGGCAGGGCGTGTGGCTGCCGAGGCTGCCGATGAACGCTGGCCCCATGTCGATGAGGTCGAGATCTACTTGGCCTACCGTGTCGATCTCGCGGTACGCCTGGCGCTCCCTTGGCAACCTTTGGCCATGCTGTATCGGGGTTCCAGCAATGTCACCCGGGATATGACCCGGGAAGCGGGTGATCGCATCCTGGCGGCCGAGAACATACCCGGCAAGCAGGTCGAGCTGCTGCTTGAGCAGCCGGTGTGGAAAGATTACCTGAAGACCCTGCCCGAGACGGAACGCCATGGGGTCGTTGCACAGGAGCAGTTGCAAACCCTGGAAGACCTGCGTGAGGCGCTGGAAGAGCTGGCACGCCAGCCACAAGCCTCGACGCGAGACATCACCCGTTGGACCGAGACGGTGCGGCAGGGGGCGAGTGCCTTGGGGATCGCCGAAGGGGACATTCCCATGGGCCGGGAAATGAGCGATACGGTGTATGAGCAGGCGCTCGAAAAGATCGATCGTGAGCGAAAGGCCGGAGAGGTGCGGATCACCCAGAGCGCGCTGGACCGTGCGCAGCAGGTGCCCGAGAGTTCAGACCTGTGAAGCCCGTCCCTTGAACACAGCCGCTGCTGCGTCGGAGGGGGACGGGCCGGTGCATGGCCCTGTTCAGATACCGATATTGCCCAGGGTTTGCACGATGTTGCGCAAGGTGCCGGCGATGGCGGGGTGTTTGATCTCGAAGCGCTCCACGGCGAGGTTGACGCCGTCCGCCAGGCTGGCGTCCTGGCTCAGGGTTTCCAGTTTGATTTGTGCTTCGATCTGCTGCATCAGCACGTGCAGGTGTTCACGCTCTTCCGGTGAGAGCGGTGGGTTCTGCTCCAGTTGCACGCGCAGGGTATTGAGTTGGTCTTGCAGTTCGCGGGCAGGCATTGTGGTACTTCCTCTTTGGATAATCTCTGGCACATAGACCGCCATGTGGCGATAAAGGTCTGTACCTGATGTCAGAGTAATCCACTCGCGCGCGGCCTGCATGACCTTGATCAAGATCGCCGCGTCAGGGTTTCTCGCCCTTGAGCCGGCGCAGGGCGATATCGTCCAGGCAGGTCGCCAGTTCCCCCAGGTGATCGATCACCGAGTGCACGCCCAGGCCGAACAGCTCGACGGTGGCCTTGCCGCGTTTGCGCTCCCGCTCCTTCTGCGGCAGTGCCTGCCACTCCACGGGCGACAGGCCGCACAAGGGCCCGCAGGAGGCCAGGCCGATAGTCCAGAGCCCGGCATTCAGGCCCGATTGCAGCAAGCGCGGCTCGCCGCTGACCAGCACGCAGCCGTCCAGTTGTGCCACGCCGAGGGCCATCAGCGCATGCCAGCAAGCGTTGGGCGCCGGCCATTGGGCGCAGTTGGGGGTAAGGGCGGGTTTGATCCAGCTCGGCAAGGTCGCGGCGAGGGGCTGGCTGAGGCTGTGGGGCAATTCATCCAGCCAGGCGCAGGGTACGCCGCGTTGTTGTAGGCCTTGCAAGATCTCCAAGGCACCCTGCGTCGCGTGGTTGTGCTCGCCCGGGTCCAGGTGAGGTCGGGCGCGAGCGCCGAAATCCACCAGGCAACCGCTCAGGCCAAAGAGCAGGGCGGTGGGCGCGGGCAGCGGTACGGCGGCGGGTAATGGCATGGCAACGTCCCTGAAATGACTTCGCAGGTTAAGACACTGCCATGACAGTAGGATGACGGCGGCCTGCCCCCGTCTCATCTGTAAATCTTTGCAGGACTTGTCTCGAGCAGACTGCCTAATCGAAGTTATCCGCTTTATACTGGCCGCTTTTCGAGGGTGCGGTTGCCCAGCCCCGTGTTATCCAAGGAGTTCTTTTTATGCGCTGGATCAATCGTCTAGCTCAACTGTCCCTGTGTGCCGGCGTTGCGCTGGTGCCATTTGCCGCACAGGCGGCAGACGAAGATCCATGGGAGAGCGTCAACCGCCCCATCTTCAAGTTCAACGATGTGCTCGACACCTACGCACTGAAACCTTTGGCCCAGGGCTACCAGGCGGTGACGCCGCAGTTCGTGGTCGACGGCATCCACAACATGTACCGCAACATCGGCGATGTGCAGAACCTGGCCAACGACGTGCTGCAGCTCAAGCCGCACGCGGCGGGCGTCGATACTTCGCGGATCTTCTTCAACACCATCTTCGGTGTCGCGGGTTTCTTCGATGTCGGCACCAAAATGGGGCTGCAGCGTAACGACGAAGATTTCGGCCAGACCCTGGGACACTGGGGCGTGGGCAGCGGTCCGTACGTGGTGATCCCGTTCTTCGGCCCGAGCACCCTGCGTGACGCGCCGTCCAAGTACGTCGACACCTACACCCAGCCCTGGCGCTACATGAACGACATTCCGGCGCGCAACATGGCGCTCGGCGCGGAAGTGATCGACACCCGCACCAGCCTGTTGTCCAGCGAGAAGCTGATCACCGGCGACAAGTACATCTTCATCCGCAACGCCTACCTGCAGAACCGCGAGTTCAAGGTCAAGGACGGCAAGGTTGTAGACGATTTCTAAGGGCTTGTCGGGTAAATGAAAAAGGCGACCTCACGAGGTCGCCTTTTTTGTGCCTGGCGGGCCTCAGTTCATCTTGAGGATATGCAACCCCAGCCGCTGGCCGCCGCCTTCGTCTTGGACCCAGACCACCTCCGTCTCGGCCTCCAGGCCCTTGAGCGCCGGATGGTCGGAATCAATACGCACCAGCAACGTGTCGCCGGCCTTGAAGGCCCGTGGCGCGGCGATCTGCATGCCGCTGCTCGACAGGTCCAGGCAGGTCGCGGAAATCTCCAGCCCGGCATGGATCAGCGTCACATCGGCGTCGACGCGCATACGGATGTAATCGCGCTTTTCACTATAGTCCTGATCGGTTCGGCTCATCACTTCTGTCCTTCGATTCCGTTGTGGTTTGCACTGTTCTTATAACTCCCGGTGATTTGAGGTGTAAAGACGTCAGGCGACCATCGGCATGAGCTTGAAACGCCCGGCGGATGGGAGTACCGTCTGCGCCTTAGAAGGGCACCTCTGATACCGATGCACCGGACGTGATCGTCCGACCCGATTCGGGACAGAGAGGCTAGAAAGCGAATCCAGTAGTACGAGTCGGGCACGTTGCCTTGCTGTCTACGCCAACCTAATTCTGGCGCCGTTTGCCCACATGCAAAAAACCAGTGCCACGCTGCTGATAATTGATGACGACGAAGTAGTGCGTGCAAGCCTTGCGGCCTACTTGGAAGACAGCGGATTCAGCGTCCTGCAGGCCGGCAATGGCTTGCAGGGTCTTGAGGTATTCGAGCAGTCCAAGCCTGATCTGGTGATCTGCGACCTGCGCATGCCCCAGATGGGCGGCCTCGAGCTGATTCGTCAGGTGACCGACCTGTCGCCGCAGACGCCGGTTATCGTGGTGTCCGGCGCGGGCGTCATGAACGACGCTGTCGAAGCGTTGCGCCTGGGTGCCGCGGACTACCTCATCAAGCCCCTTGAGGACCTTGCCGTCTTGGAGCACTCCGTGCGCCGGGCGCTGGATCGTGCGCGGCTGCTGCTGGAGAACCAGCGCTACCGCGAGAAGCTGGAAACCGCCAACCGCGAGCTCGAAGCCAGCCTGCACCTGCTCCAGGAAGACCAGAACGCCGGTCGCCAGGTGCAGATGAACATGCTGCCGACCAGCCCGTGGAGCATCGACGACTTCCAGTTCGCGCACCAGATCATTCCGTCGTTGTACCTGTCGGGCGATTTCGTCGACTACTTCCGCGTCGATGAGCGCCGCGTGGCGTTCTACCTGGCGGACGTGTCCGGCCATGGTGCATCGTCGGCGTTCGTCACCGTGCTGCTGAAATTCATGACCACGCGCCTGCTGTTCGAATCCAAGCGCAACGGCACCTTGCCGGAGTTCACCCCGTCGCAGGTGCTGGGCCATATCAACCGCGGCCTGATCAACTGCAAGCTGGGCAAGCACGTGACCATGGTCGGCGGCGTGATCGACGAAGAAACCGGATTGCTGACCTACAGCATTGGTGGGCATTTGCCGTTGCCGGTGCTCTACACCCCGGACAGCGTGCGTTACCTGGAAGGGCGTGGTTTGCCGGTGGGCTTGTTCAACGAGGCCACCTATGAAGATCACATCCTGGAACTGCCGCCGGCGTTCAGCTTGACGCTAATGTCTGATGGCATTCTGGACCTTTTGAAGCAAGATACACTCAAAGAGAAAGAGGCTGCTTTACCTGAACTGGTAAAAACAGCCGGGGGCAGCCTGGATGGCTTGCGCCAGGTCTTTGGATTGGCCACGCTAGGGGAGATGCCGGATGATATCGCCCTGTTAGTGTTGAGCAGGAACATTTGATGAGTACCGGTAGAATCCAGTTCGCCGAGCAGGATGGCACCTTCGTTCTGAAGTTTGTCGGTGAAGTTCGCCTGACCCTCTGTTCAGCGTTGGATGCAACAATTGAAAGGATCTTCACGGCGCTGAACTTTTCGGCGATCGTGATCGACCTGACGGAAACCCGCAGCATCGACAGCACCACGCTGGGTTTGCTGGCCAAACTGTCGATCTTGTCGCGGCAGAAGGTGGGCTTGTTGCCGACCGTGGTCACCACCCACGAAGACATCACCCGGTTGTTGCAGTCCATGGGCTTTGACCAGGTCTTCAACATCGTCAACCATCCGATCCCGTGCACGGATTGCCTGACCGACCTGCCGTCGCAGGACCAGTCGGAAGAGGTGGTGCGGGTCAAGGTGCTGGAAGCGCACAAGATCCTGATGGGCCTGAACGACTCGAACCGCGAAGCCTTTCACGACCTGGTGAATGCGCTGGAGCGTTCCTGACCGATTGACGCCGAGCGCGTACAAAAAAGGGCGACACCTTCCCAGGTGCCGCCCTTTTTGCGCTTCTCTCGAACCTGGAGCCGGCTTGAACCGGCGATAAACGACAATACGGTCCTACGCGGTCCCCTGTGGGAGCGGAGCTTGCCCGCGAAGAACGATAACGCGGTCCCTAGCCGATCGCGTTACCGCCCCGCCAACAACTCCCCAGCCTGATCCAGCAAAGCCAGCGGATCCTTGGCCTTGTGAATATCCACCGACAGCAACTGCCGAAACCGCCGCGCCCCTGGAAACCCGGTACCCAGCCCCAGCACATGCCGGGTGATATGGTGCATCGCACCGCCATCGGCAATATGCGCCGCCACATAAGGCCGCAACTGTGCCAACGCTTCCGCCCGTGAAATCACCGGCGCTGCACTGCCAAACAACTGCTGATCCACCTCAGCCAGCAGATACGGGTTGTGATACGCCTCGCGGCCCAGCATCACCCCATCAAACGTCTGCAAATGCTCGTGACACTGCTCCAGCGTCTTGATCCCGCCGTTAAGGATGATCTCCAGCCCCGGAAAGTCCCGCTTCAACTGAGCGGCCACGTCATACCGCAGCGGCGGAATATCCCGATTCTCCTTCGGCGACAGGCCTTCCAGAATCGCGATCCGCGCATGCACGGTGAAGCTGCGGCAACCGGCTTCCTGCACTTTACCCACGAAATCGCAGAGTTCGGCGTAGCTGTCACGACCGTTGATGCCAATACGGTGTTTCACCGTGACCGGAATCGACACGGTATCTCGCATGGCTTTCACGCAATCGGCCACCAGCTCCGGATGCCCCATCAGACAGGCACCAATCATATTGTTCTGCACCCGGTCGCTGGGGCAGCCGACGTTGAGGTTCACTTCGTCGTAACCGGCGTCCTGGGCCATACGGGCGCAGGCGGCGAGATCAGCCGGCACACTGCCGCCCAATTGCAGGGCCAGTGGGTGCTCGGCTTCGTTGTGACGCAGGAACCGTTCATGGTCGCCATGAAGGATGGCGCCCGTGGTGATCATTTCGGTGTAGAGCAGGGTGTGCTTGGAGAGCAGGCGTAGGAAGAATCTGCAATGTCTATCAGTCCAGTCCATCATGGGGGCAACGCTAAAGCGTCGAGATGGCTCGGGGCGGGAAGGTGTAGCGTCGTTCAAAGGCATGGAAGGTCTGTCGCTGTAGGCGCAGCCGGCGCGGATGGGGCAGGGCGCGGGCTTGAGTGGCGTGAGGCTGAATGGGGCGCAGTTTATCAGGAAATGGGGTTGATCGCCGGGGTGGACAGGGGCAGCAGGCGTTTGAAATGTTTCGCTTCAAATGCTGGCTTGAGCGCTTCGAGTGCTCCACTACCCTTATTGCTGCTGCCCATTCTCCCTTCTGCTGTATTGCGCGAAAGCACTCTCCTTGGATGCCGCGCTGGAAGCAGATGAAGAACGCGCCGCTTAGGCGGATAAACTCAGCTGCTCGCATCGCGACATTTGGCGCTATGATTGTGCCAAATGTCGTAGGGAGGTCACCGCCATGTCCGCAGCGAAGCCAGCTAACAAGCCAACCGTTAAATCCACAGGAAAAACAGAGAGGGTGCCCGGGACAGCGAGCGTCACCAGAAAACCTACTGAGGTGCTATTACATGGCCGCAAAGGTGATGAGCGCATGCTGATTATCCGGTACACGCAGGAAGGCTTTGACCTGAGTGACGTCAGGGACATGCTTTCAACATCCGCTTTGTACATGGAGCACGACCTGGTTCAGCGCATTACAGGGAAGTCTGTCAGGACCGTCCAGCGTTTGGCGAAAGAGACCAAGCCGGTACGCCTGAACCAGCAGCAAAGTACGGTTGCGTTTCAGTATGCCCAGACCTTGGAGCACGCCACCAACGTGTTTGGCAGCCAGCAGTTGGCTGAGGATTGGCTGAAGAAACCCTGCAAGTACCTGGACGGTAATGTCCCGCTGGAACTGATCGAGAACTCGCTTGGCTTCCAGATGGTGGAGGATTACCTGACCCGGATTGAACACGGGGTCTACCAATGAATCCATTGCCCTGGGACGGGCGGTGGCACGCTTGGCGTCTCGACCGCGAGATCTACAAGGACACGTGGGACAGTGGCATTGGTGCGCAACGATCCGGTGGCCGATGGAACCCACCTGGCCGCCGGGTGATTTACGCGTCGGCGGACCCGTCCACGGCTATTCTGGAAGTTGCGGCCCACCTGGGGTTTGATGCACTGGATAGGGTGCCCCATGTGCTGACGTGCTTTGAGGTGCTGGATTCGTCGCTTATCAAGGTTGTGCAGCCAGAAGATGTGCCGAACCCGAATTGGCTTGTCCCTTCGTTACCCTCGCCCAATCAGCGACAGTTTGCTGATGAGTTGTTGGCGCAGCATCCCTTCGTGCTGATCCCTTCGGCGGTGACTCGGCATTCCTGGAATTTGCTGGTGAGCTGCGATTTGGCGGCTGAGCAGTTCAGACTTGTGTCGCAGGAGCGGTTTGGGCTGGATACTCGGTTGCTTAAGTAAGCAGTGTTTGGCCAGGGGGTAAGGGGATTGACTTATTTGACTTTCTACGTATGGCATCTACCGTCTTGATGGCCAATGTTGGCAAGCTAAGGGACTACGGTAATGGCTAATGTATTTGTTGAACCACGACCAAAGGGGAAACCAGAAGGCACTGCAATTGCTGATTATGTACTTGAGCATGCAGGTGGTCTTAGAGTCACTGATACAGATTACAAGACCCAAAAGGACGCTATAGACGCAGCAAAAAAATTGGGTCACCAACCTTTGGTTGCACGAATCCGACATACTGATAAGGGTAAACCTGATCACTGGCGATCAGCCTAATCGGCAGACAAATGGACCGATTTATTTTCCAGTTTTCGCTGCAGGTGCTTGGTGGTTATCAGCGAGGGTTAAATAGATCCGTCCCGAATGGCACTTACTTAACATGTTTTGGGTGCCCGTATTTTCTGACGTCTGCCCTTGCTGCTCGACGTGGTTTGGTCAGTAGCGGGTAGGCCTGAGGTCTTCGTTTCACAGCCCGAGGTTCGATGCGTCCAGGACGATTTCCAACACGTCGTTGGGCAACCAGCATGAGCAAATTAGACATCTCATCCTCTCCGTCAGCACTGCCATATTGCCGTAGTGCCAGCCATAGCTGAAGGCTGTGCTTGAAACTCAGTTCACGAGGCAAACAGTCAGCTAACAGCGCTGATTGCGCCATGATCATCCGGATCAGATTGTGTGCCAGAAAATAGATCCATAGCTCCTTCACCGCCATGCCGGGCGTCTTGCAGCTTAACTGTCCAAGCCCGAGTGTTGCTTTGAGATTGCGTAAGTCCAACTCGACATGCCATCGCCCTTTGAACAACACCTTGAGGGCTGTTTTCGGTGTTCGCTTTGGGCAACATAGCGTTGTCACCAAGATCTTCCCGTCTACCTTCAACTCTCGAACCGTCAGGCGTTCCGGTGCCTGTTCGTAATATTCTTGTCCCATCCATGGCGGCCTTTGTTTTGGCTTTTTCAATTCGATCAAATGGTCCTCCGGACCGAGATCTTGGCCCAGACGAAAGTCCGTCTTGCGTCGCCGGGCGCCGTACTGTTCAAACACGCCATCCACTCCCTTGCGCTGCAATTCGCACAACAGAAAATAGGTGGCGTAGTAGGCATCACCCAGGAGAATATCGCCTCGGTTCAAGGTGTCGAGCATCGATCTGAGGAGTGTCTGCTCATCACCTCCCTTGCCTCGAAAACGTCCCAAAGACACATCCAGAACGGCCCCACTGGCGAGACAAACGATACCGACGACTCGGCAAATCGGAAAACCAAGACCCACTTTCTGGCCTCGGGATTGGGGATACGCACTCTGGTTGGCTGCAGTATCGGGCATGGTCACCGTTGTACCGTCCACCAAACGCACAGGCCGCCCCATCCAACGCCAAGACGCTGCTACCTGATCGCTGATTGCAGAACCGGTATGTCGAACTAACGTGGAAACCATCTCGACGGGTAAACGTTTCCTGGCTTTGCAGTAAGCCCCTGTACGCGTGCTGTTGGGTTTCAAGCCGCTGCACGCCCGCTTGATGGACAAGTCGTTGACGGCATTCTGGCAGGAACGGTCAGCGCTCATTGCTTGAGCCAGAAACATGGACAGTGTTTCAGTCGGTGGGAACAACCGTTCCCGATGCTCTGGCAATACCGATTCGACCCGCTGTAAGAGTTCTGGAGCTGTGAGCAGATTGAAAAAGGCATAGGCATCACAGCTCGTTGTGTGTCGGTGAATACGTTGTCGTTGCTGTCGGAGGATTTGACGTCTACGATTCATAGAGGGCTGCGTCCTTGGCTTGTCGGTGTGTGTTCGCAACTATCACCGTAGACCAAGACCAGCCCTTCTTCATTTTTCGCTTTCAGTTCAGGCGCTTAACCGCTAAAGAAGTGCCATTCAAATCCGTCCCCTTTTCCCGCTTTCAGGAATGCATCGAACCCACTGCGGGAGCTTGACTACATTCGGTATGGGTGAGAGTGGGCATCAACAGAAAAATCTGGGAATTTGGTTGTTGAAGCCCTATTAGGAAAGGACGTAATGCCGAATCTTTAAGGATGAGAGGCTTTCTGTTTAGACCATAGCGACATAACAGGAGACCAATGGCTTATGTTAATGCGAAACAAAACTTGATCCAGATATCACGTCGTTAAGTGCTTTTTGCAAATCCTGTAGGCGGTTGAGAGAACAGTATTTTGCTAACTTGAACATTAGGCTGTTGGTGCTAATGTTTCCGCTACCCTTCGACCGAAGGAAGTGATCCAGTAACGGAAGAAGAAAATCTTTTCCGGAAACACCATCGATAGGGTCAATTGCAATTGAATTGTTCTCTATGTCTTGCCGAATCCTACCCCATGCTTGACTTCCGATTTTTTCAATGCATTTAAGAGCAATCGCTTCATTGAGCTGTTCTATTTTAGTATCGTCAATGACAGGAGGCTGCTTTCTACCTTTTTGAGTGATAATAGATGCGAACCCATATGAGACGGTTTTGAGTTCTGAATGGGCAGAGCGAGCTGCTGCAAATGTTATAAATAATTGCTTTAGTTGTGTCAATGGGTTTAACATGGTATTCCATTCTTGTTCTGAAAGTGCATTTTCCCTAAGAATGGTGCCTGATGCGTCTAAAATAAGCTCTCTTGCGGCCTCTTTGCAGAATAAGTAATTTTCAATGCAATATGCTTTGTGCTGGAAGAGATTTGTTTTTCCTTTCTCACGACTTCCGAAGAATATGTCTAAATCTCCGTCAATCAGAAATAAGGCTGGTGTTTTATGCTTGTAATTTTCACAGTGGCGTAATACGTGCTCTCTTCCATGGAGTGGAATAATTTTTTTTATTTTTCTGTCGTTGGTTATCATACGATTAAGTAATTCAAAATAAAATGCTTCAGAATTACTGTCTTCGACATAAACTTCAATCGGTTGAAGTTTTCGATAGAAAAGACCAATGCTTTCAGATGCGGCTGGTGACCAAGAAGGTATTGGATCTAATGACATCTTAGATTCCCCCGTTAAGCGGGATATAATATTCGTTACGTCCGCCAATTATTGCGGGCGAGTGCGTGGCTAAGATGATTTGGAGGTCGGGTCCTGCGGCCTGTACCGCTTCTAGGAACATATCCTGCCAGGAAATATGGAGTGAAAGTTCAGGCTCGTCTACTATGAATACTCCACTTTGTGGAAGTAGATCATTTAAGGAAAGGTGAGCGAGCATGATAAGGATCTGTCTCTCTCCGGACGAAAGTATAGTTAGCGATCTTTCAATTTCTGATATGAAGATTCTAACCTCGCCTCTATTTGTCACCTTTATTTTTTTATCGGTTTGCTCTAAAAAGGTATTAACTAGCGTTTCAAATTTTACGAGTGGTCGGTAGATCTCTGTTTTGGCTTTCTCGTACTCATCGATTAGTTTTAGTAGTCGGTCTATGCGTGCCATTTGATGGCTATTTGCAAACCATTTCCCTAAGCTTTGAGAGTTCTCAAGTGTGACGGAAGTTGATCTTATAGGAGCAGGGATCGATGTTATGCCTTTCTTTTTTGCGGCGGCGCTAGACTTCGTTGTTTCTGGCCTAGGCTTGGCAAATTGTTCGAAAACATTTCTTGATAGTCCTATTAGATTATCAAAAAAATTATCGTACATTGATTCAAATTCTTCGGTTTTGAAGTCAAGGCTGATAAGTGTCGTTTTAATGGTTTTTTGCTTTGCTTTTAGTTCGAGAGGGGTCCTGCTGTTAGGGAGTGCCATGCTTGACATGTTTCGATCATAAACATGGAAAGAGTCTAAAATTATTTTGTCTCGTAGCTTTCTATCCTCCAATGTTTGCTTGTCTTTGAATTCTGCGCTCTTTTTGGAAATAAGCTCTAGCGCTTCTTTCATGCTCCCATCAGCATCAGTGCTACGAGTTTTTTCTTCGAATATGATGCTTAATGGAGAGGAATCGTAGGAGGTAACTTCTTTTATGAATCTCCGATCCAAACTAAGGAACATTGGTGATGGGAGACCGGATATAAATGAAAATATTTTAAATGCGCGGAATTTATTTGCACTCAAGCGATCTTTCGAATGACGGAACTCTTGGAGGCTAGCTGTTATCGGCTGCTCATGTGGTAATGCTGATGTGCTCAGTTGGAGAATGTCATTTCGTTGTGTTGCTGTAATGGAAAAGCTTATTGTATCACTGACGGTTAAGTATAGGGTGGCCTCTTCGAACTTTATCTTTGCAAGCTCTTCGATTGAAGGGGCCAGCATGGCAGAAATTAAGTTAAGTGCCGTTGTTTTTCCCGAGCCGTTTAAGCCTGCAATAAAGTTAACATCTTTATTGAATTCTATTTCGAAATTAATATATTCATGAACGTTTTTTGCTGTGAATTTTAATAATTTCACAGAACCTCCTTGGCAAGAAAAGATATTTAAAATCAATTTTTACAAGTCTTTCTGTGCGGCATAATGCCATTATTCAATTCGCGGTGCCTCCTCTTTTTCTAGGCACACAGCATGGATGCCCCTGGCTCTCTCCCGTACGTTGAGAAACGATTAGCTGTGAGCTTGCGGTGGTGAACGTCAAATTCCAGCCGATAGCCGCCTGTCAGAGAGCTAAGCACCGTCACTCTGCAGCTATGCTGGCAAACCGAATAAACGCTACGCCTCAAGGCCTGACAAATGTGCATGGCAGTCGAATCCATCAGTCTTTTTCCATAACAGAAAGGGTGATTTTGGTAAGCGGGGCCGGGAAATGGCCCTCGTTATCAGCTTGGGAATCTGATAACAGATGCAAAGATTCGACGAATGAGATTCTGTTCGTAAAAGAAATCGAAAGTCGCGCCACCGGTAATGAGACGCCCTAGGGAGGTGGTAGTGGTGGGTCAGGGTTTTACGACCAAAGTTGCGCCATAGAGGGCCATGCCGAAAGTGAACAGGTGTTCTTTTTCATCCCGCCGAGCCTCATGCAAGCACGTTAACACCGTTCGAACATCTTCTCTGGCTCGAACAGCAAAATCACTTGTCCTAACTAAGCGCTCCCAGTCGGTGAGTAAATCCTCACCGTACGCCTGATGATAGTTTTCAGTGGTGCGATTGAGTGGTTTTGACTGCAGCTCAGAGGTCCGGCCATGCGCCATCGTGTTCCGAAAGTTCAGAAGCCGCGCAATGGTTTGCAGTGGCCGCGCTCCTATACCTTCTGGAAATTGCACGTCCAACTCCTCTAGCAAGAGTTGCAGCTTTGCCCACGGTGGCAGGCGCTCTAGTTCTTCCCAACATTCGAAAGTAACAGCGCCAGCGTGGTTTAAGTACGCCTCGAAAGAGAAAGCAGTTAGCACTGTGCAAGACAGAAATTGCCACATTGCCCCTTCTGGATTGTTGAGGCCGACATCGAGAACGCACTCAGACGCATGCCATAGCTCGGCGTACGTATGAATCGTACGCTGCTTGGTGATAACAACGGTAGACGGTTTCGACATCACGAGGTCCCTGATGCTTGAGGTAAGTGGGGGCTTTAGAGCGGCCGGTTGAACGATGAGCAAGGCCCTTCAATAGCATAGGCACAGTGCTCACACAGCGCTGAGTATCACCCAGAAACGATGTGATGAGAGGGGGCTGTCGGCCTCGAAGCACTGATCTACTGCATGGCTTTGACTTTAGCTGGTGCGGAACTGGTACAGAAAAAATCGGATAGGGCTGAGATGCCTATTTGCAAAGGTGCTAGATCCTAGTCGATCCAATCCGTCATGGGGACAACGCTGAAGCGTCGAACTGGCTCGAAGCGGGAAGATGCATCATAGTTCAAAGGCATGGAAGGCCTGTTGTTGTGGGCGCAGCCGGCGCGGATGGGGCAGGGTACGGGCTCAATTTTTACTCAGCTTGCCAATACGTTTCGAAAAACATCAGGTCGAAGTGCCAAGATATGCAGCAATGATCTGGCAGTACCAGACGGAGAGCGTCGCCCTTGCTCTCACTCCTGAAGCTTTCGCACCGATACGCCCAGCAGTTCGGCAAATCTGGGCTGTGACAGCCCCGTCTTGCTACGTGCCTTGGCGGCCCTGGTCACTTCTATCTGATGCACGTCACCATGGCAGCCAGCCTTAACATCAATGATTGCGGCTAGCAGTTCTTCGCCTAGGTTGCGTTTGGCATCACGCGACAAGAGTTCTTTTTCAGCCAGGACCATGATTCATCTCCTTTGCGATTTTGCGCAGGATATGCTCTGGTATGTTCTCGGTAGCGCCTTTGCCGTAGATCATGGGGCCAAATCATGCTTTCTGAGTCCTGGCGTCTCAGAAAAATTCAGCTCATAGATCATCGAGGGAGACCTTTATGGTTGGGTCGTTTCCCAGCTCACGGCAGATAGTGCTCAACTCTATGTCTTCCGAGCGGTCCAGCATGGCTTCGTATTCTTTGGCTGTAACGCTGCAGAATGCCGGTTTGTTACGGTTGAGTATCACTACAGAAAAAACATCGCCAGCTGCCACGGCACCCATTAGATTTTTCTTCAACTCGGAAACTCTTGCCGTCACTTGCGACCACATCACACACGGGCCATGGAAATATTCCTTATAGGCACTTTAAAAGATGTTTAAAATAGTATTTCTCTCAGTAAAGAGTTTCCAGTGTGTGAGTGTTACTGAAGATTGCTATTTCGCTAATTCCGATTGTATCTCTACCCCTAGCGCCCTATAGTTGAAATTCGCGGCGAATTCCGCGAACGACCTTGGCCGGTCGGAATGGCAACAGCTCTTCGCAATCAACGGGAGCTTCACTCAATGGACTACACCCCTCTCGACTCATCCAAACCCACCGAACACACCATCCTCTTCATCGACAGACAAGCCCCACTGCATGATCTGCTGGCCTGTGCCGCCCAACGCATTACGTCTGCGCGGGATATGCTGGACAGCGTGTCGTGCATGAGCACCCATCACTCGGATGGCATCGATTTGATGCGCATTTCTGGCGTGGCCGCGCTGTTGCTACAAGATGGTTGTGATGTGCTGCGGGTCGTTGAGCAGCGCTTAATGGCCTGACCCTGTATCGGGTGGCGTGCCGCTCAACGAAATGATCAGGTGTTATCTGATGGCGATCGAGCAGGCACGCCCCCTTGGAAAATTGTCCTCTTTTCAGAGTTCCGGCTCATAGATCATCAAGGGAGATCTTTATGGTTGGCGCGTTCTCACGTTCATGGCAGATAGCGACCAGTTCCATGTCCTCCAAGAGCTCCATCATAGCCTCATACTCTGTATCGGGAACGCAGTAGAGTGCCGGCTCGTTGCGATTGATGGGGGCGCAGGGAAGTTGCCGTCAGCCGTCAGGGAGTCAATTGGATTTTTCTTCAGGTTGGAGATTATTGCGACCGTTTGTGACAGCAAAATATGAGTCACGAAAGAGCTCCTTGCGGATATTAACGGAGGATCGGCTACCATTCTTGGCAGCCTACGGGAGCTTAACTTTTCTAGTGTGTAGGATGTTTCTGGTGGTTGGCTAGGAACTGTCTCAAACAGCGGTGTCGCTCTTCTTTTGGTGTTTATCTGCCTTTATATCTAGCGCCGTTTTTCATACATCAAGGATGTGAAATATGGCGCACGGATTCATCAATGAAAAGACCACTCATTACCCCAGCCTAAAAAGCCAGCTGCTGATACAGCGCGGCTCACATGCACTCACCAAGTTCGACACGATCAATAGTCACCTGCGCCGCTCGATGGTGACCCCAGGGCAACTGGTGATCGTGCCCGACGACAGCACGGCCTCCTGCACCTTCGAAGAAGCCTGGTTGATGACCCGGGCCCGGGAAGTCGATCTGGCTCTGAGTCTCGACCCCAGGGCGGGTGTCGAGATCCTGAACAACTATGATTTGTTGCAAGGCTTGCTGGGCTATAGCTCGATTGGCATCGGCAGTTCCACTGCGGCCTGGGGGCGGCATTTGACCGGGGTGGAGGACACCTTGAAGGAAATCGAAAAGCTGCATCAGCGGCATCTGAAAGGCGGCGCTTCGGCCAGGGCCGAGTTCATCGCCAAGCGCCAGACACTGTTCCAGAAGCTGGACATGCAACTCCAGGGCGTCGGTCATTACGGCACCAGCCTGCGGCACAACAAGTCGATCAAGAAGATGCTCGGTATTTCCACCCGGAGTTACCTGCATCGCCAGGAAATCGACGGGTATGCACAACGGATCAACAAGATTGCCAGCACCTCCCGTTTCCTGAGCAAAGGTGGCTATGTGGGTATGGCGCTGGACGTGGGGGCGGCGGGGCTGGCGATTCAGGAGGCGTGTTCGACGGGGCGGGAGGAGCAGTGCAGGAAGGCGCGGTATGTGGAGGGCGGTAAGGCGTCGGGAGG
This sequence comes from Pseudomonas sp. MWU12-2319, assembly GCF_023242525.1. NCBI lineage: Bacteria > Pseudomonadati > Pseudomonadota > Gammaproteobacteria > Pseudomonadales > Pseudomonadaceae > Pseudomonas > Pseudomonas sp. MWU12-2319. Next base: position 429,883 of record NZ_JALJES010000002.1, read on the forward strand.
AATTATGGGGTCTTATATCGGAGGAAAGCTTGGAGCCCACGCTGGTGGAGCTGTATGCGTCTTTGGACTTGGCATCGTTTCTGGAGGGTGGGGCGCTTTGACTTGCGGAATTATTGGCGGCGCTGCCGGTGGCTATGGCGGAGGGATCATCGGTGGAGGACTGGGAGAACGTTTCGGTGATTTGATTTATGAGGGGGGCGCTGATGACGATGCTGCATAACGCTGTTGCTGTTCTGTTCATGTTTTCGAGCTTCTTTAGCATCGGTTTGTTGGCCTACCTTGCCAAAACCAAGCTTGATATAGTCGAAGCATATTTTAAGGATAATGCGACGATGATCGGTCATCACCGGTGGTGGGGTGGTAACTCCTATGACAGTCGAGTCATGAGGGTGCTTTTTATTGGCTCATTTTTCATGTTTCCAAAGCTTTACATACGGCGAGGATTGCTCACCGAACAGGAGTTTGAATCTGTTCCAATAGCCCTGCAGAGATGGTTCAAACTCCCCCAGTACTTGGGGATACTATTTGTTTTGCTCTGCGTCTTTCATCTGGTGGTGCCCGTCACCGATGAATTGTGATACGGAAAAAGGGCGCCCATTCGCGTTCTTGTCGGCCAGGTAGATGCAAAACAAATTCCAGACTCCCGAGGGTGGAAGCAAGACCGGCCCCGATGCCTGAAACAAAGACATCGGGGCCATCCCCCTACGACTGTTGCTCGTTCCAGGCCGTGCCCTGCACCGGCTTGCCTTTGAAGGTACCGCTGGCCTTGGCCACGCCTTCATAGGTATCACTGGGCTTGGTGCCAGGAAGCGTGGGGAAGGGAAAGTCTTGCGCATCCACCAAACTGACGACATGGAGCACGGCATCGAACGATGGAATCTCGACCTTGAACTCCATGAAGAACACCACGCCGGTCGGGCCGGTCCAGGTTCTTCCGGTCGGCGTCATCGTGCAATCCGTCTGGAAGTAGGTGGTTCCATCGGGGAACTCGATCGTTGCCTTGCTCGGCACCGGGACATCGAGCTTTGGCGCAGGAGCACTCTTGCTGAATGTCGTGTAGTGCGAGATGTGCACTCCGTTGTCCAACTGCATGGCCTGCAGGAACCACATGACCGGGTGGGCAGCGTCTCCGAAATTGCCATACTCGTGGTCCATCCACGTAAGCCCCTTCACCGCAAACTCATCGTCGCCGACGGTCAGTGTCCCCTCCGTGTGTATCCGTGTCAGCGAGTAGTAGTAGTTGTTCTGCTTCAGGCCACCCGGTTTTTCCGGATAGTCCAGCACACCATGGCCCCATACAAACAGCGGGCGTCCTTCCTGTGACATCCTCAACGAAAACTTCACGACCGTCTTGGTGTCCGTGTCCACGATCACGGCTTCTACCTGCATGTTTTTTGTCGGATCAGCCTGCGGCGCTTTCATCGTCACATAGGACACACCGTCGAGGCCTGTCTGTTTCACCCACCAGTCCTTGCTCGGGTCGCTTTCCGCCCAATCCTTGATACCCGGAATCAAGGAGGTCAGTTGATAGTGCTTCTGGTTCTCTACATCCGTCAGCATCACCTGGAAGAAACCCAACGGATAGAACGCCGCCGTGTTGATCTCAAAGCCGAAGACACGCTCGCCTGCCTTGAGCGTGCCGGTATGCCACCACCATTCAGTCGGTGCGCCGACGTGCAGGTACTGGTCCTTGGGAAGGTGGAGGACCACTTCGGACGGGGGAATGGGAACAGGAACAGGAGGATGCGCAAGCTGCGATGACTTCATGATGTCGCCTCTCTCTATGGAAACCAGATGGTGGGTGTCGACCGCGCCTGTACCCGCGCACTGCTGTGCGCCTGTGCAGGAGAAAGAAATCTACTGTCAGCGAAGGCCGGGGCAACCCGGTTCGGCGGGGGAAGGGCTGTCAGGGCGCAGAAGAGGTGTCGCACACTCGAGGTGACACCTGGGCTGGTCATGTCTTCTTCCATGAAAGAGGAGCATCGTTATGGGCCGGCTATTGGGGCCGGGGTTTCAAACGTCCTGGCCGATAAGGCTAGCTGACAATTCTGAAGCTGCAATATCAATTTGACGTCATTGGTCATTCAGGACTGGACGTCGAAAGGGCGTTACCGGCGTGACCTCCGGAGACCGGGCTCAAGTTGTTGGTCGAAGACGGAAGCGGGAACCGGCTAATGGGTGACTCCTTTTAGACCGTGTTAGTTGGCTTGTAGGATATTTCTGGTTAATTAAAGCCCCATTGTGTTTTTTAAACTTCCTTTTTTCTTGTTGCCATCGTCTTCTGTATATGGGAGCAGTTTCAATAAGCACTCTCTTATGGGTTTGTATCCGATTGTAGCCGTTTCTGACACGTTTTTTCATGTTCCCTGGTGTCGATTTGTGCATACGGGAGCAACTTCCATAAGCTTCTCCTGAGCGACTGATCGGTCCTTTCGCCTGCTCGAAAAGTTTCATGTTCGAAAGCTTGAGGTGTTTCATAGCATCAGCGAATATCGCCGGTCTCAGCTATACCCCTATATAGAGTCCTCAGACTCAACAGCCAGGCACCCGGCCTGACACCGCATGCCGGAACTTGGCTTTCAATTCGCAGAAGAGGTTTCGCGTCTATGCAAGACAGCCATATCATCATCAGGCCGCTGTCGGAGATTGATGCGCAACCGTACAGGGAAATCCGCCTTCGCGCGATTGTCGATGCCCCCTCCACCATGTGGCCAACGGCCGAGGAAGAGCTGGCCTGGCCCGTGGCGCAAACCGAGGCCCTGCTTCATGCCACTGTGCATGAGATTGTGTTCGGGGCCTTTGCCGGAGAACACCTGATAGGGGTCACCAGCCTGCACCGTGAGCCTGTTCGACAGGCCGAGCACACTGGCTTTGTATGGGGCGTCTTTGTTGATTCGGCTTATCGTCGACAAGGCGTCGCGCGCAAACTCTTCGAAGCCGTCGTCGCGCAGGCCAGGGCGACTGGCGTCATTCAGCTCCATCTGTCCGTCAATACCGAGAACTTCGCCGCCAGCAACTTCTATCGCTCGCTTGGCTTCGAGTCCTTCGGCATCAAGCCCCGCGTGCTGTGGGTCGGCGGACGCTTTTATGATGAAGAGCAAATGGGGCTGCGCCTGGACGACTGACGCAGAGATGTACCCTGATGGCGGCCAAGTGTGCCGAGCAACGATCACGTTGTCGGCCCGGCGCCAGTCTAGGTTTTCTCGGGTAGCTCCGCTTCTTCCACCATCACGCAGTTGCGGCCGTTCTGCTTGGCCCGGTACAGCAGCTTGTCCGCCTTGTCGAATACCGCGGCGACGGATTCCTTCTCTGGTGTCCAGAGGGCAACGCCGAACGAAACCGTGATATGTCCGACGGTGTCGATGGCTTTGCTTTCGATCGAGACCCGAAGCCGTTCGGCCACTTCGGCCGCCGTCTTGAGCGAGCTGTCCGGGAGCAGCAGCACAAACTCTTCACCGCCCACCCGGCAGGGCAAGTCGTTCGCCCGTGAGTTCTGTTTCATCAGGTCGGCGACGATTCGAAGGGTTTCATCGCCCGCACCATGACCGAAGGTGTCGTTTACCCGCTTGAAGTGATCGATGTCCAGGGACACAACGGCAAATGAATGACCGGTTTCCTCCCAGAGCGTCAGCGCATCTTGCATGGCCCGGCGATTGGCCAGCCCGGTCAGCGCATCGCTCTGGGCCTGCCGGTTCAGCCGGCTGATCTTTTCCTGCAGCAGGCCGACGCTGAACAGCAGGGCCCGACGGATTTGCCAGGCTTCGTTGAAAAAGGCTGAAACCGCACTGATGCGCTTGTAGCTGTCAGGCGCATCCAGGCGTTTCGCATACCTGGCCAGCAGGGAAAGGGGGCTGGCTATCTTCGTCCCCGACCACCAGATGAGCACGAGGCCGAGCAGTCCCAGCGGGGCGATTCCCTTGCCGACCTTGATCATCAGGTGATTCAGCGTCGCCAGGGTATTGTTGAGCGGCTGCTGTGAAACGACGCCCCAGCCGCTGCTGGACACGGTTTCGAAGCCGGCAAGCATTTCGATGCCGTTGGCATCGTGGGACTGGAGGCTACCGTTCTTGTTTTGCAAGGCGGCATCCACGATGGGGTCATCTCCCACGATGGTGCCGATGTTGTCGGGTCGAGGGTGATAGAGCACGCGACGTGTTTTGTCGACCAGATAAACATAGGCTCCGTCATGGCGGACATGCTGATCGACCAGGGTGTGCAGGGCGTTTTCCTGGTCGAGCCGGACGGTGCCGCCGACGAGGCCCAGGTATTCTCCCCTGGCGCCGAATACGGGATAAGAGATGAAGATCACGAGATTGCCGGCGATCGACTTGAATGCGTTGCTGATCTTCGGCTCGCGGCTTTGCAGGGGCTCTGTGTTGCGCAGCGCCTGGCCATTGATGTTCAGACTCTCTGGTGCCGATGCCACGACCGTGCCGGAGGCGTTGGCCATCAGGATGGAGTTGAAACTGTTGTCCTGATTCAGCAATCGCAGGGCTTCGTCACCCAGGCGTCCCTGGTCGTTAAAACCCTTGCCGATAACACTGGCGCTGTATTTGAGCTTGTCGATGTCGGAGCTGAGGACTTGCTCGATACCCGCGGCGATTCTTGAGGCATAGTCCTTGTTGTTATCGAGTGCGTGGGTAATCAGTTCCTGTTTCTGAACCTTGTAGATAACCCAGAAACTGTTGGCCAGGGTGGTGACTGCGGAGAGTAGTGCAATCAGCAGGATGAGAGTGCGCAGGTTAAGCGTTGGCTTTGGCCGGGTGGGCATTTGATGAGATCCGGATAGACATGGGAATACCTGTAGCGTGGGTGAAGCACGGGGACGATGGGCGCGCGTGGCTTACGCGGCCCTATCGTTCCCGGGGTCTGCTATTGCTGGGGGGCCTTCAACCGCGGCGTGTCAGCCCCGTTAGTGTATCGGCAATTGTCTTGGTCCGCCGAGAGGTCCCTTCGGTCATCTGGCCGGAGTCTTCCAGGGCGTCGAGCAAGCTGCGCAGGGTACCCACGGCCGTGGACTGGTCTTCGATCTGCACCGCGACTTTCTGGATCTCGGACGACAGTCGATCGATATCCACGCCGATCTCCCCGGCATTCTTGCGGGTGATCTCCGCCAGTTTGCGCACTTCATCGGCCACCACGGCAAAGCCTCGGCCCATTTCGCCGGCCCGGGCCGCTTCGATGGCGGCGTTGAGGGCGAGCAGGTTGGTCTGGCCGGCGATCTGCTGGATCACCTGCACGATCGATTGGATACGCAGGCTCGATTGCGCCAGCTCACGGGCGCCGCCGACCACTTCGTCGGCCTGGGTGGACAGGCCGTCGAAGGTCGAGCGCGCTTCGGCGGCGACGTCGTGTTGCCGGTCGATGGTGGTGGCCAGGTCGTCCATCGACAGGTGCAGCTCCTGGGAATAGTGCTGCAACTGGCCCGCGATCTGTTCCTGATGGCGGTTGGCCTGGTCGAGCACGGTGCCCAGGTCGGTCAAGCCGTGGAACACCGGTTGCAGGTTTTCGTCGAGGCCGCTCACGTCGAGGGTGCTGACGAAGTTGTTGTTCTTGAAGGCTTCTATCTGCTTGACCAGCACATGGTTGAGGCCCACCAGTTTCTTGATCTGACGGCGCAGGAAGAAGGCCTTGAATTCGCCGTAGTGGATCGGGAAGCGGTCGACGTAGTCATCCTCGAAACTGGCCCCCTTGGCGACGCGGAAGAAAAAGATCGCGGTCAGGGTCTGGTTGAGGTTGAGCCCCAGGATTTCGCCGAAGGTGGAAAAGCCGATCAACGGCACGTCGCCGAACAGGCCGGTCATGGCGTCCAGTTCCGCGCCGTTGTTCAGCCGGCGCAGGATGCAGTCGTTGAGGATGCCGGCAATCGGCTGGCCGCCCTTGCCCTGCAGGAAGCGTTGGTAGTCGGTACGGGTGGCGTCGCGGATCGAGGTGCGTTTGACCATGAGCAGCTCTTCGCCCGGCGCCACGTCGCAGAACAGGTGCACCAGGCCTTGTGCCGGGTCGATGCGGGCGATGGAGCGGACGAACAGTTCCTGGCCCACGCGGATGGCGAAGGAGTAGTCGCCCAGGTGCTGCTCCAGTGTCTGCGGCGTGCATTTGAACGCATCAGCCAGGGCCTGGACCATGGTCTTGATATTGCCTTGGGCGTCGATGACCTGGTGAATGGTGCGATCTTCCAGGGACGCGGTCAGGACGCTGAAGGTCAGCGTCGAGGGTTGGAAGTTCTGGCTTTTGAATACGCCAAAACGGATACCGGGCGAGCACTTGAGAAAGACGATCTGGGCGTGGTTCTCGTAACTGCGGTTGCCGTCATGGATCAGGGTTTTCTTGAAATCGCCCTTGCCGCCCGCCGAGCCACCGACGAACAGGCAGGGGAAACGGCCGGATTCGTAAAGGGCTTCCATAAAGAAGGATTCGGACGCCGAGAGGCCATCGAAGAGGATGTAGGCCAGGGTGTCACGCTGGTCAATCTGGGTGCGGACTTGCGCCGCCTTGAGGTTGTGTACCAGGCGGGAGATGCGCTCGCGCATGCTGATGCGTTTGCTATCGCCGCGGATGTCGGCGCACTCCAGGGACACCATGGCGATTTCCGCGCTGGCGATCACGCTGCGATCGAACAACTGCAGCACGACCCGGTCCCAGCGTTCGCCGGTAGGGCAGTAGAGCTGGCTGGCCGTGCCGCAGAGTTCGCCGGAGGTGGTGCACAGGCTGATGATGCAGCTCGGGAAACGCTGGCGGACCGTGCGGGCGATCTGGTCAAGGTCCAGGTGCGGGGACACGAAGCCGGAGATGAATACCGGCTCCAGGCGAACTGCCTGCAGCTTGGCCTGTAGTTCACTGGCGGTACTGAGCACGCTGAGGGTGCCCGACGACGAGGAGTGGGTCCGGTTGAGCAAATGAGAGAGATTCATCAAGGACTACCTCAGGGTAAACCGCGGATTGTTATTGTGGATAACAGCGGTCCTTTGCCGTAGGGGCGCTTGCAGGGCTTGGCGATGCTGATTTGAGCGTTGTCCCGGCGCAACCCGTGCTGTTCAGCGTGATATCAATGTGATTTCGAGTTTTGATTTTGATCAATGAAACCGGTCAGGCTGACTTCGCCGACGGTTGTTGGTTGCACGACAATGCGCATCTGTCAGAGCAGAGAGGGGCAGGTCGCTTGCAACGAATCATGTAGTCTATGGGGCTGAACGCTCCCAACATGCGTAGGCTAAATCAAGAGTACCTGACCATGGTCCGAGATCTCCTGGTTCTGATCGAACTGGCTCCCGAAAGTCTTGTTCGCCTGGAAGCCGCCGGCTTCAAAACCCATGTGGCGTTGTCGGCTGAAGTGAAGGCCGGCACGCTCAAGGCGCTCGGCCCTCAGATTCAAGCCGTTCTGACAAACGGGTCTACGGGACTCTCGGCCGACGAAATGGCCTCCCTGCCTCAACTCAAGATCATCTGCGCCCAGGGCGCGGGCTACGAAAAGGTCGATCTGGTTGCGGCTCGTGCACGCGACATCGTCGTGACACACGGCCCCGGCACCAATGACGCCTCGGTCGCTGACCATGCGATCGCCTTGTTGATGGCCATTGTCAGAGGCATTCCGCAAGCCGACGCCGCCGTTCGTCACGGCCAATGGGCCCACTCCAGACAGCCACGTCCCATGCTCTCGAAAAAGAAACTGGGGATCCTGGGGTTGGGCAATATCGGGCAGCAGATTGCCCGGCGTGGCGTCGGCGGATTCGAGATGTCGGTGGGGTATCACAGCCGTCATCCACGACACGACTCGCCCTTCACCTATTTTGATACGCCGGTGGCCTTGGCAAGCTGGGCCGATTTCCTGATCGTGGCCACGCCCGGTGGTGCGGGGACATTTCATCTGGTCGACACCACGGTACTGAAAGCCCTTGGCCCCGACGGCTATCTGGTCAATATCGCCCGAGGCAGCGTGGTGGATACCGTTGCACTTATCTCGGCACTGACAAACAGGGAAATTGCCGGGGCGGCACTGGATGTCGTGGAAGGCGAGCCTGAGGTGCCGGCGGCATTTGCCAACCTGAATAACTTGATCCTGACGCCGCATATAGCGGGGCGCTCACCGGAAGCGGTCACCGCCACGCTGCATCTGGTCATTGAAAACCTGACGGCGTATTTCTCAGGAAGCCCCGTCCTGACACCGGTGCCCTGATACTAGCCGCTGTGCCAATGTTTGCGCTTCTTCCATTTTTTATTCGTAATTAATATTCAGGGCGCTGTACGCCACAATAGCTACATCCCCGGTGGTGTCAGCGGTTTGATTGTAATTCCCGGCTTTGAAATACAAATTTACGCCGTCCCATCCTGACTTCGGAAAGATGAACGTCTTGCTTGATGTCTGACCCGCCGCTGTCACCTTAACCTGCAAGGTCATTTCATTGTCAGAGCCTTTGGCTTCTATCGTGTAATCTATTTTGTCGTTAAGGCTGATGCCGGATAACAAGGTTGATCGGCTCTCGTTGTCGCCATAGTGCGTTTTTGTTCCCGCAATAATGGCGCCGTCCTTCCAGCGGAGCTTGAGCAGCTCCGATCCACCTGGTTTATCCCCATGAATCTGCGCGAAGATAATGGACTTGGTGTGTGGGTTCTGCACGATATAGGCTTCACCGGATTGGTTGGCATTCAGTGGGCCGCCGATGGTGAATTCTCTCTTGGCTCTCAGCTCAACGCGGGGGTAGTCGCTGTGGGCGGTGGCTTTGAGTCCTGAGGGTGTGCTGAAAATGATGGCGCCCTCAGGCACGCCTTTGTGACAATTGTTTGATGTGTAGCAGTTTGTGTAGAAATATGAATTCTGCAAGTTGTTGGTTATCGATATTTCTTCTGGCAGGTTGGCGTCATTGAAATCCTGGAGAAGGTACGAGCTGGTCAGCGTTGGAAAGTTATGGCCTGGTGCTTTGCTGGCATCGAGTGAAAAGGCGTAGGTGCAACTGAGTGTCATGGTGATAGCGGCTGTGAAGTTGATAATGGATTTGGTGCTGATCAGTTTGTATGGGCTCGCCATCATCTTCTGTTACTCCAAGTGCTGATTTGGATTGGATCACTTTAAAAGAGCAGGGCTTTAGAGCGCTACGATAGCGTGCCGGGTCCCGGCCACCCAATGAAATATGAGTCATCAGCGTTTCTGGTCCGCAGGCTATTCGTTTATGATCACGCTAACTTTTACGTTTTCCAGAGGATTGGCCATGGCGGAACTCTTGGCGGTGATCTCCATTACCCTGTTGGCTGTCATCAGCCCTGGCCCCGATTTCGCCATGGTGACGCGTAACAGCCTGATGTTGTCCCGTCGAGCGGGCGTGCTCACGGCCCTGGGCATCGGGCTGGGCGTGCTGGTCCACGTCAGCTATACGCTGATTGGTTTGGGGCTGCTGATCCAGCAGTCGCTGTGGTTGTTCAACACCATCAAGCTGGCAGGGGCTGCGTACCTGATCTGGCTGGGGGTGAAGATGTTGCGGACCCAGCCCAGCGGAACGCTGGCCGAGAGCGCTGTCGCACCACTGTCGGACTTTGCCGCGCTGCGCACGGGTTTCCTGACCAATGTCCTGAACCCGAAGACGACGATCTTTATCATCAGCCTGTTCATGCAAGTGGTACGTCCCGATACGCCGCTGGCCGTGCAGATCGGCTACGGGGCTTTTATCTCGGGTGCGCATATGGCCTGGTTCAGTGTGGTGGCCTTGTGCTTTTCGGCGAGCGCCGTGCGTGAACGGTTGATGGCGGTGCGTCACTGGATCGACCGCGCGTTCGGCGGGTTGCTGGTGGGTTTTGGTGTTTTGCTGGCTGTTGCCAGAGGGGTGCGCTGACGGTGCATGGGTTGCAAGATGCATTCAAGATCGTAAAGGAACTGTCTTGATTGCAATCAATGCTCAAAATGCGTTCGAATTTCGATGCGTGATCATTCTGGAGACCAATGTACTGTCCGAAATAATGCGACCTGATAAAGAACTCCAAATCCATGAGCACTCGTGGACTCCAGGCGTCATCTACCCGCCCCTAGGCACAAACCTTGGCAATCTGCTCACGCAGCCAGGTATTGGCACTGTTTTGCTCGGCTTTCCTGTCCCACAACATGTCGATGGTGAAATTGGGCAAACCCGCCGGCGGCTTGCAAAACGCGAACTTGGTTTCATCACAGATCCGCCTCTGGAGACGGCGAGGCAACATCAGAACGAGATCGGTTCCACTGAGCATTTCAAGTGCCGCCACATAACTGTTGGCGCGGGCGACTATCTGCCGGGTATAGCCCTGTTTGCCGAGCCAGCCATCCACCATGTTGGTGTCTGAGGTCCAGGGCGTCGGAAAGATATGCTGGCGCGCGACAAAGGTGTCCAGGTTGAACCTGTTCTCTGGCGGCGTGAAATGCTTGTCGACCACGCACACCAGGTCATCGTCCAGCAGGATCTTTGATTTGAAGGGCTTGGCGTCACGATGAAAGTTCGGACCGGCACAAATCACCAGGTCAATACGACCGTCGACCAATTGTTCGACCGGAACATCCTTGTGGAACTTGTGGGTGTTCACAATGATCGGCAGGTTGCTCTTGATAAAACTTTTCAGTAGGTCGGGGAGGATCAGGAGTTCGAAGTACTCCGGTGCGCAAATATTAAAAGTGATCTCTTTTTCGGTCGGGTCAAATACGTTGACTCCGGAATGACACAGGTTGATGTTTTTTATAATGTTGACCACATGGCTGTACATGCTGGTGGCCTTGCTGGTCGGCCACATGGCATTACGGGTGTGGATGAACAACTCGTCCTCGAAGCTGGTCCGCAGCTTTTTCAGGCAGTAGCTGACCGTGGACTGGCTGACGCAAAGGGTTTCGGAAACCTCGGTGACGCTGCTCTGCTCATAAACCGCGACGAATACCATCAGGTCCTGCATGTCCAGCTTTCTGAGCAAATTGCTATTGAGCATAAAATCCGTCTCGGTCAGGTTCCATAGGCGTTACTTTTGCTCATGTTTGTAGACAAGCAGCCGATTGAGATATTAGGGGATGGGATTTGTTTTTTAAATAGCCTGTGGGCGACCCCTTCACTATAAAGGCTTGGCCCTCGCGTTATCCTTGCCAAGAAGAAAATCGCCATGATTCATGATTGTATCTCCCTCTTTGTGGTCGTCAGCGACGCCTCGGTCCTTCAGGCCCACGCGGGATGAACATGAATATTGCCAACTGGCGGGACGCCGCCGGCCAGCATTGCCCGGGGCTACCGGCCTTGTTCGAAGGGCAACGGCAAGTCGCCAACTATGGTGCCTTTGCCGCCCTGGTCCGCTACCGCGCTGACGGCGCGCCCCTGTACCTGTCGGATCGGGTGGATCCGACAGCGCTGCGCCCGTGGTTGAAGGCAGGGGCAAATGACCCCTTTGTTCCCTGAAGAACGTTTCCACGTAACCCCATTTCCAATGGCAGGCTGATCAGCCAGGAAAGGACCGCGACGACTAGTGGATGTGCTGTGCGTAGTGCTTCGGATTGAAGCGCAGGACCATCACGATCATCACGGCCATCACCGCCGTCAGTGACCACCAGGCCCACTCGAAGCTGCCCAGCTGGTCACGAATCACCCCGGCAATCAGCGGCGAGAGCCCGGCGATCAGATAACCGATCCCTTGCACGAAGGCGGTCAGGCCGCCGGCACGACGCGGGTTGTCCAGGTGGTCGAGGGAAACGATCAGGCTCATCGGGAACAACCCGCCGATACCCAGGCCCAGCAGGCATGGCCAGAGCAGGGTGAAGCGTTGCGGGCTGAGGATCAGGCCGCAGAAACCGGCGATGATCAACGCCAGCAAGACCGCCAGCACCAGGCGTCGGTCCTGGCTGCGGTTGGCGATTACCGGGGTGACCAGGCCGGACACTACTTCCATGGCGGTCAGCAGGCCCAGCAGCAAGCCGGCGCTTTGTTCGCTCCAGCCTTTTTCCACGTAGTAGGGCGCCAGCCAGGCCAGCACGCAGGTGTAGGACGCCGTGCCCAGGCCGAAGAAGATCGCCAGCAGCCAGGCCCTCGAATTGCTGAAGAATGACTCCTGTTGGTGGCTCGTCGAGGCCTGCGGCAAGTGCGGAACCGCCGAGCGCTGGGCGAACCAGACCACCAGGCTGACCAGCGCCAGCAGCGCCCAGATGGCGAGGCTGATCCGCCAGCTTCCAGTCTGTGCCAGGACGAACGGCGAGAACGACGCCGCGAGCGCCGCGCCGCCCATGATCGAGGTCACGTAGATCCCCATGAACAGCGAGACGTTGTGGCTGAAGCGCGACTTGATCAGCGCCGGCATCACCGCTTGGATCAGGGCGATCCCGAGGCCCGCGAGTACCGCACTGAGGATCAGCTCGACGGTGCTGTCCAGGTAGAGTCGCGAAGCCGTCGCCAGGCCGATGACCAGCAAAGACAGGACGATGGTGCGGTGTTCGCCGAAGCGCTGGGCGATGCGCATGCCGAGGAACATGGCCAAACCCATCGCCATGACCGGCAGCATGGTCAGCAACGATGCGGCGCTGAAACTCAAGGGGATATCCCCGCGAATCGCCGACAGCAAGGGCCCGACCGCGGCCATCGACGGCCGCAGATTGAGGGCGACCAATACCACACTGACCATCAACCCTGCGGCGTGGGTGCTTGAAGCTCGTATATGTTCCATTCGGGAGCCTTGGTTAACAAAGCTCTAATTAGGCCGTCGCGGATGGGCAGGCGCAATTTGATAAGTAGGCCGGGATATCGAGAAATTAGGATTCAGCCACTTCCAGGACCGAAAGGTGCCCGAGTGCCGCCAGATGCAGTTGACGGTACGCCGCCACCAATTGATCGAGGCTGAACGCACGATTACGCCCACTGGGATTGGGCAGCACCCAGACCGCCGCATGGCCGAAGGTCTGTGGCTGAAGTCCCCAGGCGATGTCTCGTTGGCCGGACAAGCCGCAGTACGCCGCCTTGCCGAGAAAGGCCACGAAGCGCGGGGCGTAGCGGGCGATCTTGTGCTCAAAGTCCCTGGCGATGGCGGTGAATTCAGCGGGAGACAGCTGATCCGCGCGCGCCGTGGGCCGTTCAACCACGGCGGTCAATCCACACCCATGCTGCAGGATTGTCCGGTCGTTTTCCGGGCGGATTTCCTCAGGGGTAAAGCCGGCCAGATGCAGCGTGCGCCAGAAACGATTGCTTCTGCCGGCAAAGTGATGCCCCTGGGCGGCGGCCAGTAGTCCCGGATTGATACCGCAGAAAATCACCGCAAGGCCTTCATCAAGAATGTCTTCGAGTCTTTCAGCCACCCCACACCTCGCAAGCCCGGCGGGTGCCGAGCACCTCGTTCGAGCTCATCCGCAGATCACCTTGACCGCATTGCGTGCCAGCTCCGTCAATTCGGCGCGGGGTTTGCCCGCCCGAGCCCGTATCGAAAGGCTGTGCAGCAGGGAGGAGGCGAGTACGGCAAGGGCGGCCGGGTCGGCATCGCCTTTCAATTCGCCAGCGGCGACGGCCAGGCGCAGGCGCGCTTCGAGATCGGCGTCGAGCTGGCTCAGGCGATCCGCAAGCAGGTCACGTATTTCACGGTCTTCGGCAGCCTCGGTGGTGGCCGTGCCGATCACGAAGCAGCCCCGTGGCTGACCGTCACCCGAGAAATAGATCGACAACTGCCCCTCGTAGAAACCCAGCAACGCCTCGCGCAAGGTCAGCGTGCTGTCCGTCAGGGCCTCGTGCACGGCGGCGCAGGCCTGCGCCCAATACTGCTCGAACGCCTTGATATAGAGGGCATGCTTGTCGCCGAACGCCGCATAGAGACTGGGACGGTTCATGCCCGCCGCCGTGGCGATGCTGTCCAGTGACGCGCCGGCATACCCGGTGCTCCAGAAAACCCCAAGCGCCTGCTGCAGCGCGGTCTGCGGGTCATACGCACGAGGCCGGCCGCGGCCTTTGGCTTCGGTGACTTTATTTTGTGCCATGTTGTATAAAAATCCTTGAGTGAAGGCTTGCGTGGGGATATTCTTACACCATCGCACAAAATTAAGGAACCATAAGTTCCTGAATCTCGGATTTGTTGTGGCGGAGCTCGAACCGGGTGGTGCTGCGATGAAACAGGTGCCCTGGAGACACCCTCCAGGCCGCGCATGGACTGCTTTCTCACAGCGACCCCGATTTCCCGGTTAAAGGTGCATTCGATCATGACCCAACAGTTCGACATCCCCGCTTCGCAGACCTTTGAGCATCCAGGGCCGAACCCGGCTGGTACGCTTGTCCGCAAACCGTTCAAGGAGCGGTTGCGGCCATGGCTGATGGTGGGTGTTCCAGTGCTTTTCGCGGCCGTCGGGTATGCCCGCTATCTGGCCGGCGAACCCTATGTCTCGACCGATAATGCCTACGCCCGGGTGGCGAAGGCCTCGGTCAATGCCCGGGTTTCCGGGCAGGTGGTGGACATCGCCGTTGAGGACAATCAGCCGGTACGCAAGGGCCAGGTGCTGTTTCGGATCAATCCGGAGCCGTTCCAGATCGCGGTCAACCGCGCCGAAGCCCAACTGAACGTAGCGCGGCTGCGTATCCAGGGACTCAAGAGCAGCTACCGCCAGCAACAGGCCGAACTGCAATCGGCCAAGGAGTCGGCCGGCTTCGACCAAAAGGAGCTCACCCGCAAGCAGGCGCTGGTGGCGACCGAGTTTGTCTCGCGCTCTGTTTATGAGCGCGCGGACACCGACCTTAAAATGGCGCGGCAGCACGTGGCGTCTATCGAACAACAGATCGCCAGCACGGTGGTTGCGCTGAACGGCAATCCGGATATCGACGTCGACAGCCACCCGGCGATTCGTGAGGCCAAGGCGCAGCTGGATGAGGCGCAGCTCTATCTTTCCTACGCGACGGTGTATGCGCCGGACGATGGCATCGTCGCCAAGGTCGACGATTTGCAGGTGGGCAACTATGTCAGCAATGGGGCGCCAGCTTTTGCCCTGCTGTCTCGGCGGGTTTGGGTCGAGGCCAACTTCCGTGAAACGGAGGTGACCCATATGCATCCGGGCCAGGCCGCGATGATCCGTATTGACACCTATCCGGGGCACGCCTTCAAGGCCCACGTGATCAGCATGAGCCCGGGGGCCGGCGCGGACTTCGCCCTGTTGCCGCCGGAAAATGCCACCGGCAACTGGGTCAAGGTGGTCCAGCGGGTTCCGGTTCGACTTGAACTCGATCAAGCCGATCCGGATCTGCCGTTGTTCTCCGGCACCAGCGCCACGGTCCAGGTCGATACCGGCTATCGCTCGTCCTGGTGGAAGCCGATCGCGGCGCTGTTGAGCGCGGGGACTGACCAATGAACGCCAAGCCCGGAGAAGAGGGCGCGCTTACGCTCAGGTTTGCCGCGCTGTTCGTGACCTATATGCAGTCCGCCAGCCTGCCGCTGCCGAATGCGGTGCTCCGGTTTATCCAGGGGGCGATGTCGATGAGTGATGACCAGGCGGGTTGGGTCTTCACTTCGTATCTGGCGGCGAGCGCGATCACCCTGCCGCTGGCGCAGTGGCTTGCCGGGAGATTCGGTTTGAAGCGGGTGTATCAAGCCGCGATAGCCGGCTTTGTCCTGGGTTTGTTGCTCGCGACCCAGGCAACGACGCCGCTGGAGTTCGTCGGTGCACGGATTATCCAGGGCGCCGCGAGTGGCGTGCTGGCACCGCTGTCGATGGCGATTGCCATGGAGACTTTACCGCCCGCACGGCGCGGGACCTTTGGCCCGATATGGACGGCCATTGTGCTGCTGGGCATCGTCAGTGGCCCGAGTCTCGGTGGCTGGCTTGGCGAGCTTTACGGTTGGCGTTCGATCTTCTACATCAGCGTTCCGTTGTCGCTGTTCATCTTCCTCGTGGTGACATTTTTGTTGCCGGAGAAAAAGGCCGAGAAACGTCCGCCCTTTGACTTCTTCGGTTTCGGTAGCTTCACGCTCGGCATGATCGGCCTGCAAATGCTGCTCGACCGTGGGGAGCGCCTGGAGTGGTTCGACTCGCTGGAAATCTGGCTGGAAGCCCTGGCCTGTGCGCTGGGGCTCTACCTGTTCGTGGTGCATGTGCTGACCGCCAAGGTGCATTTCCTCAGCAAGGGCTTGTTCCGGGATCGCAACTTCGTGCTGTCGACCGTGATGTTTTTCGCCCTCGGTTTTGTGCTGCTGTCGACCATGGCGCTGACCTCGCCGATGCTGGATGAACTGCTCGGTTTTCCGCCTGACACCACGGGCTACCTGACGATACCGCGGGGTGTCGGGTTGGTCGGTGCGTTCCTGCTGATGGGCCGTGTTCCCGAACGTTTCGACCGCCGGCCCTTCGTGGCGGGGGGCATCGCCATGGTGATCTATGCCAACTGGCTGATGCTCGGTTATTCACCCTTGATGGACGGCTGGCCGGTGGCGGTTGCCGGTTCGCTCCAGGGCGCCGGTCTCGGGGTATTGATGCCGGCGCTGAGCAAGGTGGCGTTCAGCACCCTGGACCCGAAGCTGCGCCCGGAAGGGACGGGCTTTTTCAATCTGGCCCGTGTCTATGGCAGCACCCTGGGCGTGGCGGTGGTGCAGGCCTGTTTCTTCAACAACACGCAGGCGATGCATCAGGCGCTGGCCAGTCATCTGACCGCGTATCGCATGGCCGCCTCGACGTCCTTGCCGGCGCTGGGCGCGCTCAACGAAATGATCACCGGCCAGGCGGCCTTCATCGCCATCGTCGACCAATTCAAGATTTTGCTGTGGGTGATGCTGCTGGTGAGTCCGCTGGTGGTGTTGCTTCGCAAACCCGTTCCGACCAACTAGTTTTCGTGGAGTCTGGCAAATGAAACCCAATGCATTCGTCCTCAACAGACACCTCTTCCCGACGACGGTCGGTGCGGTGTCGGCGGCTTTTTTCCTGTCCGCCTGTACCGTCGGCCCTGACTACAAGGCACCCTCGGAAAGCGCGTCGCAGCACTATGACCAGCAGGCCGAGCAGGGCCTCGGTCAGAAGGGCCGGATTGACCTGGGCCAGAAGATCAACGGTGACTGGTGGTCGGCCTTTCAATCACCCAAGCTCGACCGGGTTGTCCGTCGGGCAATCGAGGGCAATCTTGAGCTGGTGGCGGTTGACGCGACGCTCCGGCAGGCGGCTTCGTCCGTGGTTGCGGCGCAAGGCGCGCTCTATCCGCGGGTCGATTTTGCCGCCCAGGCCGGTCGCCAGCGGGTCCATACCGCCGCCGACCCATCGGTGGCCAACTTCTACAGCATCGGGCCTCAAGTCAGCTTCGACCTGGATGCGTTCGGTGGTAACAAGCGGCGGGTCGAACAACAAGCGGCTTTGGTTGATCTTCAGACGCATCGCTACGAGGCGGCGTATCTGAGCCTGACCGGCAACGTCGCCAGCCAGGCGCTGCTGGTGGCCTCTGCCAACGCGCAAATGGCGGCGGTCGAGAAACTGCTGGCCGATGACACCCGGAATCTTGAGCTGGTGCGCATGGCCCACCTCAATGGCAGCACCACGCAGGTCGATGTTGCGCTGGCCGAGACACGCTTGGCGCAGGATCGCACGCTGTTGCCGTCCCTGGCCCAGCAGCGGGATGCGGCACGTCATGCGCTGTCGATTCTGACCGGGAAGGGGCCGGCCGACTGGATTGCGCCGGACTTCGACCTGGCCGAATTTGCCTTGCCCTCCGGTGTGCCGGTCAGCCTGCCCTCGGAAATGGCCCACGACCGGCCCGATGTCCGGCAAGCCGAGGCTGACTTGCAGATGGCCAGTGCCGCCGTGGGGATCGCGACCGCGAACCTGTATCCGCATGTCGAGCTTTCCGCATCGTTGGCGCAGGGCGCTTCCGGCAATGGCGGCGCGGCGCTCTGGGGCTTTGCGGCGGGACTGGCGGGGCCGATCTTCGATGGCGGAACGCTCAAGGCTGAACGCCAGGCAGCCGTCGACGGCTACAAGGCGTCTCTCGCCGGCTACCAGCAGACGGTCATCCAATCCTTCGGCCAGGTCGCTGACACGTTGCAGGCCATCAACCATGACGAGCAGGAAAACCTCGCCCAAGGGGACGCGCTGCGCGCCGCCGAAACCAGTTTGCGCTTGAACCAACAGGCCTATGCGCAAGGCGAGAACAGTGTTCTTCAAGTGCTGGAGGCCGAGCGTGCGTATCAACAGGCGCTGCTGGGACAGATCCGCGTGAAGACCGCGCGGTATCTCGACACGGTGCGCTTGTTCGTGGCGCTGGGCGGTAACTCCGTCGGTGTGCTTGAGCAAAAAGTGGCGGGTCGCTGACAGCGGCAAGGCCGAATCCATAGCCGAGCCATGTCTTGGCGGACCGTTTCCGCGAACTGGCCGGCCTCTCGAGATTTTATGAATGGTCACTGCCGCGGTTGCGGTGGTGGCCCCAGGCAATGGAGTAAAGGCATGACTTATCACGATGCGCTTCGCGACACCAAATTCCCTATTGCCCACGGAACTGGCGAGATGCCGGCCGTTGGTTTTGGCACGCTGTTTCGAGACCTCTCGGTGACCACGCAAGCGGTCAAGGCCGCGTTGGAAACGGGCTTTCGTCATTTCGATTGTGCGGAGCGCTATCGCAACGAAGAAGGTGTCGGTGTTGCTCTGCAGGAGGTTTTACAGGCCGGCAAGGTTCGGCGAGAAGAGCTGTTCATTACCACCAAGCTGTGGAATACCAACCATCGTCCCGAGCGCGTCGAGCCGGCATTTGCCGCCAGCTGCCGCCGACTTCAGGTGGATTACATCGATTGCTACCTGATCCATACGCCGTTTGCCTTTCAGCCCGGCGATGATCAGGACCCGAGGGATTTTCAGGGGCATGTCATCTACGATTCGGGTGTCACCTTGATCGAGACCTGGAGGGCCCTTGAGCACCTGGTGGATGAAGGCCGGTGCAGGTCCATCGGTTTGTCTGATATCACCCTGGACGCGTTGAAAGCGCTGGTGGCCGTGGCGCGGATAAAACCTGCCGTCGTGCAGGTTGAATCCCACCCTTATCTGCCTGAATGGGAACTGCTCGAGTTCTGCCAGGAGCACGGGATTATCCTCCTGGCATTTGCGCCACTGGGGCATGGCATGGAACCCAATGTGCTGGAAGAACCGGTAATGACCGCAATCGCCCAGCGCTTGCAGAAAACCCCGGCGCAAGTCGCATTGGCCTGGGCGGTACAGCGGGGAACGGCTTTTCTGACCACCAGCGCAACACCGAGCCATATCCAGGAAAACTTCGATATTGCCACCTTGCCGCATCGGGCCATGGCTGAAATCCGGGACGATATCACCACCCGGATACGCTTCAACTCGGTAGTGGAAACCGGCGTGCCCGGGTTTATTCCGCGCAAGAAATAACGCGTAAGCAGGGGGCGGCTTTTGCAGGGTCGCCCCTTTTTTACGAGCCATTCTCCAGACCGGGCTATGGTATTTTTGCTGATTTCCCGAGGTGGAAACGATGGACGTCTTCCAGACCATGCGTTTTTTCACGGTGGTCGCTCAAAGCGGCAGCTTTACCGGGGCCGCCGAGATCCTGAACAGCACCACCGCCAACGTCTCCAAAGCCGTCTCCAGCCTTGAGGCCAGGCTGCAAACCCGCTTGATCAACCGGACGACCCGGCGCCTGGCACTCACCGAAGCCGGTGTGCGTTATTTGCAGCGCTGCGAGAAAATCCTCGATGAGGTGCGTGAAGCGGAAGAGGAAGCCGGTACCGCTCAAGTCATGCCGGCCGGCAGGCTGAAGATTCACGCCATGTCGGCCATCGGCAATCACTATGTGATCCAGGCCATTGCCAGGTATCGAGAGACCCATCCCTCGGTGATGTTTGATCTGGTCCTGACCAATCGGCTGCCTGACTTGCTGGAGGAGGGCTATGACATGTCGATTGTGCTGGCGCGGGATTTGCCCGATTCAGGCTTTGTCGCCCAGCGGCTCGGTAGCACCTACAGCATTCTGTGTGCGTCGCCCGCCTACCTGGAAAAACGCGGGCATCCCGAGTCTCCGGGGGATCTTTGTTCACACGACTGCCTGAGAATCGTGAACACGGTGATGCCGGCTGAAAACTGGATATTCGAAGGGCCCGAAGGCCTGGAGAGCGTCACGACACCCCTGTCTCCCTTGCACATCAATACCGCCGACGGCATGACCGTTGCGATAAAAAGCGGAATGGGGATCGGGATACAGCCTATTGCTTCGGCTGTCGAGGGACTGAGGAACGGAACATTGGTGCGGGTACTGCCCAACCATCATCTTGAAGAGTTGAATCTGTTTGCAATCTATCCTTCGCGAAAGTTCGTCGATGCCAAGATAAAAACCTGGGTCGAGTTTCTCAAAGGCGCGATTCCGGAGTTGTTGGCATCCAATAAGGAAGTTGTCGGTTCACAATCACGATAATGGCTTTTTCATCTGGCCGTGCGGGGAAGGAGTGTCGACCCTCCATCGTCCACAAAGGTACTCAGCCGTTTGAACAACCGCTGCCCATCACTTGATATTGCAGGATGTGGCGTTGGCCGTGGGAGTCGTCATAGGTCATCTGCACGGGCACCGGCGCGCATTGGTCGGCGGCCTCGGTGATGGCAATGACTTTCTCGATATCGGGTTTTGCTGCAGCGGTGTAAGTTTCAACCGGGAGCTGGCTGGTGGCGGCTGTTGAATAGCCGTCGTCGGCAAATGCCTGCGCCGCTGCACTGCCAAGAATAAGAACCAATGCCATTTTTGCGAAGTTCATGATGTTCACCGTATCGTCTGGAGTTTCGAGTGTTTACCTCGTGAGGGGTTAATGCTTATTGCATTGGCTCACTGGGTAGAGACGATATTAGGTGTTTGTTATTCCCCCATATAGCGGCTCACTGGACAAACACTGTTGCCAGATTCCACATCAATGACCGACTGGAAAAGACAACGGCCCCAAATCAGGGGCCGTTGTCGTTCCGCGAGGTAGTGGCGCCGAGCGGCTTTATTCGGTGGTGCGCTCATGATGGCTGGAGACGAATTGCTTGAAGCGTTCGGTAGGCAAGCCTTCGAACAGTTCCGTCGGCGTGCCCTGGACGTCGATCAAGCCGCCGTGCATGAATACCACCCGGTTTGACACGTGGCGGGCAAAGCCCATTTCGTGAGTGACCACCAGCATGGTGCGACCTTCTTCGGCCAGGGAGCGCATCACCCGCAACACTTCGCCCACCAGTTCAGGGTCAAGGGCCGAGGTCGGCTCGTCGAACAGCATCACCTGCGGGTTCATCGCCAGTGCGCGGGCAATCGCCACGCGCTGTTGCTGACCACCGGACAGGTGCGCCGGGTAATAGTCGCGGCGATCGTACAGGCCGACCTTGTGCAGCAGGGCCTCGGCTTCCTCGACGCACTCGGCACGGGAGCGCTTGAGCACCCGCATCGGGCCTTCAATGACGTTTTGCAGCACGGTCATGTGCGACCACAGGTTGAAGCTCTGGAACACCATGCCCAGGCAGCTGCGCATGCGCTCGACCTGGCGGGCGTTGCTCGGGGTCTGGCGGCCGTCGGCGTGCTGCTTCATTTCGATCATTTCACCGTTGACGGTGATGATGCCCTGATCGGGGGTCTCCAGCAGGTTGATGCAGCGCAGGAAGGTACTTTTCCCGGACCCACTGGCACCGAGGATCGAGATCACGTCGCCCTTGTGGGCTTCAAGGGAAATGCCCTTGAGGACATGGGCGCTGCCGAAGGACTTCTGAATATTAGTCACCGACAGGGCAGAGGCGGACTGAGTGCTCATGGCAGGCTCCGTATCAAATCAGGAATGGGTAGGCAGCGAAGGGCTGGCTTTTTTGATGGTGTCGACTGGTCGCTCACGCAAGTGCGGCGAGAGGCGATACTCAAGCCAGGCGACTGCACGGACGACCAGGAAATTCAGCACCAGGTAGATCATGGCCGCGCAAATGAACACTTCCATCGTGCGATAGGTGCGCTGGATGATCTGTTGCGCAACGCCCGTCACGTCCCACACCGTCACCAGGCTGGCCAGCGCCGTGGACTTGACCAGCAGAATGGCTTCGGTGGAGTAGGCCGGCAGGGCCTGGCGCAAGGTGACCGGCGCAATGATCCGGCGCAGCAATTCCCACGGCGACATGCCCACGGCCTTGCCGGCTTCGATCTGCCCCTGGGGTACGCTGAGCAGCCCGCCACGAATGATCTCGGCGGTATAACCGGCGGTACACAGGGCCAGTGAAACCACCGCGCAGCCATAGGGCGACTTGAGCAGGACCCAGGCGAAGCTGTCGCGGATGGCCGGGAACTGGCCCAGCCCGTAGTAGATCAGGAACATCTGGATCAGCAGCGGCGTGCCGCGAAACAGCATGATGTAGAAACGCGCCGGGTAGCTGAAGAACCACCAGCGGCTGACCCGCAGGCTGACAATGCCGACGGAGAGGGTCAGGCCGATCACCAATGAGCAGAAAAACAGCGTCAGCGTGGTGGGCAACGCGGCCAACAGCTTGAGCATGGTGTCAGCGAGGAACGGAAAATCGATCATAAGTAGTCCTTCCGACTCTGACTAGACTAGACTGGGCTGCGCTGCTGCGTGCGACGCACGCGAGCCTCGGCCATGTTGAAAAGCCGACCGGAGAGGCCAGTGAGAACCAGGTACACGATGCCCCCGATGATGTAGAACGTGAAATATTGCCGGGTCGATCCGGCCGCGACCTGACTGGCCCGCATCAACTCCACCAGGCCGATCACGGAAATCAGCGCGGAGTCTTTCAGGCTCATTTGCCAGACATTGCCCAGCCCGGGCAGCGCGAAGCGCAGTACCTGGGGGATCAAGATCCGTTTGAAACGCATGGCCCGGCTCATGCCGATGGCCAGTCCGGCTTCCAGCTCGCCCTTGGAGACGGCGAGAAAAGCGCCACGGTAGACCTCGGCCTGATAGGAGCCGGAAATCAGCCCGACCGCCAGCGCGCCCACCAGAAAAGGCGGCACGTCGATATAGCCTTCGCCGCCGAACCAGTGGCCAACCGCCGTGACCACACTGGCACCGCCAAAGTAGAACAGGTAGATCACCAGCAGCTCAGGGATGCCCCTGAACAGAATCGAATACAGGTCCCCGAGCCAGCGCAGGGTGCGCCGCCGGGATAGCTTGGCCGCAGCGACCAGGCTGCCAAATACCGCACCCACCAGCAGCGCCGCCAGGGTCAATACCACGGTCATGCCTGCTGCCTTGAGCAGCGCCATTCCCCAGCCTGAGTCACCAAAACTGAGTAGCTGCAAGAGGTTCATAGAAGGTCCCACTTATGATGAAGGTTCAAGCAACCCGGCAACTGTTACGTTGCCGGGCCATTCAGAATCACTGCTTAGGGGTAAGGTCTGCCTTGAACCACTTCTCGCTCAGTTTCTTGATGGTGCCGTCAGCCATGGCTTCCTTGAGGGCGGCGTCGAACTTGGCTTTGAGCTCCGGGTCTTTCTGACGGAAGCCCAGTGCTTCGCCTTCACCCCAGATCGGGCCTTTGATGACCGGGCCGGTAAAGACCAGCGGTTTGTTCTCTGGCTTGTCCATGACCGAGTTGAAGAAGGTCACGTCATCGAAAGCGACGTCGATACGACCGGCCAGCAGGTCGAGGATGGCTTCGGCCGAGCTGCCGTACTCGCGAATGGTCGCGACATCCTTGAAGTTCTCATCAATGAACGATGTGTAGATGGTGCCGGAGGCGATACCGATGGTCTTGCCTTTGAGGGCCTTGCGCAGCTCTTCAACGCCGGCGCGGACTTGCTTGGCATCGGTGCCCAGGGTGATGGCGGCGGCGTCACCGGTCTTGCCCGGCAGCAGATCGGCTTTCAGCGAGACGAAGCTGGCCGGGGTCTGGGCGTAAGGCGTCGAGAAGGCCATGACCTTCTGGCGTTCCTCGTTGATGACGATGGCGTCCATCAGCACGTCGAATTTGCCGGCATTGAGGCTGGCGATCATCCCGTCCCAGTTCTGTACCACGACGTTGCACTTGAGCTTCATGCGCGGGCAGATGATATCCATCAACTCCGGTTCGAAGCCGCCGATCTTTCCACCTGGGAGCGTCAGGTTCCAGGGCTCATAGGCGCCCTCGGTGGCGATATTCACCGAGGTCCACTCTTTGGCCTGCAGTGCCGGGGCACAGGCCAGAACCATTGCACTGAGCGCTACAGAACCCAACCAGCTTGATTTCTTCGACATCTTGATAATTTCCTGCCTAATCAATGGAGTGTTGCGAACTGATCCGGCTCAGGCCGAATCTCCAATGCTTGCCTGCGCAACGGTTCTTGTGCAGACAAGACAAAACCATAAACAGCCAACCCGCCAGTCAAGCCGGTTAATTCGCACCCCTGATGGTTTCAGCCTGGCTGGCCGTCCCCTCTCCATGTGCCCCTGATCGATCGATCAAGCCGTGATCATCGGCAGGTTTGTGGCCTTGCTCTTGAGCGTAAACCGGTGCTGTGCACAGATCGTGCTGGCAACTTATACGCACACACATTTACTTGTACATACAAGCATATGCAATCAAGCGGCCAACTTGCCGGGTCGCCATGCAATAAAACCTGGGATTTTGCTGCAGCGCTTGTAGGACAAGGCTTTGCTGGGCGGCGTTTTTTTTCTGGAGGCTTTGCCGAGGAGGTAACGGTTGTTACCTGAGCTGGGAATTGCGCCACGTTGGGGCGCTCGGTGACAGTTTGAGAGATGTTAGTGCGCGATGGGGAACGTTTTGGGGAGGGCTTGTATAGCGAAAAAGGCCGTCCTTCAGCCGTCGAGAGGTAGCCAAAACACCTACCTTGACGGCCAAAGGACGGCCCCGGGGTCAACCTGTTTACTTGAGGTTTTTCTGCACCGTGGCCAGCACCTCACCACTGCGTACCTGCTCGGTAACACTCACCATGTCCAGATAGAAGGCACGATCATGGTCGGCGACCGGTACGCGACTGCGCACCAGGTCGTAAACCGCCTTGGTCACGCTGGAAGCTTTGTGCACGTCATGGAAGTCCAACGCCTGGCAACCCACCAGCAGTTCAATCGCCAGCACCGACTCGAGCTTTTCGGAAACCTTGTAGGCCTTGATCGCGGCGTTGTAAGCCAGGCTGACCAGATCCTCCTGGTTGGCGCAGGTCGAGAAACTGTCGACCGTGGAGGGGAATGACAGCGCCTTCATTTCCGCATACAGGCCCGCCGCGGTGTATTGCAGGATCATATAGCCGCTGTTGAGTCCCGGGTTGCGCACCAGGAAGGCCGGCATTTCGCTGAAGTGCGAGTTGACCATGCGGTCGATGCGGCGTTCGGAAATCTTCGCCAGGCTGGCCAGCGCCACGCACAGCGAATCCGCCGACATGCCGATATAGCTGCCGTCGAAGTTGGCGCCGGAAATGGCAATGCCGTCACCGTCCTCCAGCGGGTAGATGATCGGGTTGTCGCCCGAGGAGTGGATTTCGTTCTCGATATTTTCCCGGGCGTGCTCGATAAAGCGTTTCGACGCACCATGCACCTGGGGAATGGCCCGCAGGCTGTAGGCGTCCTGCAACCGGTAGTCGATGTTTTCGGCGATCAACTGGCTGTCGTGCAGCATCGCCTTGATCTCCCGGGCGGTTTGCGCCTGCTCCTTGTGGGCCTTGATCGAGTGGTAACGCGGATCGAAGGCCCGAATCGTGCCCTTCAGCGCTTCCAGGGAAAGGGCGGCGGCGACGTCGGCGAGGGCGGCATTCTGCATGGAATTGTAGAGGGCCAGAATCGCGATGGCGGTCACCGACATGGTGCCATTGAGCATGGCCAGGCCTTCCTTGCACTGCAGGTCCGTCGGTTGCAGGCCGACCTGTTGCAGGGCGGTGGCGCCATCCACCCATTCGCCGCCATTGACCCGGGCCTTGCCCTCGCCGAGCAGGACCAGGGCCAGGTGCCCTTCGACGGCCAGATAACCCACCGACCCCTCGCCGGGCGCAAACGGCACGACGTCATGGTTGAGCAGGCCGGCAATCAGCTCCAGCAATTCCAGGCGTACCCCGGAAAAGCCTTTGCCCAGGCTGATCAATACCATCAACTGGATGGCCCGAACCTGTTCACGCTTGAGCGGCTCGCCGACGGCGACGGCATGGGAGCGCACGATATTGACCTGAAGCTCCTTGGCATTCTGTGGAGAAATCACATGCCGGACGTTGTCGCCGAAGCCGGTGGTCACCCCATAGACCAGGCGATTTTCATCGAGGAAACGCTCGACCAGACCCCGGGACCGGTTCACGCGATTCTTGTAGGTCTCGGAAAACGACACCTTGGCGGAGTAACGGGCTACCGCGACGAACTCTTCGATGGAAGGTTCCCTGTCGCCAAGCACGACTTGAGTGATCTGCTGAGGATGAGCTGTCATTGCGAACTCCCGAGAAACGAAATGATTGAGGACCCGGCCCGGCCGGGCCATCGCTCGATTGAGCGTGGGAGAAGGCTAAAGCGATCTATCGATGAAGAAAATATGGCAATTTCTGTCAGTTTTAATAGAATTTCTAAACATAAAATGCCTTCGAGAGCTTTGTACCGCCATGAGCCGTCTACCGCCTTTACGAGCCCTCCAGGTGTTTGAAACCGTCGGTCACTGCGGCGGTATCTCCCAAGCGGCCAAACGCTTGAACCTCTCCGTGGGCGCGGTGAGCCAGCAGATGAAGTTGCTGGAGGAGGCGCTGGGCATGAGCCTGACGGTCAAGGAGGGACAGCGCCTGCGGCTGAACGCCATTGGCCTGCGTTTTCATGGGCGCTGTTCCACGGCCTTTGAAGAGTTGAGGGCCGCCGTTTCCGAAGTCGAGCGTTCGAAAAATCCCAACAATCTGTATGTCAGTGGCCTGCCTTCACTCATGACCCGGTGGTTGGCGCCCCTGACCTACGAATGGCAGCATGAGCATGGCGACCTCGACATCTATCTGGACAGCACGCTGGCGGATACCTCGGAGGAGGAAAACGCCGATTTTCGGATCGGTTATGGCGAGCCAGGCCAATATGCCGAGCACAGCGTCGTGCTGTTTCGCGATTGTGTGGTGCCGGCCTGCTCACCGAAGCTGTTGAGCCTTGCGGGCTATCCGGGCCGGGTGGAGCAGGCCGCTGACCTGCTCCAATACCCGCTGATCCGTATCGATTCGCGGCCGAAATTCGACTCGCCGCCCTCATGGGCCGAATGGTTCGAGCACGAAGGTGTGGCGGTCGAGCAGGCGATTGTCATCCGTCGCAGTTTTTCTTCGTCGAGCATGGCGATTCAAGCCGCCATCGATCACCAGGGGGTGGTGCTGGCGCAGTTTTCGATGATTTCCCGCGATATTGATGAAGGGCGCCTGGTCATTCCCTGGGGCCGCGCCATGCCGCTGCCTTCGCCGTATTACCTGAGCTGGCACCCCAACACCCTGCAGAAATCCCAATGCCGGGCCTTTCAGCGCTGGTTGATTGGCCGGGGCAGGGCACAAGAGGAAATTACCGCTGGCTTGATCGCTACCCTCTGAGTGAGCCAAAACCACGTATCGTGAATGTTGCGCGGGGGAGCCTTCGGCACGTCGACTGCCACCGGTGAAATGCTCGCCAGCGTTGCCGAACACACCGGGGTCATCAAACTGCTCGGCGCTGCCTTGCTGAGGTCCGTGGCTCCACGGCAACGTTGTTATCAGCACTGGAGCCTGATCTGTTTCAGCGACCGGTTGATACGCACACAATCAAAGGTCGTCGGATCAAAGTCGTTATCGCCGAACCACTCCAGTACGCTCTCATGCTCGGGGTGGCCGGCGTCATGCAGGGCCGTCAGGAACTCGTCATAGCCCAGCATGCCGCCGATATCCTCGGGGGGCCGGGCGTTGGCTCCGTCGATGCAGTAGGGCAGTTGCGGGCAAACGTCGGCGGGGATGATTTTTTCCAGCCGGATCAAGTGCTCCCAGCCATCCCTGAAATCGTAGACATAACGGAAGGTGCGGTTCCCCCGCAGGGCGCTGATCAGTGTCGTGTGTTTCTCCGCAACGATCGGAGGTTTCCAGCCGGTGCTGGAGTCGGAAACACCGTAGCTGTCACCGGCGATTTCAAATTCGTGCAGGTGTGTGTCCGTCCAGCCCATCGTCGCCTGGATAACCTGGTGCAGGTTGCCCAGGGTGATGCTTTCGGGGACCGCCACCTGGCGCCAGATCGTGGGGGTTATCCACTTCAACTCAATGCGTAGAATCAGCACTCGGTCGGTTTTGGGTGTCGGCAGTTGGGCAATCTGGGTCATGGGTCAGGCAGCCTCTCGAGGGTCAATGGACAAGGAGCGAGATCAGGGATCGCTCTGGGCTTCATCGGTCATCCACTTCAAGTGTTCAGTCTCTGGAGGGGCTGTTGTAGGAACTTGATTGATGGACGCCATACTAACGATGGTAGCGACGTTGTTCATCGGCGAAAATCAGACTGCAAGGACAAGTTTGGTATGAATCGGCCTACAGTAATAGGGTTGTATTTAAACGTTGCGGGCTGGGCGACCCCATTCAGTCTTATCGGGTTGTCAGCGTTTCGAGTGTTTTTTGCAGCTTGTTGATATCCATTGGCTTTTGTATGCATTCATTGAAGATGGATGCCTGGTATTTTCTTCGAACTTCCTCCAGTGGGTTGGCGGTAATGGCTATGATGGGGGTGGTCTGCGGATCAAACCCTTGCTGGCGAATCTTCATGGCGGTTTCAATGCCGTCCATTCCGGGCATTTGAATATCCATCAGGATGGCGTCATAGGATTTGCACAGCATGCCCAGGGCTTCATATCCATTACTGGCTATGTTGACGCTGCAATTAAGGCTTTTCAGGATCCTGCAGTGAAAATCGCGTACTCGCTCATCATCGTCGACGATCAAGATGGAGAGCCAGGTGCTCGGCTTGGATGGGCTGTCGGTAGAGGTGGTTTCCTTGGCTTGCTCCGCAATGCATTGAAAAAATTTAAGCATATCGGCACCTGACAGCTCAAGGTCGGAGCAACTTCTTTCGAAATGGGCCATAAACTGTTTCATTTGTTCCAAGGTCATGCTGTCCGCCTTCCTGGCTCCGGACTTGAGCTTCCAGAAGGTCTCCATGATGTCAGTCAATGGCTCAAACAAATGACGGCTGAGGGTTTGCTTGCTGATCGGGAGCCTGATGCTGTTCGGATGTGTATTTTGGCACATAGAAGCTCCCTCTGTTCCCCGGGGCGATTTGCTTTGTGATTCGGTTTGAAATTTATAAAACGAATGGACTTGTCCTTCAATAGGGGGATATATCGTTTGTTGCTGATGTTTTTGTAGGCCGAATCTTGTTGGTGTGTAGGGTGGAGGATCGTTTTGCGCTGCCAGGTTGATTTTTTGGTGTGTCCATTGCCAAGTTAGGCAAAGTATGTAGAAAATTGATTGAATCAAGGACTGAAGGTTCACCTCATGCAGATTGATAAAACGTGGCATCTGGCTACCACTGATGGTGAAGTGAGTTGGACTGAGTTCGAATTGCAGCTTTGGAGGGCGTTTAATGCCTTCAAACGTTGGCAGTTGGAGTGCGAAAAGATGGCCAACGATAATAAAATGTCAGTTGATGAGCTTGCGGTGCTTCACGTTATTCGGATGAATGATCGACCTAAAACCATTGCGGAGGTGGGGCAGCTGTTGAATCGCTCTGATTATTTTAATATCAACTACAGTGTTACAAGGCTCAGCGAACGAGGGTTGGTGAAAAAATATCAACCGTTCAAGAATAGACCGGTGCAGCTCAGCGTTACCGAGGAAGGTCGCAGGAATACGGAAAAATATACAGAGGCACGCAAAAATATACTGTTCGGGGAGTTTTCACGCGAAATCAGCGGTATCAACCTCAAGGAGGTTGTCCTTGGACTCAGACAAATCAAGGGTGTGTATGAAGAAGCTCATCGGGCGGCTTCGACTTATAGGTCTGTCACTACGGATTCTGGTTGAACTCAATTTGAGTTCTCGAGGGGCGTTTTTACGATGAAGAGCACCTGTTCAAGCGGCTGGATGATCGGGCATGTGTGAGCGACCACACTCCGTGACGGGAGAGTGATTCCTGGCGCATTGAGTGTGTGCGTTGCTCAGCTCGGCCCTTCCGCACGCGCAACCTCGCTGCGCAGGGCATTGGCCAACTCTTCGCAGCATCGGTAATAGGTGCGCTCGGCGATCTTGACGGCTTTGAACCCTTCTTCCAGCGTGTCTTTGGGCGACTTGCTCAAGGCCGCGACCGTCGTGCGCCATGCCGCGCGGGCGTTGTCTGCTTCGATCAGATGGGGCTTCAAGAGAGCTACGTCAATCATCGTCATGGAGGGTGATTCCTGTCTCTGGTTTTTTCTACGGCAGGCCGGCGACCGAATGCCCACCACCCCTGTCTTTTTCTTCGCTCAGCTTAGGGGGCAGCGAATGAACTGTCGAATCTTCGCGCGCGCCTGACCACCCACCTGTCATCCTGTCAATACCGGGCTTTGCCGACGATCAGGCATACTCTGCGCCGTCGAGATGAAAAGGATCAAACCATGTTGTTGAGTAAACGCGAGCAGGCGCAGATCGAGCGTCGCCTGGTTGCCGCCCTGACCGAGGCCTGCGAGACGGCGAAGGCCAGGATCGTCGGGTTTGCCTGGCTGACCCACGAGGTGGACTTCGCGCACTTTCCCGCCAGCCTGCGGGTGACCTGGGTTTTCGACACCCGGGCCAACCGTGACCAGGCGATGTCCGGCGAGTCGGCCCAGATGCTTGAACTGACCGCCGAAGCCCTGCGCGAAGCGGACGTTGAGGTCAAGCAGGTCGCGGCTCATCTGGCGTTCGACAGCGAGGAGCACTGCCAGCAGGTGAGCGCCGGTAACTGGCAACAGCACCTTGCCCGCACTCCACGCCCGGGACGCCACTGAATCATGGCCAAGGACATCGACAATCCCTGTATTTCCGTGTGTCAGCTCAACAGCGAGATGTGCCTGAGCTGTGGCCGCTCCAAGGAAGAGATCAAGCAGTGGAAGCGCATGAAGCGCCCGGAAAAAATGGCCGCGGTGCAACGTGCGACGCTACGTCTGAAAAGCCTGCAGAAAAAGAAGCGTTAATCCGCGTCAAAGTCCGTGGAACGGGTCAGCGCCTCCCAGGCGTCGAGTTCCGCGGCATAGCTGGCGAGCTTTTCCCGAACCAGCGTGAGCGCGTCACTGCCCAGCAGCAGATGAGCCGGCGGCTGGTCGCTGGCGATCAGGCTGAGCATGGCCCTGGCCGCGTTGACGGGATCGCCCAGCTGTTTGCCGCTCTTGGCTTCGCGGGCCGTCCGGATGGGATCGAACAGGGTGTCATAGTCGGCGATGCTGCGCGGCGAACGGACCATGGAGCGGCCCGCCCAGTCGGTACGAAACGATCCCGGGGCCACGGCGGTGACGGCGATATTGAATGGCTTGAGTTCCTTGCCCAACGCTTCGGATATCCCTTCCAGGGCGAATTTGCTGCCGCAGTAGTCAGTGATGCCGGGCATTGTGATGAACCCGCCCATGGAGGTGATATTGATGATATGGCCGCGACGACGCTGACGCAGATAAGGCAGCAGTGCCTTGGTCACGGCCACGGCGCCAAAGACATTGACCTCGAACTGCTGTCGTATTTCCTCGAGTGATGATTCTTCGAAGATCCCTTCGTGACCATAACCTGCGTTATTGACCAGGACATCGATCGGGCCCAGGGAGGATTCCATCTCGGCCACAGCCGCGTCGATCCGCCCGAAATCGGTGACATCGAGCAAGCGCCCGAAGGCTTGTGAAGGGCCCAGGGCCTCAAAGGCCTGCCTGGCCGATTCGTTGCGCACCGTACCGATCACGCGATGGCCGGCGGCAATCGCCTCCAGGGCGAGTGCTCGCCCGAAGCCGCTGCTGACGCCGGTGACAAGCAGGGTTTTGACTGACGACATGCTGATTTCTCTCATGGCAAGGGGATGGGGCGTCAACGGGATGTTCCGCTGTACGAATGCCGCAACTTTAGTCCTCGTGCGCCGCGAGGGAGAGCTCGCTTCCTCTGAATGTCTAGCCTATTCCTATGAGCGGTCTGTTATTCCGGGCCGGCCTTGAGCACAATCGACGACAGGGTCAGTGAGGGCGGGGGAATCAGGTGAACGGCGAGACGTGGGACCCCAGCGACGTGCGCAAGCGCATGATTGCGCTGATGGACAAGCTGACACCCCGGGAAGGCTACAACCTTACGGTGTTGCCGCAGGTGCGTTTCCTGCGTTCCAATCGGCCGCTGAGCCTGACCCCGGTGTTTTACCAGCCCGGTATCGTCATTGTCTGTCAGGGCAGCAAGCGCGGTTTCTTCGGCGACCAGGTCTACCTCTACGATGAACAGCACTACCTGGCCGTTTCAGTGCCGGTGCCGTTCACCATGCAAACCCTTGCCACTGAACAGGCGCCGCTGCTCGCCATCTACCTGTATCTGGATTTCAATGTCGTCGCGGATCTGATCCTGCAAATCGACCAGCAGGGTGGCGTCGTGGCGTCCAAGCCCCAGGGCATGCTCTCGACTCCCATGGACCGGGCGATGAGCGAATCGGTCCTGCGTTTTGTCGAGGTCATGGACCGGCCTCTGGAGGCGGAGATCCTCGGCCCTTCACTGGTTCGTGAAATCTACTTTCGGGCGTTGACGGGGGAGCAGGGCGGCGCCATGCGCGCGGCACTCACCCAGCAAGGCCGGTTCGGCAAGATAGCCAGGGCCATTCGCCGGATTCACGGGGCCTTCAGCCAACCGCTGAGCGTGGAGCAATTGGCCGCTGAAGCGGGCATGAGCGTTCCTTCGTTCCATGGTCATTTCAAGTCGGTCACCCAGACTTCACCGCTGCAATACCTCAAGTCGATCCGGCTGCACCAGGCACGGCTGCTGATGGTCAGGAACGAGGTGAGCGCCGCCAGCGCTGCTTTGGAAGTGGGTTACGAAAGCGCTTCGCAATTTGGCCGTGAGTTCAAGCGGCTGTTCGGCAACAGCCCGGTTGAGGAGGTCAAGCGCATGAAGGCCAGTTTCGTGGTGCCGCCGCCGGGGTGGCCTGCCAGCGCAGGCCCGGCAATGCACCGACAATAAACCCCCGCCCGTCGCCCCACGCGGGCCTTTCAACACGACTCCGTTACCTGAACTATGTTGTTAATAACCATGCCTGCACCTTGCGGCCTGGGGGACGAGTGGCTCTTGGCGTTCAAGCAATCTGCGGCGTCAGTTCGAGGCGACCGATGGTCTCAGTGATTGCCCAGGTACACCGATAGTCTTGGAATAACACGGCAAAAGGGATTCTTGCAGTCATGTTCAATACTCATCTGAAGAAGAGATTAGAGAGCAAAGAAGAAGAGCTTTTCAAGTTGCACCAGTTGTTCCATGGCATGACGGCGGAAATGGTTTCACTGGTGCTCGACCCGCAGTTCCGCGTCATCGACTTCAATCAACGCTTTCTCGACCTGCTGGGGTATACCGCCGAGCAGGTGCGGGATCGACCGTTGGAGCAGATCGTTCCGGCCTATGTCAAAACCCTGGACTGTTACCGTAACCTCAAGGCTGCGGTGGCCAAGGGCGAGTCGGTCAGCGACAACTACCGTTTCCTGCGCGCCGATGGCACCCTGGCCTGGTTGCAGGGCAGTTGGCAGCCGGTCCGGAACGAGAAGGGCGAGTTGTTGCACATCCGGTGTTTCGCTCGCGATGTCAGCCAGACCGTCGAGACCATGAAGGAGAACGAGGCCTTTATTCGGGCACTGCTGCGTTCCACGGCGGTGATCGAGTTCAATCTCAAGGGCGAAGTGATTACCGCCAATGACCAGTTCCTGCGGGCCATGGGCTACTCGCTGGCGCAGATCGTCGGCAAGCATCACCGTATTTTCTGTTCTCCCGAAGAGGTCGCTTCGAATCAGTATCAGGCCTTTTGGGCGACCCTCAATCGTGGGGAGTTCGTCGCGGATCGGTTCAGGCGCATCGACAGCCAGGGGCGCGATGTCTGGCTGGAGGCCACTTATAACCCGGTCCATGATGCCCAGGGCCAACTCTACAAAGTGGTCAAGTTCGCCAGCCTGGTGACCGACCAGGTGGAGCGCGAGAAAGAGGTCAGCGAGGCGGCGGGGATTGCCTACGACATCTCTTTGCAGACCGATACGACCGCGCAGCGCGGGGCCACGGTGGTCAAGGACACGGTGATGACCATGCAGGCCATTTCCGAGGAAATGCAGTCGGCGTCGGAGGGCATCGAGGCGTTGGGCAAGCAGTCGATGCTGATTACCTCGATGGTCCAGACCATTGGCGGGATTGCCGCGCAAACCAACCTGCTGGCGCTCAATGCCGCCATCGAGGCGGCCCGGGCCGGGGAGCAGGGGCGGGGTTTCGCGGTGGTGGCCGACGAGGTCCGGCAACTGGCGGGGCGCACCAGCGCCGCCACCGAGGAAATCGTCACCCTGGTCCAGCAGAACCAGAAGCTGGTGGACGAGGCGGTGCGGGACGTGTCCACCAGCCGGCACAAGGCCGAGCAGGGCGTGTCCCTGGCCAACCAGGCCGGTGAGGTGATCATCGAGATCCAGGATGGGGCCAAGCAGGTGGTGGGCGCGGTGGGGCGGTTTGCCAATCAGTTGAAGTGAGTGGCAGGGGCTGCCTGATAACCAGGCGCCCCTCGCTTTAGAAAATCGCCCGCAACGCCAATATCGCCAGGTAGATCAGGGCCACTCCGCACAGCCCATGGCTGAGCCGCTGCCAACCCGGTGATGCGGCTTTCCTGAGTACGTTGACCAAGGCCGCGATGACAAAGCAGCAGGCCACCGAGGCAAACATGAAGCCGGCAAAGAACATCAGGGTTTGCCCATGGCTCAGGATACCCAGCCTTTGGAGCACGAACCATGGGGGTTTAAAAATATTCTGTTACGTTTTTTCAGGTGTTTTGGGGTAAATTTTTTATGAACGGCATGACTGGAATTTATCGGGGTTTATTACGAATAGAGCCTGTAATCCATTCGCTGTGTTGTGCGTAAGTCTTGTCGTTTATTTTTTAAAATTTCAGAATATTCAGAGGGTTGTGAATTTAAGGTTAAGTTCAGTGTTTCGACCTTGGATGGACATTCTTGTTGTTTGAGCTAGGTTGAAAGTTCTCCCTGAGTTGGAGAGATTTCTTTCAAAGGAGTGAGAAAAATGAACAAGCCTTTATCTAAACCCGAACTTAAACATGGCCGTGTCGTTTCGCCGTCCAGCCGTGGATCGGTGGCCGTGGAACTGGGGTTGCTCGGTACCTGGCAGGTCAATGAAATGGAAGGCGGGAAGAATTTTCCGGCGCTCACCGCCGGGCCTTTCCCCCAGCCGTTTGAAACCGATGACCAGAGCGTCGCCCCACCCGCTGACGGTTACATCCTCAGTGGCGGGAAAAATGATGCCCGTGACTGCATCAACTTCACCGACGAGGAATTGAGCAAGAAGCTCAATCGCCCTTATGCCTGGCCACTGCTGAACGTCAACCCTGGGCAGGCCTTCCATGTGCAGTGGGAATACACCGCCGCCCACGTCACCCGGGGCTATCGCTGGTTTATCACCAAGGACGGCTGGGACCCGAAACAACGCATCAGCCGTGCACAACTGGAAGCCAAGCCGTTTTACGAGGATTTCTACACCCAGGTACCGTACTACCAGCACAGCGATGAGTTGAAGGCCAAGGTGGAGCACGAGGTGAAACTGCCGGCGGGCAAGAAAGGCCGGCATGTCATCGTCCTGCTGTGGATCGTCGCCAATACCGGCAACGCCTTTTATCAGGCATTTGACATGGATTTCAACTGAGCTTGCCGCTGGGCAATCGATCTCATGTAAATTTCTAAAGGACTGGAATGTGACCACAATCGACTTTTCACTGCTCAAATCCAAGGCCAGCGATGCGGCGTCGGCGATGCCGAGCCTTGCCGGCAAGAAAATCCTCATGGGCTTCTGGCACAACTGGGCCGCGGGGCCGAACGATGGCTACCAGGGCGGCAAGTTCGCCAACCTGGCGCTGACGGATGTGCCCATGGAGTACAACGTGGTGGCCGTGGCCTTTATGAAAGGCAACGGCATCCCGACGTTCAAGCCGTATAACCTGCCTGACGCGGAGTTCCGCCGCCAGGTCGGTGTCCTCAACGGTCAGGGCCGTGCCGTGCTGATTTCACTGGGCGGCGCCGATGCCCATATCGAGCTGCACAAGGGCTCCGAGCAGCCACTGGCCAATGAAATCATCCGCCTGGTGGAAACCTATGGTTTCGATGGGCTGGATATCGACCTGGAACAGAGTGCCATCGACTATGCCGACAACAAGGCGGTGTTGCCCGCGGCCCTGAAGCTGGTGCGCAACCACTACAAGGCCGAGGGCAAGCACTTCATTATCAGCATGGCCCCCGAGTTCCCCTATCTCACCACCAACGGCAAGTACATCGATTACATCACCGCCCTCGACGGCTACTACGACTTTA
The DNA here is from genome assembly GCF_023242525.1 of Pseudomonas sp. MWU12-2319. Taxonomy (NCBI): domain Bacteria; kingdom Pseudomonadati; phylum Pseudomonadota; class Gammaproteobacteria; order Pseudomonadales; family Pseudomonadaceae; genus Pseudomonas; species Pseudomonas sp. MWU12-2319. The sequence goes on from NZ_JALJES010000002.1 coordinate 466,226, forward strand.
TCGCGCCGCAGTATTACAACCAGGGCGGCGACGGCGTCTGGGTGCCGGAAGCCAACGGTGGCAGCGGGGCCTGGATCGCGCAGAACAACGATGCGATGAAGGAGGATTTCCTCTACTACCTGACCGATAGCCTGGTCACGGGAACTCGGGGCTTTACCAAGATTGCGCCGGACAAGTTCGTCATTGGCTTGCCGACCAATAACGATGCGGCTGCCACGGGTTATGTGATCGATCCGGCGGCGGTGGTCAATGCGTTCAAGCGACTGGATGCCGCCGGCCATTCGATCAAGGGGCTGATGACCTGGTCCATCAACTGGGACCAGGGGCTCAGCCGGCAGCAGGTGCCTTACAACTGGGAATTCCGCAATCGCTACGCGCCGCTGATTCATGGCGCGCTGGCGGCGGCTGAAGTGCCAGCGGGCAAGCGGCAGGCCTAAGCAGAAAAACGAAACCCGGCGCTTGCGCCGGGTTTTGTCTTATCGCTGTTCCACTACTGGTAGCGCCAATGCCCAGGCACCCAGAGCCACTGATTATGGCCCCAGCGATAATGTCCGGCGACCCAGTGGTAACCGGGTCCGGGCATGACCGGTACGACTTCGACAATGGGCGGTGGTCGACGCGGATGCACCGGCTCGACAATACAGCCAGCCAGTGACGCGGCCATCAGGGTGGCAATCAGCGCGGTCTTGAATATTCGCAGCATTGCGTGACTCCTTGCAGAGCATTTGTCGTTGCCTGGTGGGCGGGCTTGTAAGGGTTAAACGTCACAACAGGGAAAATCCGTCGCCCTCACAGCTTTTTTTGCATCGACTTGCCTTTGGCCTGCGTACGGAAATACAGGGAGTCGACCAGTTTGCGACGTTCCTCCTGGGGCAGGGTCTCGGCGAATTCCGCCAGGGTGTTGTCCACCAGCGCCCTGAGCGCGACATCCGCCTCACGGGCCTTGCCCAGATCCGTCAGCAAGGTCGGCCGATCCAGTGTCGGCGCCTCAAGCTGCTTGATCACATCCTGACGGGCCTGGCGGCCTGCCATGATCAGCGGCTGGCTGTCGGCTCGATTGCGGCGTAGCAATTGGCGCAACTCATGCTGTCGCGCCTCGGGCAACTGCACCATGGCCTGGCGCAAGCCGTGCTGGTTGACGGCGGCCATGGCCGGTTTCGCATTGATCAACCAGTGGTAGACGCCACCACCAATGCCACAGATCAGGAAGACATTGAGCATCAACGACATCAGGAGGAAGTTCTTGATGGTCTTGGACGGTTGACTCATTGCTCGCTTTCCTCGGCGTTTACGGTGAAGACGATATCGGCATCGCCCTGGTCGAAGACGCTCGGCAGCGCTTCGGATGCAGTGGACAATGGCAGGCTCAGCGAGACCACCAGGATGCCGGTGGCAATCCCCGCCAGGCCCACGCCGACGAAGCTGACACTGGACAGCCAGTCGGCATAACGGCTCCAGAACGACACCGGCTTGGTCATGACTGCTGAAGCGGCGATACGCCGGGCCAGGGCCTGGTCTGGAGGCGCCAGTTGATAGCTGTCGAGCAGGCTGTCGAGTTGCCGGGCCTGTTGCAGCACCTGGAGCAACGCGGCATCGCCACGCTCAAGCAACCCCAGGGCGGCGCCGCGTTCGGCGGCCGGCCAGCGTTGCAGGTCAGCGCCGTAGGCGTCGGCCAGGTAAGCAAATCGTTCGGGCGTCATCATCTTCCCCTTCCTAGGCTATCTGGGCCGTGCGTTTCGGCGAGGTAGCTGCGCAGGTTGCGCCTGGCCCGCGAGAGCAGGCTTTCCAGTGCATCGACGCTGATATTCATCAGCGCCGCCGCTTCGATGTTCGACAGCTCCTGGTAGTACTGCAACACGATGGCTTCGCGCTGACGATCAGGCAACGCGGCCAGGGCCGCGGCCATCTGTTCACTGCGCGCCGTCGCCTCCAGCTGTTCATCGGGGCGGGGCGCGCTGTCGACCAACTCAATGCCGGGCTCGTCGTCCTCCAGCGGGCGCTCCTTGCGCTTGCGCAGGCGGTCGTGACAGAGGTTCAGCACCACCCGGTGCAGCCAGGTGTCGAAACGCGCCTCGCCACTGCGCCAGTTCGCCGCCTGTCTCCAGATGCGCAGAAAGCTTTCTTGCGCCACATCCTTGGCCTCATCGGCATCGCCCAGTATCCGGCTGGCGAGGGCGAGCAAACGGGGCAGCTTGCGCGACACCATCTCGTTGACGGCGGCCGGCTCCTTGTTGCCAATACGGGCCAGCAGCTCAACGTCCGGATCAATCTCTTTCAATCGGGCAAGTCTCGGTCCGGTGATGGGTTCGGGTATGACAAGGCCGGACGGCGCAGTAGCGTCGTCCGGCCCGCAGGTCAGCGGATCCAGTGTCCTTCGACCCAGCGCCAGTTAGGTCCACGGGGTTCCCAGTGGCCCGGTTCCCAGCGCGCATTGCGCATCACGGGCTGCCAGTGGCCAGGGAACCAGACGTAACCCCGACCTTCCCAGCGCCAGTGCCCACGGTCCCAGACGTAGCCGGGGCGCCCCATGGGCTCGGCCTCGACACGCATCGGTGGTGGCGCTTCACGAATGATGACTTCGGTCTGAGCAAAGCTCGGCGTACTGGTCAGCGCGGCGAACGCCAGCGGGATCAGCAGGAGGGCATGGCGCAATTTGGCCAGGGGTCGTGTAGGTTTCATGACAACTCCTTCAGGCTGCGTACGAAAGTGAACGCTGCTGATGAGTTGAACGATAGGTGCCGGGAAAATCCGTCGCGAGAAAAAATCATTTTTTTATCGATACATTCCGAGGGGGGGCGAGGGCAGTATTGCGTAGGGAAGGCGGGCACTTGATGAAATTGTTCGAGGGCAGCGACGGATTGGTCGTCGTCATCACGTTCAACCGGTAACCGTAGTAATCGGCAGGTGCCTTGGCCCTGTGGGTTGAGCGGCTTTACCTATTGAACCTCCTGAGGAAACCACCATGTCACGTCGCCTTTCACTGTTGGGTGCAGCTGTGTTGCTGCTGAGTCTGAGCGGTTGTGTGATCTTGCCGGGTCATCGGGATCATTGCTGCTGGCGGTACGGGTATGTGGCGCCGGTCACCGCGCCCACGGCGGCGACCGTTTAAGCAGCGGCGCCTCGAACACACCACAGACCCCGTAGGAGCCGGCTTGCCGGCGATTCAGGTGACGCGGTTTGACCGGAGACCGCGTCAATACCATCGCCAGCAAGCTGGCTCCTACGGGGTGCTTTGTTGGCTTGTCATAAAATGAAGTAATTCCCAGCTTGTGTTTTAGGTTTTGCTGAGACTGGAAAATCATAAAAAACAGGGCCATCATTCCCGCAGCTGTCTAAGCTTCACAGGTCTGCGCCGCGCTTCTTGGAGAGCGGTGGGAAATTAGCCTTATTCCGGGAAATTATTTTGTCTAACGTCTGCTCCAGCGGCCTCGATATTGGCTTCGCTTCGCTGAATTATCTGCAAATCGGCATCCTGGGTATCATCCAGGGCATCACGGAATTGCTCCCTATCTCCTCCACGGCGCATATGCGCATCGTGCCGGCGGTGCTGGGTTGGCAGGATCCGGGCTCGGCTTTTTCGGCCGCGATGCAATTGGCCGCGCTGGCGGCAGTGGTCAGTTATTTCTGGCGTGATGTGCGCGATGTGGTCGGTGGCAGTATCGGCGCCGTGCGCCAGGGCGACTACAACAGCCCGTGGTTCAAGCTGGCGGTGGCGATCATCCTGGCGACCATCCCCATCGGGATCGCCGGCCTGGCCTTGTCGTCGACACTCAATGCCTGCGACTCGCCCCTGCGCGGGCTGACAGTGATCGGTATTTCCTGCCTGGTGATGGCGGTGTTGATGGCGGTGTCCGAGTTCAGTGCCCGCCATCAGCGGGTGGTGGGCCAGATGCGCCTGCGCGATGCGCTGATCGTCGGTATCGCCCAGGTCGGCGCGCTGATCCCGGGTGTTTCCCGTTCCGGCTCGACACTGACCGCGGCCCTGTTCCTCAACTTCAAGCGTGAAGAGGCCGCGCGGTTCTCCTTCCTGCTGGGCTTGCCGGCGATTGCGCTGGCCGGGCTCAAGGAGTTGCTGACGTTGCACCATGCGCAGATCCCGGCGGAGGCTTGGAGCCATCTGCTGTTCGGCTTGGTGGTCGCCAGCGTCTCGGCGTTCTGCGCGATCTGGGGCCTGATGCGCTTCCTGGAACGCTTCTCCACCTGGCCGTTCGTGATCTATCGCGCGGCGCTGGGGATTTTCCTCCTCGTCGGCGTCAGCACCGGCTTTCTGTCGTAATCGACCCTCCCGAGCGTGGCCTGCGGGCTACGCTTTTTTTGCCGTCGCCAGCGCATAGCGTCGGCAATGCTCCAGATACCCTTGCTCATGGCTGCCCACCAGTTGTACGACGCTGGTCCATAACCAGGAGGGCGCATCGAGGGTTTTCGAGCGATTGAGTTGCAGCTCCGCCCGCCAGCTTTTGCGCGTCGCCTCATCCATCTGCCGGGCATGGGCGATACCGATCACCCGGGCCAGATAACCCGCCGCGTGCATGGCGTCGGTTTCATTGAGGGTGTCCAGTTCCAGCTTGAGGTCCTGGGGCAGCAGCTCACGAATGAACATCCCATGGTCGAGAAAGCGCGTGGCGATCATCCGCTCGCCCAGACCGGGTGAAAGGTGGCGTGCTCCCTCGACCACCCGCCGCGCATTGTCCCGTGGCATCTGCACGTGGGCACCACGGGGGGCCGCGGCCGCAACGGCTTCCTTGACGTCGATCAGGCAATAATCCTGCTCGTCATGCCCGCCGACACCCAGCAGCACGGCGTAGCGCAGCAGCCCCAGCGAACTGCAACCCTTGACCCAATAGGCACAGTCGAGCAGTTCGACACTGGCATCATTGGGACGCCCCTTGAGCGAGGTCACCAGCGTCTGGATCTCTTCGCCGGCACACAAGGCCTCGATCTCGGCTTTTTCGTTGCGGGACATCGGCCAGAAATGCCGGCCCATCGGCAGCGTCAGTTTGGTGTTCTCCATGCGCTCACGGGCCAGGTTTTTCCAGGTGCGCTTGACCGCGTCCCGCAGGCCGGCCTTGACCTGTGACGGGCGTTCGGGCGTATGGTCGGTCTCGTCCAGCAGGGCCTGTTCGTAGCCCACCATCATTTCCTCGAGCATGCGCGCGGTGGTCACGCCGGGCAGGTCCGAACCGCGCGCGGCGGTCGCCAGGGACAGGGCCAGGCGCACCAGGTCGTGGGCGGGATTGCCGATCACCGTCTGGTCCAGGTCGCGGATATGGATATCGATACCACCACGACGGTCACCCGTGGGGCCCAGGTTGCCGGCGTGGCAATCGCCGCAGATCCACACGTTGGGGCCATGGGGCAAGCGTCTGCCGCGCTGGCTGTGCAACCACTCATAGAACTGGACCGTACTGCCACGGACATAGGCGTGGGCCGAACGGGCCATTTTTTCGTTACGCAGGTTGGAGAGCAGGGTGGTGCGGTCGGCAGGGCGAGGTGGTTTCAAGGGCGGGCTCTTCGTGCTGGTGAGAAGGCGATACTCATTTCGTATAAAGCCTAGACCGCTGCCTTGAGGTGTTCGATCCCTGTCCCGATGATTTTCCTCGTTTTTCAGGCAAAAAAAGGCCCGCAAAGAGCGCGGGCCAATAAGAGGTTTCACCAAAGAAGCAGGTAGAAATATAAACAGCCCGGGCCTTGTTCACAGTGAAAGAAGTTTTATTCGTTAAAGAATAAAATCTAATATTTTCAATGGTTTGTATGTGAATAACGGGCTGTTTTTTCGGCCGCCCCTGAAAATTTTTTCATTATCGTCCCGGGCTCCGTGGAAGGCCGCGAAAGGGCTATCGATGCAGGTTTTTTTCCAGCCCCAGGCGAACATCGGGCCACTCTTCGTCAATGATGCTAAAGCGTACGGAATTGCGCTTGCGTCCGTCCGGCATGATCCGTTCATTACGTACGATGCCTTCCTGCTTGGCGCCCAGGCGCAGGATTGCCGCGCGGGATTTTTCGTTGATCTCGTCGGTGGTGAACTGCACGCGCACGCAATCGAGCACCTCGAAGGCGTGGCGCAGCATCAGGTACTTGGCCTCGGTATTGACGAAGCTTCTCTGCCAGCGGGTCGAGATCCAGGAACTGCCGATTTCCAGCTTGCGGTACTGGCGATCGATCTTCCAGAAGCGCGTCGAGCCGATCACTTCGCCGGTGGCCTTGATCACGATGACAAAGGGCATCACGGTCCCGGCTTCCCGCCCCGTGAGGGCTTTGTGCAGGTAGGACCCGACGGTGTCAGGCCCTGGTATGACGGTAAAGGGCAGGTTCCACAGTTCGCCGTCCCGGGCGGCCGCCACCAGGGCGTCGGCGTCGTCGGCCTGGAGTGGGCGCAGCAGCAAGCGCTCGCCTTCAAGGGATTGCAGCAATTGCAGGTTTTTCACGGGGCAGGCGCTCGCGGTGCGGGTTTCAGCGAGCATTACAAGGTAGCCGGGATCGGGTTTGCAAGGGCCATTGCGGGTTAAAACGGGCAGACCAATGCCGCCGTGGGCTCAGGCCTGACTCACGTCGAGCAACTGCGGCTGGGCAATCGCCAGGTAGTCCTGCGTATCGAGCACCATCGAGGCATCCAGGCGGCCGGCATTAAAGGCGATCTCGCCGTAGCGGGTGGTCAGGGCCGGATCGACGATCAATTGAATCCGCTCATCGAAGACGAAAGGCGGAATGGCACCGATCCGGCAGCCGGTCAGTTCCATGGCGGTTTCGGCTTTCACCAGTTCAGCTTTTTTTCCGCCCAGGGCCGCCCCGACTTTCTTCATATCGAGCTTCTGGTCCCCCGGCAATATCACCAGGGCATAGGGCTCGGCCTGGCCCTTGAGCGAGCAGAGCATGGCCTTGGCACCCTGGCCCGGCTCGGTGCCACGGATTTCGGCGACCCGCGCCGACTGGCCCTCGGCATCGTGCATCAACACCCGGTAGGAGGCGGCGCGGGCATCGAGTAGCGCCACCAGGCGATCGAACATCGGATACATGGAGTTTTCCTCGGGTTTACAGGATCAGGTTTGCAGAATCAGGTCGTAGGACAGTTTGCTGATCAGGATCACCAGCAACACCAGGAACAGCGCCCGGACAAAGGGTACGCCTTTATGCACCGCCAGCCAGGTGCCGGTCAGCGCACCGAGGATGTTGAAGACGGCCATGGGGATGGCGATCAGGTAGAGCACGTTGCCGGTTGGAATGAAGAAGATCAGCGCCGCGACGTTGGTCGCGATGTTCACCACCTTGGCCGACGCCGAGGCTTGCAGGAAGTCGAAGGCGAAGCAGCGGATAAACAGGAAGATCAGGAAACTACCGGTCCCGGGGCCGAACAATCCGTCGTAGAAGCCAATGGCCCCGCCGATTACGATCGCCAGCAGTTTTTCCTTGGTGCCGATGTGCATGGGTTTGTGCAGGGCGCCGAAGTCCTTCTTCCAGAAGGTGTAGATCGCCATCAGCACGATCAGCACCAGCACCGTCGGACGGATCACCGACTGGGGCACGGAGGAGACTGTGGCTGCACCAAAGAAGGCCATGGCAAAAGCCGCGCACGCGGCGGGGACCACCAGCCTCCAGTCGATCACCACCTTGCGTACGAAGGACCGGGCCGCGAATACGGTACCGCAGGCGGCCGCGAACTTGTTGGTGCCCAGCAACGCCACCGGTTGTGTCGTGGGCAGCACGTTGAACAACGCGGGTACCTGGATCAGTCCGCCGCCGCCCACCGCCGCATCGATCAGGCCGGCGGCGAAGGCGAATACACAAAGGATGACAATATCGACCATGGAATCAGGCTCTGATGATGAAAGGTTGGTGAGGGACCAGCGGCACCTCGTGTATCGGGTCGTTGACCTTATAGATGCGGAGCTTCCAGCGGTCGTGGTAATCGTAGCGGAGGGGAAGTCGTCCCGGGTATTCAGGGCCTGCTGGTTCTTGAAGATCAGCATGTCCCCCGGTGGCTGCAGAATCGGGTGAATGACATCGGGATGGTTGGCGGCGGCAAATAGTGGCAGGACAAACTGCGTGTGGTCGCAGGTCGTGGCGACACCGGCCTTGTTGCAGCCGGCAATACAGGATAATGCTGACGTTTCTGTACATCAGGGGAACGTTTTCCAGCACATTACCCTGTGTACCGACGGAGGTCGGTCGGCGGATGGCGAAGCGGCGGGGCGACAATTCTTCTTCGAAGGAGGCCGGCAGCACGGAGAGCGGCGCCCCGGTCATAACCGCCAGGTGCTCGATTTCCGGCACCAAGTCGTAGGTTTTGGCTGGCAGTTGTCGAGCCCTGAAGATCATCGCCACTTCAGGGGCCCTGCCATTACTATCTTGTTCAGCGTTGACACGTCCTTTTGCTGATATTTGCCTGCATTTCCGTGCGGGCTTCTCAATATGAGAGGTGCCAATATACTTAAGCGCCTCTCCACAGGCTATTTAAAAATGGTTGCTGGCGACTTTCTTCGGCTTCCATACGGCTCCTGCAACTGCGTGCTGTGGCTGGCGTGGCTATCCGTGAAAACGCTCTTCAGGGGGAGGAGGGATCATTTGCGCTCGCCTTCAACCACGGGTACAGCGCCTTCGCCTCCATCCAGTCCGACAGGTAGATGGGCGCGCCGTCATAGACGATTGTCTTGATACCCTCACCACCATGACCCAACTGGCGGGCCCGTTCGACGATCTGCTTGAACATGGTGGGTGTCACGAACAAAATGATATGCCCCAGCCTGCCCGCCAGCTCAAACAACTCTTCGGCCTGGAAACCACGGGACTCGGGAACGACATGGCGGGCGGCCCGGCGCACATGGATCAAATGGTAAAGGCCGGCGCAGTGAGACATCGGCGCGGCATACACCACCGCATCATCGGCACCGACCGGATCGGTATCGGCCGGATAGCGCAGTGACATGGCCGTCAGGTCGCCATGACTGAGCCTCACACCCTTGGCGTCGTCGCCGGTGCCGCAGGAGTAGAACAACCAGGCCAGGTCATCGGCCTGGCGCGGACAAGGCCTGTCAGGGGGCGCCGTGGTCGAAGCGAGCGCCCCCATGTCTTCTCGATCCAACTCTTGACACCCCAGGGGCAGTCTCTCGGGCGCGAACACTTGGCCGCCATCGGTGAAAATCAGCCGGGCATCGGTGTTACCGACAATCCAGCTGGCCTCGACGGGATGCAGCTTGCAGTTGATCGGCACCGCTACCGCCCCGGCCCACCAGATGGCGTAGAGCAGCTCGAGGTATTCGCAACAGTTCTCCATGAACAACGCGATACGGTCGCCGGGGACAATGCCGTGCTCGTCCATCAGGTACGCCGCGCGATACCGGACCAGGGCGGCAAAGGCACCATAGTTGGCAACTTGCCGCTGCCCTTCGAACAAGGCCGGCCGTTCCGGGCAACGTTGGCCGGCGGCGTCCAGCCAGTTGGCGATATTCATGCTCGGCTCCTGCGTGCCTGAAGGACCGAGGCGTAGTTGGCGATCGCCATCCCGCCCATGTTGAACGCCAGGCCGAACTCGGGATTCCCAGGCTGGTGGGCTCGCGGGTCAGGCGCAGCGACGGCGCGACAAGCGGGTTGTTCGAGTGATACATGAGTCTGCGTTATCTCAAGACGGGTCGAAGTGACTGAGTTTTTCCCCAGCCATGCACGAATTTCTTCACTGATCAGGGCAGCAGATTCCCTGACTGTTTCATTCAGCCTTGACATGTCCGTATGCTCCTTTTTTACCTGCATCCCTATGGGGAGAGTGGGAAGGCTAACGGAAGGGCTTTTTTTGTGTTGCAATACCATATTGTGAAAAGTGCAATGAGGTGAGGAATGGCCCTAGACATGTTGGGGGAGCTGGAAGCCTTCGCGACGGTGGCGCGCAAACGTAGCTTCGTCGCTGCGGCCCGTGTCCTGGGACGCTCTCCCAGCTCTTTGACCCGTGCTGTGCAGGCACTGGAGGAAAGTGCCGGGGTCAAGCTGTTCAATCGTTCGTCGAATGCGGTGAGCCTGACCGAAGCGGGTGAACACTTCTTGCCCCACGCTTATAAAATGCTGGATCTGCAACGTGAGGCGGATGAAGACCTGGCCGGTCTCAGCGGCCTGGCCCACGGCTGGATTCGCTTTTCCGCCCCCGAGTTTCTCGGGCACGGGGTTTTGCCCAAGCTGATCGCGCAGTACTGTGAGCGTTATCCGAACGTGAACGTCGATGTGATTTTCACCGATGAGACCATCGACCCGGCCAAGAGCAAGCTGGACTTCTCGATTCGCGGCGCGTTTCCGCAATCCAGTGACCTGATCGGCTTTCCGCTGTGGAGTTATTCACGTTACCTGTACGCCAACCCCAGGTATCTGGAGCGACGCGGGATACCGGATTCCATCGAGGCGCTGGAGGCGCACTCGCTGATCCTGCATACGGCGCCACGGATCCTCAAGGAGTGGAATTTTCGCAATGAGCAACAGGCCATCAGCTTTCGGGTGCATCCGCAGTTTCGTTTCAGCTCCGGTGCGGCGGTGTTCCACGCGGCCCTGGCGGGGGTCGGCATTGCCCGCCTGGCGGACTGGTTGGCGGAGCCGGAAGTGGAGGCGGGGCGCCTGGTTCGGGTCTGCCCCGAATACAAGCTCACCTCCAGCGGTGGCGAGAGCCCGCAGATGCACGCGGTGTATCCGGCGGGGAGTCTGCCGCTACGGGTGAAGTCGCTGCTGGAGGTGATTCGCGGCTTTGGCGAAAGCCTGGATCGCAAGCATTCACTGACGTTCTAGCACGAGGGTTGCTTGAATTATTCAGGGGTTCTCAAGAGACCGGGCCGGGTCCAAACCTTCCCGAATCAAGGCGACGAAGCGCGTCGCGGCGGGTGACAGGGGCTGGCCGCTGCGGCTGATCAGGCCGATCTCGCGGCTGACGCCGGGGTGTTCCACGGGGCGTTTTTGCAGGCCGCTGAGGCCGTCATCCGCCGATTCCGGCAACAGCGCCATGCCCAACCCCTGGCGCACCAACGCCAGGACCGTGGACATGTAGTTGGCTTCCAGCCCCGGGACCAGTGTCAAACCTTGTTCGTCGAACAGTTGCTCGACCCGTTCGCGCACGCTGCTGTCGCGTCCGGTGAGGATCATCGGCTGGCCGCTCAAGTCCGGCAGACTGACGCTTGTCTTGCGCGCCAGCAGGTGTTCGTCGGGCAGGAACAGGCACAAGCGATCGACCATGACCACTTCGAAGTCCAGGCCATGATTGAGCCGGGCCCGTACGCCCAGTCCGAAGTCCACTTCGTTCTCCCGTACCAGGCTGTCGATACGCTGGGCGACCACGTCCCGCAGGCGGATTTCGATACCGGGATAAGCCTGGCGAAACTGTTTGAGCAGCGGCGGCAGGGCGCCCGAGCAGATCGACGGCAAGGCGGCCAGGGTCACCACGCCCCGTTGCAGGCTGGCCAGGTCGCGGGAGCCACTGACGATATTGTCCAAATCCAGCAGCAGTTTCTCCATGGGGCCACGGGCCTGCTGGCCGGCGCCGGTCAGGCTGACCTGGCGCGGGCTGCGTTCCAGCAGGGTGACGCCGAGCCACTCTTCCAACTGCTGGACCTGCACCGTCAGCGCCGAGGGCGACAGGTGCAGCAAGGTGGCGGCGCGGGCGAAGCTACCGGTCTGGGCGACCGTCAGAAAGGCGCGGATATGCTGGACGGCGTTTTTCATTCTGTTTTTCCGAATGCATGGCGGTGAACATTCCAATTTACAAAGCTTAACCGCGTTCCAATACTCTGGGGAAAACAATAACTGTCCGCCCTTGAGCGGCCCCGGAGTCTTCCCATGCTCGCCACGTTGGGTGTCATCACCATCGTCTGTCTGCTTGCGGCTGTCATGAGCAAGCGTCTCTCGCCCCTGGTCGCGCTGATTGCCTTGCCGATCATTGCCGCGCTGCTCGGTGGTTTCGGTCTGCAAACCAGTGCCTTTATCGTTACCGGCATCAAGAACGTCGCCCCGGTGGTGGGCATGTTCGTGTTCGCCATCCTGTTTTTCGGGGTGATGACGGATGCCGGCATGCTCGACCCGATCATCGATCGCATCCTGCGCACGGTGGGCACGCGGCCCACGCGGATTGTCATGGGCACCGCCTTGCTGGCATTGCTGGTGCACCTGGACGGTTCCGGGGCGGTGACCTTTCTGGTGACCATCCCGGCGATGTTGCCGCTCTATACGCGATTGGGCATTGACCGACGGATCCTGGCCTGTGTCGCGGCGATGGCCGCCGGGGTGAATTTCCTGCCCTGGACCGGCCCGGTGCTGCGTTCGTCGGCAGCCTTGCACGTGCCGGTGGCGGACCTGTTCCAGCCGTTGATTCCGGTGCAGATCGTCGGTCTGCTGTTTGTCTTCGCCTGTGCCTGGTGGTTGGGCCGGCGTGAAGAACGACGTCTGGGTCTGGGCGCGGGTCTGGCCACGGGCAGCGTGCCGAGCCGGGTGATCAGTGCGGATGAAGAAACCCTACGGCGTCCACGCCTGTTCTGGGCCAACCTGTTGCTGACGGTGCTGGTGATGGCGGTGATGATCGCCGGTTGGGTCGACCCGGTGGTGATGTTCATGCTCGGCACCGTGGTTGCGTTGTGCCTCAACTATCCGAATGTCGACGCCCAGCGTGCTCGCATCGACGCCCATGCCAAGACCGCCCTGACCATGGCCAGCATCCTCCTGGCGGCTGGGGTCTTTACCGGCATCATGCAGGGCACCGGCATGCTCAAGGCCATGGCCGAAGTGGCGGTGGCGCAGATCCCGGCCGGCCACGGCAAGCTGATTCCGGCAGTGGTGGGTTTCCTGTCGATGCCGCTGAGTCTGTTGTTCGATCCGGACTCCTTTTATTTCGGCGTGATGCCGGTGATCGCCGAGGTCGGCAAGGCCTTGGGTGTAGAACCGTTGCAGGTGGCCCAGGCGTCCTTGCTGGGGGTGCATACCACCGGTTTTCCGGTCAGCCCGCTGACCCCCGCGACCTTTCTGCTGGTGGGGTTGTGCAAGATCGAACTGGCCGATCACCAGCGTTTCACCATTCCTTTCCTGCTCGCCGCCTCGGTGTTGATGACCCTGACGGCGTTGCTTCTGGGCATCTTTTGATAGGAGGGACCTTGCGATGAAAACCTTGCGTATCGGCTCCGGTGCCGGCTATTCGGGCGACCGCATTGAACCGGCGGTGGAACTGGCGGCCAGGGGCGAGCTGGATTACCTGGTGTTCGAGTGCCTGGCCGAACGGACCATTGCCCTGGCACAACAGGCCCGGCTCAGTGATCCCGAGGGCGGTTACGACCCCTTGTTGCGTGAGCGGATGGAGCGCGTGCTGCCCTTCGTCGGCGGCGCTGGGCGGCGCCTGCGGATCATCACCAATATGGGCGCGGCCAATCCCCTGGCCGCCGCGCGGGAGGTCCGGCGGATCGCCATCGAGCTGGGTTTGCCCGGGCTCAAGATTGCCGCGGTGACCGGTGACGACGTGCTTGAGGTGCTGCGTGCCGAACCGAGCCGTTGGCTGGACAACGGCTTACGGGTCGAGCAGTTGGGCGAGCGACTGGTCTGCGCCAATGCCTATCTGGGGGCGGAAGGCATTGTCCAGGCCCTTGCGGCCGATGCCGATGTGGTGATCACCGGCCGCGTGGCCGATCCATCGTTGTTTCTCGCGCCGCAGTGCTTCGAGTTCGGCTGGGCGGCGGACGATTGGCCGCGCCTGGGCCGTGGCACCCTGATCGGCCATCTGCTGGAGTGCGCGGGGCAGATTACCGGCGGTTACTTTGCCGACCCGGGCGTCAAGGAGGTGCCGGACCTGGCGCGCCTGGGCTTTCCCCTGGCGGAAGTGGATGCCGAGGGCCGGGCGACCATTACCAAGGTTGTGGGTAGCGGCGGTCGGGTGGACGCGGCGACTTGCACGGAGCAGTTGCTCTATGAGGTGCATGACCCGGCGGCCTACCTGACGCCGGATGTCACGGCGGATTTTCAGGGCGTGAGTTTTGTCGAAGAGGGCGCGGACCGGGTCGGCGTGCAGGGGGCGAGCGGGCGCCAGCGTCCGGAGATGCTGAAGGTCTCGGTCGGTTACCTGGACGGTTGGATCGGTGAAGGGCAGATGTCCTACGGTGGTCCGGGCGCCTTGTCCCGGGCACGGCTGGCGCGGGAGATTGTCTTGCAGCGCCTGGAAATCATCGGTGTGAAAACTGAAGAGGTCCGTGCGGAACTGATCGGCGTTGATGCCCTGTATGGCGAAGCGCTGAGTGCGCGAGGGCAGGGTGAACCCTGGGAAGTGCGCTTGCGGGTGGCGGCGCGTTGTGTCGATCGGGCCGATGCGCTGCGTGTCGGCAATGAAGTGGAGACGCTGTATACCAACGGTCCGTCCGGCGGTGGTGGCGCAAGCAAGAGTGTGCGGCAGGTGGTGGCGGTGGCGTCGCTGCTGCTGCCACGGGAAAACCTGACGGCAACGGTACATCTGGAGGAACGCTCATGAGTGGTCTTGAATTGCGCGCCTTTGCCCATTCGCGCACCGGCGACAAAGGCGACACCTCGAATATCTCGGTGATCGCTTATCGGGCCGAGGACTACCCCGGGTTATGCGAATGGCTGACGGCTGAACGGGTGGCGGACTACTTTGCGCCCTTGCTCGATCCGACAGCCGGACCGGTACGGCGTTATGCAGTACCGGGGGTGCGGGCCTTGAATTTCGTCTTGCCGGGCATCCTCCGTGGCGGAGTGACCCGCTCCCTGGCGCTGGATGCCCACGGCAAGAGCCTGGGCTCGGCGTTGCTGGATCTGCCGTGGGAGCGCGATTAACCCGCTTGTTGCAAACGCCGGGCGACACGTTCGGTGATCAGAGCGCGCTGCTTTTGCGGTTCCGCCACCCGCTGCAGGGCAATGGCCAGCACGTCCGCGGGCGCCGTCTCCGGGCTGCCGGCGTTGAACGGCGGTGCCGGTGCGTATTCCAGCTGCAACTGGATCGCCTGGGCCTCTTGTGCCCCCACCAGTTCAGCGACCAGGGTCAGGGCAAAATCGATCCCGGCGGTGATGCCGCCGCCGGTCAGCAGGTTGCCGTCACGTACCACACGGTCTTTCACGGGGATGGCACCGAGAGGCGCCAGCAGGTCGTGATAGGCCCAGTGCGTGGTGGCCTTGCGACCTTGCAACAGCCCGGCGGCACCCAGTACCAGTGAACCGGTGCAGACCGAGGTGATATAGCGTGCCTGGGCGGCCTGTCGGACGATGAACGAGAGGGTCTCGGCATCTTCCATCAAGGGGCCTACCCCGGCACCGCCCGGAATGCAGATCACGTCCAGGGGCGGACAGTCTTCGAACGTCGTCGTCGGCGTAAAGACCAGGCCGGTGCTGGAGGTGACGGGGGCCAGGTCTTTCCAGATCAGGTGGATCCGCGCATCCGGCAGCGAGAACAGGACGTCGTAGGGGCCGGTAAGGTCCAGCTGTTGGACTTTGGGGAACAACAGAAAGCCGATATGCAGCGTCATGGCGATAGCTCCTTGGAAGTGGATAAACGGGTCCGGCGAGGCTGGACGAACCTACTTTAGTTTCGTAGGCTTTGGCGTATCCGCCATTGACCCCACGTTTCACGCCAATCCCCATGAATACCCCCAGAACGATCCGCATCCTGGCTTTTCCCAATGTGCAGGTGCTCGATGTCACGGGGCCGTTGCAGGTCTTTGCCTCGGCCAACGACCTGGCCCGTGCCGAGGGCCTGCCGCTGCCTTATGCCGTGAGCGTCATTGCCGACCAGCGCGAACCGGTGATGAGTTCGGCGGGGCTGGCCCTGGTGGCTGATCCTTTGCCGGCGACGGGGGTGTCGTGCGACACCCTGATCATCTCCGGTGGTTGGGGGACTTACGCGGCCGCCGAGGACCCGGCGCTGGTGGCCTGGGTACGCCAGCAGGCCAGTTGCGCACGCCGGGTCGCTTCGGTCTGCACCGGGGCTTTCCTGCTGGCGGCCAGTGGCTGGCTGGACGGGCGGCGGGTGGCCACCCACTGGACCCGCTGCGAACAATTGGCCGCGCAGTACCCGCGGGTGCGGGTCGAGCCCAATCCGATTTTTATCAACGACGGCCCGGTCTGGACGTCGGCGGGGGTGACGGCAGGCATCGATTTGTCCCTGGCCCTGGTTGAAGCGGACCTGGGGCGCCCCGTGGCGCTGGAGGTCGCCCGGCATCTGGTGGTGTTCCTGAAACGTCCGGGCGGGCAGTCGCAATTCAGCGCCACCTTGTCCTTGCAGAAGGCCGGCAGCCGCTTTGGCGACTTGCAGGCCTGGATCGCCGAGCACCTGGCGCAGGACCTGTCGATCCCGATCCTGGCGCAGCAGGCGGGCATGAGCGAGCGCAGTTTTGTCCGTCACTACCGCGCCGAAACCGGGCAGACGCCGGCCCGGGCCATCGAGCAGATCCGTGTGGAAACCGCCCGGCGCCTGCTGAGCGACACCGCGCTGCCGATCAAGCGGATTGCCACCCGCTGTGGTTTCGGCAGCGAGGAAACCCTGCGCCGCAGCTTTCTGCGGGCCATGAGCATCACGCCCCAGGCCTATCGCGAGCGCTTTTCGCTGCGGCCATAAAACGCCCGTTGGGTGACACCGCCGATCCACTTAGTTGACCTAAGCCATCCCCTGAGGCTCGATTGCGCCTAAGCTGTTGGAATATCGGACGTAGTTCTCAATAAAACCTGTACGCTGAGCATGTTTTGTAAAACTTATGGCATCATGCCATTAATGCTTTCCCTGATACCCCAATAAGATGAGCACCGGTCTGTGTCAGTGATTCCCCTACTTGTGTGTGATGACTCCAACATGGCCCGTAAGCAGGTTTTACGGGCGCTGCCGGCAGAGTGGCAGGTCTCGATTACCCAGGCCAGCGATGGCCGGCAGGGGATGGAGGCCATCCGCAAGGGTCTGGGGCAAGTGGTGCTGCTCGACCTGACCATGCCGGAAATGGATGGCTATCAGGTGCTCTCGGCGATTCGTGCCGAAGGGCTACAGGCACAGGTGATCGTGATCTCCGGTGACGTCCAGGAAGAGGCCGTGCGCCGGGTGCACGAATTGGGGGCGCTGGCGTTCCTGAAAAAGCCTTTCGACCAGGACGAGCTGCGCGAGACCCTCGACGGACTGGGGCTGCTCAATGCCCCCGGTCCGGCGCCGTTGGCCGCTCGCCCTGAACCGACGGCCGAAATCAGCTTTCGCGATGCCTTTCGCGAAACGGTCAACGTGGCCATCGGTCGTGCGGCGGCGCTGATCGCCAAGGTGCTGGGGGTGTTCGTGCACTTGCCGGTGCCGAACGTGAATATCCTCGAAGTGGGCGAGTTGCACATGGCGCTGATGGATGCCGGTAACGGCAACCAGCTCACCGCCATTTGCCAGGGCTTTATCGGCAGCGGCATTGCCGGCGAAGCCCTGCTGATGTTCCATGACTCGGAAATCGCCGACATGGCGCAGTTGATGCAACGTCAGGGCACCGAGTATTCGGATCTGGAAATGTTGCTGGACCTCTCCAGCGTGCTGATCGGCGCCTGCCTGAGCAGTATTGCCGAGCAGATCGACGTGGTGTTTTCCCAGGGCCACCCACAGATTCTCGGGCAGCACGCGGCCATCGACGAACTGATCCGGGTCAACCAGCAGCGCTGGAAAAAGACCCTGGCGGTAGAAATCAGCTACAGCCTGGAAGGGCACGATATTCATTTCGACTTGCTGTTGTTGTTCACGGAAGACTCCATCCAGCGGTTGACCGACAAACTCGCCTACCTGATGAGCTGAGCCATGAACGACACTCTCGATCTGAACGAGTTTCACTGGTTGCTGGCGATTGTCCAGAGCATCGACGTCGGCGTGGTGGTACTGGACCGCGACTATTGCGTGCAGGTCTGGAACACCTTTATGGAAAACCGTTCCGGGGTGCAGCCCAAGGACGCCAGCAGCCAGTCCTTCTTCAGCCTGTTTCCTGAAGTCGATCGCGAATGGTTCAGCCGCAAGGTGGAGAGTGTCGCGACCCTGGGCACGCCGGCGTTCACCATCTGGGAGCAGCGGCCTTACCTGGTGCGGTTCAAGAACTACCAGCCGATCACCGGCCAGGAAGACTTCATGTACCAGAACACCACGTTGCTGCCGTTGCGTTCCACCAACAGCACCATCACCCATATCTGCCTGGTGATCTATGACGTCACCGACGTGGCCACCAACCGCCATCAGCTCCAGGCGGCCAATGCCAAGTTGCAGAAACTCTCCAGCACCGACCGCCTGACGGGCCTGTACAACCGTGGGCACTGGGAGGAAAGCCTCAAGGCCGCCTATGCCCGGAACCAGCGTTATGGCAATGCCACGAGCCTGGTGATGTTCGATATCGACCACTTCAAGCGGGTCAACGACACCTATGGCCACCAGGCCGGGGACAAGGTCATCGAGCACGTGGCTGATGTGGTCCGCGAACATGTGCGCGACAGCGACGTGGCCGGACGTTATGGCGGTGAGGAGTTTGGCGTGGTGCTGTCGGACACCGACAAGGCCGGCGCACGCTTTTTTGCCGAGCGTTTGCGCAAGGCCATCGAAGCCCTGGAAGTCGTGCACGAAGGCCAGAGCATCCGCTTCACCATCAGCCTGGGGGTGGCTGACCTGAGCCTGCCTTCAATCAGTCATGCCGACCTGATCGCCTGGGCGGACCAGGCCTTGTATGCGTCGAAGAAGGGCGGGCGTAATCGGGTGACGGTCTACGAGTAAACCGACCCGATCCGCTCTGCCATTTCTCAGAGTGTGAATTTTCCTACCAGCGTCTGCAGGTGAACCCCCAGCCGGGCGAGTTCGATGCTGGACGCTGCAGTTTCCTCACTGGCTGCCGAGGTCTGTTCGGAAATCTGGCGGACGTTGGTCACGCTTCGGTTGATCTCTTCCGCTACCGCGCTCTGCTGCTCGGCGGCAGTGGCGATCTGATGGTTCATCGATTCGATGGCCTGGACCGACTGGGTGATACCGTCCAGCGAAACGCCGGCCCGACGCGTGAATTCGACACTGCTTTGCGCCAGTGTGCGGCTGCTCTCGAGGCTGCTGGCGACCTTTTCGGTACCGTTGTGCAGCCCGCTGATCAGTTGTTCGATTTCTTCGGTCGAGGTCTGGGTCCGTTGTGCCAGGCTGCGCACTTCATCGGCCACCACCGCGAAGCCGCGCCCGGCCTCTCCGGCCCGCGCCGCTTCGATCGCGGCGTTCAAGGCCAGCAGATTGGTCTGCTGGGCGACGGACTTGATGACATCGAGAACGCTGCCGATCTTGTCGCTTTCCTGCTTGAGGTCACCCATCGCGGTGGTTGAGTGATTGACCTCGTTAGCCAGTTTGTCGATCTGGTTCATGGCCTGGCCAAGCACTTCGCCACCTTCGCGGGCTTCACGGGTTGCGCTGACGGCGGCCGTGGAGGCCTGTTCGGCGTTGCGCGCGACTTCCTGGACGGTTGCGGCCATTTCGTTCATGGCCGTGGCGACCTGGTCGGTTTCCTGCCGCTGGTTGTTCACCCCGGCACTGGTTTGCTCGGTGACCGCCGACAGTTCCTCGGCGGCACTGGCAATCTGTATGACGCCTTCACGCAGGCCGCCGATCAATTCCCGCAGGTTGAGCGTCATACGCTGCATGCTCAGTTGCAGTGCACCCAGTTCGTCGCGACGTGACACCGTGACGTTGGCGCTCAGGTTGCCGGCGGCCACCTGCTCGGCCCGACGCAGGGTTTCCATCAACGGGCCGACGATCAGGCGGGTGATGATCCAGGCGGCGATGATGCCGAGCAGCAAGGCGGCGAGAAAGGCACCTGCCAGCCAATTGCGGGCGTTGAGGACGTCAGCGAGACTCTGTTCGGCCTGGTTCTGCGCCAATTGCTTGTTCGCCGCGAAGAGAGTGGCGATGTCATCGTTGAGCAGCGCCTGGATTTTTTCCGCCCTGACCTGGGCCTCGGCGAACTGGCCGACGGTGGCGCGATAGCCGGCCATTGATTGTTGCAGGCGCTGCAGGCTTTCAGGCGGGGCCGATGGCAGCAACTCGTTGAGGGTCTTTATATAAGCGCCGGCCTGGTCGATGGCCTCTTTGGCCGGTTGTTCAAGCTCGGCTTTCAGGCTGTAGCTGTAGCCTCGGAGTTGAAACCTTGCCTGCTGGACCAGCATCTGCGCGTTGACCACGGCGTCGATCTGGGCCTGATTGCCGCTCGCCGAGGCGGCGCTGTCCTTGAGCTTTTGCAGTTCGGCCACGGCGGCGTCGGCATGATTGCCAAACACGGCGCGCGTCGCATCGCGGGCCTGGATGGCCTGGCTGAAATCGTTGAAGTGCGTGCGATAGCGTTTGACCGATTCGCCGGCAGATTCGATCTGCGCAAGATCTCGCGGGGCCACGAAGGTCGAGCGGTTCTCGGCAAGGTGGCTGTCGAGACTGTCCAGGAGCTTGACCACGTTCGCGGCATGCTGTGGGTCGGTGGTCAGTGTGTAGGACAGGCGCCCGATGCGTACGTCCTTGGCCAGATCGTTCAGCTTGGCGATATCCAGAATTCGGTCACTGCGGTTGCTGAGTGACTGGATACCCAACCAACCGGTGATTGCAATCAACAGGGTCAGCAGTATGACCACGCCGAATCCTATGGCGAGCTTGGTCCTGACGCTGATGTTTTCCAGCATCCTGTTGATGGGTGCAAGCATTGAGCAATCTCCTCCATATCAAACCGCAAATATGAGGGCTTTTCCGCCCTCTAACAGGTTAGATCGGCCGGAACACTCAAAGCTTGATGTGTGGAGACGGGGTGCTCGGGAATGCTCAGGCTCTGCGCGCCATCAGCAGCACCGAAGCCGCCCCTGACAACAGCACCGCGCAACCTCGGTTGAACAGGCGTTTGCCCTTGGGTTCGGCGAACCAGCGACGCATATGCACACCCATATAGGCGTAGGCGCTGATGGCGATCAATTCCAGCATCAGGAACAGGGCGCCGAGTACGGCGAACTGGGCGGAGATGCCCTGGGTCGGGTCGATGAACTGGGGGAGGAAGGCGGTGAAGATAAGGATGGCTTTTGGGTTGCCGGCCGCGACCAGGAACTCCTGGCGGGCGAGGGCGCGCAGGCTGGCGGGGGCGCTTTGGGCGCGGGTGTCGGCATCGGGGTTGGCGCGCCAGAGCTGGATGGCGAGGTAGATCAGATAGGCCGCGCCGAGAATCTTGATGCCATAGAACAGCAGCTCCGAGGTCTGCAGCACCACCGCCAGGCCCGCGGAGGCCAGGGCGATCATGCCGGCAAATGCCAGCAAGCGGCCGAAGCCCGCCAGGCAAGAGGTGCGAAAGCCATAACGGGTCGAGTTGCTCACCGAGAGCAGGTTGTTCGGGCCAGGAGCCATGTTCAGGGCGAAGCACGCCGGTATAAACAGGATCAGCGTCGGCAGGTTCATAGCAGGCTCCGGGATCGAGAGGCGGGAAAGCTCGACAATAACGTCAAGCCTTGGCCGGATGCCAGTGCGCCAAAGGCTTTCCTGATCTGTACCTGAGACTTGTCACGCAGGTGTACGGTACGTCGGCATCAACAACCCCGTTTTGCGCAAGGTTGCGCTGCTCCCAAGGCATCTCCTTATGCGTCGAAAATGACGCGCAAATGCGGGCTTCGCAGTACGCTTGCCGGCGTCACGGTATGCCGTTGCCATGGAATCCGGCCGAAGTACCAGAAGCGCCAGAAGGCAAGCTTCGGATCGGGGTTGTCCCGTAATAACGTGGCGAACGTCTCCACGTCGCCGAGCTGGATGGCCGTCGCTTCCTGGATGACTTCACGCACGAAGCGGGAGCAGAACTGGCGTCGTGAGCCGATATTGAAACCGGTGTCGTAGAAGGTCCCCATCCGGCTCTCGGCCGCGCTCACCAGCACGTTGCGCTGCCGCTCATTGAGCGGCGCGGTCAGCCTCGCGACTGCGCAGCGTCGGTGCTCGGAGCGCTCCAGGAAACGCGTCATCGGCGTGGTTCGGGCAAAAGGAAAAGTGCTCTCCGCAATCAGGGGGTCATCGCCACGGTTACCGACGACGACGCCTACATGGTTGGTCCATGAGTTCGTGGCGTTGGCCACTTCGAGGAAGGGGCGCGCGGTGACGCGGATAAAAACCAGGTCGCCGATTTGCAGATCACCCACCGGTGGTCCTGCGACAGGCAACTCGACGTGCGCACTTCCTTGCACCCCCTTCGAACGTATGACGCTGTTCATTGCGCTGCTAATGGACATGCTGGCCTCCTTGTTCTCTTGAAGGGCCAGTATGGGAGGAGGGTGCATATTTCACACCTTTATCCTTTGCATTTCCTTATGCTGATACCTTCAGTATCGGATTCCAATACTTAATGACTCCAATTACCCAGCTCATCGCGACGATCAAGCAGCGCCTCAAGTCAGCGGGAATGACCTATCGCGACGTTGCCCAGGCGCTGGACCTCTCGGAACCCAGCGTGAAACGCCTGTTGGCCAGCGGACGGCTGACGGTCGAGCGCCTTGCCCAGTTCTGTGACCTGCTGGGGCTGACGATGGCGGAACTGCTTCAGGAGTCCGAAGCATCGGCACCGCGTCTGCAAATGCTGACCCATGAACAGGAAGCGCAACTGGTCTCAAATGAGAAGCTGCTGTTGGTGGTCGTGTGTGCGTTGAACCAATGGTCACTGGAGGACATGGTGTCGGCCTATCACCTGTCGAAGGCCGAGTGCATCAAGCACTTGCTGGTGCTGGAACGGATGGGGCTGGCGGATCTGAAGCCGGGCAACCGTATCCGGCTGCTTGTCGCACGAGATTTTGACTGGCTGCCGGACGGGCCTATCCGGCACTTCTTTGTGCAACAGGGGCTACCCGATTTTATGGCCAGCCGCTTCGACCTTGCTGACGAGACCCTGGACTTTGCCCATGGCATGTTGACGAAGGCGGCGTACGTCCAGTTGCAGGTCGAAATGCACAGGTTGCGCGGCAAGCTGGCAGCGCTTCACAGCGAATCCCTGAGCGCACCCTTGTCCGAGAAGCGCGGCACGGCGCTACTGCTGGCCATGCGTGTCTGGGAGCCACGGGTGTTCAGAAAGCTCAAACGGCCAGTACCCGACCGCGCTCAAGAATAAGTGGCTGTTTTAAAACAAATTTGTTTACCTTGGGGCTTCCCAGGCGAGGCGAAAGTTGATAAATTTCCGCGCACTCCTGCAGTGACCCTTCTCGGGTTCGCAAGCTGCAAGATCAAAAGCGAGTGTCAAGCATTCGTCGCAACAGCTACAGGGGCGTCGCCAAGCGGTAAGGCAGCAGGTTTTGATCCTGCCATGCGTTGGTTCGAATCCAGCCGCCCCTGCCATTTTCCTTCTCGTACCTAAGATCATGCCAGCCGCTGGCGCATCTGCTCACTGGCAGCCGGCCCGGCCTGCACTGTGCTACGGTCCAACGGCACCGGACGTCCATCGGCGATATCCGCCATCATCAATTGCAACGGTCGTCCGCTCCCGCGTTCGACGATCTGCACGCTTTCGCCTTCCGGCGCGTAATGGCGATTGCCCCATTCGACAAACGCCATCAGCACCACGCGAAAATCCTCGCCCTTGGCCGTCGGCACATATTCATGGCGCAGCGGACGCTGGCTGTAGGGCTGACGTTCGAGCAGGCCCGCATCCACCAGCCCATTCAGGCGCCGGGTCAGCATATTCGGGGCAATCTCCAGGCTGCGGGAGAATTCGTCGAAGCGTTTCAGGCCATGCAGGGCATCGCGCATGATCAGGATATTCCACCACTCGCCCACGCGCTCAAGGCTGCGGGCTACCGGGCATTCGGCATGGCTCAGGGTCTTGCGTTGCATGGGGGCTCCTGTCGGGGCGCGCGGATATTTGTGAGGCGGGTATGTTACTTTCATGATGATAGTAGCGTCCACAAGCCATTACCTCACTCAAGAAACGGAAGGAGTTGGATCGTCATGAGCAAACGCATTGTCGTCACGGGCATGGGCGCACTGACCCCGTTGGGCTGCGGAGTCGAACAGGTCTGGCAGCGCCTGCTGGCCGGCCAGTCCGGTATCCGACAGTTGCCGGCGGAGTTGATCGGCGACCTGTCGATCAGTATCGGCGGTCAGGTCCAGGACCGTGCCCAGGACCCGGAAGCCGGCTTCGATCCGGATCAGTTGCTGGCGGCCAAGGAGCAGCGCAAGATGGACCGTTTCATCCTGTTCGCCCTGGCGGCGGCGGATGAGGCCCTGGCCCAGGCCGGCTGGGCTCCCGCTTCCCCGGAGGCGCAGGAACGCACGGCAACCATCATTGCTTCCGGTGTCGGCGGTTTTCCCGCCATCGCCGAAGCGGTGCGCACCACGGACAGCAAGGGACCGAGGCGTCTGTCGCCGTTCACCATCCCTTCGTTTCTCAGCAATATGGCGGCCGGTCACGTCTCGATCCGCTACGGTCTCAAGGGGCCATTGGGTGCTCCGGTGACCGCCTGTGCCGCCGGCGTCCAGGCCATCGGCGATGCGGCCCGGATGATCCGTGCGGGGGAGATCGACGTGGCGGTCTGCGGTGGTGCGGAAGCGTGCATCCACAGGGTCAGCCTGGCCGGGTTCGCGGCGGCCCGGGCACTTTCAAGTGATTACAACGAGACGCCGCAGCTCGCCTCCCGGCCCTTCGATCAGGCCCGCGATGGTTTTGTCATGGGAGAGGGTGCCGGCCTGCTGGTGATCGAGGAGTTGGAGCATGCCCTGGCCCGCGGTGCCAAACCCCTCGCCGAGTTGGTGGGTTACGGCACCAGTTCCGATGCCTACCATATGACCGCCGGACCGGAAGATGGCGACGGTGCTCGCCGTGCCATGCAGCAGGCATTGCGCCAGGCCGGTATCGAGCCGTCCCAGGTCCAGCACCTGAATGCACACGCCACCTCGACCCCAGTGGGCGACAAGGGCGAGTTGGCGGCCATCAAGGCGGTGTTCGGGACAGCGGGTGGTCCGGCCATCAGTTCGACCAAATCCGCCACGGGGCATCTGTTGGGGGCTGCGGGTGGGATCGAGGCGATCTTCACGGTTCTGGCATTGCGTGATCAGGTGGCACCGGCAACGCTCAATCTGGATAACCCCGATGAGCTCGCCGAAGGTCTTGATCTGATTCGTGGTCAGGCCCGTCAGTTGCCCATGGAGTACGCGCTCTCCAATGGCTTCGGTTTTGGTGGGGTCAATGCCAGCGTGTTATTCAAGCGCTGGGTGTAGGGCGGGAGATACCGTCTTCAGGTCAACGCGGTCAATGTAGGAGCCCGGCTTGCCGGCGATGGCGGCCGGATGATCGATGCAGGGCTTGAGGGCCTTATCGCTGGCAAGCCAGGCTCCTACAAGGGACGGCGTTTATTTGGAGAATTTTCTCGCGCCGGCCACGCAAAGAATCACCGCCACCGTGACCCCCAGCATGCCCAGGCTGACGTGCTCGTGGAGTAAAGTCGCCGCCAGGGCCAAGCCGAAAAACGGCTGCAAAAGCTGCAACTGTCCCACGGCGGCAATCCCGCCCTGGGCCAGCCCGCGATACCAGAACACAAAACCGATCAGCATGCTGAACAGCGAGACATACGCCAGGCTCAACCAGGCCGGTGGGCTGATCCCCGTGAACGAGGCGGGTGTGAGCAATCCCGTCAGCACGAGCATCACCGGCAGCGACAATACCAGCGCCCAGGAAATCACCTGCCAGCCTCCCAGCGTCCGTGAGAGTTTCGCCCCTTCGGCATAACCCAGACCGCAGACCAGCACCGCCAGCAGCATCAGGATATCGCCTTGGGGCGAGGCGCTCAGTCCCTGGGACACGGCGAACCCCACCACCAGCAGACTCCCCAGCACGGAAAAGAACCAGAACACCGGCCGGGGCCGCTCGCCGCCGCGCAGTACACCGAAGACCGCGGTTGCCAGCGGCAACAAACCGAGGAAAACAATGGAGTGCGCCGAGGTCACGTACTGCAAGGCCAGTGCCGTCAATAACGGAAAGCCGAGCACCACGCCGATGGCTACCACCAGCAGGGACAGCAGTTGGCTGCGGGCAGGGCGCTTCTCCCTGAACAGCAACAGCAGGCACAGCGCCAGAACCCCGGCGATGCTCGCCCGGGCCACGGTCAGAAACACCGGGTCGAACTCCAGCACCGCCACCCGTGTCGCGGGTAGCGAGCCGCTGAAGATCAACACACCGATAAATCCATTGAGCCAGCCGCTGGTATTTTTGGCCAGCGCTGGGGTGTTCAGGGGCGAGGTTCGTTCCATTTTCGCTTCACGCTCAAGGTTCGGGTTGCTTGAGGCGCATGCTATGACTGAGTATTGATACAATCAAAATATTGTCATGGATACATCTGCCGATGCCCCGTTCCCGGTATAAATCACTGGTTGACGTTTTTGCTGCCGATATCCGTTCGGGGCGCTTGCCGCCTGGCGCTCGGCTGCCCACCCATCGCCAGTTGGCCGCCACCCACGGTCTGGCCCTGGTGACGGCCAGTCGGGTCTATGGGGAGCTTGAAGCCATGGGCCTGGTCAGCGGGGAAACGGGGCGCGGCACCTTTGTCCGGGAGACGTCCCTGCCTTCCGGCCTGGGCATCGACCAGCCCGACGTTACCCAGGGGATGGTCGATCTCAACTTCAACTATCCCTCGTCGCCGGGGCAGGCCGAGCAGTTGCGCACGGCCTTGCGCCAGTTGGCGTTGTCCGGCGACCTGGAGTCCTTGCTGCGCTACCACCCCCATGCCGGGCGCCTGCACGAGCGGGCAGCGGTCGCCCGTCACCTGGCGGCGCGTGGGTTGAGGGTGACGGCCGAGCAGGTGCTGATTGTCAGCGGTGCCCAGCATGGTTTGACGGTGATCCTGATGGCGTTTCTGCAACCCGGGGATGTGATCGCCGCGGACGCCTTGACCTACCCCGGATTCAAGGTGTTGGCGCAGGCCCTGCACCTTGAGATCGTGCCGATTCCCGTTTCCGACCAGGGGCCGGATCTCGATGCCCTGGAGCAGCTCTGCCGCAGCCGTCCGGTGCGTGCCGTCTACAGCATGCCGACCCTGCACAACCCGATGGGCTGGGTGATGGCGGCCGATCAGCGCGAACAGTTGGTGTCGATTGCACGTCAGCATGATCTGTTGATTATCGAGGACGCGGCCTACGCGTACCTGGCGGAGAAAGCGCCGCCGCCGTTAGCCGAGCTGGCGCCGGAAAGGACGCTCTACGTTTCCGGTCTGTCCAAGAGCGTGGCCGCCGGTTTGCGGGTGGGGTTTGTCGCGGCACCGATATCGCGGGTAGCGGCGTTGGAGCGCACCATCCGGGTGACCACCTGGAACACGCCGGGGGTGTTGACGGCGATTGCCACCGCCTGGATCGAGGATGGCACCGTTGCCCGGCTCGAGGTGCAAAAGCGCAAGGATGCCCAGGCCAGGCAGGCCATGGCCGACGAGTTGTTGGGCGGCCTGCACACCGTTCGCCATCGGTCTTCGTTCTTTCTCTGGCTGCCCCTGCCGGAAGAGGCGCGGGCTGATCAGATCGCCATGGCGCTGATGCGCGAACAGATTTCGGTGTCCACCGCCGAGCCTTTTGCGACCTCCGTGCAGGTGCCGCATGCGATCCGCCTGGCCTTGGGTTCCGTGGACATGGAGACCCTTCGGGTGGCGCTGGTGAAAGTGCAGCGGGTGCTCGGCCCGCTGTTCTGATCCGTATTTTTCATCGTCATCTGCCTCTGTAATGTATTCGGCCCACGACCGACAATGAACCTACGGATCAGCCTTGTGCAGATGCCCGGGGTTACGGCCTGTTATGCCGGGCCACGACCTCTGTTTGCTCTGCTCCGTAAACTCATTACGCACTCCGCGTTATGCGCTGACCTTATAGTCGAGGAGGCCTTATGGCCAAGATGGCGATGTTCCTGGGTGGATTTCTCATACTGACAATTGCGATTGGCCTCCTGGCCACGATTTCTCCGACATAACCCCCTAGACCAGATAGCGCCGGAACCACCCCAGGGTCCGGTCCCAGGCCAGCTTGGCGGCCGCCTCGTCGTATCTCGGTGTGGAGTCGTTGTGAAAACCGTGGTTAACCCCGGCGTAGATATGCGCCTCATAGACCTTGCCGGCGGCTTTTAATGCCTGCTCATAGGCGGGCCAGCCGTCGGTGATCGCCTTGTCCAGTTCGGCGTAGTGCAGCAATAGGGGCGCCTGGATCCGCACCACTTCCTCGGCCTTTGGCTGGCGGCCATAGAAGGGCACCGCGGCGCTGAGTTCCGGATAGGCCACGGCGGCGGCATTGGCGACCCCGCCGCCATAGCAGAAGCCGGTGATGCCGACCTTGCCGGTGGTGCTGTCGTGGTGCATCAGCCATTCGATGGCAGCGAAAAAGTCATTCATGAGCTTTTCCGGGTTGACGGTCAGTTGCAGCTCCCGGCCTTTTTCGTCATTGCCGGGATAGCCGCCGACCGATGACAGGCCATCCGGGGCCAGGGCGATAAATCCGGCCTTGGCCACCCGCCGGGCAACGTCTTCGATATAGGGATTGAGCCCACGGTTTTCATGCACGACCACCACAGCGGGCACCTTGCCGCTGGCCTTGGCCGGACGCACCTGATAGGCACGCACTTGCCCGTTGCCCTTGGGGGAGGGGTAGGTGATGTATTCGGCGAGGATGTCCGGGTCGGTAAACGGCACCTGTTCGGCCAGCGCATAGTTCGGGCTCAACGCCGCCAGCAGGCTGCTGGCGGCGAGGCCACCGAGGGTGAACTTTGCCGCACGATCAAGAAACTCCCGGCGGTTGATCTTGCCGTGGACATAGTAGTCGTACAGCTCAAGCAGTTCAGGGGCAAAGTCTTTCGCGGTGAGACGTTCCATCTGGGCGCTACCTTTCGAGTGGTCCGGGTTACGGCCCAGTGTAGAACCTAAAGGCGGGTATTCGGGCTTGAGCGGCTTTCATATGGGTAATATTGATTTATGATCATGAGTGAAACTTGTGATCATCAATATTAAAATGAGTTTGTCTCAGTATGTGCTGAATGTCGACAATGGCTCCCATCAAACATATTGGAGTTTTTTGTCATGGCACTGGCCCATTCCCTAGGATTTCCGCGCATTGGCCGCGACCGCGAGCTGAAGAAAGCTCAAGAAGCCTTCTGGAAAGGCGAACTGAACGAAGCGGGTCTGCGTGCCGTGGGCAGCGAGCTGCGCAAGGCCCACTGGGACCTGCAGAAGAAAGCCGGTGTCGAGCTGCTGCCGGTCGGCGACTTCGCCTGGTACGACCAGGTGCTGACCCACTCGCTGATGTTCGGTGTGATCCCGGAGCGTTTCCGTCCGCACGACGGCAAGACCTCCCTGCAAACCCTGTTTGGCATGGCCCGTGGCGTCAGCGACAGCTGCTGCGGCGGTGCCCATGCCCAGGAAATGACCAAGTGGTTTGACACCAACTACCACTACCTGGTGCCGGAGTTCAGCGCCGACCAGCAGTTCCAGCTTGGCTGGGACCAACTGTTTGAAGAGGTCGAAGAGGCACTGGCACTGGGTCACAACGTCAAGCCGGTGGTGATCGGTCCGCTGACCTACCTGTGGCTGGGCAAGGCCAAAGGTGGTGATTTCGACAAGCTCGATCTGCTCGATCGCCTGTTGCCGCTGTACGGTCAGATCTTCCAGCGCCTGGCGGCCCAAGGCGTCGAGTGGGTGCAGATCGACGAGCCGATCCTGGTCCTGGACCTGCCGCAGGAATGGAAAAACGCCTTTGAGCGGGCCTATAACCTGATTCAGCGCGATCCACTGAAGAAGCTGGTTGCCACCTACTTCGGTGGCCTGGAAGAGAACCTCGGCCTGGCGGCCAATCTGCCGGTCGACGGCCTGCACATCGACCTGGTTCGTGCCCCTGAGCAATACCCGACCATCCTCGATCGTCTGCCTGCTTACAAGGTACTGTCGCTGGGCCTGGTCAACGGCCGTAACGTCTGGGGTTGCGACCTGGAAAAAGCCCTGGCGGTCTTGCAACACGCCAATGAGCGCCTGGGCGATCGCCTGTGGGTCGCGCCTTCCTGTTCGTTGCTGCACAGTCCGGTCGACCTGGGCCGTGAAGACAAGCTGGACGCCGAACTGAAGAGCTGGCTGGCCTTTGCCGTGCAGAAGTGTGAAGAAGTTGCGATTCTGGCCCGTGCGATCAACGAACCCGAAGCGGCTCCAGTCCTGCAAGCACTGGCCAGGAGCCGTGCGGTTCAAGCCAGCCGTGCCGCCTCGCCGCGCATCCACAAGCCGGCTGTGCAGGCTCGTGTTGCCGCGATCACCGCCAAGGACAGTCAGCGTCACTCGTTGTTCGCAACCCGTATCGAGAAGCAGCGCGCCGGCCTGAATCTGCCGCTGTTCCCGACCACGACCATCGGTTCGTTTCCGCAAACGGCGGCCATCCGCCTGGCGCGTCAGTCGTTCAAGCAAGGCAAGTTGAGCGAAGCCGAATACACCGAAGCGATGCAGAGCGAGATTCGCCATGCTGTCGCGTTCCAGGAGCGCCTGGGCCTGGACGTGTTGGTGCACGGTGAAGCCGAGCGTAACGACATGGTCGAGTACTTCGCCGAGCAACTCGAGGGTTATGTCTTCAGCCGCTTTGGCTGGGTCCAGAGCTACGGTTCCCGTTGCGTGAAACCCGCGGTGATCTTCGGCGATCTGAGCCGTCCGAAAGCCATGACCGTGGAGTGGATCCGCTACGCCCAAGGCCTTACCGACAAAGTGATGAAGGGCATGCTGACCGGTCCCGTGACCATGCTGATGTGGTCCTTCCCCCGTGAGGACGTGTCCCGTGAAGTGCAGGCTCGTCAACTGGCCCTGGCCATTCGTGACGAAGTGATGGACCTGGAAACCGCTGGCATCAAGATCGTGCAGATCGACGAAGCGGCGTTCCGCGAAGGTCTGCCGCTACGCCGGGCGCAATGGCAGCACTACCTGGACTGGGCCACCGAGGTCTTCCGTCTGTGCGCGTCCGGTGTGCGTGACGAAACCCAGATCCATACCCACATGTGCTACAGCGAGTTCAACGATGTGATCGAGTCCATTGCGGCCATGGATGCCGACGTCATCACCATTGAAACCTCGCGTTCGGACATGGAACTGTTGGAGGCGTTCGAAGCCTTCGCTTACCCGAATGAAATCGGGCCGGGCGTCTACGACATCCACTCGCCACGGGTTCCGGATGCTTCGGAAATGGCCAACCTGCTGCGCAAGGCCGC
Source organism: Pseudomonas sp. MWU12-2319 (assembly GCF_023242525.1). Classification (NCBI taxonomy): domain Bacteria; kingdom Pseudomonadati; phylum Pseudomonadota; class Gammaproteobacteria; order Pseudomonadales; family Pseudomonadaceae; genus Pseudomonas; species Pseudomonas sp. MWU12-2319. Next base: position 497,377 of record NZ_JALJES010000002.1, read on the forward strand.
CCAGCGTATTCCCGCCGAGCGTCTGTGGGTCAACCCGGATTGCGGTCTGAAAACCCGTGGCTGGCCGGAAACCGAGGCTGCCCTGGTGCATATGGTCAGCGCCGCCCGCCAACTGCGTGCAGAACTGGCGTAATGCGCTAAGCCCTGCGCCTGAAGTACCTGCCGGAGTCTGTCAGCGTGCTCCGGCTTTTTTATGGCTGCTGTCAGCCGGAGTGCGTACACTGCCGGGGTTCTATCGCTTTTTCACTAGAGCGTTTTACAACTCGTTCAGAAACAGGAAGCCGGTTGAAATCCGGCGCGGTCGCGCCACTGTATTCGTCTGTTTATCAGGCGTAAGCCAGACCCTGTTTCTCCAATCCGTAATCCGTACTGGGACGCGTCTTCCCTGGAGGTTCATATGGCTTATAACGCTGCTACGCAGACCGATGTTTCCCTGCCCACCATTCCGTTGGGCGAAATCCTTCCCTGGGCCATTTTTGGCGGCCTGCTGTTGATGCTGGCGATTTATTTCGTCGGTGCGGAGCAGGGCGCGACGGCTTTGTTCAAGGGTATGTATGTCCACGAATTCGTGCACGACGGACGCCACCTGCTTGGTTTCCCCTGCCACTGATTCAAGGAACATGACATGACCGGTCAATTATTGATTCGCGGCATGCTGGTGGGCTTGCTCGCCGGCATTCTTGCCTTTGGCTTTGCCAAAGTGTTTGGTGAGCCGCAAATCGACAAGGCGATTGCCTTCGAAGAGCACATGGCGCACATGCACGGTGATGCTCCGGAAGAAGAGGAACTGGTGAGCCGCGAGGTGCAGAGCACGTTCGGTTTGTTCACCGGTGTGGTGGTGTACAGCGTTTCCCTGGGCGGGATCTTCGCCCTGGTGTTTGCCTATTCCCTCGGGCGTGTCGGCAAGATCGGGCCGCGTGGCCTGGCCGCGCTGCTGGCATTGGCGGCCTTCGTCACGTTGATTCTGGTACCCGGGCTGAAATACCCGTCCAATCCGCCGTCAATTGGCGATCCGGAAACCATCGCGCAGCGCACCAAGCTGTTCTTCCTGATGTTGCTGGTGTCGGTGATTGCGGCGGTGATTGCGATCAATGCCGCGCGTAAGCTGATCCCGGCCCTCGGCATCTGGAGCGGCTCGATCCTGGCGGTGGGGTTGTACATTCTGATCATGGCGGTTGCCGGTGCTCTGTTCCCGACCATCAATGAAGTGCCGCAGGCTTTCTCGGCGGTCCTGCTGTGGAAGTTCCGCGTGGCCTCCCTGGGCATCCAGCTGGTGCTCTGGACCACCGTAGGCCTGACGTTTGGCTGGTTGGCCGAGCGCAAGCTGAATCTGCCCGGGTTCTCCACCCGCGCCTGAAGTTGAAGAGCGGTGCCGTGCAAACGGCACTGCTTGAACCCTGTCATCCCTCTGTTCCGCCACTTCCAGAGCCTTGCCAGTCAATGCGCGAGCGGCTTACCGGCGCAACCGACTCGCAACGTCAGCGTTAAAGGCTACGCCAGCAACCGGGCGTACCGATCCAGGTCAATATTGCCTCCGCTCACGATCACACCGACACGTTTACCTTCCAGCGCCTTGCCCATTTCACGTACAGCGGCCAACCCCAAGCATCCGGTCGGCTCCACGACCATCTTCATGCGCTCGGCAAAAAAACGCATACCCTCGATCAACTGGGCATCCGTGACAGTCAGGATGTCATCAACGTCGCGGCGAATGATTGGGAATGTATAGTGCCCCAGATGCTGAGTCTGGGCTCCGTCTGCCAAGGTGTCCGGTGTGTCGATATGTACAATTTCGCCCCTGCGAAACGACTGTTGACCGTCATTCCCCGTCTGCGGCTCGACACCGTAAAGTTTACAGTCAGGTGACAGTGCGCGGGTTGCCAAGGCAGCTCCCGCCAACAGTCCACCGCCACCGAGACAGACGAATAGCGCGTCCAGCGGGCCGGTTTCTTGCAGTAACTCCAGGGTCGCCGTCCCTTGCCCAGCGATGACATCCGGGTGGTCATAGGATGGGATCAAGGTGTAGCCATGCTCCTCAGCCAGGTTTCGACCAATGGCTTCGCGGTCCTCGCTGTAACGATCATAGAGCACCACACTGGCTCCGTATTCGCGTGTCGCTGCCATTTTCGAGGCCGGAGCGTCATGGGGCATCACGATGGTCGCGGGAATACCCAGGATACGTGCAGACAATGCGATGCCTTGGGCGTGGTTACCGGAAGAAAATGCCACGACCCCGGCCTTGCGTTGGCGCTCGTTGAAGCGAGCTACTGCATTGAACGCGCCGCGGAACTTGAATGCGCCCATGCGCTGATAGTTCTCGCATTTGAAAAAAACCTCTGCACCCAGTTGTCCGTTCAGCGTACGTGAGGTCAGCACCGGAGTGCGATGAGCGTGGCCCTGGATACGTTCGGCGGCGTCAAGGACGTCTTGATAGGTAGAGAGCATCAGCTGCGTCGTGGTCATGGGGGCCTCGCTTTTTGATATGAGAATTTTTAGACGTGTGTGCAATTAATACGCTTATGCAGTCGCCGCAAGTGCCATGGCTTCCACCTCTACGGCTGAACCAAAATGCAATTGAGCCACTCCCGCAACGGATCGTGCGGGGCGGTGATCACCTAACCATTGCTCGTAGAGCCGATTGAAAGCTGGCCATTGATCAATATCGGTAACATAGACGCGTACCTGCACTAGGCTGTATTTGTCGATGCCTGCCCGGACTAGACAATGTTCAAGATTGCTCAGGACCTGCCGAGTTTGTTCCTCGAAACTCTGGTCTGCCAATGCCTGTCCCGCGGAATTGATAGGTAATTGACCAGAAATAATCACAAATCCACCGGCGATACAAACATGAGAATAGTGCCCCGCAGGAGGGCGGATGGAGCTGCTATTGGCGCATTGGATAGCGGGATTAAGCATGGCGATACCTTTATTCAGGTCGAGGAGAACCAGTCCCTCACTTGGGCAAAAACTTTCTGGCCTACTGTCGGTACGAGACCGGCCAGGGTTATTTCACGTAGCTATAGGCCGCCGCGCGGGACACGCCCAAATGCTGGGCGATGACCTCCATTGACTTGCGTACTTCCAGATAACCGGTGTCCTTCAGTTCGCGAAGCAGCAAACGTTTGTCTTCGGCCTTCAGTGCGCGTGGTGTCGTAGCCTGACGCGCGGCGAACTCGTCGATACGCTGGCGAATGGCGTCAGCATTGCTGGTGTCCAGGTTTTCCGTAACACCATTCTTGACCACGTTGGTGAATTGCCCCATCGCGCTTTGCATGCTCTGGAACAGACTCAAGTCCAGGTTCATGCACAGTGCCGCGACATACCGGCCGTTCGAGTCCTTGATCCCTATTGAGGTGCTCTTGGCCTGCCGACCATCAGGAAAGCGGTTGGCATAGTTGGCGATCACTTGCGGATAATGCGCATCAGCAATGCGAGCCAGGCCGAGCTCCGTTGCCGGATCGCCTACCTGGCGCCCCGAAAGGTTGTTGTGAATCGTATGAATGGCGTGACTGGGGTCTTGCAGGTCATGTACCACCACTTCGCAAAAAGGCGCGAATGTTTCACCCAGCCCCTGTGCAATCTGCCCCAGTTGCTTGAGGATATTGATGGACTCGTCGTTTTTTGCGCTCATGGTGCAAGCTCATGCCGGTGATGAATGGATAGGTTCAGATAACTATTCAGGCGACCGGATTGGACGTTGGGATGGAATCTGACGTCGACTGAAACATTAGACCTGACTCTGTCCGCGCGGCGTGCGCCTGGTCATCGCCGTTGCGTTGCCCCATCCATCGGGCGATAGCCATGGTCGCGACCCCGTTACCTAGAACGTTGGTGAGTGTGCGCATAGTGTCCATCAAGCGGTCGACACCCAGAATCAGGGCAAGGCCAGCTAATGGGATGTCTGGGAACATCGTCAGGGAAGCGGCCAGTGTTACGAAGGCTCCTCCGCTCACGCCAGCAACCCCCTTGGAGGTCAGCAGAAATACCAACAATAACGACAACTGCTCAGACCAGCCCAGATCAAGTCCAGCTGCCTGAGCAATGAACAGAGCCGCCACTGTGAGATAAATGGATGACCCGTCCAGGTTGAATGAATATCCGGCGGGCACTACAAATCCGGTAACGTTCTTGCTGCAACCCGCTTCCTGGAGTTTGGTCATTAAACCCGGTAGCGCCGCTTCCGATGAGGTTGTTGTAAAGGCGATAATCAGTTCCTTGTGGATAAGCTTGATGAACCTCCACAGGCTGAATCCGGTGAGCCGCGCAATACTGGCGAACACCAGCAGAATCATCAACGTACACCCCAGATACACCAGACCGATCATCTTGATCAGTGGCAGTAGTGCCGCAAGTCCGAATTTTCCTATCGTAAATGCTACCGCGGCAAAGACACCGATAGGTGCAAAACGCAGAATAACACTGACCACCTTGAAGCTGACTTCAGTCCACAAACGGAGATTTTCTGCCAGGGGTTCGGCACGTTCACCCAGTGCAAATAATGCATAACCAAACAGCAGCGCGACCAGCAGGATCTGCAACATCGCTCCACCCGCCAGCGCATCAAGCACAGTTTTGGGAATGACATTAAGCAAAAAGTCGACTGTAGACAACGCCTGGCCGGCTTGAGCAAACGATGCCACGGTTGCAGCACCATCTGCCGGGATCGATAGACCTGCGCCCGGTTTAAAAACGTTACCCAGCAGCAATCCCAACACCAGCGCTATGGTGCTGATAACCTCAAAATATATCAGTGTAACGACGCTCAGCCGCCCAAGACCTGCGCCTTTCCTGATCTGAGAAAGCCCGCTGGCTACGGTAAGAAATACGATTAGGCCTGCGACCATTTTAATCAGTTTGACAAAAGCACTGGCCAGCGGATTGAGCTGTGCGGCGAAATGCGGCCAGATAATTCCTATGAAGGTGCCAAGCAGCAACCCAATGAATAACTGGAAGGTCAGCGAGTAGATCAGTGGTGAACCTGTGTTTGCAGCGGATGAAGGTGTTGACATTACAGCACTCCAATCAGGGTGGCAGAAGTCAGAAGTACGTCGATACGGCGCTGCTTATTGTTCTGAGCAGCCTCTCTTGGGGGGGGACAAAATATCTAAAAATAATCAAAATGTCCAGATTCTGGATGTTATATCTTGAAAAAATGGCTGGACAGACGGTGGTTGGGCCTGAGTTCAGGAAAGCTGACAGTCCGATTTTTCAACAGCGTCTACCCATAACGGTCGTTTGCTGATTTTTGTGGTACAACCATCCGCCTGAAAGATACAGAAAAACCTGGCACTCAGTGGCTGCCGTAACCAGGCGTTATAAAGCATGTATTCTTCTGATGAAATTGCCTGTGTTGCGAAATAAAAAGTCGCCTGGATGGATTCGGAGTTTTATATTTTGGAGCGGGCAGGGCCGAGTATTTTACACGCTGTTGATCATTAAGTTAACGTTTATGGAGAGAATCAGTGCGGCTGAGAAGCAGATAAACACAATGCCGCCAACTCTATTGATGATCAAAAAGCCTCTGCCAAGAGATATTTTTTGCCGGGCTGAGGTGGTGATATATCCATAGGCGAAGTGAATCAAGAATACCAGTGCGCAAAATGTGGATGCCAGTAAGGTGAATTGAGGTGCGAACGGTTGCTCTGCTTTTATGAATTGCGGAAAAAGAGCCATGAAAAAAACAATTGGCTTGGGATTGAGCATCGAAACGAAAAACCCCTGCCTGAATCGGGCTGTCACACTGGGGAGGGATTCAGAGTGTGTTATTTCATTGAGGGTGTTTTGAAGTTTCGGCTTGGATCGCAGCAGCTTCAATCCCAGGTAGATCAGATAAGCAGCCCCCAGTAGTTTGACGATGTTCATCATCCAGGCGGAGCTGGAAATAATCGCTCCGACACTGCTTGCCGCAATGATGGAGATCCCCCCCATGCCGAGGGCTACTCCAAGAATTCCAGGCAAAGCATTCTTCAATCCATAGGTGAGTGAGTTTGTTAATGTCAGTAACACTCCAGGACCCGGACTGGCGATCGTCAAGCATGATATCGTCACGTAAAAAAGATATTCTTCCACTGTCTATCTCCACGTATAAAAAAGAGCGTAAGCCCTTGTGATGAATCAGCTTGTTTTCGAGGTTTTTAGCGAACGGTACTCTTGGCCTTTAAAGAACGGGCTGTTAACAAGAAGTTCGCCTTGTTCCTTTGCCACTTCTAAGTGAAAGCGCGTCGGACCAGAGTATTTGAAATACTCGCGAGGAATTTCAAGGTCGTGAGCGCGCCGATAGTCATAGGTACTGGTCTCGCAGAAGAAACGCATGACGAACGCTGCGCGCGAGTCTATCGGGCCATCTTTCAGCATGATGCTCCGGTGAATCACATTTTTGTCGAAAATGAGCGCGTCACCCACCTCGAATTCGTCCTCGACGGCAAAGTGATCCAGCAGCTTTTTAATCGCCGGATCATTCAAAGGACCATCACGAAGATGCATGAACTCATCAATGGTGGTCTCCTCACCCCGCTCAATACGTTCCGACAGCAGTTGGAAGATTGAAGGATCGATGTGTTCATACATGAATGCACCTGATACGGCGTCTTTAGGGATATACGCCAGACCGCCGCGTTGTCCTTTGGGATCGATATTTACCAAGGGCGCCCAGACTGTGCAGCCATAGTCTTCCGCTTGGTGATAGCCGAAACTTTGCGTGCCGATATGCCAAGGGAAACCCTTGTTTTTATTTTTTTCCAGCTCGAAGGAAAGCGCCTGGGCAAAAAACAAGGTTTTGCCCGTCAACGTGTTCATGACATGTTTGAAATGATCATCTTGAATAACGCTGGCAATCATCGGGTCGCCGTCATACATGTCAAATGCCAAACGGCTAAAACCGCTCTGATATTTATCAGTAGGCGCAGAGATGCGCTCGCCAATGGTTGATTTCAAATAATCGGTTATATCTTTGTTGTAAAAACCTTTCAGGAAAAGAAAGCCCTGCCTACGAAACGTTATCACCTGATCTTCGCTTACTTGAAACTGTTCATTGATCATTACCGCTCCATTTTTTATTGACTGATGCGTTTTGTGGTGTGAGACTTTTCGTATGTTATTGAAACTGAATCACTTTTCCATGCTCGAGACATCGCGCGCTGCAAATTGCTCGCTATGGATGTGGGGTATAAAAACAAGTAGGGGGGTGTCAGAATTCTAGGCGTTCTGAACGGCGGTAATTAGCATATGACATGTCATTCCCTTCACTGAGATGCAGCTCCCTTGATGAGAAGACCCTCTTCTCACTTCGAAAAAGCTTAATATGCTAAAAATATTTTGTAAACGTTTTCTTGGTGATAAAGTTTGCCAGCGACTCGCAAACGCAATCTGCGTACACAACATCCAGGCTTCGATCGTGGATTTGCATTCCTATGGAGTGTGAGCACATAGGCGCAGATTGGAACATGATCTATAGTCTGTTTGGCATGGCATTTGTTGGTGGGCCTGTCATACTCCCCCCTCACGTCCACCAGTAGCGCACCAGATGAAAAAAGGTCGGTGCGACGAAGCACACCGAGTCCAGCCGGTCGAGCATGCCACCATGGCTTTCGACCATATGGCCCCCAGTCCTTAACCCAACGGTCGCCCTTGATCGCCGACATGACAATGCCATCGGCAAACACCAGCAGCGCGATCAGTGCCGCTGGCGGGGGCAGAAACGTGAGATGTATTACCAGGATGGCCCCGTTCTTCCGACCGATTCAGAAGGCGGGAGTGCACTCGTTATTGCCCGATATCCGAATAAAGATGCCGCAGCCGCCATATATAACTTTGGGAAAGGTACAGTCAGTCTTGTCGGTCCACATCCGGAGGCCAATCAAGAATGGTACAGTCGTGAGGGTTTGAAAAATCCCGACGGTGTAAACCTGGATCTTGCAGAGGATCTGGTTGTGGCGACGATGAGACATGAGATAAAAGAGTGAGCCGTCATGAACGACATCCTGATCTTCATCTCGGTGGTTGATGCCTGAAGCATTGTCGCCGAAGACCGGATGATGTGTCTGGCCCGCTCGGCGGTGGGCAAGTCCGTGACTCGCTTGTAATGCTGGATGAACCGTGTAGTTGAGGTGACTACCCGGTGCGGGGAGCGGAGTGCAGCCCGCCAACGCTAAAACGTTGGCGAGCCCGCCGTAACACCTCTCACGTCCACCAATAGCGCACCAGATGAAAGAAGATCGGCGCGGCAAAGCACACCGAGTCCAGCCGGTCGAGCATGCCGCCATGACCTTCGATCATATGGCCCCAGTCCTTGACCCCACGGTCGCGCTTGATCGCCGACATGACGATGCCGCCGGCAAAGCCCAGCAGGTTGATCAACAACGCGATCAGCGCCGCCTGCCAGGGATTGAAAGGGGTAATCCAGAACAGCGCGCCACCGATCAACGAAGCCAGTGTGATGCCGCCGACAAAGCCTTCGACGGTTTTCGACGGCGACAGGTTGGGCGCGATCTTGCGTTTGCCGAACAACTTGCCGCAGACGTACTGGAGCACGTCGGACAACTGCACCACGATCACCAGGTAGGCGATCAGCAGCAGGTTGCGGCCTTCATAACCGGCAATCTCCAGGGTCAGCAGCGCCGGCACGAACGACACGCAGAACACCGCGATCATCAGCCCCCACTGGACCTTCGAGGCCCGTTCCAGAAAGTGCGTGCTGTCACCGCCCAGCGAAGCGAGGATCGGCAGCAGCAGGAACACATAGACCGGAATGAAGATCGAGAACAGTCCGTACCAGTCGCTGTAGATCAGCAGGTACTGCAGCGGCAGGGCCAGGTAGAACGCCGCCACCAGCGCCGGGTAGTCGCTGCGCCGGGTTGGTGTCAGGGTCAGGAACTCGCGCAGGGCGTAGAAGGACACCGCATAGAACAGCAGGATCACCGCGCCGGTACCCAGCCAGAAGGCGATGCCGATCACCAGCACCATCACCCACCAGGCGTTGATCCGGGCGTTGAGGTTATCGATAACCGCGTTCGGCGTGCCCCGGGTGCGCCACTTGAGGACAAAGCCGATCAGCGAAGCCAGCACCAGGATCATGCCGATCCCGGCGAACAACATCAGGGTCTGCCTATCCATTTCAGTGTTGCTCCGGTGCCAGGGCCAGCAGCGCGTTGCGGCTGCGTTGCAGGAAGTGTTCTTTGCTTTCGTCGTCTTCGAGTCGCAGCGGTGCGCCGAAACTGGTGGTGCACAGCAGCGGCAGGGGCAATACTCGGCCCTTGGGCATCACTCGGTTGAGGTTGGCGATCCATACCGGAATCAACTGCGCCTGTGGGTAGCTCCGGGTCAGGTGGAAGATCCCGCTCTTGAACGGCAGCAGACCGTCCTCCTGGTTGCGGGTGCCTTCGGGGAAGATGATCAGCGAGTGGCCTTGCTCCAGCGCGTCGAGCATCGGCTGCAGCGGGTTGTCCCCGGGCTCCTTGCGTTCGCGGTCGATCAGCACACCGTTGAAGACCCGCTTGATGATGTAGCGGCGCAGGGCGCTTTTATTCCAGTAGTCGGCGCCGGCGACCGGCCGGGTGAGTTTGCGCAGTGCCGGTGGCAGCGAGGCCCAGAGCAGCACGAAGTCACCGTGGCTGCTGTGGTTGGCGAAGTAGATGCGCTGTTCCGGATTGGGCCCGCAGCCGATCCACAGGCTGCGGGCACCGGTGATCAGGCGGGCGCCGGAGGTGATGAGGGTGGCAACCACGGGTTCGAACATGACGATTCCTTATCCGGCGAAGGGCAGCCAGGGGCTGGCCAGAATGACGATCAGTGGCAGGGAAATTTGTACCAGCACCAGCAACGCCTGGCGCTTGAGCAGGCCGAGTGCGCCATGGCTGCGCTCGGCCCAGGGGCGGTTTGCGGATTGTCGCGGTTGCAGGCCGAGGTCTTGCAATGCCTGGTCCAGCGCCTCGGTGCGGTCGCTCAGGTTGCTGGGATCCTGCGCCATCAGTTGGAACAGATCGGCGTCGAAAGCGACACGGAAGGCCCAGTATTTTTGCAACAGGCCCGACAGTACCAGCCAGGCACTGACCACCAGGCACCACAGGCTGATGGTGTTGAAGAGCAAGGGTGCCAGACCCAGCAGAACACCCAGTACGGTCAGCCCCATGGAGAGTTGGTCGAGCAGGCGGCCGCGCCGTAGCAGGCTGGCGACCACATGCAGTTGCAGGCTAGCGGGCATCGGCGATCCTCGACTGGGCGACGGCTTCGCCAGGCACGAGCTGAAGCATGGCTTCCAGCACCTGGCGATGCCGCGGATGCAGGACCACGCCGGGACGTGCGGCACGTATCAGCTCCAGGGCTGCATCGATCGTCGTCGCTCGGCCGCTGTGCAGCAACCAGGCGGCGAGCGCCGTGGCGCTGCGTGAATAACCCAGGGCGCAGCAGACCAGCAGCGGCCCGTTCTGGCGCAGTTCATCAATGCTCAGGGCGGCTTCGCGACATTGCTCCGCTGACGGTGCAATCAAGTCCAGTACGGGGATGCTGCTATAGGCCCGGCCCCGGGGGGCCAAGGGCAGTTCGGTACACAGGTCGACGATGGCCGCGAATGGGCCGGCCTGAAGTTCGTGTCGGCTTGGTAGTCGCCCGAGCCAAACGTCATCTACAACCTGATCGGGTTGTGGATGGGATTTTGTCCAGAGCCGCGAATTGATCCAGGCGCCTGCCCGGTAAGGCGCAAACAGCCAGCGTGCGGCCGGGCTCAAGCTGCCGTCGGCGCGTTTCTGGAAGCCCTGGGCACCGAACACCGCGTAATTGAGCGCTACCAGCGCCAGGGCCAGCGCCGGCCAGAGCAACCATAACGCGACACCGGCGAAGCCGAAGCCGGCAATGGCCAACAGCGTCGACCCCAGCCCGTAGCGAACAGCCAGGGCGAGGCGTTTGCCATCGCCTGACAGGCGCGCGGCGGCCAATGGGTTGGCGCGATCATCCGGCCACAGCCAGACGCATAACCAGCCGGCCAAGGCGCCGGTGGGCAGGTCGATAAAGTGGTGTTGATAGGTGGTCAGTACCGATACACCGATCAGCGCGAACCAGCCGTGCACCGGCCAGCGCCCGGCACCGGTGAAATGCCGGCGGTACATGACCCACAGAATTACCAGCAACGCGATATGCAGCGAAGGCGCCTGGTTGAAGGGTTTGTCGAAGCCCGCCAGTACCGCGAACAGCCAGCCGAACACGCCGTCCAGCGGTGGCCGGGGGAAGGTGAAGGTCAGCGGCCAAAGCAGGAAGCAGGAGACCGCGATTACCTGGGCCGTCAGCAGGCGCAGGGCGTGCCGATCGAGCTCGCGCTTGCTTCTGGGTAGCAGCAGCGACAAACCGTAAAGCAGGTCGATGGACCAGTAGGGCACGATGGTCCAGGCCCAGAACGGCATATGGCTTTCCCAGCCGAACACGTAGCTGCCGACATCGCTGCGCCGGGCGGTGTACCAGGTGGCAAAGCCATAGCTGGCGAAGAACAATGGCGCCAGCAGGACCAGCCAGAGCACGGCGCGCTTCAGCAGGCCGGCTTCCCGGGGCGTGCTGTTCATGCTCGCACGCGTTGTGCCAGGGACACGCTGAAGATCCCCCATTCATCGACCCGTTGAGTGATCTTGCGAAACCCGGCGGCTTCCACCAACTGGTCCATTTCCGCCTGGCTACGACGGCGCATGACCCAGGCCTGGCCTTGGCGATGACTGGTCAGGGCGCGGGCGATCAGTTCCAGCTGCGGGTGCCAGGGTTGCCCGGTGTAGACCAGATAAGCGCCCGGTTCACAGGCCTCGGCCAAGCCGGCTAGGGAGTTGCCGACCAGGGTGTTGTCGGCGAACAGTTCGTACAGGCCCGACACCACCGCTAGGCTCGGCTTGGGGTCCAGCGCGGCGAGGTCGGCGCGGTCAAAGGCGTCGCCCTTGACGAATCGGGCGATCTCTCCCAGGCCTTTTTCGACGATCAGCGCGCTGCCGTCACGCACGTTGATATCGCTGTAGTCGCGCAGCAGGATCGATTCCGGCAGTGGCGTCACCCCGTGCAGGGCTTCGAGGATATAGCGCCCGTGGCCGGCGGCGATATCCACGATCCGGACTTCGCGGCCTTGCTCGCGCAGCTGGGCCATGGCCAGGCGCAGCAGCTCCTCGACATGCAGTTTGCGTTGGCGGATACCGCGCCAGCCGATGGAGTTCAGGTAGTTCTGGTCGATCATCCGGCCCAGCGCGGTATGTCCGGTGGGGGTGTTGCGGTAGACGTAGTCCAGGGTGCTGCCGGAGTCGAAACCGGTGTCGAAGCCGAGCTTGACCCCGGCCGACAGCTTGCTGCCCAGGCCCATGCTGGCGCGGGTCAGGCGCCAGTAGAGATCGCGCGGCGAGTTGTGCGGCAAGGGTGCTGCCAGCGACTCGGATTCGGCGCAGGTCTCGCCGATGCGATCAGCGTCGAGCAGGGCCGGGCGGTTAACCGGCGAGAGGAAATTCTGTTGGATAAAGCGCTTGGCGCGGCTGACGGCCAGGTGCCGGTCGCGTTCGCCGAGGGTGTCGTGGAAGAAACCGGGGAGTACGTGCCGTTCTTTTTTCAGGCTGCCCAGGCGCTGGAAGAATTGTTCCTGGGGTTTGCGATGGACCACGAAGTCCGCGCCGGAAATCAGCAACTGGGTCGGTACCTGGATCGCATTGGCATCGGCGACCACGCGGTCGGCGGCCTCGTAGAGCCCGAGCAGGACGTTTACCGAAATGGCCTTGGTGATCAGCGGATCGCTGTCATAGGAGGCAATGCGTTCCGGGTCGTGGCTGAGAAACTTGGCCTTGACGTAGCTGTTGACGAAAAAGTTGCCGCGAAAGCGTCGCATCAGGGCCAGGCCTGGACGGGCGAAAGGTACGTAGAGCTTGACCTTGAAGGCCGGGGAGGCGAGCACCAGGGCGCGGATCTTTGGCGCGTAGTCGTGAACCCAGGTGGCGACGATCACCGCGCCGACGCTCTGGGCGATGACCGCGATATTTTCTTCGGCGATAGCGAAGGTGGCGCCGAGGTGATCGCAGAAGGTCTGCACATCCCGCACGCTGGTGGCGAAGCTCGGGCTGTCACCCCGCGCGCCCGGCGACTGGCCGTGGCCACGGGCGTCCCAGGCGAAGAAGTCGAAGTCCGGCAGGTCGAGTTCATCCACCAGGTGGGCAATGCGCCCGGAATGCTCATGCCCCCGGTGGAACAGCAGGATGGCCTTGCGCGGCTCGCCGGCGGCAGGGGTTGTGGCCGGCCAGTGGCGATAAAACAGTTCGACGCCATCATGGGTGCTGAAGGTCTGGGTTTGTTCGTCGCGCATTGCAATGTCCTTTGGCCGGATCTTGGAGAGGGGGACTTGAGGCAAGGTTTTGAGATAGAAGTTATGCAGTTGGTTGTTCGGCTGTTGTTGCGGCTTCTTTCAAGCCTTGTCGTACCCGATTGACCAGCGTGACCAGCAAGAGTGCGGCCATCAGTACAAACAACCCATTTATCCATTGGGCATTGATCAGGCCGAAGGCCACGCCGGTGGCGATCACGCCGAGGATGAATGCACGATCACTCTTGCCCATGGGGCCGTCGTAGCGTCGTGAGGCACCGATCATCGGCCCCAATACACCGGCGTATTCGCTGAACAGGGCCAGCAGGGTCACCAGCAGCACCGCCAACAGGCTGACTTCGGGCAACAAGGCAAACGGCAGGATCAGTGCGCTGTCGGCGACGATGTCGCAGAGTTCGTTCAAGTAGGCGCCGAGCTTCGATTGCTGGCCGAACTCCCTTGCGAGCATGCCGTCGATGGCGTTCAGGGCCATGCGCAGGATCATCCAAATGGGGATGATCACGAACACCCAGGCGTGCCCGGCGAAGGTGGCGACTACGGCGCCTACCAGCAGGGAAATTACAGCGGCGCTCAAGGTGACTTGGTTGGCGCTGGTGCCATTGTCGAAGAGGCGTTGGACCACTGGACGCAACAGGTTCTGGAAGCGGGGCTTGAGTTGGTAGATCGAAGGCATGGTGGCGACGGTCCTTGTCCGAAGGCAGTGAGCGGGGCTAGGGGAATCCTGGGAGCAGGAGAGACCACTTATTGGCAAAACAGGTGAATTATTGTCAGAAATGATCGGCTCTGACATTAGGCTCCAGATAAAAATGTGCAACCAAGCATTTAAGAAATAGAACGGCTTTTACACAATGCGCTCGCGCAAGCGCTGCCGCTCTTTATTTTGACCGCCTGACGGCCCAGTTACTTTGAGCATCTTTGCAACGTGATACGGTTTTTAGGAACGGTTGGTTCCCACGACCTTCAGCCAAGGCCAGCGAGCCTGATAACTTTTCGCTTTCTGCTCGAACAAATCGGGTTCGGGATGTGCCGGATTGATCCGAAGCAGGCCTTGTTCGATATCGGTCAGGCCGTAGGGTGCATAGACTTCACCCGTGGCAACATCCAGTCCGATGCAGGTGCCGGCAATAAGGTAACGATCAATACCTTCTTTGGCCGACTCCAGCCGAGCATAGGTTCTGCCGAACCGTTGGGCATACCAAAGATGGACGCGTGCCTGGTTCTTGATATCGATGTTGACGCCAAGGTCCTGGAAGAGCTGTTGAGTGGCCTGGATAACCTCGTTTTCGGCTTCCCAGGAGAGGTCATTGTCGACGTAGAAAACGTCGTAATCCTTGACGCCCCATTCGGCGGGCTGGTCCGAACGCTGATTCCAGACGGCCTGGAACAGGCAGCCCGCCGTAAGCATGCATTGACTCAAGCTGAGGGAGGGCAGGCGTGTGGCGATTTCAGCGTTTACCGGGTTGGCCATGGCCAGGCTGAGCAAACGTTCGGCAGTCAATGTCATCTTCATTCCTTTGGCGTAGATCGAGTCCTGGGCGCCGAGGATAGCTCAAAGGTTATGAAATTTTGTGATGGCCATCGACCTTGTCGATGTGCCGCTGGTGGTTCGCAGCCCTTGTTTACAAGCCGTTTTTGGAAAGGCATGCCTCAAGTGCTTCGGTTATCAGGGAAATCAGAATCGGGCCTGAGCTGGACTGCATGTCTTTTCCGATTGCCGATTGTCGCTCTATCACTTTACCGGCGTATTTTGAGTCTCGACCTTTAGACGCCAGCGACGATAGCTCTTCTGAGGAGAAAGACTTCTCATAGGCGGCGGCAAGGTTCTGGTCCCATTTCGGCTGGTACTGCGGGAGTAGCGCAGTGATTTCGCTCGACACGGCTGTGTCTGCCCCGACAGCCCCCAGCTTCGCAACGAGCGTCCCGTAGGTTTGTGTGTGCTTGGCGGCCGATAGTGCGATGGCGGCGAGATCGTCGCCGGCATGGGATTGGGCAACGAAACTGCGTGCTGATTCATGAGCTGTTTCAGCCGCGGCTGTATTCGATAGCGCGAGGAGCAATGTGAAGGCGAGGGTGATGCCAAAGGGTTTCGTCATTGTCGGGCTCCTGAAGGGTTGCGAATAAGCGCTTCGTCTTTTGGACGCTCTCTACAACCAAGCCATCACACCGCCGTGCCGTGAGCAGGTTCCACGCCGATGCTGGCTGAAACTGTAAGTCTTGTCGCGGCACTTGGCCGTGGCGCCCTCGGGGGCTCGGTCTGATTTGGTGTGAGCGGGACTGTGTACGGTGTTTCCGTCTTTATTGATATACGAGCCGTGCTCGAGCAATTGCGACTCGTCTGGGGTGAAGGCTTGACGATCCGTATCGGACCTGGCGAAAGCGGGTTGGAAAATCAAACAGGCGGCAAGCGCCAGGTAGGCGAGTTTCATGGGCTGACCGATCCTTGGTGTGCTGGAGGAGATTCGTACGGTGGCGATTACCGTACATTTCTTTTCATTAGGATGGTAGCGATTTGGAATCGGTCCGGAGGCAATGTTGGGCGCTTGGCGCCGGGGGCTGTGTAAGCGGTGCTCTTCAGGCAGGTTGCAGATAGATCTTCGTGTATGAGGATGGCGGTGAAGGCCGACCTGGTGAAAAAAGGCCTGCCTAACGGCAGGCCATTACCAGCCTGCACACAAAAAATCTGACACTCTCCGGGCTGAGATCTTTTAGGAAACATCTTTCAAATTAAAAAGATCTTTCATCGGTGTGTCTCTGGCAAGTTCATTCACTCAAGTTTTCAGAATGAGCGTGGCAGAAAAAATGGTCAATTTTCCAGAGACCAACAGAAACACTTAAGCGCTCGCGAAAGTTCTTCCCGTGTCTATGATTTCAATCACATCGCAGACCTGCCACCTCGGCTGACGCCGAGCTCCGCGGCAAAGGTCAGTCAGTGTCCTGGCGGTATTTTCACACACACGTTGACAAACAAAGGTTGCACTCTACCATTGCGCAGCCTATAAATATTATAGGTTCGTATGAGCGATAATCTACCGTTGTGGTCACCGAGAGAGCTCGAAAGTCTTGTTCACAGGCTTGCGCAGGACTCTTACCGCGTCATCCTGACTCATCATTTCCTGCAGCGGCTGAAGGAGCGCGGGGTCACGATGGTGGAGGCGCTGAGGTGCTTGCAACGTGGGGTCATCATTAAAGGCCCCACGTACAGTGCTGAACACAAAAGCTTCGAATTCAAGATGTGCGAGCTGCCTCCGCGAGACATCGTGTGTGTGGTCGCAGCGGTGAAGCCGGTTCTTGATCCCGGCGAGATCATCGCCGTCACCGTATGGGAGGTGAGTGATGTTTGAATACACAGGCAGCGGCCTGGAAGGTATCTATCTGAAAAACGGCTACACGATTGTCGAGTCGTCCTATGGCCAAGGTGTGAAAATCGAGGATGTCGAAGGCCTGCATCGTGCAATTGCACTTGATATCCTTCGGCAGAAAAAGCCCATGACAGGGCATCAGTTTCGATTTCTCAGGAAGGAGCAGGATCTGGTCCAGGAGGAAGCCGCGGCGCTTTTTCGTGTCGACGTGCAGACCATCGCCAATTGGGAGAAAAAAGGCAGCGACCCCGTGCCAGGCGCTTCCGATATCGCGATGCGCGCATGGTTTTCGGCATACATACACGTCAATTACGGTCCGGTGAGGGTCGAGCCCGGCACCCCCGCCGATGAGGGGGCCACTTTCCAGCATTGTCAGGATAAGTGGGTTGAGGCTCATGCGGCCTGATCAGCCGGACTCCTGAGCCTGTCGAAGCTCGTCGATCACCCCCATGAACGCCTCGACCAGCAGGCTGCGTCCTTGCGCGCGAGTGAGTACCAGCAGAGGCGCACAGGCGTCGGGATCGGTCAGGGGCCGATAGGTCACGCCTTTTTTCGCCAGGGTTTGGGTGCAGTGGGGCACCAGTGCGACGCCCAGGCCGGCAGCCACCAGGGCGATGATCGAGGTGATCTGCCGCCCGGCCAGCCCGGGCCGCAAGGGCAGGCCATGGCGTCGGTAGAGCTGCTCGATAATTGTGTTGAGCCCCGAGCCGTAATCGGTCGGATAGCGTATCAACGGATGCGCACTGAGTTGCGCCAGGGTCACTTGGGATTGATCGGCCAGCGGGTCGTCACTGGAGAGGGCGGCCACCAGTTGCTCCTCGCCCAGGGACAGTGACTGGACCTCGGTTTGCCCGTCGGACGGTGGCAGACGGCTCATGCCGATATCGATGCGCCCGTCGACGATCTGCGCCACCAGGGCGCCTGAAGCGCTTTCCACCAACGTCAGTTGAACCTCCGGAAAACGCTGGGCGAAGGACCGAATGGCCCGGCTGAAAATATCCGACAGGGCAATCGAGCTGGCATAACCCAGGACAAGCTGACCGGCAGTACCGGCCGCCAATTTGTCGGCGATGACTTTGGCCAGGTCGACTTGCTCCAGCACGGAGCGGGCGTAAGGCAGGAAGGCGCGGCCTTGAGGCGTGAGCGATACGCTGCGGCTGGTGCGGTCGAAAAGGCGAAACCCCAGTTCGACTTCCAGGGCCGAAATCTGCCGGGTCAGGGGCGGTTGGGCAAGGTGCAGGCGCAGTGCTGCGCGGCCAAAATGCAGTTCCTCGGCAACGGTCAAGAAGTAACGCAACCTGCGTAGATCGAGCATCCTGGTCCTTGGGTATTGATCGGTTCGAATTTGGTATTGGTCTTTGCCAGTCTGCGTATTCTATAAAGTCTTTTCGTCATAAAACGAGAGGCTCTGTGAGTTAATACAATGACCGATTTGAAAAGCCCACTCACATTGAGCGAGACGCCACCCGCCGAGAGCTCTTTACGCCGCCGGTCCCTGCTGGCGGCCTGTAGCGCCCATGCCGTGCATGACGGCCTGACCGATGTGATCTATGTGTTGCTGCCAATCTGGCAGGCACAGTTCGGCATGAGTTACGCGCAGGTGGGGCTGCTGCGCGGAGCCTATTCCGGGATGATGGCCGGTTTCCAGTTGTTGGCGAGCCGGGCCGCCAGACGCTGGGGACGAGAGCGTTTGTTGGTGGGCGGCACCGCACTGGCCGGCTTGGCGTACCTGCTCGTCGGCCAGGCCGGCGGGTTGACGGTGCTGCTGTTGGCGCTGCTGCTGGGTGGGTTGGGCGCCAGCACCCAGCACCCGCTGGCGTCCTCGCTGATCACCGATACCCATGAGGCGGGTGGCGGGGTCAAGGAGGCGCTGTCGCAATACAATTTTTCCGGCGATATCGGCAAGACGTTGCTCCCGGGACTGGTAGGCCTGTTGTTGACGGTCGTCAGTTGGCGCGCCAGTGTCACGCTGATGGGCGTACTTGGCCTGGCTGCCGCCGTGCTGCTGTGGTGGCTGGTTCCGACACAGGCGGCAACGTCGCCCGGGCCTCGGAAAGCCTCCGTGACACCGACAGGGAAAGGCTCCGCCAACGGGCTGCGTGCGCTGCTGCTGACGGGCACGCTGGACAGCGCGGTGCGCATGGGCTTTCTCACCTTCCTGCCTTTCCTGTTGAGCCGCAAGGGCGCCGGTACGGCGGGTATCGGCCTGGCGTTGATGCTGTTGTTCGTGGGCGGCGCGTTCGGCAAGTTGTTCTGCGGTTACCTGGGCGCGCGTATCGGCATGATGAAGACCGTGTGGCTCACGGAGTCCGCTACTTCGGTATTGATCGTGCTGGCGGTGTATCTGCCGTTGTCCGGCATGATGGTGATGCTGCCGTTGCTGGGGCTGGTTCTGAACGGGACATCGTCGGTGCTCTATGGTGTAGTGCCGGAGTTGTCGGAGGCGGGCAGGCGCGAGCAGGCGTTTGCGCTGTTCTATACCGGAACCATCGGCGGTGGGGCGCTGGCGCCGGTGTTGTTCGGGGGGCTGGGTGACCTGACCGGAATCCCGATCGCGGTGATGGCCCTGGCGGCAATGGTGCTGCTGACGCTGCCATTGTCCTGGTGTGTACAGAGAGCGCTGGACCGCTGAAACCACGGTATTCCCGCAGGGAATGCGCGCATGAAAATCATGCATTTCATTTATGACGGCCAATCCCGTAGCGTGTCCTCTCCCACCTATGGATATGGAGATGTGTCGTGCGTGATCCCCGCCTGCAACTGTACGTCGATGCTCAATTCACCAGCCCTTATGCCATGTCGGATTTCGTCGTGCTGCGGGAAAAGGGCATCGACTTCGAACTGATCCCCCTGGACCTCGACACCCTGGAAAACCAGGCTGAAGGCTACGCCAGCCTGTCGCTGACCCAGCGGGTGCCGACCCTGGTGCATGGCGACTTTGCCTTGTCCGAGTCGTCGGCGATTGCCGAGTATCTGGAAGAGACATTCCCGCAGGTGCCGGTTTATCCGCAAGACCGTCAACAGCGCGCGCAGGCCCGGCAGGTCCAGGCCTGGCTGCGCAGTGACCTGATACCGATCCGGCAGGAGCGCTCCACCGTGGTGGTGTTTTATGGCATCAAGTCGGGGCCCTTGTCGCCAGCGGCCGAGGCGGCGACGCGCAAGCTGTTCGCGGCCGCCCGGGCACTGCTGGCGGATGGCCGTGAGCACCTGTTCGGTCAATGGTCGATTGCCGATACGGACCTGGCGCTGATGCTCAACCGGCTGGTCCTCAACGGTGACGACGTGCCACCTGTCCTGGTGGAATATGCGCAACGCCAATGGCAGCGGCCTGCCGTGCAGGAGTGGGTCGGGTTCCAGCGTCCTGCGTTGTAGTGCGCAGCGTTATCTTTTCTTGACGACCAGCGCCACGGCCAGTGCGACGACAACCAGCGCCAGTGCCGTGGCAAAGGTCGTTCGCATGCCGCTGGCGACGGCTTCGGGGGACGCGCTGGTGATGTCGGCTGCCTTTGAAGCGAACACAAACACCGCACCCAGTGCCGATGCTCCAGTGATCAGCCCGAGATTACGCGACAGATTGAGCAGGCCGGAAACGACGCCCCGTTGCTGCGTGCCGACCTCGCCCATGACGGCGCTGTTGTTGGACGCCTGGAACAGGGCATAGCCGATAGTGACAACGACCAGCGGGCTGATGTAGCCGCCCAGCCCGAGGGTCTGCGGCACTAGCGACAGCGCAAGGCAGCCGACGGTCATGGCCATCAGACCGACAACCGTTATGCGCTGTGCGCCAAAGCGGTCTGCCAGTCGGCCCGCCGGCACCCCGGTCAGCGCCGAGACACAAGGCCCGGCTGAGAGCGCCAATCCGACCCCAGCCGCGTCCAATCCCAGCCCTCGCGCCAGATAGAACGGACCGACCACCAGCGTCGCCATCATCACCGCCGAGACGAGCCCGCTCATCAGCAGGCTCCCGCTCAGCCTGAGGTCACGGAACATCACCAGGCGAATCAGCGGCGAAGCGACCTTGGCCTCGGTCAACACGAACAGGCCAAGGCCGAGGGCTGCCATCGCTAGCAGGCTGATATTGAGCAGGCCGAAGTGGCCGCGTCCCAGGGTCATGGCCAGCGCATAGGCCGCCAGTGTCAGCGCCAGTAGCAGTGTACCCAGTGGGTCGAAACCGCTTCGCTCGTGCTGAGTCCTTTGACGATCTGCGGGCAGGTGGCGGTGGCTGAGGATAAACGCCAGCACACCCAGCGGCACACTGATGAGGAAGAGCGCGCGCCAGCCCGGCCCGGCGATCAGGAACCCGCCCAGTGAGGGGCCCAGGGCCGTGCCGATGGCGGACATGGTGCCCAGCAAGCCCATGGCACTGCCGGTGCGGGCCTTGATCACCGTTTCGCCGACAAACGCCAGGGTCAGGGCCATCATGATCGCCGCGCCGACGCCTTGTAGCGCCCGCGCGCCGATCAGCAGACCCAGCGTGGGGGCGAAACCACAGAGCGTCGAGGCCAGGGTGAACAGGGCGATGCCGGTCAGGAGCAGGCGCCGCCGACCGGTGAGATCACCCAGCCGGCCTACGCTGACGATCAGGGTGGTGATCGTCAGCAGGTAGGCGAGGACGATCCATTGCACGTTCTGGAAGGACGCGTTGAACGCCTGGGCCAAGGTGGGCAGGCCGACGTTGGCGATGCTGGTGCCAAGGGATGACAGCAGCATCGACAGCGACAAGCCGGCCAGTGCCCAGCGTGCCGACGGTGTGTGTGGCTCGGTGTTCGTCGCGAGCTTTTCGGGTCCTGCAGTGATCGGTTTCATCCGGCTTCTCTTTTCGGCCACTCCCAACGCGGAGCTGTCAGAAATCTACGCCGGCGCCTAACATGGCGGAAGGTGCACCGTTTGCACTGTACTCGTGCGTTTGACGCGCTATCCGAACAGGCCATGCCAAGGGGCGGTCCATGTCCACACCCGATCTCAATCTACTGGTCACCCTGGATGTGCTGCTGGCCGAAGGCAGCGTGGCGCGCGCTGCCCGGCGCCTGCATCTCAGCCCCTCGGCAATGAGCCGGGCACTGGCGCGTTTGCGGGAAACCACCGGTGATCCGTTGTTGGTCAGGGCAGGGCGTGGCCTGGTGCCCACGCCCCGGGCACTGGAGTTGCGCGAGCGGGTCGCGCAGTTGGTGCAGGACGCAGAAGCCGTGCTGCGACCTGTCGGGCAGTTGGACCTCAAGCAACTGGTCCGCACCTTCACACTGCGCACCCGTGACGGTTTTGTGGAGAGTTTCGGTCCTGCGCTGCTGGCCCGGATCGCTGAAGAGGCGCCCGGGGTGCGCCTACGCTTCCTGCAGAAACCGGACAAGGACAGCGCGCCACTGCGCGATGGCAGTGTCGATCTGGAAACCGGTGTGGTGGGTAGCAGCCAAGGTCCGGAGTTGCTGACCCAGGCGCTGTTTCGCGATCGCTTTATTGGCGTGGTGCGCCGGGAGCATCCGCTGGGTCAGGGGGAAATGACTCCTGCACGGTATGCGGCCGGCCAGCATATCGGTGTTGCGCGGCGAGTGCTCGACAAGGGCGCTGTCGATGAGGCGCTGGAGCGGCTTGGGTTTTCACGGGAGGTGGCTACGTTTGTTGCCGGATTTTCGACTGCGCTGTCGCTGGCCCGATCCACCGATTTGATCGCCACCGTGCCCGAGCGCCACACCGGCAACCTGCGTACCCGTATGCACAGCTTTGAACTTCCGTTCTCGCTGCCGACGTTCACGGTTGCCATGCTCTGGCATCCGCGGCTGGATGCCGATCCCGCGCACCGCTGGCTGCGCGGGTGCCTTCGGCAAGTCTGCGCGCAGCTGAAGTGACTCAGTTCAAGGTGAACTTGATCAGCATATCGTAAGCCAGCTTGAGCAGGGGAATGGTGATGCAGACGAGCAGGATGCTGAGCTGCCAGCGCAGGATCTTGTTCTGTGAGTCCATTTCAGCAACGGATACCTGGAATTTTGCACCTTGTTCTGTAATGGCCTCTCGCAGTTCTGCGCCTTGCTTCGTCATGGCTTCTCGCAGCTCCGCGCCCTGCTTTGTCATGGCTTCTCGCAGTTCTGTGCCTTGCTTTGTCATGGACTCTCGCAGTTCCGCGCCTTGCTCCTTGATGGAAGCTCGCAGTTCTGCACCCTGTTCATTGATCAGTGCGCGCAGTTCGGTGCCCAGTGAACGAACTTCTGAGCCCAATTCCGTAATCGACGTTTGCAACTGGGTCTCGGTGCGGAGCAGATCAGACTTTGTCGCGAATTTTTCCATATCCGACTCCCAGGCATTTACAACCGCCTTGGCCTTGTTCGGAGGGACATCGATGCTCGTCAGCGCGTCATATAAGTTCATCGATAGCTTCATCGTATCTCCTGCAAGGGACAAGTGACCAGAAGGCACCGCCTGACGGCAGGCTCCCGTCAAAAGCGAGGGCTGGGCAGGCGCTGTCGGGGGCAGCGGTCCAGATTCAGATAATCGACGTAAAGCTAGGGAGTGGAAAGTCGGACATTTCCTATGAGATAGCAGGACCAGGCCTGGCTTTTTGTGTGCAAATCAACGTGGCTGCCGGGGGATGCAGCCAGCCGTTGATCAGCGATTGAGCTTAGTCGCGCAGCATGCTGGTGCCGTACTCACGGAAGCTGCTGCCCAGGTTCGAGGCGCCAAAACTCTGGGTGACCGGTTTGCTGTCGTAGTGCTGGTTACAGCTTTCGGTATAGCAGGCACTGTTGCTGGTCATCGTGCTCGTGCCGGAGCAGGCGCTCAACAGCAGGGCGCTCATTACCAGCGCGACTTTGACGAGGTTCGGCTTCATGGTTCGGTTTCCCCAGGCTGGATACGATGCACGATTAACACCTTGTTCATCTTACGCCGCTTGAACGCTTTGCTGGATGAAACATTTCGTCTGTGGGGCAAAAGGCTGTACAGGGGAGTTTTCTTCAATACCGCCGCCCGTGCGCATGGGTACCTTCAGCCCCGACATCCACTCATGCAGAAGGTAGACGATGAGCATTCTTGTTTCCATGGCGGCCTTTGCGCTGGCCTCTTCCATCACCCCCGGCCCGGTCAATATCGTGGCCCTGAGCGCCGGTGCACAGTTCGGCTGGCGTGCCAGCTTGCGGCACGTGACGGGCGCGACCCTGGGCTTCACCCTGTTGCTGGTCCTGATCGGCCTCGGGTTGAATGAGCTGCTGTTGTTCGTGCCGAGTTTGACCCGGGTGATCCAGCTGGCCGGTGTGGCGTTCCTGTTGTACATGGCCTTGAAGCTGGCGCTCGACGATGGCGGTCTCAATACCAGTCAGTCCGGCAAACAGCCGACGATGACGGTCGGCGCGGTGATGCAGTGGCTCAATCCCAAGGCCTGGCTGGCCTGCGTGGCGGGGATGGGGGCGTTTGCGGCCAATGGCGAAGCGCGGTTGGTGTGGCAATTCGCGGCGGTGTACTTCGTGATCTGCTACGGCTCGATTGCCTGTTGGGGATTTGCCGGAACCTTTCTGCGGCACTATCTGGACAATCCCAAGGGCATGCGCCTGTTCAATCGGCTGATGGCCTTGTTGCTGGCCCTCAGCGCGATCTACCTGTTGCTGCCTTGAGGCGAATCAACCGCGATACTGCCCCGGTGTCGCGGCCAGGTGTTGTTTGAATGCCCGTTGGAAGTGCGCCTGGTCGGCGAAGCCGGCCTCCAGCGCGACGTCGGCGATCAGGCCGCCACGGCGCAGCCGATTGCGTGCGTACTGGATGCGCCGGTTGACCAGGAAGGCGTGGGGCGTCATGCCGTAATGCTGTTTGAAGGCGCGGGTCAGGTACGACGCCGACAACTGCGCGGCCTGGCAGATGTCTTCCAGCTTCAGGGCTTCAGTGCAGTGTTTATGAATGTAGGCCGCAGCCCGTTCCAGTTTCTGGTTGATCTCCCGAGCCGGCCGTGGCGCCGGGTTCAAACGGTGCTGCAGCAGGGTGAAGAACTCGACCAGGGCGCACTGTTTTTCCAGGAGCGCGAGCTCGTCGTCCACCAGGGTTTCGTACAGGCTGTTCAAGCCTTCATAGAGTGCCGGATCGCGGGTATGGGGCGTGGAAAATGCCCGGAAGTCCAGATCCGGGCTGAACCCCAGTTCATGTTGCAGTGATGTCAGCCAGGCTATTTCGACATAGAACATGCGATAGGCCCAGGGCTGGTCTTCGATGGGGTTGCAGGCATGCACCTCACCCGGATTCATCAGCACCACGGTGCCGGCCGTGACCCGCCATTGGTTCTGCTCGTTGATGTAGGTGCTCTGGCCGTGGGTGATCGCACCGATCGAGAAGTGTTCGTGGGAATGCCGGGAATAGCAGACCTTGCGGCCGTCCTGGATCGAGCGGGCCTCGATGAAGGGCAGGCGTTCGTCCCGCCAGAAGTAGGGGGCCTTGTCATCAGGGACGGTTGAGGACGATTTACTCATGAGCGGGTCCGGTGCGAGATGATTCGGGGCGGCGACTGGTCTGTAGCGTAGCCTGTTCTTGCAGAAGTCGAAGCGGTTCCGGTCTTTCCAGGGTTTGCCAAGCCTGGGCATGAGCCGCCTCGGCGGCTGTCAGCCAGAGGCCTGCTTGCAGTTGCAAGGGTTCGCACGGCCACTCCAGTATCTCTTTCAAGGCGATCTTCACACGAGTACCCGGGTCGGAGCCATCCCGCTGATCCCAGTCCGCTTCGAACTGGCGCAAGTGCAGGGCGTCGGCAGCAAAGTCGATGAGCTGTGGTCGGTTGCCCAGCCAGCCGGGTGCGGTGCGCAAGGTGTGTGCCTCGACATCCAGCAGCAGGAGTTTCCAGGCGCTGCGATTGTAGCTGTCAGCGAAGTCGCGATGGTCGAGATAGAGTCGGGTCAGCGCAAGGTAGCGTCCCTTCGGCGACCAGGCCATGGAGGGGGCCAGGTCCGACAGGGCACAGCCGGAAGCGGTCAGCAGGTGTCCGCCCAGGCGAGCAATATGCCCGCGCCCCAGATCGTCGCCGTATTCGGTACTGGTGCCGAACAGCCAGGCGGCGTCCAGGCCGGTCGGGGAGGGTTGGATAAACTCGCCTTCGGCGCTGGCGATCTGTGGCTGCTTGGCCCAACGCCAGGCGGGCAAATCTTGCAGGTTGTCGCCATTCAATTGCAGTCTGCGCAGCTCGTAGTAGAGGCGCGAGTCTTCGCGGTATCGGCAGAACTCGGCGGCTTGGGACGCATCAGGGACGGCTTCGGTAAAACGTTGCAGCGGCGTACTGGCGACGTCCCGCGGCAGGCGCCCGACAATCACTGCGACGCTCAGCGTCGCCGCCTTGAAATCCACCAGCCCGGCGACCCGCATCGGTGGACTCTCGATCAGCCGATGTTGCCGGGGATCGGCCACCATCACGCGGTCGGGCACCGCCGGATGCAGGGCAAACGGCACCAGCGCCAGATAATGGGAGCAGTCGCTCACTCGATGATCCAGGCGCCAAAGGCCGGGCAGGGTCCAGTCGCCGATCCGGCACTGGTAGCCGGCTGAGTCGTCCTGATCGTCCTGGAGCAAGGTGAAGTGGGCGTGGGTGCCATTCGCCAGCGGCTCTGACTCGATGGTTACGCTGGCCGTGCTCCCGTCGCTGTCCAGTGGCAGGACCAGGCGGATACGGGGCCTGTTCCATTCGGCAGTCTGCTCGCGGCCCAGAGGGTCGTGGCCGACCAGAATCTGCGAGTCACTGTGGATACTGTGCAACTGGTAGCCGTAATGTCCGTTGTCGGGTTGCGACAGCGGCAGCTCGCTCTCCAGCCAGACCTGCTGCTCGTCCAGCGCCACCGGTTGGCTCCAGTATCCGCTAGGGCTGCGGTTGTCGCGGCTCCAGGGGCTGCGCAGGGGGCGCCAGCCCCGATCCTGCTGCCAGAGCCATAGCGCTTGGTGCGGCTCTGACGAGTCCAGTGTGCGGGCCCGACAGATCAGGCTGCGGCTGTCGGCGCTCCAGATAATCGGCGTCTGGGCCGAGATCAACAAGAATGAAGGGGCGTTATCGACGCTGAGCCGGTAATCGGGATGGTTGATCGGGCGGGTCGGTTGGTCCAGTTCCCTCAGGCTATCGGGCAGGGTCAGTTGGCCATTTAGCCGATGCCGACCATCGGGGGAGCGATATTCGATCTGTTGCCGGGCCAGGGCTTGTTGCCAGTTGCCCGGTTCCAGCCAGAGATCGCTGACTGGGAGCAGGTCGATGGCTTGGGCGTCTTGCAATAACTCTTCAAGGGAGTGCTGGTGGGAACCGTTGTCCACCAACGGACTGTAACGCCCACCGAGGCCTTGCTCATTGAAAGTGTCCAGTTCCCAGAACTGATCCGCCTGGCAGCGATAGAGGCGGTGCAAGGTGCGGTCGAGGATTACCAGGCCCCAACTGCTGCGCGACGGAATGGGGGCGGCGAAGTAGCGGGCGTCACTGGAAAAGCGCGCCGAGGCACCCAGTCCTTCGAGCAGGGTGCCGTCGGGAAACAGGTAGTCGCACATCACCGGGCCGCCCATGGCGATTTCGCCGTGGTTGAACACCCGGATCGGCTCGCCTTCGGGCGTCAGTGTTGGCTCCTGGCCACCCCAGGCACTGGCACCGCTGCCAGCGGGTGGGGTCTGCGTGGTGGGCTTTACCAGGCCCAGGTGCTTCTCCCAAATGCTCACGCAAGCCAGCCCGGGGAAAATCGCCAGGCAGGCGGCCGCGATGTCCCAGTAATCGGGCAGTGCTCGGCCGAGGCTGAAGCCCAGGCCAAAGACCGCCGAGATCATCAGCCGGGCAAAGGCTCGTCCGCCTTTGGGCCAACCGACTTTCACACAGACCCACATCGCCCCGGCGCAGACGATGACCACGGCCAGGGCGAGCAAGGGCGGGAGGATCGTGACGAAGAACATCGGCACCAGCAGTACCAGGAGCAGCCACAGCAGTTCGAGCAATAGGCGGCCGATGTTTTTGTTCTCGCGGGTTGGGGGGCGTGCGGCGCTCACGGGTGACGTCCTGTTCGACGGAGGCGGAGCGCGATTATGCCGGTTTGGGTGCGCGGCGGCACCTTTGGGCTTATGGTGACGGATTGGACTCCGCTTGTGGCTGATCGAGCAGGGCCGTCGAAGTCACATCACTGCCGGCGAGGCAGACTGACGGGCCCAGTTCAGCCAGGTGATAGGCGCGCAGGAACAGGCACCCGAGCACGACAGCACGTGGCCCGAAGAATCGGGCCACGGTATCAGGGCTTACTTTGACGCTTGGTCGCGGCTCTTGAGGTTCTTCTCGGACTTGTAGCGCAGGGCCACATCCGGTACGCCACCGCTCTTGCCGGTTTCGATCCAGTTGCGGATCCGGCTGGCATCGGCGAAATGGGTGTACTTGCCGAACGCATCGAGAATCACCAAAGCCACCGGGCGACCGCCCATGTTGGTGACCAGTACCAGGCAGTGACCGGCCTGGTTGGTGAAGCCGGTCTTGGTGATCTTGATGTCCCAGTTGTCTTTATTGACCAGATGGTCGGTGTTGTGAAAGCCCAGGGTGTAGTTGGGCTTGCGGAACGCCACGGTCTTTTCCTTGGTGGTGCTCAGTTCGCTCAACATCGGATAGTGACGTGCGGCCATCAGCAACTTGCTGAGGTCACGGGCGGTGGAGACGTTATGGACCGACAGGCCAGTGGGTTCCACATAGTGGGTATTGATCATGCCCAGGGACCTGGCCTTGGCATTCATCGCCGCGATAAAGGCCGCGTAGCCGCCCGGGTAGTGGTGGGCGAGACTGGCCGCCGCACGGTTTTCCGAAGACATCAGGGCGATCAGCATCATTTCCTTGCGCGGCAGCTCGCTGTTGAGCTTGACCCGGGAGAACACGCCTTTCATTTCCGGGGTATCGGCGATGTTCACCGAGATGTACTGGTCCATCGGCAGCTTGGCGTCCAGCACTACCATGGCGGTCATCAGCTTGGTCACCGAGGCGATCGGCACGATCACGTCCGGGTTGCTGGAGTAAAGGGTCTTGTTGGTTTGCAGATCGACGACCAGGGCGCTGCCGGAAGCGACTTGCAGATGATGGGTATCACGGGGGGCGGAGACGGTCTCGCGGGCTTCTACGTTAGGGGTGATGGCGGCGCCTGCCAGGACAAAAACCAGGCCGAAGATGGAATGACGAATGTTCACGCGGATGGACTCGCAAAAAATAATGGGTAAACCGTAGGTAACGGGTCGTTCTCAAAAAAACGTTACATTTTATGAATATAGTTCAGAAAGTTGCCACACCTCTGTAGATATTGGGCTTAACTGACACAAAATTTACTCTTGTACCAATGTTGTACCCATTCTCTCTTCGAGCTTCCTGATCTCGGTCCAATCCGTGGTGAGCTAAGCCAGCATGCATAGGTCGGCAGGAGGACCTGAACGCTGTGTCCTAACTGGCCGGCGATGAAGGCTGGATGCATGCTGGCCATAAGACACATAGTAGCGTACGTATGGCGGCAGTTGTATGGATTGCGCCCTCTTATTTTCAGGCTTTTCGGTGCCTTTTCGAACGGGCTGGTCGGGGTCGTGACGCGCTGAGTTTCCTGCCGGTTGGAACACGAATGGAAACGACTTGCGGACGCGTCGGCGGTCGTTGTCGCGCTTCTTTGCTATGTTTGCCAGGACGCCGGATAAGTGATGGCTATTTAATTGTGTACCCAGCCTGATACGTGGTGGTACGGGCCTCGCGGACCGATTAGCATCGGCGCTTGCGACGTAATCGACGCGATCCAATGACTCAGGAGTCCGGCAATGCCGAAGGGTTTGATCAGCAGGGATTACCTGCCCATGGTGGTCTGGGCGGGGATGGTGGCGGTACTGTTGCTGGGCTTTGCCTTCTTTCCGAAATCGGCGGATTGGTATGGCTGGATCCAGGCCGTGGGTCTTGTGGTCGGCCTGATGGTGGCTATCAGTGTGCCGGCGATCCAGCGCAAGCAGGAGTTCCAGGAGCAGCGCAAGCAACGCCGTGAGCGCGAGGTGGGTTATGCGCGGCGGTTGCACTATTTCGGCATCGAACTGCTGGACCTGCTGGGGCGTATCAGCGCTAATCTCGCTCACCTGCGGGCGTCGGACCGGCATCGCTGCCAGCGCACTCTCGAGGATTTCCTGCATCGCCTGTTCGAGTCGCACAAGGATGACCTGAACGACGACCGGATCGTCATCAGCCATGAACTGCGCCAGGTGACCCAGGCACTGATCGACGAGTTGGAAAGTGGTCGCAGCGACCGCGTGGTGATGATCGAACTGGAGAAGCGCCTGCAGAAGCTCGCCCATCGGGCCCAGGTCAATGCCGCCCTGGCCGAGCGCGGCTGATCAGCGCGCGCCCATAAAAAAGCCCGCAACGAATGCGGGCAAAGGGGTGTGCGGAGCAACGCACGTTTTCGGGAATCTTGGGCCGATCAGGCGTTCAGTGCAGAGAGGTTCATGCTTTGCGACGAAGTCTTGGCTGCCCGCAGCGAGGTGAACGGTCCGCTGATCGGTACACCGTCTCGAACCAGGTACCAGCAGGCGAGCAGGCCCAGCTCTCTGAGCGAGGCGGGAACGGCACTGCCGATTACGGACATGATTTGTACCTTGGCCATGAGGACCTCCATCAATCTATGGAGCTACCTTAAGGCCCGGCCCGATCGGAGGAAAATCATCGCGCTCGATAGTGGACATCGACGAGATCGACAGGCGGCAATAGAGTGCGTCAGTCGACGACCTGGTCGAGCATCTTCAGCACTTCCTGCTCATTCAGCAGCCCTTTGCGGACCAGATTCTCGGCCAGCAAGGAGAGGAATTTGGCCGTGCGGTGGCCTTCGAGCTGCTTGAGCTCGGTGAGGGCGCTGTAGACCTTGCTGGATGTGCAGAGGCCAGCGGTACGATGTGGGTTCTGCGTAGGCATGGTTCGTCCTTGTTCTTATCATTCAGCCTGATCTTGCTGATCGGGCATGGCATAAATATGACAGTCGTATTAAGGCCCGTCCTGGGCGACGACAGGTCATATCATGCCTTTTATTGCCGCTGGGCGGTTGTCTTGCCTGCGACCTTTGCTGGCGCAATTCAGACATCGACGCTTGGATATCGCAAAAAAAAGCCCCGCTCTTGCGAGCAGGGCCTGGATGTTCTGCCTGTCGATTACCAGCGTGGGCCACCGCCGTAGTAATGCGGATGACCGTAGTACACCGGACGGCCATAGTAGCCACCCTGGACGTAGACCGGGGCCGGCTGGACATAGACCGGTTGCTGGACATAGACCGGAGGCGGCTGTTGTACATAGACCGGGGCCGGTTGCACATACACGGGCTGCTGGACATAAGCCGGGCGGCTCTCTGACATCACCGAACCGACGATGGCTCCGCCGATCACGCCACCCAACAAGGCAGGGCCGACCCAGTTGCCACCATGGGCAGAGGCCTGGCCTGCGACAGCGAGTGCACCAACGAGCAAGGCTATCTTGGGGATTGTACGAATCATGATTATTCCTCGGGTTCCAACCCCAGCGCTTGTTGTCTGCAATAGACTCAAGGACTGTCGTGGGGATACTTCTATGACAACGACTTTCTGAAAAATTGCACAGCCGTTGAGTAAATTTTGTGTAAGGTTCTTGGCGCGGCTTCTTTGACAGCTATCCGAGGCCAGGTGCCAGAGCCTTCAGCTGGTCGCTATGATCGACGAAAGCTGGGTAAATGCCTATCCCATTTATCCGAAAACACCCCTTCAGGAGATGAAACATGCAGATGAACCCCAACAAAGACACCCAGTTGTGCATGTCGTTGTCGGGGCGCCCCGGGAATTTCGGTTTGCGTTTCCACAATCATCTTTATGAGCAACTAGACCTGAACTTCTACTACAAGGCGTTCAGCAGCCAGGACCTGACCGGCGCGGTCGGTGGGATTCGGGCCCTGGGTATTCGGGGCTGTGGGGTGTCGATGCCGTTCAAGGAAGCGTGCATCGCCTTGGTGGATGAACTGGACGCGTCCGCCGCGGCGATTCAGTCCATCAATACCATCGTCAACACTGCTGGCCATCTGAAGGCCTATAACACCGATTACATCGCCATTGCGCAGTTGCTTGAGACCCATGCGGTGCCCAAGGACATCAGCTTCGCGCTACGCGGCAGCGGCGGCATGGCCAAGGCCGTGGCGTCGGCCCTGCGGGATGGCGGTTACCGTAATGGCGTAATTATGGCCCGCAATGAAGCAGCGGGCAGGGCGCTGGCGCAGAGTTGCGGTTATGAATGGCAGGCGGAGTTGGGGGCGTTACGCCCGCAGATGTTGGTCAATGTCACGCCGATTGGCATGAGCGGTGGCCCGGAAGCGGATCAGCTGGCCTTCGAGGCCGCGGCGGTGGAGGCGGCCGACACTCTGTTCGATGTGGTCGCGGTGCCCTCGGAAACCCCGTTGATTCTACGCGGCAGGGCCCTGGGCAAGCGGGTGATCACCGGGCTTGAAGTGATTGCCATCCAGGCGCTGGAACAGTTCGTGCTGTACACCGGTGTGCGGCCCAGCGAAGAGCAGTTCCAGAAGGCGGTGGCCTTTGCGCGCAGTTGAATGAAGCGTCTGGCGGTGGTTATTCCAATCGCGCCAGACGTTCTTCAAGCGCCGCGATCCGGGCTTCCAGCTCTTCGATACGCTCCACGGACACCGCGCCGGCCGCGCTGCGCTCGGGTCCTTGCTGGCGGGCCGCGAGGATGGCTTCGATATCCGCCGGGTCGCCCAGGGCGTGGGTGTAGCGGTCTTCCCGCTGCCCGGCCTGTTTTGGAATCAGCAGGGCCAGGCCACGGGCGATCAGGCGCTCCAATTGATGCACGACCTGCTCGCTGTCTTCGAAATCATGCATCCGGCCGCTGCGGGTCAGGAGTTCGTTGACCGTCTGCGGGCCACGCAGGAACAGCAGGCCGATCAACACCACCTGGGCCGGCACCAGTTCCAGCGCCTTTTCGACCCGATGCTCCCAGCGGTCGGCACGGCTGCCCATCACCAGGCGCGTAAAGCCACGGCCTTCAAGGGCGCGCAGGCTCTGGCCGACCTGGCCCTGGTTGAGGTTCGTCACCGGTTCGCGGCTGGTTTTCTGGTTGCAGGCCAGCACCAGGGCATTGAGGGTCAGGGGGTAGGTTTCCGGGCTGGTGGCCTGTTTTTCAATCAAGGAGCCCAGGATGCGAATTTCCGTGCTGTTCAATTGTGGCTGGTCGACGGAAGTCTCTTGCTCGCTGCCCATAGTGCTTTTCCCTGTGCGTTGAAAGGTCGTAAGCGTAGGGCCTTCAGCCGTAAAAAGACAAGCCGCTATACGCTTCACCCTGGCTATAATCGCCCAGCTTCACTCCTGCCATTTTCACTGCGAGATCCTCATGACCATTTCCCTGTACGCAGCTTCCATTCCGGTCTTCAAGCAAATGCTCAATGCCTTGAGCGACGTTCTGAACAAGGCCGAAGCCCATGCGGTGGCAAAGAACATCGATCCGAGCGTTTTCGTACAAGCCCGTCTGGCCCCTGATATGTTCCCGCTGAACCGTCAGGTGCAGATCGCAGTCGATTTCGCCAAGGGCGTTTCTTCGCGTCTGGCCGAGATCGACGTGCCGTCCTACCCGGACAGCGAAACCACCTTCGCCGAACTGCAGGCATTGATCAGCAAGGTGCTGGCTCACCTGGACACCATCACCCCGGGCAAGATCGACGGTAAGGAAGGCATCGAGATCGTGACCCGCCCGGGCACACCGAAAGAGAAGCGCTTCACTGGCCAGGCCTACCTGTTGACTTACGGCCTGCCACAGTTCTTCTTCCACGTGACCACTGCCTACGCGATCCTGCGCCACAACGGCGTGGAAATCGGCAAACGTGACTACATGGGCGCGTTCTGATTTCGTACGGCTCGATACCGGTTCAAATCTGATTGACCGGTGAGATCTTGTGGTGAGCGGGCTTGCCCGCTTGCCGCAAACCTTCTGTTGAGCGCGAAATCCCGCACGGTCAGCGCTTAGTCTTCCTGCGTGGTAAACAGCTCGCGTCGAGCGCCCTCGGTAATGGCAACAATGCCAGGGTGCTTGACCTTGCGCTCCACCGAGATCGCATAGAACGACTCGCTTACCGCATCGGTCTGGCCGATCAGCTCGACGCCGTACTGCCGGCATACCTCCTCGGCGATCACGCTCGGGGCAATGAAAATCCCGCTGCCGGATTGGCCGAATGCCTGCATCAGCGCACTGTCGTCGAACTCGCCGACGATCCTCGGGTGCAGGTGTTGTTCGGCGAACCAGCGCAAGAGCCGGCTGCGCACCACGCTTTCCTGTCCGGGAATCAGCAGCGGTGCGCCATGCAGGCAACGTGGAAAATCCTCGGCATGGCGCGCTGCCAGTGCCGATGTGGCAAAAAAGCTGATCCCGCATTCCCCCAGCTTCTGGCTATAGCCCTTGATGTCCAGATGACCAGGCATGGGGCTGTCGGAAATCACCAGGTCCAGGCGCTGGATCGCCAGGTCGGCGAGCAGGCGTTCGAGTTTGTCTTCGCGGCAGGTGATACGGATCGGCTCATCCAGCTCCATGGTCGGCGCGATCAGGCGATAGACGATGGATTTGGGCACCACATCCGCGACCCCGACCCGCAGCAGTCGCTGCTGCTCGTTCGGCTGGGTGCGCAACATGGCTTCCAGTTCGTTGCCCAATTGGAACATCTGCTCGGCATAGGGCAGGGTCCGGCGCCCGGCTTCAGTCAGTTCCAACTGTCGTCCGGCCTTGCGGAACAACTCCACGCCAAAGGTCTGTTCCAGCAGGCTGATCTGGCCGCTGATGGTTTGTGGCGTCAGGTTCAGCTGCTCGCAGGCCCTGACGATACTGCCGGTCCTGGCCACGACCCAGAAATAGTGCAACTGGCGATAATTGAGCATCAGGCTCTATTCAGTTCGTTAAAACCGAAGTATAGCGCTTAAAAATACGAATTTTCCTGAAGTGTTCACTTCCTTAGAATGCTGCGCTATTGGTGGGCCAGGACGTGGCCGCCTTACCCCCGAATCAGGACTGAACCATGGAATACCTGTTGCAACTCGCCGTCAGCCCCACCGCCTGGATTGCCCTGGCGACGCTGATCGTCATGGAAATCGTGCTGGGCATCGACAACCTGATCTTCATCTCGATCCTGACCAACAAGCTGCCGGCGCAGTTTCGCACCAAGGCCCGGCGTATCGGTATCGGCATGGCCCTGATCCTGCGCCTGGCCTTGCTGGGCACCATCGCCTACATCGTCAAGCTCACCGCGCCGGTGATCGAGGTGTTCGGCCAGGCGTTCTCCTGGAAGGACATGATCCTGATTGCCGGTGGCCTGTTCCTGGTGTGGAAGGCCACCACCGAGATTCACCACAGCATGGACCCCGAGGCCAAGGAGACCGAAGACAGCAGCGCCGGTATATCCCTGGGTTTCGCGGCGGCGATCGGTCAGATCCTGATGCTCGACATGGTCTTTTCCATCGACAGCATCATCACCGCCGTGGGCATGACCGAGCATCTGCCGATCATGGTGATCGCGGTGGTAGTGGCGGTGCTGGTGATGTTGCTGGCGTCCGAGCCGTTGGCGAAGTTTATCAACGACAACCCGACGGTGGTGATGCTGGCCCTGGGCTTCCTGATCATGATCGGCATGACGCTGATCGCCGAAGGCTTCGGCGCCCATGTGCCCAAGGGCTATGTCTACGCGGCCATGACCTTCTCCGCGGTGATCGAAGGTTTGAACATGCTGGCCCGGCGTGCCCGGCACAAGCGTCAGGTAGCAGAAGGCTGATAGCTGTTGCGTCAATAAAAAGGCCGCCTGGATTCAGGCGGCCTTTTTCGTTAAAAGCCCGTCAGTGCACAGTGACAGTACGGGCCTGGGACTGTTCGGCGGTTTTGGGCTGTGCCGGCAGGGCAGGGTGGTGGTGACGGCGGGAGATTCTCAGGACTCCCCACAACATGGCCGCTGCGACGGTGACCCAGCCGAGCACCAACAGTGCAATTATCGCTACAAGGCTCATCAGTGCCTCCTTCGCCCGTTCGGGCTCACTCACTTCGTCTTTCCAGGATCAGTCTAGACGTTGCTGTGTTTCAGTCCATTGACCAAAGGTCGTGTTGGGTCAGTCATTTCGCTCTATCGCGTCAGGCAAATCGCAACGAAAGGCTATACCCACATCGGCGTGCGACCTATGATCAGGGGGCCTGTCAGGTGTTGAACGGCCTGGCGATTGACCAAGAGAGTGAAGATGTTCAAGGGATCAACAAATTTTCGAACGGTACCGGGGCGGCGCTTGTGGCTGGTGGGGGCATTGTTGCTGGGGTTGGGCGGTTGTGCCGGCGGTGGTGTTTCGCCAGAGGTCCGGAGTCTGCCGGAGCGGGTTGAGCTCAATGCCGTGCCGTTCTTCCGTGGCGAGGCCTATCAAGGCGGCACCATGGCCCTGGCCACCATGCTGTCGCAGCAGAGTGTCAGCGTGACGCCGGGGTTGCTGGAGAAACCGCTGAAATTGCCGGGAGCCGAGGACGGCCTTGAGCGCAACATGCAGGTCCTGGCCCGTGAGTACGGCATGGTGGTCTATCCGCTGGACCCTGAGTTGTCGGCGTTGCTGGCCCAGGTCGCCGCCGGGTATCCGGTGCTGGTCCGGTTCAACGAGGGGCGGGTGTGGTCGACCCCGCGTTATGGGGTGCTGGTCGGTTACAACCGGACCAAACAGACCGTGCTGTTGCGCGCGGGCATGAGCCCCCGGCTGCCGATGAAGTTCAGTGCCTTTGCATCGGCCTGGAAGGGCGCCGGCAGTTGGGCGGTGCTGATCCAGGCGCCGACGCAATTGCCGGCCCAGGTTGATCGGCAGCGCTGGTTGAAAGCCGCCAACGACCTGGCCCAGGCCGGTCAGGAACAGGCGGCGGCCCAGGCCACCAAGGTCTTGGCCGGGCACTGACGACAATATTTGCATCAGGCTGCGGGGGTCAGACCCCCAGCTTGTCCCGCAACGTGTAATACCAGGCTCCCAGGGCGGTAAACGGCGTGCGCAGCAACTGGCCGCCGGGGAAGGGGTAGTGCGGTAGGTCGGCAAAAGCGTCGAAGCGCTCGGCCTGGCCGCGCAGGGCTTCGGCTAGCACCTTGCCCGCCAGGTGGGTGTAGGTCACGCCATGACCGCTGCAGCCCTGGGAGTAATAGATATTGTCCCCCAGGCGACCGACCTGCGGCAGGCGCGACAGCGTCAGCAGGAAGTTGCCGGTCCAGGCGTAGTCGATCTTCACATCCTTGAGTTGCGGGAAGGCCTTGAGCATCTTCGGCCGGATGATCGCCTCGATATTGGCCGGGTCCCGTGCGCCATAGACCACGCCGCCGCCGAAGATCAGGCGCTTGTCACCGGAAAGACGGTAATAGTCCAGCAGGTAGTTGCAGTCCTCGACGCAGTAGTCCTGGGGCAGCAACGACTTTGCCAACGCATCGCTCAGCGGCTCGGTGGTGATCACCTGGGTGCCGCAGGGCATCGATTTGGCGGACAGTTCCGGCACCAGATTGCCCAGGTAGGCGTTGCCGGCGACGATGATGAACTTGGCCCTGACCTTGCCCTGTGGCGTATGCACTACTGGATTGGCACCGCGTTCGATGCGCACTGCCGGCGACTGCTCGTAGAGGGTCCCGCCCAGCGACTCGACCGCTGCCGCTTCGCCCAATGCCAGGTTCAGCGGATGGATATGACCGCCGCTCATGTCGAGCATGCCGCCCAGGTATTGGTCGCAACCGACCACTTCACGAATGCGTCGCTCGTCCAGCAGTTCGAGCTGGGTATGGCCATAGCGTTCCCAGAGCTTCTTCTGGGATTCGAGATGGCCCATCTGCTTTTTGGTAATGGCGGCGAACACACCCCCGTCCTTCAGGTCACACTGGATGTTGTACCTGGCCACCCGCTCGCGAATGATCCGGCCGCCTTCGAAGGCCATCTGCCCGAGCAATTGCGCCTGTTTGGGGCCAACGGTGCGTTCGATGACGTCGATATCGCGGCTGTAGCTGTTGACGATCTGCCCGCCGTTACGGCCCGACGCGCCGAAACCGACTTTGGCGGCCTCCAGCACTGTGACCCGGAAACCGTTCTCCAGCAGAAAGAGTGCGCTGGACAGCCCGGTATAACCGGCGCCGATCACGCACACATCGGTCTCGACGTCATCCTGCAAGGCAGGGCGTTGAGGAACCGGATTCGCCGAAGCGGCGTAATAGGACTGGGGGTAGGGGGTGTTCGCCATCCTGCAACCTCTGTTTTATATTTTTTACGAGTGGCCTGATCCTACCTCAGATGAAATACCCCCGCCAGCCACCCGGGAAAAAAGCCGATTTCGCCGGGAATCAGTAAAAAATACGCGTATTCAAGGGGTTAGCGAAATAAAGGGGTTGACAGCTTTGAGAAAATCCGCAAAATGTCGCCCCACAGCAGGCACGTAGCTCAGTTGGTTAGAGCACCACCTTGACATGGTGGGGGTCGTTGGTTCGAGTCCAATCGCGCCTACCAAACAAAATCCGCTCTGCTGGGCGGTCAGAAAGGGTCAACCGAGAGGTTGGCCCTTTTTTCGTTTTCCGGGTGTTCACTAAAAAATACGCATATTCATAGGCTTAGCGGAAAGAAAAGGGGTTGACAGCCTTTCGGAAATCCGTAGAATGCCGCCTCACAGCAGGCACGTAGCTCAGTTGGTTAGAGCACCACCTTGACATGGTGGGGGTCGTTGGTTCGAGTCCAATCGCGCCTACCAAATAAAATCCGCTCTGCTGGGCGGTCTGAAAGGGTCAATCGAAAGGTTGGCCCTTTTTTGCGTCTTGCGTTTGGCAGTGGTGTTCGACGTATCGAATCCGTTATTGGGTTGACCGTTTTCTGTCTTTCCCTAAACATTGGGCCTTAAACGCTGGTTTTTTGGGGGTGTAGGTGGAGGTATCAAGGGTTCGGCTACTGGCAGTCTCCGGGAGCCTTCGGGCGGCCTCTTCAAACTCCTCGTTACTTCGCGCCGCCGAGAGGCTCAGTCCGCAGGGGGTGTCGATCCAGCATTATCTGGAGGTGGGGCAGTTGCCGCATTTCGACCCGGACCTGGCCGACAATCCTCCGGCAATCGTTTTGGCGCTGCGGGAGCTGGTCGGTCGGGCAGATGGCATTCTGATCTCTTGCCCCGAATATGCGCGTGGCATTCCAGGCTCGTTCAAGAACGCGCTGGATTGGCTCGTCGCCAGCCACGAATTTCCCGGCAAGCCGGTGGCGCTGTTCAATGCATCGCCGCGGGCGAGTCATGCCCAGGCGGCGCTCAGGCTGGTGCTGGAAACGATGTCAGCCAATATCGTCGAACCGGCATCGATCACTGTGAACCTGCTGGCCAAAGAAATGGATGAGGCGAGCATTGCGGCGGATCCGCTGATTGGCCAGCAAATCGTTTCAGCCCTCGATGCATTCAAGGGCTGGATCGATAAGGAAAACCCGATCTCGTAGCCGCCGCTCGACGGGCCCGCAATCAATCGGATTTGCGCTCCTGCCGGACATCGATAAAGGGCAGGGAGCCGCTCGGCAATACCGTTGTCGGCAGTACACCATTCCAGCGCTCCGCCTTGGTCAACTCCACCAGGTTCTGGTTGCTCGCCAATGCCTGGGCGCGGGCCTTGATCGCTTCCGCCTCGGCTCGGCCGCGCAGTTCGGTGGCCTGGGCATCGGCCTTGGCCTGCGCCAGCTGTGCGTCGGCCTCGGCTTGTGCCTGGGTCACGCGGATCTGTGCCTGGACCTGTTCGGTGGCCAGTTGCTGTTCGCGGGTCTTGACCTGCACCTCGGCGGCCATGCGTGCCTCGATGGCTTTCTCATAGGCATCGCTGAAGTCGATGTTCTCGACCTGCACGCTGTCGATCATCACCGGCCCGGTGATCGCCGTCTTGATCGCGGCGGAAATATCATTGACCAGTTGGACACGGTTCTGCACGGCGGCCACGGCGTTGAACTGGCCAAAGACGTTCTCGACCTGGGTCGGTACCTGGCGGCTGATCAGTCGGTCGCGAATGCCCTCGATATCCTTGAACTGGGTGTACACCTTGGCGACATCGGAAGGGGCGACGTGCCACGACACCGAGACCTTGAGTTGCGCCGATTGCTGGTCCTTGCTGTAGGCCTGGAGATTTTCATAGGCCGAGACCTGGCTCTGGGTACTGATCAGCTTGACCGTTTCAATGAAGGGTGTCTTGAACGACAACCCGGGGTCCACCACACCGACGAGCGCGCCGTTTCTCAGAAGCACGCCGCGCTCGGTTTCATCCACGGTGTACCAGCTGCCGAAAAACACAATGAGCAGGATCAATGCAGCCGCACCGCCAACCGCGCTGCCGATCATATTACGGGTCATATTTCGTTCCTTTGATGTGCGGGAAAGCACTCCCTGGATACGCTGCCTGGGTGTTCAGGAAGCGCGCCCCGCCAACGTGGTCAATAGTGTTGAGGTTGCCTTGTCGCCGCAGCGGTTCCGGGCGCCTTTCGAGCCGCCGACACCGGCGACCCGATATGATAGCGACCTGGCCAGTTCCATTCTGAGAAGCGACTCTCAGGCCTGGGCGTCAGAGATCCCTGACGGTTCAGGTCTACTGAATATCGTGCCCTGTCGGTCGTTATCTTTTCAATGATGCTGGAAGGCCATATTGATCTAGTGTCGAATGATCAATCTGGCGTCGGCGTTTCCTGGCCGATTGCCAAACCCATTTGAAGAGCGCGCGCCATATGCCTGTATTGGAAAAGACCACGTTGATCAAAGGGCGCAGTTGCGCCGAAGTGTTCGATTTTTGCCTGGAGGGGGCCAACTTCCCGAAGATTTTTCCGGAGCGTGTCACGCCGCTGGGCAAGGTCGACATCGCCGACCTGCGGATCGAGCAGGGGCGCGAGTTCCGTTTCCGGCACTGGATGTTCGGTTTTATCCCGGCCAACTGGACCGTGCGTATTCGTGAGGTCAAAGACAATCAGCACTTTATCGATGAGATGGTCAGGGGGCCGCTCAGTGCGTTTCGCCATGAGCACCGGGTCGAGGCCGCCGAGGGCGGGACGCTCTATACCGACCGGGTTACCTACCGGGCTATCGGTGGTGCGGCGCTGGAGTGGCTGTTTGTCGATGCGTACATGAATCGCATCTTTGATGCACGCCATCGGAACATGCGGCAGTTGCTGGACATCCCATGATTGCCGTGGTTTTTCGGACAGCCTGAAGCCAGAACATCGGGAGCGGAACCAGTTTTTGAAAAGTGAGTCATAGCTATGTGCCATCTCGGCACTTCACAAGGACGCTCAGTGATGCTCGCTCGTTTCAAACCCTCGTTCACGATTCCCGCCACTGGCTTGCTGGTCCTGCTGCTGGGTGGCTTGGCACTTCCGGCCCAGGCCGCGGTGGAGGTCGATAATCTCAGTGCTTCGGGTTTTGATCATCTCGCCGCGACCCATGGTGGTTCGGGTTCCGGGCACTCGCTGCGCAATACCGATTTCACGGTGGATGATTTGCAGAAGATGGAGAATCTGCAGAAGCGCAATGCCGACGAACTGGAGAGCCTGAAGAAGATCATCAACGATCAGGCACGTGTCATCGAGGAACTCAAACGCAACAGTGGTTCCGGCTCCAATTCCAGTTCGAACAGCAGCGATCTTTCCGGCCTCAAACGCAGTGTCAGCGATCAGGATCGCGCTATCGAAAAGTTGACCAGCCAGGTGGACGATCTCAAGCGCAGTTCAGGCTCAAGCTCCAGTTCGAGTTCCAGTGAGTTGTCCGGCCTCAAGCGCGATATCAGTGATCAGCAGCGTGATCTGGACAGTCTGAAACGCAACGTCGATGACCTGAGCAGAAAGGTGAAGTGACGACAGCAGCCACGGCGCTCGCATAAGCCCTGATGTGATCGTTCCCACGCTCCGGCGTGGGAACGTTCGATCAGTCAGGAGTTGGTCGCCGACTTCGGCGTACGCCGGGTCCTTCCTGTCTTGGCTCCCGCTGCCTTGCGCTTCTTCTTCCAGGGCGCCGCGCCTTGTCCCGCCATCCCGGCCGGCATGGTGATCTGCAGCTTCAACTCGACACAACGCCCTACCTGCTTGCTCATCCAGGCCGCCTGTTTGGCGACAAACTCTTCCAGGCTCATCTCGCCGCTTTGCACCATGTCCAATGCCTGCTCCCAGATCGCCGTGGTGCCCGGGTCGGCAATCGCCCGCGGTACCGCATCGATCAGGCTGAAGGCCGCCGGGGTGGCTGACAGGCTTTTGCCATGCTTGACCAGATAACTTCGATCGAGCAAACCCTGGATGATGCCGGCGCGTGTGGCTTCGGTGCCGATGCCGGTGGTGTCCTTGAGCTTCTGCTTGAGGCGCGGGTCCTCCACATACTTGGCGACGTTTTTCATCGCCTTGATCAGGTCGCCTTCGGTGAAAGGTTTTGGCGGCTGGGTCCAGAGGTCCTTGAGGTCGACCCGGTTCACCGCGCACTCGGTGCCTTCGTGCAACGCCGGCAAGGCCTGCGGCTCGGGGGCTTCGCGGCCCTTGGCCGGCGCCAGCGCTTCAGGCAGGGCACGTTTCCAGCCCGGCTCGACGATCTGTTTGCCTACGGCCCGCAATGCCTGCGCCGCACAATCGAAATCGGCCTGGGTCCGGTCGTACTCGTGATTGGGCAGGAACTGCGCCAGGTAGCGGGCGCGAATCAGGCTGTAGACGGCGCGCGGCTTGCCCTGCAAACGTTCGAGGCTGGCGCCGGTGCCCGTCGGGATAATACCGTGGTGGGCGGTGACCTTGGCGTCGTTCCAGGCTCGCGAACGGCGTGTCGGATCGAGATACGGCGCCAGTTTGTCCAGGCTTGGATCAGCCCGTTCCAGTGCCGCCAATACCCGACCGGCATCGCCGTGCTGGCTCAGGGGCAGAAAGCCGCAATCACTGCGCGGGTAGGTGATGACCTTGTGGGTTTCGTACAGCGACTGGGCAATATCCAGTGTCTCCTGGGCGCCCAGCCCGAGCCTTTTCGAGCAGACTTCCTGCAAGGTGCCCAGATCAAAGGGCAGGGGTGCAGCCTCGCGAATCCGCTCGGTCTTGAGCTTCACCACCCGGGCGCTGGAGGCCGCGCCCATGTCGCTCGCGGCCTGTTGGGCGAGGGCCTGGTTGAGGCAGCGGTCCTGATCGTCACAGGCATCCGACGGCGCGCGCCACTGGGCGATAAAGGGCTGGCCGTCGTGCAGCAGGTGCACGTCGATCGCCCAGTAAGCCACCGGCACGAAGTCGGCGATGCTACGGTCACGGTCCACCACCAGGCGCAGGGTCGGTGTCTGTACTCGTCCGACCGGCAACACGCCCTGATAACCGGACTGGCGGCCGAGCAGGGTGAACAGGCGGCTCATGTTCATGCCGATCAGCCAGTCGGCCCGCGAGCGTCCCAGGGCCGAGTGATAGAGCGAAAAGGTCTCGACGCCGGGCTTGAGCGCCGCCAGCGCCTTGCGGATCGAGGCATCGTCCAGCGCCGACAGCCAGAGCCGCTGGATCGGCCCGCGATAGCGACAATGCTCCACCAGTTCACGGGCGATCATTTCCCCTTCGCGGTCGGCGTCGGTGGCGATCACCAACTCCCCGGCCTCGCCCAGCAGGCGCTTGACCGCCTTGTACTGGCTGGCGGTCTTGGGCTTGACCTGCATCTTCCATTTTTCCGGAACGATCGGCAGGTCGGCCAGCACCCAGCGCTTGTAGCGGGCGTCGTAGGCATCCGGCGGGGCGGTTTCCAGCAGGTGGCCGATGCACCAGGTGACGGTGGCATTCGGCCCCACCCAGCAGCCGTCGCCACGCCGCGTGGCACCGAGCACCGCAGCAATGTCTTTGGCCTGGGAGGGCTTCTCACAGAGGAACAAGCGCATAACCACTCTCATTTCAGCGCGGGGTCTTGAAGTCGGACAGCATGCTCAGTGTCGGGCGATCAGGCAATCATTATCTGTATAAACATACAGCTTAATTTC
Source organism: Pseudomonas sp. MWU12-2319 (assembly GCF_023242525.1). Taxonomy (NCBI): domain Bacteria; kingdom Pseudomonadati; phylum Pseudomonadota; class Gammaproteobacteria; order Pseudomonadales; family Pseudomonadaceae; genus Pseudomonas; species Pseudomonas sp. MWU12-2319. The sequence continues at coordinate 540,981 of NZ_JALJES010000002.1, forward strand.
ATCAACTATAGTTCATGCGCGCAGATAGTAGGCAAGACTCAATTGTCCCTTTTATAGAATCAATGATTCCCGGTTTAGGGTAATTGTCTCGATTTGCTCAGGCGCCTAAAGTGACATCCAAGCCAGGCAGCACGGACCTCCCAGCGGAGGGCGCCAGGCCCGCCTGACAAACCGAACGCACCACTACTCGACATCAAAAGGAACGCGCCATGTCTATTCGTGAACTGCTGAACCCAACCAACTCCACCCTGATCCTGATCGACCACCAGCCGCAGATGTCCTTCGGCGTGCAATCGATCGATCGCCAGACCCTGAAGAACAACACCGTGGGCCTGGCCAAGGCGGCGAAGATCTTCAATGTGCCGACGATCTTCACCTCGGTGGAAACCAAGAGCTTCAGCGGCTACATCTGGCCGGAACTGCTGGCGGTGCACCCGGACCAGCAGCCCATCGAGCGCACCTCGATGAACTCCTGGGAAGACAAGAAATTCGTCGAGGCAGTGAAGGCCACCGGTCGCAAGAAGCTGATCATGGCTGCACTGTGGACCGAGGTGTGCCTGAACTTCCCGGCCCTGGAAGCCCTGGCCGAAGGTTACGAGGTGTACATCGTCACCGACGCGTCCGGCGGCACCACCCAGGAAGCCCACGACATGTCCGTGCAGCGGATGATTCAGGCCGGTGCCGTCCCGGTGACCTGGCAGCAGGTACTGCTGGAGTTCCAGCGTGACTGGGCGCACAAGGAAACCTACGACGCGGTGATGGATCTGGTGCGCGAGCACAGCGGCGCCTACGGCATGGGCGTGGACTACGCCTACACCATGGTGCACAACGCGCCGCAACGCCAAGCCAAGTAGTGACGTGAGTCGGGCGCGTGGGTCGCGCCCGACACCTCATCGCCTCAAGCCTTCACAGGGATACCTGACATGGTCACTCGCCCCTTGTTGTCCTCTCGCACTTCGGCTGACTGGGCGCTGCTCTGGTTACGCCTGGCCGGTTCGGCCTTGTTGTTACGGGTCCATGGCTTGCCCAAGCTGCTGGACTTCCAACATCAACTGACATTGATCGAAGACCCTTTCGGCCTGGGGGCGCACCTGACCCTGAGCCTGGCGATTTTCGCCGAAGTGCTGTGCCCGTTGCTGATTATCCTTGGCCTGTTGACCCGCCTGGCTACGCTGCCGGTGCTGTTCCTGCTGCTGGTTTCACTGGTGTGGGTACACCCGGAGTGGAGCCTGGCCGAAGGGCAATTCGCCTGGTTGCTGCTGATCGTCTTCGTCGCCTTGCTGATCGGTGGTTCCGGGAGCATCGCTCTGGAGCGGCGTTTCAGCGCGTTCACCCGCCCGGGGAGTCTTCATCCATGAATATCGAATTGCTGGATGGCGTGGTGACCCTGCTGGTCCGTCATCGGATCAAGAAAGGCCAGGACCAGGCCTATGAAACCTGGCTGCGGCGCATCGTCACCATGGCGCGCAGTTATCCGGGGCACCTCGGTGTCGATGTGGTGCGTGGGCATAGCCACGGGCAAACGTTGTTTACCAGCGTGCTGCGTTTTGCCTCTACCGAACAACTGCAACACTGGTTGGACTCCAATGACCGTCGTGAGTTGGTAGAAGAGGCCCAGCCCATGCTGGCCGACGGCGACCAGACCGAAATCAACGCCGACCGCGAATTCTGGTTCACCCCGGCCGAAGTCGGTTCGCCCAGTCCGGTGCCGCGTTGGAAGCAGGCCTGCGTGACCTTCCTGGTGATCCTGCCGCTGAGTTTTGTCGTACCGATGTTGTGGCGCCCGCTGTTCACGCTGCTGCCCTGGTTGGGCGGCTATGTGCAAGCCAATGTGCTGATCACCTTGAGCATCGTGTTGCTGGTGGTCTATGTGTTCATGCCCCGTGTGACCCGCCTGTTCAGCCGCTGGCTGCAACCGGCCAACCACTGATTTCGCTGACCGTTACATTCCGTCAAGCAAGGAGAACTGATATGAGCAATGTGATCGCTGACCTGATTCTGCACAACGGCCGCTTGCACACCGTCGACCGCGCCCAACCCAAGGCCACGGCGGTAGCCATCAAGGACGGTCGCTTTATCGCCGTGGGCAACGACGGCGAGGCCATGGCCTTGCGCGGTAGCACCACCCAGGTAATCGACCTCAAGGGCCGCACCGTCATCCCCGGCCTCAATGACTCGCATCTGCACCTGATCCGTGGCGGCCTGAACTACAACCTGGAACTGCGCTGGGAAGGCGTGCCCTCGTTGGTGGATGCTTTGCGCCTGCTCAAGGAACAGGCCGAGCGTACCCCCGCGCCGCAATGGGTGCGGGTGGTAGGCGGCTGGAACGAATTCCAGTTCGCCGAAAAGCGCATGCCGACCCTGGAAGAACTGAACAAGGCGGCGCCGGACACCCCGGTGTTTGTCCTGCACCTGTATGACCGCGCCTTGCTCAACCGGGCGGCACTGCGGGTGGTCGGCTACAACCGCGACACGCCGAACCCGCCGGGTGGCGAGATTGTCCGCGATGCCAAGGGCGAGCCGACCGGCATGCTGATTGCCCGGCCCAACGCGATGATTCTCTACTCGACCCTGGCCAAGGGGCCGAAACTGCCGCTGGAGTATCAGGTCAACTCGACCCGCCAGTTCATGCGTGAACTCAACCGCCTGGGTGTCACCAGCGCCATCGATGCCGGCGGCGGTTTCCAGAACTATCCGGACGACTATGAAGTCATCAACGAACTGGCGGCCAAACAACAACTGACCGTACGGATTGCCTACAACCTGTTTACCCAGAAGCCCAAGGAAGAGCTGGCGGATTTCAAGAACTGGACCAGCAAGGTGACCTACGGCCAGGGCGACGACTTCCTTCGGCACAACGGCGCAGGGGAGATGCTGGTGTTCTCGGCGGCGGATTTCGAAGACTTCCTCGAGCCGCGCCCGGACTTGCCGCAGACCATGGAACAGGAGCTGGAGCCGGTGGTTCGCCATCTGGTGGAACAGCGCTGGCCGTTCCGCCTGCACGCCACCTATGACGAATCCATTTCGCGGATGCTGGATGTCTTCGAGAAGGTCAATCGGGATATTCCGTTCAATGGTCTGCCGTGGTTTTTCGATCACTGCGAAACCATCACGCCAAAAAACATCGAACGGGTACGGGCGTTGGGCGGCGGCATCGCGATTCAGGACCGCATGGCCTTCCAGGGTGAATACTTCGTCGAGCGTTACGGCGCCAAGGCCGCCGAGGCCACGCCGCCGATCAAGCGCATGTTGGCCGAAGGCGTGCCGGTAGGCGCGGGCACCGATGCCACGCGGGTGTCGAGCTACAACCCCTGGACTTCGCTGTACTGGATGGTCAGTGGACGTACCGTCGGCGGGCTCGAGCTCTATCCCGAGGGGCTGCCACGGGAAACCGCGCTGGAGCTGTACACCCATGGCAGTGCCTGGTTTTCCTCGGAGCAGGGCAAGAAAGGCCAGATCAAGGTCGGGCAACTGGCGGACCTGGTGGCCTTGTCGGCGGACTATTTCAGCGTCGACGCCGAAGCCATCAAGTGGATCGAATCGGTGTTGACGGTGGTCGACGGCAAGGTGGTGCACGCGGCGGGTGATTTCGACAAACTCGCGCCGCCGACGCTGCCGGTGACCCCCGACTGGTCGCCGGTGGTCAAGGTGCCGGGACACTGGCGGCCGAACTCGCCCTTGCAGGCCCAGGTGCACCAGTGCAGCGGTCCTTGCGGGGTGCATGCCCACGGTCATGAGCGGGCGCGGATGTCGAGTGTGCCGGTCAGTGACTTCCAGGGGTTCTGGGGGGCCTTCGGTTGTTCGTGTTTTGCTTTCTGAGTCACGAGTATCAATGTGCGCACGCTTCTGCGGGAGTTGGCTTGGCGGCTCCCGCAGAAGTGTGTCGTGCCCTTAATGTGCGTCCGGTGAGGCTGCCGCAGCAGGCGGTGGTTTCACTTTATGCATCAGTGGAACCAGGGCCGTGGCGATGATGAAACAGACCATGATCACCAGGAAGGTATCGGCATAACTCTGGGTCTGCGCCTCACGATAGGCCAGTTGCCAGAGTTGCTGCAGGCTGGCGGTGGTGCCTTCGCTGCCGCTCTGGCCGAGGGCCGCGAAGTTGCTGCCGACCGTGGCCATCCACTGGTTCAACGCTTCGTTGGTGCTGTTCAGGTGCTCGGCCAACCGGTTGAAATGCAGGTTGGTCCGATCATTGAGAATCGTCGCGCAAGCCGCGATACCAATGGCTCCGCCGAGGTTGCGCATCAGGTTGAACAGGCCTGAAGCCTGTTTCAGACGTGCCGGTGCCAGGGCGCCGAGGGTCAGGGTCACGGTGGGCGGCACGGCGAATTGCTGGGCCATGCCCCGCAGTGCCTGGGGCAACATCAGCTCCTTGCCGCCCCAGTCATGGGTCAGCGGCGAGAAGTCCCACATCGACACGGCAAACAGCCCCAACCCCAGCATCATCAGCCAGCGCAGGTCGACCCGGTTGGCAAAAAACGCGTACAGCGGAATTGCCGCCAGTTGGAACAGACCGGTGGAGAACACCGCCAGGCCGATGTCCAGGGCGCTATAGCCACGCACTCGGCCGAGAAACAGTGGCGTCAGGTAAATGGTCGCGAACAGCCCGATACCGGTGACGAAGGAAAAGAAGCAACCCAGGGCGAAATTGCGCTCCTTGAGCGCGCGCAGGTCGACCACCGGATTGGCCACCATCAGGCTGCGGCTGACAAAGGCCAGCCCGGCGAGGCCGGAAATCCATGCGGTGGCCAGGATAGTGCTGTCGCTGAACCAGTTCCAGCGCGGGCCTTCCTCCAGGGTGTATTCCAGGCAGCCGAGAAACACCGCCATCAGCAGCATGCTCAGGTAGTCGGCACCCTTGATCAGGCGCAGGTCCGGCTCGTCGATCCGCACCAGCATCGGCACCACCACGGCGACGAACACACCGGGCACCAGGTTGATGTAGAACAGCCAGTGCCAGGAGGAAATATCGGTGATCCAGCCGCCGATCACCGGGCCGAGGGTCGGCGCCAGGGAGGCGATGGCACCGATGGTCGAGGCGGCGATAACGCGCTGCTTGCCGCTGAAGAACATGAACGCCGAGGTAAACACCAGGGGGATCATCGAGCCGCCCAGGAACCCTTGCAAGGCGCGAAACACGATCATGCTCTGGATGTTCCAGGCCGCGCCGCAAAGCAGGCTGGCCAGGGTGAACCCCACCGCCGAGGCACAGAACAGCCAGCGCGTGGAAAACACCCGCGACAGCCAGCCCGACAGCGGGATCACGATGATTTCGGCGATCAGGTAGCTGGTCTGCACCCAGGCGGTTTCATCGGTACCGGCCGACAGTCCACCGCCGATATCGCGCAACGAGGCGGAGACGATCTGGATGTCCAGCAGGGCGATAAACATGCCCACGCACAGGGTGGCAAAGGCGAACACCTTGACCGAGGTGCTCATCGACGCCGCGTCGAAAGGCTTGGCCGGGGCGCGGGTGCTCATGGCGTGCTGACCAGTTGGCTGGTGGCACGTTGGTCAGCCGGGCGGCTGGCGACGCCATTGGCGTTGTGCAGGGTATCGACTTCGGCGGTGACCGAGAGGCCCGGGCGCAGCTGCCCGAGCACGCCATCGGTCTGGTCAAGCATGACCCGGACCGGCACCCGCTGGACGATCTTGGTGAAGTTGCCGGTGGCGTTTTCCGGTGGCAGCACGCTGAACTGGGCGCCGGTGGCCGGGGCCAGGCTGTCCAGGTGGCCGTGAAAGACCTTGCCGGGCAGCACGTCGGCGCGGATGGTCACGGCCTGGCCGGGAAGCATATGGGTCAACTGGTCTTCCTTGAAGTTGGCATCGACCCAGAGGCCCTGCTGTGGGACCACGGAAAGTAACTGCGAACCGGCCGCGGCAAAGGCGCCGACCCGGGCCCGACGGTTGCCGATCACGCCGTCCACCGGCGCTCGCAATTCGGTGTAGGAGAGGTTCAGGCGGGCCATGTCGCGTTCGGCGACCGCTTGCATCAACGCGGCCTTGGCCTGCAATTTCTGGGTCTCGATCACGTCCACCTGGCGTTGATTGGCCAGCAGCGTGGCTTGCGCCTTGGCGCCATTGGCCTGGGCGGTCTTGAAGGTGGCATCGACCCGTTGGGCACTTTCCACCGACACCGCCGAGCGGCCCACCAGACTTTCGTAGCGGGCGTGGTCGTTGCGCGAACGCACGGTTTCCGCATTGGCCGCATCGATGCCGGCCCGGGCCTGGCTGATCACCGCGTGCTGCAACTGCTCGGTGGCGTCGAGATTGGCCAGCAGCGCCTGTTGGGCGGCGACCGCGCCTTCGGCCTTTTGCAGGGCGGCGACGTAATCGCGATCATCGATCTTCACCAGCAGGTCACCGGCGTGGACGAACTGGTTGTCGGTGACTTTGAGCTCGGCGATATAACCCGGCACCTTGGGCCCGATCACTGTCACGTCGGCGCCGATATAGGCGTCGTCGGTGCTTTCGATAAAGCGTCCGGCCGTCCACCAGTGCAGGCCGTAGAAAGCGGCGAAGACCACTGCGCCAGTGACCACCGTCAGCAGCAGGAGGCGCTTGAACAGCACCGGTTTTTTCTGAACGGCCAGTTCAGGGGCAGAGGCCGAGGACAGGTTGGTCATGACGGAGTTACCGGTTGGCAGAGAGGGGGGGAGCGATATCAGGGTTTTGCAGCGCCGCCAGTTGGCGGCGTTTTTCAAAGCGTCGACGCATGGGCTCGTCGGCAGCCGGGCCGGCGACGACCTTGTGGCGCCGACTGATGGTCTGCCCGGAGCGACGGTCGATCAGGGCCAGTTCGACGAGTTCGCCGCTGGCACTGTCGACGAGTTGAGTGGTCGGGCCTTCGGGTGAGAGGTGCTGGTTGCCCCAATCCATCAAGGTCAGCAGCACCGGTCTGAAATCCCGACCGCGAGCGGTCAGCAGGTAGTCGAAGCGCGGTGGGGCATCGTTGTAGGCCCGGCGTTCGAGCAAGCCGTTTTCGACCAGGTCATTGAGACGGCGGGTCAGGATACTGGGGGCAATCCCGAGGCTTTCCTGGAACTGATCGAAACGGCTGAGACCGTAGAAGGCGTCCCGCAGGATCAGGATATTCCACCACTGGCCGACCAGCTCAAGGCTGCGGGCCACGGGGCAGTGCAGGTGGGCCAGGCTTGTCCTTTTCATGGTTGGGGCCTCGGAGTGCGGTAATGATTATGTGTGTCATATTATGATCATAATATATGCTGGCGACTTTCAATTTGCAAGTCACTGCTTGCAAGTATTTTCAGGCGAGGGGGGGAGGTGGGCAGAGGGAAGGTTCGGGCTGGATGGGGGCACACGGGGCATGGGATCTTGAGAGCAGTACCGAACCGTGTGGGAGCCGGCTTGCCGGCGATGAGCCCGCAAGCCCTGTGTCGACTATCCGGCCGTCATCGCCAGCAAGCCGGTTCCCAAAAGGGGATGGTGATCACCCGTGCTGGCAGGCGTTGCCCAGGCGGATAAAATTCATTTCGTGGCGCACGCCCTGGCCGTCGACGTAGATCACGTGCCCCTGTACCGGACCACAATCGGAGGCGGCGGCACTGTCGGCGCGCACGGCCTTGGCCATGTCGAGGTCTTCGGAATAGTCATAGGGCTCGGCGTTGGTGCTGGCGGTTGCACCCTGGCCTTGGGGAGCGGCGGTCACATCACCTTGGGCGGTGGCAACCAGGCTGAACAGCGAGAGCAGGACAAACAGAAGGTATTTCATGGCGGTCTCCGGAAAGACATCCCCCTCACCTGACGGTAGTGAGGCAGTGGCGCCATTTTACGAACGGCATCGCCTGCAATAGAACGGATCCTTGCCAATAGCGGATATCAGCGTGATCGATACTGGGCAGGCGCCGGAAACTACGGGCGTTGTTCGGGAAACAGATGAGTCTTCAGGAAGTCGATGAACACCCGCAACTTCAGCGACGGGTATTTGCCGGAAGGCCACATCAGCCGGTAGACGCCGGATTCGCAACAGTCCTCAAGGACCTTGACCAGCTTCCCGCGCTCCAGCCATTCGCGGATGGCGAAGTCCGGCAGGTAGGCGATACCTATCCCCTGTACGGCGAACACGATGCGCGCCTCCAGATTGTTGCAGACCATTGAGGTCGGCAGTTGCAGGTCGATGTCCTGGGTTTCGCGGTTCAATGGCCAGACCTGCAGTTTACCGGTGTTGGGGAAACGAAACTGAATGCAGCTGTGCCGCATCAGGTCGATGGGCGACTGCGGCACACCGTGTTTTTCGAAATAGTCCGGCGAGCCCACCAGGATCATTTGATACGTGCCGATATGGCGGGAGGTCAGGCTGGAGTCGGGGACTTCGCCACTGCGAATCACCGCGTCGTAGCCTTCTTCAATGACATCGACCCGGCGATCGTCGAAGGTCAGGTCCAGGTCGATGGCCGGATAGGCTTTCTTGAACTGGGCCAGCACCGGTAGAAAGGGTTCGTCGACCAGCGGCATGCTGATCTTCAGGCGCCCACTGGGAGCCGTTGTGGTCTGCGAGAACTCGGCCTCGGCGGCTTCGATTTCGGCCAGGATGCGCAGGCTGCGTTCGAGAAAACGCGAGCCTTCTTCGGTCAAGGTGACGCTGCGCGTGCTGCGGTTGAACAGGCGTACGCCGAAACGTTCCTCCAGGCGCACGATGCTTTTGCCGATGGCCGAAGCGGACACCCCCAGCAAGCGGCCGGCGGCGACAAAGCTGCGGGTCTGCGCCACGGATACGAAGACATTCAAGCTGCTCAAGCTATCCATTTTTCATTCTCGACCATGAACCTTAAATCCTGCTTTTTTGCTGCGCCGAACCGATCGGGTGACGGGTTATCCTAACTCGATTGCGGAATAAAACATCCGTAGATAGCGGATATGGCACCTACTTAATCGGGAGCTGGAGGCCCTCTATGATCGCCACATCGCTCATCAACCGAGATCACCGTCATGTCCGAAATCATGAACCGCTGGGAAATTTCCTCGTTCGGTCTGGATAATCTGAATCTGGCCAACACACCGCGTCCGCTGCCGAAAGCCGGGGAAGTTCTGGTCAAAATCGAAGCCGTGTCGCTCAACTACCGTGATACCCAAGTGGTCGAGAATGGCATGACGGCGGCCCTGGCCTTTCCGTTCACCCCGGCCTCCGATATGGCCGGGACCGTTGTCGCGGTGGGAGAGGGCGTCACTCGTTTCAGTGTAGGCGAGCGCGTCATCTCCACCTACATTACCAACTGGATCGATGGTAATCCCAAGACCTGGGCCGAAATGCCGACCCAGGGCGGGCCGATTCAAGGGATGCTCGCGCAGTACGTCACGACGCCGGCCGAGTGGTGTGTCCGCGCGCCGAAAAACCTGACCCCGGTGGAGGCCAGTACGCTGCCCATCGCCGCCTTGACCGCCTGGATGGCGCTGATCGAATTGGGGCACTTGCATGCCGGGCAGACCGTGGTGGTCCAGGGCACCGGCGGCGTTTCATTGTTCGCCGTACAGTTGGCGGCCGCCAGCGGCGCCAAAGTGATTGTCACCAGCAGCAGTGACGCGAAGATCGCCGAGGCGATCAAGCTCGGTGCCAGCCATGGCATCAATCGCACCACCACACCTGAATGGCAAACGGCGGTGCTGGAGCTGACCGAGGGTCGCGGCGCCGACCATGTGCTGGAAATGGCTGGTGGCGATAACTTGGGACGCTCCCTGCAAGCGGTAGTGCCTGGTGGCCGGGTTTCCATTATCGGTTTGCTGGAGTCCGAAGAGTTGCGTACTCCGATCATGCCGTTGCTGGGCAGCCGTGCGTCGATTGTCGCTGTGGCGGTAGGGCCGCGCCGCGCACTGGAAGATCTGGTGCGGATGATCGATCACCACGGGATCAAGCCGGTGATCGATGCCACCTACGCCTTCGCGCAAGTCCCCGAGGCGTTCGCGCACCTGAGCCGTGGCGCGTTCGGCAAGGTTGTTATCGACTTCGCGCTGGCATCGAAATGACTGGTTCGATCAAACCCATGAGCGTCATGCCCTTTATCATGCTCGGGCTGTTCGGCCTCTATACCCTGGAACTGGGCGTGGTCGGGATCCTGCCGCTGATCGTCGAACGCTTCGGCGTGACGGTGGCCCAGGCCGGCCTGCTGATGAGCTTGTTCGCCTTTATCGTGGCGGCTTGCGGCCCGTTCCTGGTGCTGGTGTTTTCCCGCTTCGAGCGCAAGAAAGTGCTGGTGGGGGCCCTGTTGTGCTTTTCCCTGTGCAGCGTTTTGTCAGCCTATGCGCCGAACTACTCGACGCTGATGGCCCTGCGCATCGTGCCGGCGATGCTGCATCCGGTGTTCTTTTCGGCGGCGTTCGCGGCGGCTATTTCGCTCTATCCCAGGGAGCGCGCCGCCCATGCGACCACAGTGGCCTTTATCGGCACGACCCTCGGCCTGGTGTTCGGCATCCCGATTACCGCCTGGGTGGCCGGACGCTTTTCCTATGAGACTTCGATCCTGTTCTGCGCCGTGGCCACCTTTCTGGCGGGACTGGGCTTGTGGCTGCGGTTGCCGCGCCAGGTCGCCGCGCCGGAAAGTTTCGCCAGTCAGCTGTCGATCCTGCGCAAACCGTCAGTGTGGTTGGCGATCATCGGTACGCTGCTGGTGTTCACCACCAAGTTCGCGGTCTACAGCTATGCCGCCGAGTACCTGAAAAGCCAGACCGGCCTTGGGGGAGAGACCATCAGCCTGCTGCTGGTGGTCTTCGGGGTCGGCGGGGTGCTGGGGAATATGCTGGCGGGCAGGGCGCTGGCCCGTCATCTGGTCAGGACTGTGCTGCTGTTTCCGATTCTGCTGAGCCTGGCCTACGGGATGCTCTACTGCTTCGGCAGCGCTTCGCTTTGGTCGATGCTGCCGATCGTGTTCGTCTGGGGTGCGATTCATACCAGTGGCATGGTCATCACCCAGATGTGGTTGACCAGTGCCGCCCCTGAAGCCCATTCGTTCGCCACCAGTCTGTATGTGTCGGCGGCCAACGCGGGGATTGCCATCGGCGCCTGGGTCGGAGGTCTGTTCATCAATGCCTATGGCCTGCCGGGGACGATCGCCTGCGGTTTGTTGTTCGCGGCGTTGTCGTTGCTGGTGATCGTGGTGAAATCGCTGCTCTATCGGACGCGTGCCGAGGCGCTGGTTCCGCAAACCGCCTGATCCGTTCCGCTCGGGTTCAGTGCTGCTGGCGCAACGCAGCGATAAACACTTGCAACGCCGAAGACATCTGCCGGTTGCTCGGGTAGTAGAGGTAGAAGCTGGGGAAGGGCGTCGACCATTCCTCCAGCAGCGGCACCAGCGCGCCGCTGTCCAGTTCGGCCTTGAGCCACTCGCGAATCCACACGGTGATGCCCAGGCCATCGACCGCCGATTGCAGCGCGACGGCACAATCGCTCACCACCAGGGAGCCCTTGACGCTGAGCTCGAACGGCGTGCCGTCGTTGAAAAAGCGCCACTTGTACAGCCCGGACTCACCGGCGCGGCGCCAGTTCACACAACTGTGTTGCAGCAGTTCCACTGGTGTCTGCGGGCGGCCGCGCTGCTGCAAGTATTTGGGCGAGGCCACGGCAATCTGGGTCAGCGGCTCGCTGAGCCTGAGGGCGACCATGTCCTGCTCGATGAATTCCCCCAGGCGGATGGCCGCATCATGGCCTTGGGCGACGATGTCGGTGGTGCTGTCGTCGGTGGTCAGTTCGAGCAGGATGTCCGGGTAGGCGGCCTGGAAGGACGGCAGGATCGGCTGGATAAAGTGCAGCATCGCCACCTGCGGAGCACTGATGCGCAGTGTGCCGATGGGGGTGTCGCGGTATTCGTTGAGTGCCTCCAGCGCCGACTCCAGGTCGGCGAAAACGCTGCGCAGCCGTTCGAACAGGCGGGCACCGGCTTCCGTGGTCGACACGCTGCGGGTTGTCCGGTTCAGCAAACGCACCCCCAGGCGTTCTTCCAGGCCCTTGATGGTCTGGCTCAGGGCGGATGCCGAGACGCCGAGCGACTGGGCCGCCCGGGAAAAATTGCGCGCCTGGGCCACCGCGAAAAAAGCCTTGAGGTTGGCGAATTCCTGATCACGCATTATGTATTTGCTCCTTCATAATGTTTGAAGATTGTTCCGTATTCTAAATAAAAGGTGCGGGTCGGACAATGCGCTCAATCGGCGATCCCGCCCGTGCCACCGAAGGAACTGTCATGTCATTCCCTGCTCATTTCGACCTGCTGAACTCAGCCCTCGCGCCTTTGCCCGATCAACATCGCCTGCTGCTACTCAAGGGCGGAATGGTCGTCACCCTGGATGATCAACTGGGTAACTTCGTCGAGGCTGACGTTTTGATCCGTGGCACCGAGATCGTCGAAGTCGGTGTCAGCCTCGGCGCCGAGGGGGCCGAGATCATTGACGCCAAGGGCATGATCGTCATCCCCGGGATGGTCGATACCCATCGCCATGCCTGGGAAGGTCAATTGCGGCGCATCAACCCGGACTCTCCGTCCCTGGAAGACTATTGCAACGCCACGCACTTTTCCTTCGCCAAGTACTACCGACCCCAGGACATGTACGTGGGCAACATGCTGACTGCCCTGGGCTGCATCAATGCCGGCATCACCACCATCATCGACAACTCTCACAATGCCCGTAGTGGCGCGCATTCCGATGCGGCCATCGAGGCCCTGCAGGACGCCGGCATCCGTGCAGTGCACGCGCCGGGTGCGCCGTTGTCCGGTGAATGGGACTCGGCCCAATGGCCCGGTGACCTGCGTCGCTTGAAGGGCAAGTATGCAAACGGTGACGACTCGCTGGTGACCCTGGCAATGATGTCGCAGATCGACCGCGAGCAATGGGCGGTGGCCCGCGAGCTGGGCCTGAATATCGTTACCGAGTTCTTCGGTGCCGGTATGGCCAGTGAACTTGAAACGCTGCACGAAGAGGGGCTGCTGGGTCCGGACAATATCTTCAACCACTGCACCTGCCTGCCGGACCACGGCTGGTCGATCCTGCGCAAGGCCGGAGTGAAGGTCAACGTCTGCCCGCGTTCCGACGCCCACTATGGGCTCGAAGACGGTGTGTTTGCCTGGCAAAAGGCCGTCGACCACGGGATGAACCCGGGTTTGAGCGTCGATAACGAAAGCTCCTATGGCGGCGACATGTTCGGTGAAATGCGGGTGGCTTTCTATCTGCAGCGCGCGGCGGCTCACAGTGCACGTTTTCACGGTAAACCCGCCACGCCGGACCTGGTCAGCACCCGACAACTGCTCAAGGCCGCGACCCTCGATGGTGCGGCGTGCGCGGGGCTCGACTCGCGCATCGGCAGCCTTACGCCGGGCAAGCAGGCGGACATCGTGATGATTCGCACCGACAACCTCAGCCTCTATCCGTCCAACAACGCGCTGGGCACGGTGGTTCACGCGGCGGAGCGGGGCGATATCGACACCGTGATCATCGCCGGGCGGATTCGCAAGCAGGGTGGCGTGGTGCTGGGGGTGGATCGCCCGCAACTGGAACTGGCGACCGAAGAGTCCCGTGAGTACCTGTTCGCGGCCGCCGGTTACACCCCGGACCCTTTTGCGGAAGATTTTTCTCCCCTGCATTCCCACTGATAGAGGTGGCCGTCATGTTCCTGATTTCCTTTGCGCTGGCCTTTCTGGCGGGCATCGCGATAGCGCTGCAAGCGGCGGTCAACAGCCAACTGGCTGGGGCCATGACAGGCAATACCCTGGCGGCCGCGTTCTATTCCTTCTTCACCGGCATGTTGGTGCTGGGTGTCCTTGCCTTCTTTCGCGGTGGCCTGGGCGATTCCCTCAATGTGATTCCGAGCCAGCCGGGCTGGCGATTGGTGGGCGGGGTGCTCGGTGCCGGGGCGATTTTCTGCACGGTCTGGCTGGCGCCGCGCATCGGTTTGGCGAACCTGCTGGTCCTGGTGATTGCCGGCCAGTTGCTGTCCTCGGTGGCGATTGACCATTTCGGCTGGCTCGGCAGTGTGGTGCGGCCCGCCGCGACCTTGAAAATCGTCGGTGCCAGCGTGGTTTTGCTTGGGGTTGCCCTGACGCTCTTCGGCGACCGTTTGAAGGAACTGTTGTCGTGAGCGTCTTCATCCATGTCGCAAGCGCCAAGGGCCTGCCGGTCCTGGCTGGAGCTGTGGCCCTGACGGGGTTCAGTGCCTGGGCCCGAGCGGATTTCTTCGGCGACTCCCATGCCTTTTTCGAAACGCGCAATGTGTATTTCAATCGCGACTTCCGTGATGGACCCTCCAGCCTGCAATCCAGGCGGGATGAATGGGCGCAAGGCCTGATGCTGAAACTGGAGTCGGGCTACACCCCGGGAGTGGTGGGTTTCGGTGTGGACGCGCTGGGTATGCTGGGCATCCGCCTGGACTCCAGTCCCGAGCGGGCGGGGAGTGGCCTGCTGCCGGTCCGCTCTGATGGACGTGCTGCGGCGCAGTACGGCAAGCTGGGGCTGACGGCCAAGCTGAAAATTTCCGCGACCGAGTTGAAGGCCGGGGCGCTGATCCCTTCGTTGCCTACGCTACGACCTAACGATGGCATGATTCTGCCGCAGTCGTTCGAGGGCTTGATGCTGACTTCCCGGGAGTTTCCTGATCTGGTGATGACCGCGGGCCAGTTGGACAAAGTGAAGGCGCGCAATGATACGAGTTATGAAGACATTACCCTGAACAACAAGAACAACCGATTTACTCGTAACGCCCCGGGCGGCCAGTTGGACCTTGCAGGCTTTGATCGCAAGCTGGGTGATGATCTCAAGTTCAGCTATCACTACGCCGGGTTGAGCGATGTCTACCGGCAGCATTTTCTCGGGTTGATTGCCAGCCGCCCCCTGGCGTCCGGTACGTTGAACGCCGATCTGCGGTTTTTTGCGAGTGAGGACCAAGGCGCTGCCCGGGGAGGAAAAATCGACAACCAGGCGCTCAATGGTCTGTTCGGCTACGGACAGGGTGGGCACAAGGTCAGCCTGGGTTACCAGCGCATGTCAGGGGCCAGCGCCTTTCCTTATATAGAGGGCAGTGACGCGTATCTGGTGAACTTTGCCCAGATCGGCGATTTTGCCGAGGCGAAGGAGCGATCCTGGCAAGCGCGTTACGATTACGACTTCGAGTCGATGGGCATTCCCGGGTTGACCTTCATGAGCCGCTATATTTCTGGCGACCATGCACAAGTGCCGGGTGTTTCAGGCAGGGGGCAGGAGTGGGAGCGTAACACGGAGGTGCGTTACATGATCCAGAGTGGGGCGTTCAAGAACCTGGCGTTGCGTTTGCGCAATGCGACGTACCGCTCGTCGTTCAGCCGGGACGCGGACGAGACCCGGATATTGCTCACTTATACCAAGGCCTTGTGGTAGGCGGCGCTCCTGAAAACGCCGCGAACCTTGTAGGAGCAGCTTGCTGGCGATGCGATCTGGCAGCCGACATTTTTGTCGTTTGGTAAACCGCTATCGCCGGCAAGCCGGCTCCTACAATGACCGTGTGTTACTTGCCGCCCAGGGCGCCACCGGCCGCGCCGCCGAGGCCGGCACCGATGGCCGCTCCGGTCTTGCCGCCCAACTGGTTGCCCAGCAGCGAACCACCGGCTGCACCGAGGCCGCCGCCAATGGCTGCCTTGGTTTTCTTGCCTTTCTTGGCTGCTACGGCACCACCGGCCGCGCCGCCCAGGCCCGCGCCGACTGCTGCGCCGGTGCTGCCGCCCATCTTCTGGCCCAATACGTTGCCCAGGGCGCCGCCCAGACCACCGCCGACCGCGGCCTGTGTGCCGCCCGCCGCCATGGCGCCTTGGGCAAACAGGGCGCTGAGGGCCAGGACGGTAAGTGCTTTACGCATGTTGCAAACCTCGAAAGAAAATGGAACGGCAATTGTCACCGCCTCCGGTTGGCGAAGCAAATACTGTTGTTGGTGATATCAAAGCATCCAACCGCTTCTTTCAGGAATAAAAAACCACTGTTTGTGCTCCATTATGGTTCATCTCAAACCATTAAAAACATGTGGTTATTGAAGGGGTTATGTCAATAGGAAGCTGAAAAACATCTTGTTACAGATTGTCGCAGTGGGTTAATATTGCCCTGCGTTCACCTACCACGGTTTATGCATTTTTAAGCCCCAAGCGTCCATCAGCCGCTTGGGCTTTTTTTTGCCTGGAGTTTGTCTGTCGGTGTCGGCGGATATCAGTGAATTGTGGGGGCGTGAGTGCTCAGGGAGGGGTTGGCCCGAATGGGCGCAGCTTGGTCGCGGCATGACCAAACCCGGCAGAATTTGATTTATCCATGACAAGGAGAGCAGGGTGCGGGTTATTGGCTGGTTGAAATTCATATTGATGGCTATCGGATTCATTGCGGTCTTGAAGTACGGTTTCATGGCCTTGATACCCTTTGGCGGCGACTCTGGCGATGATACGTCCATCCAGATTTATCCTTCTCCTAACGGGCGGTACAGCGTTGCCCATGTCTGGCATACGGGAGGGGGGGCTCTGGCGCCATTTTGTTGGGACAGTCTCTTTGTTTTCGATAATTTGCTGGATGTTGCCGAGGTTGTTAAAAAACCTGACTACGAAGTTTACTCCTCCGAATGCGATACGTTTTCTGATCATGAGATATCGCCCAAAGTGCAATGGGCGTCCAATCATGATCTTCAGATCGATTTCGCGATTGTTACGACGCGCATGTACAGCCGCCAGGTGAGCCTGCGAGGCCTTGACGCGTCGGGAGCCATACAGATCAAGTTTTCTGCTTATCGCTGACAGTGGATCTGGCAGTGCCTTCTTGTCGGCCTGTGCCCGTGGCTGGGGATGACCCCGGCCATGGCGTGTGTTCGTCCATGATCGGGGCCATGACTAAACCTCATGCCCCCATGACTTTTAATGGTTACAGCCCCCTCCAGCCCCAGTGATAAAAAAGCGCAAACACCAGCTCACTCATAAAAACAAAGAGCGTTTGCACCATGACCCAGCCCCACTGCCGCGTCCTCGCCAGCTTTCTGCTGCGCTCTGCGTTTCCCGACTTTGACCGTTCGTGCCCCAGGGTGCGTGCGCGTTTCTGATCACCCTCAATTCCCTGCGTCCGCGAGATAAAAACCCATGAAAGAACAAGACCTGTACATCGGCGAAGGTTTCGAAGGCCCCGGCGTGAACGCCGCCCATATCAATATCCTCATCGGCCCGCGCAACGGTCCGGCCGGCCAGGCCTTTGCCAACAGCCTGGCGTCGCCGAGCCAGGGCCATTGCCCATTTATGGTGATCGCCCAGCCGAATATCCCGGTCAAGCCGATGACCCTCTATGTCAACAAGGCCGCCATCGGCAGCGACTTCCACGGCAATGCCACCTGGGGCGCGTCCCAGGCCGGGATCGCCAAGGCCGTGCTCGAAGCCTTGCTCGACGGCACCCTGCCGGCCGAAGCCGAGGACGAGTGGGCCATCGTCACCGCCAACTGGGTCAACCCTTCCTGCGATGACCTCGATGCGGTCTACCTGAACAACTACAACGCCTGCCGCACCGCAATCCGCGCCGCCCTGACCGGCCTGCCGGTACGTGCCCAGCTCGCCGATGTGGTCAACCACATCGCCAACCCTTTCTACACCCCGAAAGCCTGAGGTCCGCGCCATGCAATACATTCGTCTGGGCAATTCCGGCCTGCAGGTTTCCAAGCTGTGCCTCGGTACCATGAACATGGGTACGCCGGATTGGAAGCCGTGGATCTTCGATGAGAAGAAAAGCGAACCGATCGTCAAGCACGCGCTGGACAACGGGGTGAACTTCATCGACCTGGCGGACTTCTATTCCGCCGGCGTCGGCGAGGAAGTGGTGGGGCGCATTCTCAAGCGCCTGACCCGTCGCGAAGACATTGTGGTGACCACCAAGGTCGGCTACGGCACCCGCAGCGGGATCAACGCCAGCGGCCATTCGCGCAAGCACATCATGGACAGCATCGACGCGTCCCTGAAACGCCTGGATATGGACTACGTCGATGTCTTCATGCTGCATTACTTCGACATCAACACTCCGGTCGAGGAAACCATGAGCGCCATGAACGACATCGTGCGTTCCGGCAAGGCTCGTTATATCGGCGTCTCGACCATGCTCACCGGGCAGTTGGCGAAGATCCTCATGGCTTGTGAGCGTAATGGCTGGGTCAAGCCGATCAATATGCAGCTGCAACTGAACTGCGCCTACCGCGAAGAAGAGCGCGAGATGCTGCCGTTCTGCCGTGACCAGGGCCTCGGGGTCTCGGTGTTCAGCCCGCTGGCCCGTGGCCTGTTGACCGGCGACGTGCAGTCGACCCGCAACCAGACCGACTTCTTCACCCAGCAGATGTACAGCGACGAAGCGTCTTTCGAAATCGCCCATTCGGTGCAGCGTGTCGCCCGCCGTCGCGGTGTCTCCAATGCGCAGATCGCCCAGGCCTGGGTGGTCAATCACCCGGGCGTGGATTGCATGCTGGTGGGCGCCGACACCACCGAACAGTTCGACAGTGCCCTGGCGGCCCTGGAGACCCGCCTCGACGCCGACGAGCTGTACGAGCTGGAACGCAACTACACCCCGTGTGATGTGATCAACGATTACACCGCCGGCAAACGTATCCTGCGCTCGGCCCGTCCGGCCGAGGCAGCTTTCACCTTGACCGAGGCCGTGGCATGAGCGAGTTGATCCGTACCGGTAACTACATCGATGGCCAATGGTCCAGTGGCGGTCCGACCTACCCGGTGCTGAACCCGGCCAATGGCGAGTTGATCGTTGATGTCCAACGCGCCGGCGCTGAAGAAACCGTCCTGGCCATTGCCGCCGCCGAGCGCGCCTTGCCGGCCTGGCGCAAGCTGAACGCCAAGGATCGCAGCGTGCGCCTCAAACGTTGGAGCGAACTGATGCTGAGCAACCAGCGTGAGCTCGCCACCTTGCTCAGCCGCGAGCAGGGCAAACCGTTGGCCGAAGCCATGGGCGAGGTGGTCTATGCCGCCAGTTTCCTCGAGTGGTTCGGTGAAGAGGCCAAGCGTGCCTATGGCGATGTAATCCCGAGCCACAAGGCCGATGCGCGGATCATCGTCACCAAGGAAGCCATCGGTGTGGTCGCGGCGATCACTCCGTGGAACTTCCCGCTGGCGATGGTCACCCGCAAGGTCGGCCCGGCCCTGGCCGCCGGTTGCACGATGATCCTCAAGCCTTCGGAAGAAACACCATTGTCGGCTTTTGCCCTGGCGGTACTGGCGGAGCAGGCGGGGATTCCGGCCGGTGTGTTCAATATTGTGTCCGGCGATGCGGTGGCCATCGGCGGCGCGCTGCAAGCCTCATCGGTGGTGCGCAAGCTGTCCTTCACCGGTTCGACCCGCACCGGCAAGCTGCTGATGCGCCAGGCTGCCGACACCTTGAAAAAGGTCTCGCTGGAGCTGGGTGGTAACGCTCCGTTTATCGTGTTCGATGACGCCGACCTGGACGCGGCGGTGAAGGGCGCGATGGCTTCGAAGTTCCGCAACACCGGGCAGACCTGTGTCTGTGTGAATCGCTTCTTCATCCAGGATGGCGTGTACGAGGCCTTTACCACCAAGCTGGCGGAGGCGGTCAAGGCGCTGCGGGTCGGCAATGCGCTGGACGGCGAAACCGAGCAGGGGCCGTTGATCAACAGCGCGGCTTTGAGCAAGGTCGAGCAACATGTCGGCGATGCACTGGAGAAGGGCGCCAAGCTGTTGTGCGGCGGTCGTCGTCATGCCCTCGGTGGGACCTTTTTCGAACCGACCATCCTCACCGATGTGGGCGATGGCATGCTGATCGCCCAGGAAGAGACCTTCGGCCCGGTGGCGGCGTGCTTCCGCTTCAAGGAAGAGGCCGAGGTGTTGCGTCGGGCCAATGACACGCCATTCGGTCTCTCGGCGTATTTCTACAGCCGCGATATCGGCCGCGTCTGGCGCATGGCCGAAGGCCTGGAAGCCGGGATGGTGGGGATCAACGAAGGGATCATCTCCACCGAAGTGGCGCCCTTTGGCGGCATCAAGGAATCGGGCCTGGGACGTGAAGGTTCGCATTACGGTCTGGACGACTACCTGGAAATCAAATACCTGTTGATGGGCGGCCTCTAAGGCACCGTCGCCCCCTCACACCCTGTAGGAGCGAGCTTGCTCGCGATGGACGCAAGGGCGCCGCTGGGTATCAGGCGCCCCGAGTTATCGTTCACGACCATCGCGAGCAAGCTCGCTCCTACAGGGGGGGGGGTGTGGGAAGGGCGCGGTAGCGGGTTTCAGTTCTCCTTTTTTTGTGTTGCCTCGGAAAACGGCCGGGGATTGCATCGGGCCTTGAGTCAGGGATTGCTCACCAGGCTCAACCACTCGGTAAACAGCCGCACTTTCGACAACCCCTGCTTGTCGTTCGCCACATCCAGCCAATAGCCATACGGCCCGACCACCTCCACCGGGGTGATGGGCAGCAGGCTGCCATTGGCCAGCTCCTTGACGATCATCTGCCGATCGATCACCGCCAGCCCGCCACCGGCCAGCGCGGTGTTGATCACCTGGTCCAGTGTGCTGAATTCCAGCCCTTGCCGGGCATCGATGTCTTCACGGCCCATCGCCGCCAGCCAGTTCTCCCAGACCTTGAGGCGCTTGCCGTCGTGCAGGATATGCAGCAGGGGAGAGTGGCGCAGGTCCGGCGCCTCGCCCTGTTCGAACAGCTCCGGGCTCGCCACGGCAATATGCCGCTCCATCACCAGCAATTGGCTGCTGCAATGTGTATCCGCCTCGAGGCCGAAACGGATCTGGCAGTCGACCTCGGCCAGGCTGTCATGACTGGCCTGGTTGGTCACGCTGAGGCTGATATCCGGGTAGCGCTGGCAGAACGCTCGCAGATGCGCCGACAACCAGCGGGTGGCCCAGGTCGGTGGCGCGAGGATACGCAGGCGCTGGCGCAGGTTGGGTACCCGCACGGCTTGCAGGGCCCGTTCGATATGGTCGAAGGCATCGCCCAGTTGCGGTGACAATGCCGTTCCTGATTCGGTCAGTGACAAGCCCCGCGGCGTGCGCACGAACAGCGCGACGCCAAGGTAATCTTCAAGCTGCTTGATCTGTCGGCTGACCGCACCTTGGGTGACGTTCAGGGACGCGGCGGCCTGGCTGAAGCTGCGATGCCGGGCGACTTCCTCGAACACGCGGAGCATGTTCAGCGAGGGCAGTTGACGCATGAAATGGATACTCCGGACCGGCTGGCGCACACCTGCGAAACACCGTGTTGAAGCACGGGATCGGCCAGCGTGGAGTCGGTTTTTTGTTGTTCTTTGAAGTGTTTTCTATGTAGGACGTATCTGACTATCAGCGGCGGGCCGATGCAAGCGTTGCTTGGCGGGAGTGAGTTAAAAAAACGACGGGGATGGAAAAAGGTGGGAGAGCCCAGGTGCTCCCCCACAAAGATGCGCAACGAAATGAGGAGGTAAAAGGTGGGTGCTCGAACACGATGCAATCTCGTGGACGAGCACCCACCTGTAGGAGCCGGCTTGCCGGCGATAACGCCCGTGAGTGCGCTGCAAGACTCACGTTCTTGTCACCCGCAAGCTGCATCCTCAGAAGTAATAACCAATGTTCACATACAGCTGGTTTTTCCACAGATCGGTACCACCGGCCGCGAGACTCTGGGTATAGCTGCTGCCGCCGATGTAAGGATCGTTCTTGCCGATCAGCCATTCGGTGGCGACCCAGAATTTGCTCACCGAGAACGAGGTGCCGAGGATCAGGCGCTGGGAGGTCTTGAAGTCATCCGCCGATTTGTCGAAAGCACTGTAGTTGGCGTACAGCTTGATCCCGCTGATCTGGTCAAGCAGGTACTTGCCGTCGACGTCGTAGCTCAGGTCGGCGACATAGAGGTTGCCGCGGCTGGCGACGTTGAAGGTGCCGTCATAGCCGCCGAAGGTCACCACCTCGTTGCTGCCGGGATTGCGTGGCGACATCTGCTGGCGCGCCGCCTGCAATTGCAGGCCCCACGGACCGTCCTTGCCCAGGTAATGGATGGCCACGGCATTGCGTCGACCGTCTTCGCGGGTGTCGCGGTTTTCCAGGGTCGAGGTCAGGCCCGAGATCCCCACCTCGGATTTCCAGTTACCCAGTTGCATGGCCTTGGCCAGGCGCACCACGGCGGTGTTGTGTTCCTGGTTGTTGCTGCCGTCGGTCACATAGCTGTCGGCCCGGGAGACCACGGTGGAGTAGGTGTCGCCGTTGCTGGTGCCACGCCCTTGCAGGGCCGGGCGCAGGTAGAAACCGGCTTGCAGGTTCCAGTCGCCGCTCTGCTGGATGTATTTGGCGCCGACTTCTTCCACGTCTTCCAGGCCGACCACGTTGCCCAGGGTTTCATAGAAGGTACTGCCGAAGTAGGGTTGCAGGCCGAACGGAATCTGGTTCAGGCCGACCTGCACCTGCTGGTCCGGGTTGAATTTGTAGCCGACCCAGGCGGTCTCGGCGAACTGCACCGCGCCGATACGATCGGTGTACTGGTACGGATAGGAGCGCCCGTAGAAGCGGTACTTGGCGGCGGCGATCCAGGTGTCGGAGTTGTACTTGGCGGTAAGGAACGCGGTGTCGAAGTCGAACTTCTGGATATCGCGATCCGGGGCGTAGTCCCAGCGATAGCGGACAGCGCCGCCGATATCCAGGTTGTCGGTGACCTGGATCGCCATTGCGGGCGTGGAAAGGGCGCCCAACAGCGCCAGCGGGGTTAATGAGCGCAAGGCCCGGGTGGTGTTCAAGTTCATGGTCGCTCCGTCTCTTCTCTAGGTTTATTGTTGGCAACAGCCATCCCGGCCACGGCAAAAGCGTGGTCTGGATGAAAGGGGTAGGGCCCGCTACGACGGAGGCTGCGAACAACGTCCAGGTGGTAGCGGGCCGGGAGGATCAGCCGCCGGCGGCACTCAGGCCCGGTGCCGGTCCCGCCTGGGTTGGCGGTCGCACCGAAGCTCCGGGCGCGGCGGCCAGCAGGGTCTGGGTATAGCCATGTCGAGGGTGCAGCAGTACCTGCTCGGCGGTGCCGTACTCGACCACTTCGCCTTGGCGCATCACCGCGATGTGATCGCTGATCTGCGCCGCTACGCGCAGGTCGTGGGTGATGAACAGGATGCTCAGGTTCAGCCGTTGCTGGAGCTCGGCCAGCAATTCCAGCACCTGTTTCTGCACCGAGACATCCAGGGCCGAGACGCTTTCATCGGCAATCAGGACCTGCGGGCGCATGGCCAGGGCGCGGGCAATGCCGATGCGCTGGCGCTGGCCGCCGGAGAACTGCCGGGGCTTGCGTTTCAGGGCGTCGCGCTTGAGGCCGACCTGTTCCAGCAGGTCGCCGGCTTCGATCCAGGCATCCTTGGCCGACAGGCCCCGCAGTTGCGCGGCGCGGGCGATAATGTCGCCGACCCGATGGCGCGGATTGAGCGAGCCGTAGGGGTCCTGGAAAATCATCTGGATCTGCCGCCGGCCCCGGGTCAGTGCCTCGCCCTTGAGGGCGAGGAAGTCGCTGTCGCCGAGCCAGACATGCCCGCTGTCGCTGTCCACCAGGCGGATCGCCGCCTTGACCAGGGTGCTCTTGCCCGAGCCGGACTCGCCGACAATCGCCAGGGTCTTGCCCCTCGGCAGTTGCAGCGAGACATCCTTGAGCGCACAGACTTGACGCCCTTCGACGTGGTAGGTCTTGTTCAGGTGTTCGATCCGCAGGGCGATCTCACCGTCGGCGCAGGGCGCGTGCAGCTCCGGATTCAACGCCGGGACCGCGGCGATCAGCTTGCGTGTGTAGGCGTGGCGTGGCGCCTGCAAGACCTGGTCGCGCTCGCCGATTTCCACCAGCCGACCGCCTTCCATCACCGCGATGCGGTCGGCGATTTCCGCTACCACGCCGAAGTCATGGGTGATGAACAGGATGCCGTGCTGGCCGCGGCCACGCAGTTCGCGGATCAGCTTGAGGACCTGGGCCTGGGTCGTCACGTCCAGGGCGGTGGTCGGTTCGTCGGCGATCAGCAGGTCCGGGTTCATGGCCAGGGCCATGGCGATCACCACCCGCTGGCATTGGCCGCCGGAAAGCTGATGGGGAAAGCTGTTGGCGATCCGTGGCGGCTCTGGCAACTGGGTCGACTCCAGCAACGCGAGCATACGTTCGCGCCGCTCGGCCGCATCCATCTGCGGGGCGTGGATCTCGAAGATTTCCTCCACTTGTCGACCGATGCGGATCGCCGGGTTGAGGGCCGCCATGGGCTCCTGGAAGATCATCGCGATGCGGTTGCCACGCAGGCCGCGCAACTGCGCTTCGGGCATGCTGCAGATGTCCTCGCCGAGGAAATCGATACGCCCTTCGCTGTGACGCAGGCCCTTGGCGTAGTCGCCCATAATGGCCCCGGAGAGCACCGATTTGCCCGAGCCGGACTCGCCGATCACACAGAGGATTTCGCCCTTGCGCACATCCAGGTCGATCTTCTGTACCGCATGGCTGCGGTCCGCGCCCGGCGGCAGTTCGATGGACAACCCCTCGACGCGCAATACTTGTTGGCTGCTCATACTCAACTCCTTGTGCCTTTCTGGGCGTGTTCGTCCAGGCCGTCCGCCAGCAGGCTGAGGCCAAGCATCAGGGTGGAGATGGCAATGCACGGGAAGATCACCAGATGCGGAAAAGCGATGGCCATGCTGCGGCCTTCGTTGATCATGCCGCCCCAGTCCGGGGTCGGCGGTGGCAGGCCGAGGCCGAGGAAACCGAGGGCACCGATCATGATCGCGGTGTAGCCGATGCGCAGGCAGAAATCGACGATCAGCGGGCCGCCGCAGTTGGGCAGGATTTCCACTGTCATGATCCGCAGGGCGCCTTCGCCCTGGGTGATGGCGCTGAGCACATAGTCCCGCGAACGCAGGTCCATGGTCAGGGCGCGCATGATCCGGAAGATCGCCGGGGCGCTGGTGAAGGTCACCGCGATCAGGATGTTCAGCGCCGAGGCGCCGAGGGCGATGATGATCACGATGTACAGCACCAGCACCGGGAACGACAGCACGGTGTCGGCGATATAGGACAATACCGAGTCGACCCAGCCATTGAAGTAGCCGGCGCACAGGCCCATGGCAATGCCGAAGGCAAACGCGGTGAGGGTCGCCAGGGTCGACCAGAGCAGCACCGTGCGGGTGCCCCAGATCAGTCGCGAGAGAATATCGCGGCCCAGCACATCGGTGCCCAGCAGGAAGGTCTGGCCGCTGCCGTCGTCGCTGAACGGCGTCAGCAGCGGGGTGAAGCTTTCCAGCGGGTCATGGGGGGCGAGCCAGGGGGCGAAGATCCCGAGGATCACCCAACCGCCCACCAGACACAGGCCCAGGGCCGCCAGCGGGTTCTTGAATGCATGCAGAAGATTCATCGGGCGCTCCCGCCAAGGCTGCGCAAGGTGATGCGCGGATTGAGCCAGGTATAGGCCAGGTCGGAGAAGATCTTGGTCGCGCCCACCACCAGCGCACTGATCATGGCGCAGGCCTCGATCAGGTAGACGTCATGGTTCAGCGAGGCGGTGTAGAGCAACGAGCCGAAGCCCTTGTAGGCGAAGAACACCTCGACCACGATGACGTTGGACAGCAGCCACGGGATGTACAGCATGATCACCGTGATCGGTGCGATCAGCACATTGCGCAGCGCATGGCGCAGCACGATGCGTGAGGTCGAGGCACCCTTGAGGCGGGCGGTACGGATATACGGCGCCTGCATCACTTCGACCATCGAAGCCCGGGTGATCCGCGCCAGGTAACCGACGCCGAACAGGCACAGCACCATCAGCGGCATCGCCAGTTGCAGGGCACTGAAACCGTCGCTCATGCTGCTGACGCCCGGCAGCCAGTTGAGCCAGAAGACGAAGATCGCCGAGACGAACACCGCGCTGGCGAAGTCCGGGATCGAGGTGGTGACGATGGACAGGAACGACACCAGGCGGTCCAGCAGCGACCCCTGGCGAATCCCGGCCAGTACGCCGAGGGTCAGGGCCACGGGGACCATGATCAACAGCGCCAGACCCGCCAGCATCAGGGTCTGTCCCAGGTTGGGCAGCAGCAGGTCCATCACCGGTTCGCGAAAGTGCACCGAGGTGCCCCAGTGACCGCTGACGAAGTCCTTCAGCCAGATCAGGTAACGCCACAGGAAGGGTTGGTCGTAGCCGTGCTCGGTGAGCCAGGCGGCGCGTTGGTCGGCGGCGGAGTAGGGACCCAGGACGTTGATCGCGACGTCCTCGATATTCAGCTCCAGGGCGAAAAAAACGATCAGTGACACCGACAATAACGTCGCTGCCAGGGCCAGTAGCTTGCGCCACAGAAAATCAGCCATGTTTGCATGCTCCGGCTATACAGTTGCCGGCTCGCCGCACCGGGGTGGACGAGCTCATTGTTTCAAAGGTCGGATCAGGCGCTGAGCCAGGTTTCGTTCATCGGGTAGAAGTCCGATGGGTGGACCTGGAAGCCCTGGACCTTCTGCGACGTGGCGGTGAACTTGTCGGCCCAGAACGGCTGGATGATGACGCAGGCGTCCTGGAGGATCTGCTCCACGCTTTGCATCGCCAGGGAGCGCTGTTTCGGATCGACGATACCCATGGCCTTGTCCAGGACGGCGTCGAAGGCCGGGTCCTTGTAGTGGCTTTCGTTCCAGGCACCGCCGCCGCGATAGGCCAGTTCCAGGGACATCACCCCGAGCGGGCGATGGGCCCAGTAAGTGAGGCTGAAGGCGGCTTTGTCCCAGATCGGCCAGTACTGGGTGGCGGGAATCACCTTGAGGTTGATGCGGATGCCGGCTTCCAGGCAGTTCTGCTGGAGGATCTGTGCGGTGTCCTGCTCGTAGCGACCCTGGGTGTTGCCGACGATCAGGTCGATATCGATGCCCTTGGGATGTCCGGCTTCGGCCAGCAATGCCTTGGCCTGGGTCACGTCACGAGCGCGCTTGGGCAGCGGGAAGTATTCCGGGTGCGACGGCGCCACATGGTGGTCCTCGCCCAGGGTGCCCATGCCGCGATAGGCGATCTTGAGCATTTGCGCGTTGTCGGCGCAGAGCGCCACGGCCTTGCGGATGCGCAGGTCGTCGAACGGCTTCTGGTCCACGGCCATGCGCATCACCACGGTCTGCGCCGATTTGCAGGTCAGCAGCTTGGCGTTGGGCAGGCGCTTGGCCAGGTCCAGTTCGGCCACGGTGACGCGGTACAGCACGTCGACCTGCCCGGCTTGCAGGGCGGCCAGTTGGGTGGACACGTCGGTGCCCATGTCGACATACCGTAGCTCGTCCAGGTAGGCCGGCTTGCCCCAGTAATCGGCGCGCTTGGCGAAGGTCGCTTCCTTGTTCACGGCGAACGAGGTGAGCTTGAAAGGACCGGTGCCGAGCGGGTTTTTCGACCAGTCATCACCGGCTTTGAAGCTGCGATGGACGATGGCGCAGGTGAAGGCGTTGAGCATTTCCGGAATCGCCAGGATCGGCCGCTTGAGCACCAGCTTGAACTGGTAAGGCCCGAGTTTTTCGAAGGAGGCGATGTCCTGGAAGGCAGTGCGGTTGACCGACTTGGACTCGGCGCCGGTCCAGCGTTGGAAGTTGTGCTCGACGTCGTCGGCGGTGAAGGCGTCGCCGTTGCTCCACTTGACGTCCTGGCGCAGGTTGAAGACCCACTCCTTGAGGTCATCCGAGGGCTTCCAGCTTTCGGCGAGGTACGGGTGGGTGATGTTCTGGGCATCGACCCAGGTCAGGTATTCCAGGCTGTTGCGCATCAGGTTCGAGGCTTCGATCCAGGTGATGAGCATCGGGTCCTGGATTTCCTGGATGGCACAGGCAAAGCGCAGGCTGCCGCCATTGCGTGGGGTGCCGGTCTCAGCCGCCTGGACCGAATCGCTGAACAGCGCCGGGCCGAGGAAACTCCCGGCGCTGGCGGCGGTGATACCGAGCAGGGTGGCGGTGTGGAGGAATTGCCGGCGGCTGATCTGGCCGCGCTTGGCTTGGGTGCACAGGTCATCCACGGCTGGATGCGGCGCGGAGCCGTCCAGGGTAGTCAGGTCTTTCATGAGCCTCTCCGATACTGGGGCGTAAATGCGTCTTTTGGGTGCCACTGCGAACAGAGGGTTGGCAGCTAGCGCTGGCGATCCAGGGCGGACCCGTGATCGGTCAGGAAAAACGTCAACGGCAGATCAAAGCGCGGAGCATTCAGGAGGCGGGACGTGGGATAGGACATGGTGCGGCTCTCGTGTTGTTTTTATTTGAGATGCTCGCAGTTTTGTCATCTGGCTCCGGATGAACAAACGATAAATTCAGCGTAGGAAAATTCCTAAAACGCACATTACTGATTGCCCTCCCGCGCCAGACACGCTCCTGATGGCCCTACCTCGCGGGCTGAGTGCCGGCGCGGGGTAGGGCGGCAAGACTTAAACGGGCAGCAGACGCGGGTCGAACGGATAGTCCGAGAGCAGCTCGATACCATTTTCGTGGATGTAGATCTGCTCTTCGAGCTTGACCCCTTCGCCGCCTTCGTCGTGGCCGATGTAGCTTTCCACGCAGATGGTCATGCCCGCCTCGAACACCCCGTCATAGCCCAGTGCATCGATGTCCTCGCGGTGCACCACGTAGGGGTATTCACCGGTCATGCCAACCCCGTGGGCCAGGGCGAAATAACGGTTGGCCTTGTAGTGGTCGGGGATCTTCCAGGCCAGCTCCGCATACTCCTTGAAGCTGCGCCCGGCCTTGAGCATTTCCATATTGGTCTGCACCTGTTCATAGGCCAGCTTGTACAGCTCCTGCTGCTTGCGGGTGGCGGCCTGTTCGCCGCAGAGAAAGGTCCGCGAGAAGTCCGCGTAGTAGCCGAAACGACCGACCACATCGGTGTCCAGCGCCACCAGGTCGCCGGCTTCGATGGGCCGGGTGCTGCACTCCTGGAACCAGGGGTTGGTGCGCGGTCCGGAGGACAGCAGGCGGGTTTCCACATAGTCGCCGTCGGTGGCGATCACGTGCTGGTGCAGGTGCGACCAGAGTTCGTTTTCGCTGATGCCGGGCTTGAGCTTGCTTTCCATCAGCTTCACGCCGGCCTCGGTGGCGCGCAGGCTGGCGCGGATCATCTTCAGCTCGTTCGGCACCTTGATGCAGCGCGCGCGTTCCAGTGGTTCCTGGGCATCGAAGACCTGGTAGCCGAGCTTCTGCAATTCGAAGGCCGCCGCCGAGGTGGCGCTCTCGATGGCGATGCGTTTTCCGCCACCGCATTTGCGCACCAGGTCGTCGATTTCAGCGGCCCAGTCGGCGGTGACATTGCTCAGGAAACTGTCGCAGAAGTAATAGGAGATCGCCTTGGCCGGGCGCACTTCGTCGACGGTGTTCAGGGATTCGGCCAGGTGCAGGCAGCCGCCGAATTCGAAGACCACCACCGGGCCTTCGGCGGGAATAAAGGCGTAACGCGCCGGGTTACGGGCCGAGTACACCTGCATGTTGCGCGAGCCTGTGGCGTAGCGCATATGGGTCGGGTCGAACAGCACGCAGGCGGCGTAGTCGCGCTTTTTCAGTTCGTTGCGCACACGTTGCAGGCGGTCCAGCTGGATCTGCTGGATCTCGGCGTAAGTGGGCTCGCAGTCGGCGGGGTTGCGGTTGGGGCCGGAAAGACTCATGGGGTGTTCCTCGCTAATACCGGTCGGTGATGGAAATACGTTCTTATAAAGTCCGCGCTCCCGTTGTAGGAGCGAGCTTGCTCGCGATGGCCGCAAGGGCGCCGCTGGCTATCAGGCGCACCGCGTTATCGTTCACCACCATCGCGAGCAAGCTCGCTCCTACAGGAGAGGTCAGTCGAGCAGTTGGTCGCTGCGCACCCGGCTGCGCTCGGCTTGCAGATGGGCTTCGGAGAGGCGCCCGTAGAGCTGCTTGGTGCGCTCGGCGCGGCCAATGATTCCGGGCTTTTCCGAGTAGGCGAAGATCGCGGTATTGCGCTCGACCGCGCCTTCGACACGGGTCACCCGATGCACCGAAAAACGCCCCTTGAAGATCTGCAGGTCGCCGGGATTGAGCTCCAGGTATTTCACCCGGCTGCGATCCTCACCCCGCACCACCTGGCCCACCGCCCCAAGGTTTTCCGCCGTGCGCGAGCGGATCATCGGCGCGTATTCGAACAGGCCGCCGGCCTCGGGCTTCTGGGTCATCATGCTGACGATGAATTCGTTGGTGTCGAAGTGCCAAGGCTGCTGGGTGCCCTCTGGCATCACGTTGATTACCAGGCCGGCAAAGGGGTCGGCATATTCGAAAATCTCAGGTTCCCCCAGGCAGGCACTGATGAAACGTTTCATCATCGGCGAGACGTAGAGTCGGTGAATGATCGCGTCCGGGGCGATCATGTCGCGGGTCACAAAGCCGCTGGTGCGCTCCATGAAGGTGCGGCGCGGGTCTTCGGCCGGCAGCGAGGGATCGTCTTCGGTGAAGTAGGCATTGACCTTGCGCACCGAATAAAACGTCTTGTCCGAGAGTGCCTGACCTTCGAGACGAGCCTGTTCCAGCACTTCGGGGCGCAGGAAGTTCTTCAGCAGGCAGCAACCGTCGACGGCCAATTCGGCCCGGGCATGATCGATCAGTGCCTGTAATTGAACATGGCCCGAATCATGAATGGGATAACGTTCGGTGTTGACGATATCGCTGATATCACCCACTTCGGCATCGGCAAGTTGAAGGCTCATTTCGGGCTCCTGAAGTTAACGATCATTAGTCGCCAGTGCAAGGTTCGAAGTTGTCTCGGCGTTGAATCGATAGTTGCTTAAAAACAGGAATAATAGAAATGATGAGTTACGATCGAATCCATCGGCAGGAGCGATAGTTATGTCAGGTCATCTGGACGGAACATTGCTCAAGGTGTTTGTGGCGATTATTGAATGCCAGGGGTTTTCGGCGGCCGCCGAGCGCCTGCATAAAACCCAGTCGACCGTCAGCCAGAGTCTGCAACGGCTGGAGGAGGTGGTTGGCACGCCGCTGATCCATCGCACGAGCCGCAGCATCAGCCTGACCCCCAGCGGCGAGACCTTTCTGATCTATGCGCGGCGCATCCTCAAGCTGCATAACGAGGCGATCAACGCTGCCCATCTGCCCAATGACCTCGCCTGCATCCATGTCGGGATGCCCGAGGACTATGCGCAATACTGCCTGGCCGGAGTCCTGCGGGATTTTCGCGAACACTTTCCCAAGGTCCGCCCGGACGTCTGCTGTGAAGCCTCGGTGGCCCTGGTCGGGCGCCTGCAGCGTGGCGAGCTGGACCTGGTGCTCGGCGTGCAGCATGCCAACCTGCAGCAGGGCGAGTTTCTCTGCGACGAGCCGTTGGTCTGGGTGACCGCTGACGAGCGTGCCTGGGCGGATGACCAGTCGGTGCCGCTGGCGGTCTATGCCGAGGGCTGTGCCTTTCGCGCCAATGCCATCGACGCCCTGGCGGAGGCCGGTCGGGCCTGGCACGTGGTTTACACCAGCCAGAGCCCGCGGGGGATCGGCGTGGCCATCGAGGGCGGCGACACGGTGGGGGTGACTGCCCGCCGGCTGGTGCCGGAGGGCTGGCGGATTCTCGATGAACGAGACGGTTTCCCGGCTATCGAGCCGGCCCGGCTGATGCTCTGGCGTTCGTCGGCCTGCCAGGAACCGGGGATCGAGGCGATGGTGGAGATGCTCGGGCGCCAGCTACTGCGTTCAGACCGGCTCCTGGAGCAGCGGCCGACGGCGCTGGTGGCGGGCCATGACTTGCAGTAAAAGCAGACTGGCGAGGACCCAGCCGGCGATCCAGGCATGGATGATGGCGAACGAGCCGCTGGCTTGCAGCAACAGGCCGTTGACCCAGTTCGCGCTGGCGCTGCCCAGGCCGTAGCCGACCATGCTCAGGCTCACCACTTGCAGGCTTTGCACGGGTGTCAGGCGAGCACTGAGGTAGGCGGCCATCAGGCCCCAGACGGGGAAATAGAACAGCGCGAACAACCCGGCGGCCAGCCAGGTCAGCAGCAGGCCGGGGTACAATAGAAGGCCGAGCATGGCCAGACCGAAGGCGCCGATGCTGATAGCCATCACCCGCAGCGCCCCCCAGCGGTCAGCCAGTGACCCCAGTGACATCCCACCCAGCGCGCCACAGGCGCCGATCAAGGTCCAGAGCGAGCCGGTGACCTGCAGGCCGGCGCCCAGGCGTTCGGTGACGAAGGCCGAGAGGAAGTTGAGGAACGGCCCGCTGATACTGCCGATAAAGCCACTGAGCAGCAGGATATGCACGGCGATGGGCTGTTCCAGGCACAGGCGCAGCCAGCGCCGGAGTACCTGGCCCAGGGAGGCGGCCGTCGTCGGGCGAGTGTCCGGCTGGCGGCCGAGGGGCGCCAGGGCCCAGAGGGTCAGCAGGGTGACGATCAAGGTGAGCCCGGCGCAGATCAGCCAGAAAGCCCCCAGGGAAATACCCTGGAGCAGGGCGATCAGGATGCCGTTCAGGCAGATGGCAAAGGCCGCCCCGGAAGACGCCAGTCCCAGCACCCGGCTGCGGTGGGACGCGGGAATCACTTCGCCGGCCAGGGCGGCAATTGCGTTCCAGTTGGACACCGCGCAGGCCGAGACCAGCGCCAGGCACAAGGCAAAGGGCAGGACCCAGGGCGTGGCGACCGCCAGCGCCAGCAGCACCGGGCTGAGCAGCATGGTCAGGCGCACCATGTTCAGGGGGCTGATCCAGGCGGCGGCGATCCCGCTGGCAATCGAAGCGCCCATATAGAAGAGTTGCAGCAACGCGGCAATGGAGGCGGCCTGGCTATAACTCAGGGAGAAGTGCTGGCGGATTTCGGGTAACAGGGCGGAATAAAGAAAAATACTGAAGCCGTGGGTGCTGGCATTGCAGCAGGTGAATATAAAAGCGAGCAGGCCGATAGTTCTGGTTGGGGTGTTTTTGTTGATTGCCATTGTGCGGCCCGAGAAGATAAGTTGTTGGGGGAGGTGCAACACAATGGGGCGAGAGTGGGGGGGCGCCCAATGTAAGTGCGTGGAAATTTTCCGTTTAAAGTTATAGGGCAGGGTAGCGTTTATAAGTTGAAAAGAACCAGTGCTGAATACTCATGAGGGCTGTGCGAAATACTCGTGCTATTTATCTCGGGGCGACGGTTTTCTTGCAAAAGCGACCTTTGATCGCAACCTCCTTTATCGTTGATCTGGAACACGACACACATCCTGTAGGAGCAGGGCTTGCCCGCGAAGCTTTTAGCGATCTTGAGGACCTCTTCGCGGGCAAGCCCTGCTCCTACAGGTTCCGTTGTGTTCTCAAGATCTGCGTCGGCCTCACATTTTGAGGCGGCGGACAGGATTCTGATTTTTTGTAGGACGATAGACAAAAAGGAATGTTACCCACCCCCGGCCCCATGCGATGCTTGTGGCCGTCCGCCCTTGGTGAGTGTCTTTTCTTGAAACGCAAAATGCCCGCGCTCAATGCGCTCAAAGCCTTCGAAGTGGCTGGCAGCACCGGCAGCTTTACCCGCGCCGCCGAGCTGCTGAACGTGACCCAGAGCGCCGTCAGCCGCCAGGTCCGTCAGCTTGAGGAGCAACTGGGCGAAAGCCTGCTGGAGCGCCGTCATCACCACCTCGAATTGACCAGTGCCGGGCGGGTGTTGCTGCGCGCGCTGCATCAGTCCTTCGACAAGATCGAGATGACCGTGCGCGGCATCCAGGAGAAGAACCACGCCAACCGCCTGCGCATCAATGCGCCGCCGACCTTTACCAGCCGTTGGCTGCTACCGCGCCTGGGGCGCCTGCGCCAGCAACATCCGGGGCTGGAACTGAGCATCACCACACGCCTGCAGGACAGCCTGGCCGAGACCAGTACCCTGGACTGTGCGATCCGTTTCGGCGATGGCGAATGGGATGGCCTGGACAGCTCGTTGCTGATGCACGAGCGGCATATCGCCGTCTGTTCGCCAAGCCTCTATGCCCGCGAGTTGAGCGGGCAGGAAGAGATCGACCTGAACCGCCTGACCCTGCTGCATGTACTGGCCAAGGAAGATCAGCGCTACCTGACCTGGAAACACTGGCTGGACGCGGCGCGGATCAGTGGCGTCGATACCTTGAGCGGTTATGAGTTCGACCTGCTGGACCTGGCGATTCGCGCGGCCATCGACGGCTTGGGCATCACCATCGCCGACTGGCATATGGTGGCCGGCGAACTGGCCTGCGGACAGTTGACCCAGGTGCTCAACGTGCATGTCGACGGTCACCAGTCCTACTGGCTGGTGACCCGCCAGGAACAGACGCAGATCCCCCAGTTGCAGATTTTCAGCCAGTGGTTGCAGGAAGAACTGGAGCTGGCGCGGCGGCAACTGGAGCCTTCTACCCCGGTGATCATGCCCGTTATCTGAAGGGTGTATACGGACCTTGTAGGAGCCGGTTTGCTGGCGATGCAGACACCGCGGTGTATCAGTTTCACCGCGTTATCGTTCATCGCCAGCAAGCCGGCTCCTACAGTCCGGCGGTAACCTGCATTTTTTGAATGTTTACCGCCTGAATTAATCGTTTGTTCATCCCGCGTCGGATGACAAGACTGCTGGCTTCTCAGATAAGAAAAGTACGAGAACCAGTACATGTCCACCCAGCGCAACTTTGTTAACGGTCAGTTCGTCGAGCCCGCCGGTACTGCCCGGATCGCGGTCTACAACCCTGCCACCGAAGCCTTGATCGACCACGTACCGGCTGCTACCTCCGTCGAGGCGGTCGAAGCCGTCGAGGCCGCCGCCGCCGCCCAGAAGCTCTGGGGCAAGCTCACCAGCATCGAACGCGCCGAGCATCTGCGCAGCTTTGCCGGCGCCCTTGAAGCCTGCGCCGAAGACATCGGCCAGGCCCTGGCGGCGGAGTCCGGCAAGAGCGTCGCCGACGCCAGCAACGAAGCCCGTTATGCCGCGCAGATCACCCGCTACCACGCCGAATGGGCGCGGCGCATCGAAGGCGAGATCATTCCCAGCGATACCCCGGACGAAAACCTGTTCCTGCAGCGCGAGCCCATCGGCGTCGTCGCTTGCCTGATTCCGTTCAACTACCCGGTCTACACCCTGCTGCGCAAGATCGCCCCGGCGCTGATCGCCGGCAATACCGTGGTAGTGCGCCCGAGCAACAACACGCCGATCTCGGCCTTTGAAATCGCCCGGGCCGTGCAGCAATCGAGCCTGCCTGCCGGGGTGGTGAATATCCTCACCATGGACCATGACACCGCCGCCAGTGTCTGCACCCACAAGGCCGTCGGCCTGATCACCCTGACCGGCAGCGTCAACGCCGGGCGCATCGTGCTCGACTACTGCAAGGCCAATATCGCCAAGCCGTCCCTGGAGCTGGGCGGCAAGACCCCGGCGATCATCGAGGCCGATGCCGACCTGGAACAGGCCGCCAGCGCCATCGTCGCCTCCAAGACCACCCATTGCGGCCAGTTGTGCACGGCGGTGGAGCGGGTCTATGTCCACGAAAGCGTGCACGACCGTTTCCTCGCGCTGCTGAAAGAGAAAATCAGCGCGGTGCAGTTTGGTGACCGCGCCGCGGATGCCAGCCTGATGGGCCCGCTGGTCAATGCCAGCTCACGGCGCAATATCCACGCCATGGTCGAGCGGGCTGTGGCCGACGGCGCGGTGCTGGAAACCGGTGGTGGGATCCCCGAAGGCCCGGGGCATTTCTATCCGCCGACCCTGCTCAGCGGTTGCCGCCAGGATATGGAAATCGTCCAGGAAGAAATCTTCGGCCCGGTCCTGCCGGTGCTCAAGTACCGTGATATCGACGAGGCGCTGGCCATGGCCAATGATCACCAGTTCGGCCTGTCGTCGGTGCTCTATACCGAGAACTACCGCACCGCGATGAAAGTGGCGAATGCCATCGAGTCCGGCGAGCTCTACGTCAACCGCACCCCGGCCGACCCCTACCAGGGCTTCCACGCCGGCTGGAAACGCTCCGGCCTGGGCGGCGATGACGGCAAGCACGGCATGCTCGAATTCACCCAGACCCGACTGGTGGTCATGAAGTACTGAGACAGGCTTTACGCGACACGCTATTCCAATAACAACAATCAATAGAGAAGGGCGACCGTGCACTGCCGGATCGCCCGAGGTCCCAGTACATGTCCAAGCCTGCTGCTGTTCAGGTTCACGCCGCCGCCACGTCCGCCAAAAGCGACAAGGGCAGCCGTTATTTCCAACTGATGTTGCTGGTGCTGGCCGCCGGGGCGATCTACCCGATCCTCTACCTGCGCCAGGTCTACCAGACCACCATGCTCGAAGTGTTCCATATCAATCACAGTGAGCTGGGTTACCTGTACTCGATGCTCGGCACCATTTTCCTGCTCAGCTACCTGCCCAGCGGCTGGTTGGCGGATCGCCTGGCACCGCGCTTCCTGATCTTCTTCTCGCTGGTCGCCACCGGCCTGCTGGGGATCTGGTATTCCACCGCACCGTCGATGACCGGCCTGATGATCATCTTCGGTTGCTGGGGTTTGACCACCGGCCTGACCTTCTGGGCCTCGGTGCTCAAGCGGGTCAAGATGATCGCCGAGGCCTCCGAGCAGGGGCGCTTCTTCGGCATCCTCGACGGCGGTCGCGGCCTGGTGGAAGCGATGCTTGCCACCGTGGCCCTGGGGCTGTTCGCCTACGCCACCGAGACCCGCAGCGAGTCGGCGGCCGAAGGCTTCAAACATGTGGTCTACCTCTACTCCTTTACCTGTATCGCCATCGGTTGCGTGCTGGTCTCGCTCAAGGACCCCAAGTCCGTGGCGGCCGTTGAAACCCAGGAAGAAAAAGCCTCGCACAATCTGTTCAGCGACCTGGCCTTCCTGGTGAAGATTCCCGAGTTGTGGCTGGTGACCGCCATCGTGTTCTGCGGTTATCACATCTTCTGGGCCACCTACAGCTTCTCCGACTACCTGCAAGGTAGCGGCATGACCGCGGTCATGGCCGGCACCATCACCACCATCAAATTGTGGATGCGCCCCATCGGCGGTCTCGGCGGCGGCTACCTGGGGGACAAGTTCTCGAATATCTCGGTGTTGATCCTTGCACTGCTGCTGGCGACCCTCGGCATCCTCGGGCTGATCGTCTTCCCGGCGCTGGGCAGCATCGGCGTACTGGTGGCCACGGTGATCTTTATCGGCCTGATGACCTACGCCATTCGCGGGCTGTACTGGGCGATCCTCGACACCTGCAAGATCCCGCTGCGGATCACCGGCCTGGCCATCGGCATTGTCTCGGTGGTCGGCTACCTGCCGGACACCTTTATCCCGTTGATCAACGGCTATCTCACGGAAAACTTCCCTGGCGCCCTCGGTTACAAGCTCTATTTCGGCTACATCGCCTTTATTGGCGGGCTTGGAACCCTGGCGGCCCTGGCGCTGCGTGCGCTGGTCAATAAAAAGGCAGGTGCCTGATATGAAAATCGTCTCCCTGGAAACCCATATCGTCGCCGTACCGCCGCCGCACATCGGTGGCATGTACTGGCTGTTCGTCAAGCTCAAGACCGACTGCGGTATTGAAGGCGTCGGCGAGATCTACGCCGCCACCTTCGGTCCCAAGGCGATGGTGCCGATCATCGAGGACGTGTTCGAGCGTTACCTGCAGGACCAGGACCCGCACCATATCGAGCGCTTCTTCCGCCAGGCCTACTCCAGCGGTTTCACCCAGCGTCCGGACCTGACCATGATGGGTGTGGTCAGCGGCCTGGAGATGGCCTGCTGGGACATCATCGGCAAGGCGGCGAACAAGCCGGTCTATGAACTGCTGGGCGGCAAGGTCAACGAGCGCCTGCGCTCCTACACCTACCTGTACCCGGTCAACAGCCGTGGCGAGTACGACTACGACGACCCGGACCTGGCCGCCGAATGCGCGATAGAGAATATGAAGCTGGGCTTCACCGCCGTGAAATTCGACCCGGCCGGGCCTTACACCGCCTATTCCGGTCACCAGATTTCCCTGGAGGTGCTGGAGCGCTGCGAAACCTTCTGCCGCAAGATCCGCGAAGCGGTGGGCGACAAGTGCGACCTGCTGTTCGGCACCCACGGGCAGATGGTGCCGTCGTCGGCGATTCGCCTGGCCAAGCGCCTGGAGAAGTACGACCCGCTGTGGTTCGAGGAACCGGTACCGCCCGGCCAGGAAGACGCCATGGCGCAAGTGGCGGCCAAGACCACCATCCCGATTGCCACCGGCGAGCGGCTGACCACCAAGTACGAGTTCTTCAAGCTGTTGCAGGCCGGCGGCGCGTCGATCCTGCAGATGAACGTGGCGCGCTGCGGCGGCCTGCTGGAAGCCAAGAAGATCGCCAGCATGGCCGAGGCCTATTACGCGCAGATCGCCCCGCACCTCTACAACGGTCCGATCGGCGCCGCGGCCAGCTTCCAGCTGGCGACCTGCACGCCAAACTTCCTGATCCAGGAAAGCATCATGACCTGGGGCGGTTTCCACGCCGAAGTGCTGACCAAACCGCTGCAGTGGGAAGACGGCTACATCATCCCGTCGACCGAGCCGGGCCTGGGCGTCGAGCTGAACATGGACGTGGTGCGCAAGCACACGCCCTACACCGGCCAGCGGCTGCACCTGCAAATGGCGCCGACGCCCGCCGATGTGAAAGACACCTCGCCGGCCAGGGGCTGAGCCATCCTGCCGCCCTGGGACAGGGCGGCGTTTTCAACGAATCAGCGGTAACCTGCATGACATACGACTACATCATCGCCGGCGCGGGCGCCGCCGGTTGCATCCTCGCCAACCGCTTGTCGGCTTCGGGGAAATACTCGGTCCTGTTGCTGGAAGCGGGCGGCAAGGACGCTTCGTTCTGGTTCAAGATCCCGGTCGGTTTCGCCAAGATGTATTACAACCCGACCTTCAACTGGATGTACTACAGCCAGCCGCAGAAGCAATTGCACAACCGGGAAATCTACGCGCCCCGGGGCAAGGTCCAGGGCGGTTCGGGTTCGATCAACGCCATGGTCTACGTGCGTGGCCAGGCCCATGACTTCGATGACTGGGCGGCCAACGGCAATGACGGCTGGGCGTTCAAGGACGTGTTGCCGTACTTCCGCAAGCTGGAAAATCACCCGCTGGGCGATACCGAATATCACGGCGGCAGCGGGCCGATCAGCATCACGCCGATGCAGGGGCATACGCACCCGATCTGCGATGTATTTCTCGAAGGCTGCCAGCAGTTGGGTTATCAGCGCAGCGACGACTTCAATGGACCGAAGTTCGAAGGGGCGGGGGTCTATGACGTCAACACCCGCAATGGCCAGCGCAGCTCCAGTAGCTTCGCCCACCTGCACCCGGCACTGAGCCGACCGAACCTCACCGTCGAACACCATGCCTTGGTGGATCGGGTGTTGTTCGACAACGACCTGCGGGCCATCGGCATTTCCATCAGCCAGCACGGCGTGGCGCGCTCGTTCAAGGCCAACAAGGAAGTGATCCTGTGTGCCGGTGCGGTGGATACGCCGAAGATCCTGCAACTGTCCGGGGTCGGTGACCAGACACTGTTGAGCGAACACCGGGTGCCGGTGGTCAAGCATCTGCCGGCGGTGGGGCAGAACCTGCAGGATCACCTGTGCGTGAGCTACTACTACAAGGCCAATATCCCGACCTTGAACGATGAGCTGAGCTCGCTGTTCGGCCAGCTCAAGCTGGGCCTGCAATACCTGCTGACCCGCAAGGGCGCGCTGGCCATGAGCGTCAACCAGGCCGGCGGGTTCTTCCGCGGCAATGAAGAGCAGGCGCATCCGAACCTGCAGATGTACTTCAACCCCTTGTCGTACCAGATTCCGAAGAACAACAAGGCCAGCCTCAAGCCGGAGCCGTATTCGGGCTTCCTGCTGTGCTTCAACCCGTGCCGGCCGACCAGTCGCGGCAGCGTGCGGATCGCCTCGAAGAACCCGGCGGATGCGGCGCTGATCGACCCGAACTACCTGAGCACCGAGAAGGATATCGACGAGGTGTTGCAGGGCAGCCGGCTGATTCGCAAGATCATGCAGGCGCCGGCCTTGCGGGCGATTACCGTCGATGAGGTGTTGCCGGGCAAGGCGGTGAATGACGACGCGGCGATGCTGGAGTATTTCCGCGAGAACAGCGGGTCGATCTATCACCTGTGCGGTTCGTGTGCGATGGGTTCGGATCCGCAGGTGTCGGTGGTCGACAAGCGCCTGAAGGTGCATGGGATGAAGGGGCTGCGGATTGTCGATGCGTCGATTTTCCCCAACGTGACGTCGGGCAATACCCACGCGGCGGTGCTGATGGTGGCGGAGAAGGGCGCGGACCTGATTCTCGAGGATGCCTGAACGGGCGAGTGAGGCGTTCTTGGGGAGGGTGTAAGGCTCTGGGGCCTCTTCGCGGGCAAGCCCTGCTCCTACAGTGATGTGTCGCTCACCCATATTGTGTACGACACATCACTGTAGGAGCAGGGCTTGCCCGCGAAGGCGTCGATTCAGGCGACGCAAGGCTCAAGGATTCAGGCTCCGGAACGGGTTACTTCTGCGGATGCTCCAGCAGGAAATTCCCCAATGCCTCGAACGCCGGCAAGGTCACCGGGTCGTTCGCCGAATTGCTTGCCACCGGGTGGGAGGCATAACGCACGATCACCATCTCGGCCTTGGGATCGATATAGATCCGCTGGCCATGGACGCCCCGGGCCATATAGGCCCCGTGGTTGTTATGGGTCACCCACCACATGTCGCGATAGCTCCAGCCCTTGAGCAGCGAGTATCCGGCTTTGGCGAATGCGGCCTTGTCAGCCCCACGTCGAATATCCTCGACCACCTTAGCCGGTACGATCTGCTGGCCGTTGGCGCGGCCGTCGTTACGGAGCATTTCGCCGAAGCGTGCCAGGTCTCGCAGACCTGTATTCAGACCACCGCCGGCGAACGGCGTGCCAATCGAGTCAACGGTGAAATAAGCATCCTGCTCGGCGCCCATGCGGCTCCAGATCCGTTCCGACAGCACCTGCGCCACGTTATGCCCGGTGGCCCGGGCGATCACCCAGCCGAGCACGTCGGTGTTGACGGTCTTGTAGGAGAAGGCATTGCCGTTCTCACCTTGCGGTTGCACGGTCTGGAGAAATTCGTAGTAGGTGCGCGGGCCCTGGTAGTCGGCGGGCTTGGGCAAGGGGTTGCCGGCCTGGGCGTGGGCCCAGACACCGGCGTTCGGGTCGCTGTAGTCTTCGCTATAGTCCAGCGCCGTGGTCATATCCAGCACCTGGCGCACGCTGGCACTGCCGAAGGCCGACTTCGCCAGCTCCGGCACATAGTCCTTGACCTCCTTGTTCACATCGATCAGCCCTTCGGCCACCAGCGTCGCGCCCAGGGTACCGATCACCGACTTGGTCACCGACATCGCGGCGTGCTGGCCCTGGGGAGTAAGCGAGCCGAAGTAGCGCTCGTACACCACCTTGCCACGGTGCAATACCACGATGCCGTCGGTGTAGGTCGCCGCCAGGGATTGTTCCCAGGTCATCGGCGTTTTCGTGTCGAGGGTGGTGAAGCTCAGGCGATCAATGTCATTGCGCAAGGCCGATGGCAACGCAACCGGCCCTTCAAGGCCCCGGGACACATTGGTGGTGGGCATCAACTGGCGAAAGTGCGAGACGCTCCAGCGCAGGGCCGGGAAACGGAAATAGCTGCCGTCCTCGAAGCGCAGGATGCGATCGGCCGGCGGCGGGGCGCCGATCATCCAGCCGAGTTTCGTCGGGTCGCTGGCGGTGGCATCCGGAAAGGGGGCCGGCGCTGTTTCGGCGAGGGCCGTGGAGCAAGCCAGTGCGCTGAACAGCAGGCACAGGCCCGGTCGTACCCTGTTGAAATACGTCTTGAACATATGAGCCATCCTTGAATCAGTGGGCAGAGCTTGGACAACCGGGCGCGTTTGTGCAACCCGCTGCGACGTCGCAGGCGAGCGGACCGGGGGCGGGGAGAGCGGCTTTTGACAGCGTGAGGCCTTTTGCGCGGTAGTGATTCGTATTGAGTCGCCACAATGCTAAAGTCGCTTCTTTTTTTCGGCAGGGAATGGTCATGCGGATGTTAATCGGGGCGTTGGCGGCAGTGGCGTTGGCGGGCTGCATGGGGCCTGCGATGAACCAGACCCGTACCACCGGGCCGACCAAGAGCTTCACGTCGAGCAAGGCCGAGGATGTCGTGGCCCAGTGCATTCAGTTTGCCTGGCAGGAAGAGGCGGTGTTCGGTGTCGATGCGGCGGCTTATCTGCAACCCGGCTACAAGAGCGGCTCGACCGTTTATACCCGGGGCTCGGAGTTTTTTGCCGACGTGCGCCACGAAGGCGCGGACACGCGGGTCGACTACTACGCGACCGTCAGCAAGCCGATTGGTGTGAGAAGGCTGGCCGCGCTAGCAACCTGCCTGTAACCCCTGGCTCCTACAAGGGCGGTTTGCTCAGCGCGCCCTTGACCGCCCCCAGCGCGATATTGTGCATCAACGCCCGATAGGTCGCCGCATCCAGTCCGGCTTCCTCGGTCCAGGCCGGCAGGTTGTTCAGCAGGCAGAGAAAGGTCCGCACGGTGGTCAGGGCCAGGGTGGCGTCGGTCGACAAGCCCAACGGCCCGAGCAACTTGATCAAATGAGTCTCATAGCGCCTGCGCAAGACCAGGATCGCCGCCTGGTGCGCCGCTTCCAGGCAATGGAACTCATGCTCGGCGACCCGGAAGAAATCACCCTTGGC
Organism: Pseudomonas sp. MWU12-2319; assembly: GCF_023242525.1. Taxonomy (NCBI): domain Bacteria; kingdom Pseudomonadati; phylum Pseudomonadota; class Gammaproteobacteria; order Pseudomonadales; family Pseudomonadaceae; genus Pseudomonas; species Pseudomonas sp. MWU12-2319. The sequence goes on from NZ_JALJES010000002.1 coordinate 583,586, forward strand.
GCGATGCAGGTCCAGGTGCGCGGCAATCAGCTCGTTCAGACGCTTTTCCGCCGAGCGCGCGCTGCGCACCGGTTGCGTGACAATCCCCAACAGCTCCAGGTGCAGACTCTCGATCAGTTCGAAGAGCAAGGCCTGCTTGCTCTCGATATGGTTGTAGATCGAGCCCGCCTGGATGCCCAGGTGCCCGGCCAGTTCACGCAAGCCCACCTGGGCGAACCCGCGCCGGGCAAACAGCGCCACGGCTTTTTCGCGGGTTTGCAGATGGCGCGAGGCCCGTGCCTGAAGCTCGGCTTCCGGCACGGCGGCGAGGGCTGCACGGGGCATGACGATCAGCGCTCGTAGCTATAGAAGCCGCGACCGCTTTTACGGCCCAGATAACCGGCGGCCACCATTTCCTTGAGCAACTGCGCCGGACGGTACTTGGGTTCGTCGAAGCCCGAGTGCAGGCTTTCCATGATCGCCAGCAGGGTGTCCAGGCCGATCAGGTCCGCCAGGGCCAGCGGGCCGATCGGCTGGTTGCAGCCCAACTGCATGCCGGCGTCGATATCTTCGGCGCTGGCCAGGTCTTCCTGGAGCACGAAGATGGCTTCGTTGATCATCGGGCAAAGGATGCGGTTGACCACGAAACCCGGACGGTTGCGGGCGGTGACCGCGGTCTTGCCGATCTGGCTGGCCAGGGCCATGGCCTGGGCATGGGTGGCATCGCTGGTCTGCAGGCCACGGATGACTTCCAGCAGGCCCATCATCGGCACCGGATTGAAGAAGTGCAGGCCGATAAAGCGCCCGGGCTGGTCGATGGCGGCCGCCAGTTCGGTGATCGACAGCGACGAGGTGTTGGTGGCGATAATGCATTCGGCGCTGGCCACTTCGGCCACCTGCCGCAGAATGCGTTTTTTCAGTTCGAGGTTTTCCGTGGCCGCCTCGATCACCAGTTCGGCCCGGGCCAGCACCGCGTAGTCGCTGCTCAGGCTGATGCGGCCGAGGGCGGCTTGCTTGTCCTCGGGGGTGATCACGGCCTTGCGCACTTGCCGGTCGAGGTTGCCGGTCAGGGTCGCCAGGCCTTTATCCAGGGCCTGCTGCGAGACGTCGATCAGCGACACTTCAAGACCCGCCACCGCGCAGACCTGGGCAATCCCGTTGCCCATGATGCCGGCGCCGATCACGGCGATACGTTGAATACTCATGTTCTGTTGTCCTTAAACCCGTTCGAAGATAACGGCGATACCTTGGCCGCCGCCGATGCACATGGTGGCCAGGCCGTAGCGGCCGCCGGTGCGATGCAGTTCATGAATCAGTTTGGTGGCGATGATCGCGCCGGTGGCGCCCACCGGATGGCCCAGGGCGATCCCGGAACCGTTGGGATTGACCTTGGCCGGGTCGAAGTCCAGCTCCTGGCTGACGGCGCAGGCCTGGGCGGCGAAGGCGACGTTGGCTTCGATCACATCCAGGTCGGCCACCGTCAGGCCGGCGCGCTTGAGGGCCAGGCGCGTGGCGGGGATCGGGCCCAGGCCCATCAGTTCCGGTTCGAGCCCGGCATGGGCGTAGGCCACCAGGCGCGCCAGGGGTTTCAGGCCGTCGCTCTGCAGCGCGGCGCCGGTGGCCAGCAACAGGGCGGCGGCGCCGTCATTCAGGCCCGAGGCGTTGCCGGCGGTGACGGTGCCGTCTTTCTTGAAGGCGGTTTTCATCTGCGCCAACTGTTCCAGCGAAGTCGCTCGCGGGTGCTCGTCGACACTGAACCATTGAGTGCCCTTGCGGCTGCGCACTTCCACCGGGACGATCTGCGAGGCGAAACGACCCTCTTCGATGGCACGGCTGGCGCGCAGCTGTTCTTCCAGGGCCAGGTCGTCCTGCATCTGCCGGGTAATGCCATTGCGTTCGGCAATGTTTTCGGCGGTGATGCCCATATGGATGCCGTGGAACGGGTCATGGAGAATGCCCAGCATGTAGTCGATGGCCTGGACATTGCCCATGCGCGCGCCCCAACGGGCCGAGGGCAGCAGGTAAGGGCCGCGGCTCATGGATTCGGCGCCGGCACCGATGGCGATATCGGCGTCGCCGAGCAACAGGGTCTGTGCCGCCGAGACAATCGCCTGCAAGCCCGAGCCGCAGAGGCGGTTGACGTTATAGGCTGGGGTTTCCTTGGGAATGCCGGCGTTGATCGCGGCGACCCGGGACAGGTAGGCGTCCAGGGTGTCGGTGGGGATCACGTTGCCCATCACCACATGGCCGACCCGCGCCGGATTGACGTCGCTGCGTTGCAGGGCGGCCTTGACGGCGGTGGTGGCCAGTTCGCTCAAGGGAACGTCTTTCAGCGAGCCGCCGAAGGTACCGATGGCGGTACGGGCGGCGCTGACGATATACACTTCGGGCTTTGACATGGGGGCAGTCCTGATTATTGTGGGGATCAGCTTGCATGATCCTGGTTGGAGTGGAGGCAGTTCATCCAGTGCGGCCAGTCTAGGACCGTCGGCCCACTCGGCCTATGCCGAAACTGCTCAGTAAACCTGTGACTTTTTGCCATACGCAGCTTGGGATTCATGAAAGAAAAACATTCGGTGTCGTCCTACTTCATTAAAGCCCTGCTGGTGCGTTTTCTCGACCGCCCGCAGCGCATTTCCGAGCTGCTGCAGGCCGCGGGCTTTGCCGAGCGTTCCCTGGACGAACTGGGGGAGCGGGTTGCACCGAAGCTGCTGGCACAACTCTGGCTGACGGTGATCCGCGAACTGGGCGACGAGTTCTTCGGCTTCGATTCCCACGGCATGCCCATCGGCAGCTTTGCCCTGATCTGCCGGGGGCTGATCCAGGCGCCGACCGTGGGCAAGGCCCTGGGTCTGTCTCTGGAGTATTTCGCCCTGTTCCTGCGGGATATTGATGCCCAGGTGCAGATCCGTGGCAAGCGGGTGGTCGTGGTGATGCGCACCGAGACCCAGGACCCTTACCTGCAAGCGGTGATCACCGAAACCTTCCTGATCCTGATCGTCGGCCTGATGTGCTGGCTGGCCGGACGGCGCATTCCCATCAGCCGCGCCCGTTTCGCCCATGCTTGTCCGCCCCATGGCGACGAGCACCTGTTGTGGGGCGCCTACGTGGAGTTTGACGCGGCGGTGACCGAGATCGAATTCGAGCGTGAATACCTGCGTTTGCCGGTGCTGCAGGATCGCAAGTCGCTCTACACTTTTTTGCGCGATGCGCCGCAGTCGGTGTTTATCCGTTTCCGCAATCGCGAGGGTTTCAGCGCCCGGGTCCACCAGCGCTTGCGGGCCTGTGGTTATGACCATTGGCCGACCCTGGAGCAACTGGCGCTGGAGTTCGATATCCACCTGGCCAGCCTGCGCCGGGCGTTGCAGCGCGAGGGCTTTTCCTATCAGGAAATCAAGGACGAAGTGCGTCGGGCGATCGCTTTCGAGCGGCTGCGCAGCAGCACCATGAGCATTGCCGATATCGCCCAGGAAGTGGGTTTTCGCGAGCCCAGTGCCTTCCACCGCGCGTTCAAGCAGTGGACGGGGGAGAGCCCCGGGAGTTTTCGTTTACGCGGATCGCAAGGATCAGCACAGCCCTGACGGATTCAGCTATAACCTTCGTTTCATCCATCGCTGTCCACTCACCGAGGAACCGTTCATGCCGTCCCAGCATCTGACCGAATACGAAGACGCCAATCCGGAAGTTCGCGCCGTCTACGACGACATCATGCATACCCGCAAGGTCGACCAGGTCAATAACTTCTGGAAGTGCCTGGCCGCGCACCCGCCGACCTTGCGCCGGACCTGGGAGAGCCTCAAGGAGATCATGGCCCCCGGCGCACTGGATCCGCTGACCAAGGAACTGATCTACGTCGCGGTCAGCGTCACCAATAACTGTCCGTATTGCATCGCTTCTCACACTGCCGCCGCGCGCAAGGCCGGGATGAGCGACGAGATGTTCGGCGAGTTGCAGGCGGTGGTCGGCATGGCCAACGAAACCAATCGCCTGGCCAACGGTTATCGCATTCCGCTGGATGAGGCGTTCAAGCTGGACTGAAGCGATATTTCAACGCCGCGCTCGAGAAACCGATAGGTCCGCTCATCCTCCGAGTGCGCTACGGCGTTTTCAATATCTCACTTCCTCAACTGAACGGCATCCCGGCAAGCCCGGCTCCTAGGCGGCTTGTGCGGGTCTCAGCATTTTGATCCATTCGGCCGCCAGACGATGGCAATCCCCTGGCCAGCGTGCGGTCAGCAGGTTGCCGTCGCGGACCACGAAGCCACGGCCCGGTTTGGCCGCGGAATCGCGCAGCAGCGCTGGCGGGCCCTGGGAAAAGTCTTTTGGCGTGGCCAGCGCGGCCTTGATCTCGGACTCGACGGTTTGTGGGTAGGTCCGGTAGTAGCGGCCGAGCCACGGCGCGGTGATCAGCCAGGCGGCCAGTTCCATGGTGGTGGACAGCAATGCGGTGACCTTGCGCCCATGGAGCACCGAGCGCCCGCTGTCGGGGTCGAGAGTGCGGGCCAGCAGCAACGGGCCGTGGCACACCGAGGCGATGGGTTTGCCGGTTTTGAAGAAATGCAGGACGATACGCTTGGCCACGTCCGATTCCAGCAGGCTGCGCATGCCCTCGGCATGTCCGCCTGGCACGAACAGCCCTTCGAACTGCGTGGGGTCGACATCGGCGTAGGCCAGCGGTTGGCGGAAGTACTCGTCGGTGATCATCGTGTTGTAGCTTTGCAGATCGCTGTCGCGGGTCATCAGCATGGGGTTCAGCAGGCCGAAGCCATGCTCCACCAGGCGTGGGTCGGCGTAGGCCGGGGCGCCCAGCGGGGTGGCGAAGCGCACCTCGATTCCGGCCCGGCGCATGGCTTGCCAGGGCACACTGCTTTCGGTGGGGTCGTAGTCGGAGTGGGGGAGCAGGATAAGGATCATGCAGGTGGGCTCGATTTCTACGGGGTAGAGATCGAGGATAGCAGCAGGATCGTTATCGGGCCGTGCCGGATAACGCTATGAAACCTGTAGGCGATAGCACAACAACAGCGTACGCCGACCTGTAGGAGCCGGCTTGCTGGCGATGGCGGCCGGACAGTCTATGCAAGACTTGCTGGCCTCATCGCTGGCAAGCCAGCTCCTACAGAATCGGGGCCTGTCGCAGGGCGGGTGTTGTTCGCCCTGTCGAGGCCCGTCGGCAGCTAGCGCTCGATCGCCAGCGCCACGCCTTGCCCACCGCCGATGCACAAGGTCGCCAGACCTTTTTTCGCATCGCGCTTGAGCATTTCATGCAACAGCGTTACCAGTACCCGGCAGCCCGATGCGCCGATCGGGTGACCCAAGGCAATCGCACCGCCATTGACGTTGACCTTGGCCGTGTCCCAACCCAGTTCCTTGCCCACCGACAACGCCTGGGCGGCAAAGGCTTCGTTGGCCTCGATCAGGTCCAACTGGTCGAGGGACCAGCCGGCCTTGTCCAGGCAACGACGGGTCGCGCTGACCGGGCCGATGCCCATGATCGCCGGGTCGACGCCCGCGTTGGCATAAGCCGCGATCTTCGCCAGCACCGGCAGGCCGAGGGCCTTGGCCTTGGCGGCGCTCATCAGGATCACGGCGGCGGCCCCGTCGTTCAGCGACGAGGCGTTACCGGCGGTGACCGTGCCGTCTTTCTTGAACGCCGGCTTGAGCTTGCCCAGCGACTCGGCGGTGGTACCTGCGCGAGGTTGTTCATCGGTAGCGAAGGCCACCGGATCGCCCTTGCGCTGGGGAATCAGGATCGGGGTGATTTCGTCGACGAAACGCCCGGCTTCAATGGCGGCAACGGCTTTCTGCTGGGACGCGGCGGCAAACTCATCCTGGGCTTCACGACTGATATCGTACTTGGCCACCAGGTTCTCGGCGGTGATGCCCATATGGTAATCGTTGAACGCATCCCACAGCCCGTCACTGATCATGGTGTCGACGATCTGCGCGTGTCCCATGCGCAGGCCGGTGCGGGCACCGGGCATCACGTAGTTGGACAGGCTCATGTTCTCCTGGCCACCGGCGATGATCACCTCGGCATCGCCGCAGCGAATCGCCTGGGTCGCCAGGTGCAGGGCCTTGAGGCCCGAGCCGCAGACCTTGTTCAGGGTCATGGCCGGCACCGCGTGGGGCAGGCCGGCCTTGATCGCGGCCTGGCGCGCGGGGTTCTGCCCGGCACCGGCGGTCAGTACCTGGCCCATGATCACTTCATCGACCAGCGCACCGTCCAGGCCGGTCTGTGCCAGCAACTGGCGGATCACCGCGGCGCCCAGGTCCACGGCGGAGATATTCGCCAGCGAACCCTGGAAACTGCCCACCGCCGTGCGGGTGGCGGCCACTATCACTACATCTTGCATCGCTTCATTCCTCATCAGGAAAACTGCATTTCAGGCACGTGGTCGGGAACGATCAGTTTACCCGCGGTCTTGCTGACAATCTCTTCGACGCTGACGCCCGGCGCGCGCTCCTTGAGAATGAACGCGCCGTTTTCGATTTCCAGGTAGGCCAGGTCGGTCAAGACGCGCTTGATGCAGCGCGCGCCGGTCAGCGGCAGGCTGCAGCGCGACAGCAGTTTCGACTCACCGTCCTTGGACGCATGGGTCATGGTGACGATGATGTTGTCCGCGCCGGCCACCAGGTCCATGGCACCGCCCATGCCCTTGACCAGCTTGCCGGGGATCATCCAGGAGGCGATGTTGCCCTCGACGTCGACTTCAAAGGCGCCGAGCACCGTCAGGTCGATATGGCCGCCGCGAATCATCGCGAAGGACTCGGCGGAAGAAAAGATCGACGCGCCGATACGGGCGGTGACGGTTTGTTTGCCGGCGTTGATCATGTCGGCATCGACTTCGTCGTCGGTCGGAAAGGCGCCCATGCCGAGCAGGCCGTTTTCCGATTGCAGCATGACTTCCATGCCGGCGGGGATGTAGTTGGCGACCAGGGTCGGAATGCCGATGCCCAGGTTCACGTAGTAGCCGTCCTGCATTTCGCGGGCGACGCGCTGGGCCATTTGTTCGCGGGAAAGTGCCATGTTCTTGTTCTCCGTTAGTCGAGGGAAGGGCCGGGGTTCACTTGCGCACGGTGCGTTGTTCGATGCGCTTTTCGAACGTGCCGCAGATGACCCGGTCGACATAGATACCCGGGGTGTGGATCTGCGATGGTTCCAGCTCGCCGGGTTCGACGATTTCCTCGACTTCGACCACGGTGATCTTGCCGGCGGTCGCGGCCAGCGGGTTGAAGTTCTGGGCGGTGTGGCGATAGATGACATTGCCGAAATGGTCGGCTTTCCAGCCTTTGACAATGGCGAAATCACCGGTGATGGACTCTTCCATCAGGTACGGACGGCCGTTGAACTCACGGGTTTCCTTGCCGTCGGCGACCGGGGTGCCGACCCCGGTGGCGGTGAAGAAAGCCGGGATACCGGCACCGCCGGCGCGCATTTTTTCGGCCAGGGTGCCTTGGGGGGTCAGCACCACTTCGATTTCACCGCTGAGCAGCTGTTTTTCGAAGAGGGCGTTTTCGCCGACATAGGAGGCAACCACCTTGCGGATCTGCCGGTCTTCCAGCAGCACGCCGAGGCCGAAGCCGTCGACGCCGCAGTTGTTGGAGACCACGGTCAGGTCGCGGGTGCCCTTGCGCTTGATCTCGGCGATCAGGTTCTCGGGAATGCCACACAGGCCGAAGCCGCCACTCAGGACCGTCATGCCATCCTCGAGCCCGGCCAGGGCTTCTTCATAGGAAGACACGCGTTTATCGAAACCTGCCATATGCACCATCCTCTTGTTGTTTGTCGGACTCGCCGCTGGAGGTGAGTGTTGCTCCGGAAGATATATTTGTTAAGTTGATTTTTAGGGTCGATTGATTGATAAAGATCAAGAATGCCCTTTTCTCCAGTAGAGACCTCGTTCATGACCGTTAAACAGCTTAGGGCCTTTCTGGCCGTTGCCCAGAGCCTGAGTTTCGCCGTGGCGGGCGAGCGTCTCTATTTGTCGCAATCGGCCCTGAGCCTGACCATCAAGGCCCTCGAGGAGGGCTTGGGCGGGCGACTGTTCAGCCGCAATACCCGCAATGTCGCCCTGACCCCGGAAGGCGAGGTCCTGGTGCCCCTGGCCCGGCGCCTGATCGCCGACTGGGACAATGCCGAGGACGAACTGCGCCAGCGTTTCACCTTGCAGCGCGGTCGCGTGACCCTGGCCGCCATGCCGTCATTCGCCGGTAACCTGCTACCGCCGATCCTCAAGACCTTCCGTGCACGCTATCCCCAGGTCAATGTCACGGTCAACGACGTGATCAACGAGCAGGTCCTTGAAATGGTCCGTGATGGCCAGGTGGAACTGGGGGTGGCCTTCGAACCGCAGCAGGGCTCGTCGCTGGCGTTCACGCCGCTGTATATCGACCGTTTTGTCGCGGTGGTGCCGGCGGATTCGCCCTGGGTCGACCAGGCTGAGATCGATTGGCCCACCTTGTTGACGCAGCCCTTCATTACCTTGCAGCGCCCGTCCACGGTGCGGGTGATGCTGGAAGAACATCTGCGGGCGCGGGACATGAGCTTGCCGGTGGAGTTCGAGAGCCATCAACTGGCCACGGTGGGGCGCATGGTCGCCAGCGGGTTGGGGGTGAGTGCGGTGCCGGCGTTGTGTGTCGGACAGATGCGCGAGCTGGGCGCGCGTTGCATCACCTTGTGCGATCCGGTGGTCGAGCGGGCCATTGGCGTACTGACCAAACCTGGTCATGAGCTGTCGGCGGCGGCCCAGGCATTGTTCGATGTGTTACAGGAGGAAAAATTAAGTTACTTGAATTTCGAAAAATAACTGCTTTGCGTGTGGACCTTTTCCGGCGATGCGCAATCATTACCCCATGAATATCCGAAGGAGGTGTGTATGTTCATCCGGTCTTTGACCCTCGCTGTACTGTCCATCGTTGCTACAAGTCCCGTCTGGGCGGCCGATGAGCCGTCTCCGCTGGCCCAGGATCTGGGGAAAAACCGTCCGTTGATCGTGATTGCGCCGAGTACGGTGGATCCCACATTGGTCAGTCTGAAGAAGGCGATCGAGGATCCGGCCAACAAGAAGGACATCGACGATCGTCAACTGGTGCTCTACGAAGTGGCCCAGACCGTCGGCAAGCGTGCGGGCAAATGGATGGAGCAGCCGGCTACCATGGCGCTGATTCGCGGGCTCAAGCTGGGGGTCACGCCGGAGGACAAGTCCACGGTGATCCTGGTGGGCAAGGACGGCGAGCAGAAGGTCCTCGAACACGATGGGCCGATTGCATTCAAGGATGTGCTCAGTGCGGTCGATGCGTTGCCGGCCTCGGAGAAAGCCACTGTCGCGCCTGCGCCAGCGGCGCCGCCGGAAGCCAGGCCGGCCAAGGGGGCGAAAGGTGCCAAGGCCGAGAAGGCCGGTAAGGCGGCAACACCGCCCAAGGATCTGGAAGACTGATGTCGGGCAGCATTGATCGGGATTAGTCCATAAGAGGCGATGGCCATGTCGGGCGTTCACAAAGCAGCACAACTCGGTTTCAGCGCTGAAGCCAAAACCTATGCCCACGGGCGCCCTGACTATCCGGCCGAGATGTTGTCGTGGCTGCGCGATACCCTGGGTATTGCGCCGGGCGGGCAGGTGATCGACCTCGGTGCCGGCACCGGCAAGTTCACTCGCTTGCTTGAGGCGACCGGAGCGACGATAACGGCCATCGAGCCGGTCGAGGCGATGCGTGCCGAGTTGGTCGCGCGCCTGCCAGCGGTCCGGGCGCTGTCGGGGACTGCCGATGCGATACCGCTGGAGTCCGGGGTTGGCGACGCGCTGCTGTGTGCCCAGGCGTTTCACTGGTTTGCCCATGAGACGGCGCTTGCCGAGATTCACCGGGTACTCAAGCCGGGCGGACGGCTCGGGCTGGTGTGGAACGTGCGTGACGAGTCGGTTGACTGGGTCGCGGCCATTACCCGGATCATTACGCCTTACGAGGGCGATACTCCGCGTTTTCACACGGGGGCCTGGCGTAAACCGTTCAACGGCCGCTACTTCTCGGCGCCGGAACTGAGCTGTTTTGGGTACAGTCATGTGGGGACGCCCGAGGAAGTCATCATCGACCGCTTTCTGTCGGTCAGTTTTATTGCGGCATTGCCCGCGGCGGAAAAGGCACAGGTCACCGAGCAGCTTCAGACCCTGATTCAAACCCATCCGGCCTTGCGCGGCCAAGAGACCATCGCCTTTCCTTATCGGACCGAGGCGTATCGCTGCATTCGCCTGGACTGATACCGGCTGGTCAGCTTGACGCCCGCTGGTTAGGATCGTGCCTTGTCGTGGTTCATGGTCAAGGAGCGGGTATGAAGGGCAGCTGTGCTTGCGGGGCCGTCGAATATGAAATCGACGCTATCGATATGCCGATCGGGCATTGTCATTGCCACACCTGTCGCAAGACCCACGCGGCGGCGTTTGTGAGCACTGCCGGGGTCAAACGTGAGCATTTTCGCTGGCTCAAGGGTCAGGAAACCCTGACCGCCTATGAATCCTCGCCGGGCAAGCTACGCTATTTCTGCTCGCGGTGCGGTTCGCATCTGATGGCCGAAAGGCCGCATCTGCCCGTAGTGATTGTGCGTGTCGCGACCCTGGATGAGGTCCGGGCCTGCTGGCCGAGCATCACATCTGGGTATCCCATGATGTGCCATGGCTGCGTTATGAAGGCGTGGTCGAGCATTCGGAGTGGCAGCCGGGACGCTGACTGAAGGCCTGCGCGCTAATCTGCATGTGTGATCCACACCGTCCGCATGGCACGATGGTTATAACGTTAGATTATATTTATATAAAGAGTCATAACGTTAGCCGCTATGCTGCCCGCCAGATTTTTATGTCGTCTCGCTAGATTCTCCAGGGCTTGCTAATGGATGTCGGTAATTTCGGTTTTGTCGTTGCAGGCTTGGTGGTCGGTTTTATTGTCGGGATGACCGGCGTCGGTGGCGGCTCGTTGATGACGCCGATCCTGCTGTGGTTCGGCATCAACCCGGCCACCGCCGTGGGCACGGACCTGCTCTACGCCGCGATCACCAAGTCCGGTGGCGTTCTGGTTCACCGGAAAAATGACAATATCGACTGGAAAATTACCGGCTGGCTGACCCTGGGCAGCGTACCGGCGGTGTTGTTGACCTTGTGGTTTCTGAGCAGCCTGCACACCGCGCCCGAAGCCTTGAACAGCATCATCAAGCAGTCGCTGGGTTTCGTGCTGTTGCTGACGGCACTGGCGGTGCTGTTCAAGAACAAGTTGCTGGCGTTTGCCCATCGGCGTGGTGTCGATCACTCGAAGATCAGTGACTCGAAGTTGAACGGGCTGACGGTATTGACCGGCCTGATCCTCGGCACCATGGTCGCCTTGACCTCCATTGGTGCCGGCGCCCTGGGTACGGTGGCCTTGTTTATCCTCTATCCGTTCCTGCCGACCCGGCGTCTGGTGGGCACGGAAATCGCCCACGCGGTGCCGCTGACCCTGGTTGCAGGCCTGGGGCACGCGAGCATGGGCAATATGAACTGGGAACTGCTGGGCTTCCTGCTGATGGGCTCGCTGCCGGGGATCTACATCGGCAGCCATCTGGCGGGACGGGTTCCGGATAACCTCTTGCGGCCGTGCCTGGCGGTCATGCTGTTTTCCATCGGCTACAAGCTGGTGTTCTGATCGCTATCGGTTGAATCCGGCCAGCAAGGCGTCCAGCAGACTGCGCACGGCAGGCACCATGCCCCGCCGGGAAGGGTAGATCGCGTGCAGGCTGCCGCTGGGCGATGGGCAGTCGGGCAGTATCTGCACCAGACGGCCCTGCATCAGATCGTTCTGAACCAGGCTTGTCGGCAGCTGCGCTATACCGATTCCCCTCAAGGTTGCTTGCAGCAGTGTCTCCAGGTCATCGGTAGCCAACCTTGGCTGGTGGGTCAACACGACGGGGTGCGGCGCCTGGAAATGCCATTGATATTTATCGTTGGTGTTGGCCATGGCCAGGGTTGGCATACGCGCCAGGTGGTCCAGTTGAGTGAGCGGTGCATGCTGTGCCAACAAGGCCGGACTCGCGACCAGAATGCGCTGGGAGGTCAGCAGCGGCAGCAGCGTCAACTCGGAGTCATCCAATGGCAGCAGGCGTACGCGCAGGGCGATATCCAGGCCCTCCTCGATGACATCGACACGCCGGTTGGTTGCATCGAGCATGATCCGCACCGCCGGATTGTCCACCAGGTATTGCGCCAGAATGGCCCTGGCTCCCATCTGCAAGACCCCCAATGGGCAACTGATTCGGACCACGCCCCGTGGCGAAGCGCGGGTTTGATCGATGGCTGTCTTTGCCGCCCGGGCTTCCTCCACCAGGGCCACGCAGTGCTGGTGAAACAGGCGGCCGGCGTCGGTCAGGGAGACCCGTCGCGAATTGCGATTGAGCAGGCGTACGCCCAATTCCGTTTCGAGTGCACTGATACGGCGGCTGAGCTTCGAGGTTTGCAGTCCCATCGCCTTCGCCGCTGCTGTAAACCCGCCGTGATCCACCACCTTGGCGAACAGGTACATATTGTTCAAATCCGTCAGAGGGTCCATTGCCGGTCTCGTGCTGGTTTATCGTTCTATTTTCTACAAGGTAGCGTTGCTTTTACAGCAGTTCTTCTTGGTTGGTTTCAAATTTATGCTCTTTAACGCGGCAATCAGCCGCTTTTTCAGGAGCTGAAATGTTAGAGCATCGATTCAAGTCCGACCTCGGCGGCGGCGACTATGGCTGGCTCAAGGCCCGCCATCATTTCAACGTAACGGCTGATGGCAATCCCGCGCACCGTCCGCTGGGGGCTCTGGTGGTCTGGAATGACGACGAGATTGCGCCAGGCACCGGTTTCCCGATGCATGGCCACGAAAGCATGGAGATCGTTTCCTACGTGCTGGAAGGTGCGGTGAGCCATCAAGACAGTGTCGGCGGACAAGGCCGTACCGAGGCCGGTGACGTGCAGGTGATGAGTGCCGGGACCGGCATTCGACATCAAGAGCGCAATGAGGGTGACGTTCCGTTAAGACTGTTCCAGATCTGGTTGCGGCCGCGGGAAAACGGTGGACTGCCCAACTGGGGCATGCGGCCTTTTCCCAAGTCTGATCGGGCCGGCCAATGGGTCGTGTTGGCCAGTGGAATGCCTGACGATAAAAGCGCTCTGCCGATCCGCGCCAACGCTCGTGTGCTGGGGGCGACTCTTAAGGCCGGCCAGAGCCTGGGCCAATGTTGTTCGACTACTCGCCAGGGTTATCTGGTGCCGGTGTTCGGCGCGGTGAAGGTCAATGGCGAAAGGGTCGAAGCGGGGGACGGGATTGCCATGAGCGAGGAGTCGATGCTTGTTGTCGAGGCTATCGAGGATACCGAAGTCGTATTGGTCGAGGTGTTTTGAGCATGAAGACGATCATCATGACCGGTGGGACTTTCGGTCTGGGGGAGGCGACAGCAAAGCAACTGAGCGCCACCCCCGGCACCCAGTTGATCCTTGGCGGGCGAGAAACCCGTTTGCCGCTGGAGCTGGCGAGCTTGAGCAGTGTCAGGCAATTCGCCAGGCAGGTGCTTGAGACGCTGGGCAAGACGAAGATCAACGCCCTGGTGCTCAATGCCGGACTCAGCTTTCCCAAGGCGGCGCGCACGGTGGACGGCTACGAGACCACCTTTGCGGTCAATCATCTGGGCCACTATCTGCTGCTGCGTCTGCTGGCGCCGGCGTTGGCGCGAGAGGCCATTGTGGTGATCACCACCAGTAACACCCATGACCCGATGTTCAGTCCGGTTGCGCCGTTTCCCTTTGTCGATGCGCAACAGCTGGCGCAGTTGGACCTTGGGAAAGGCGCGCAGGGTGGTGTGGCGTTCGAGCCCGGGTTTCGCGCTTACGCCACCTCGAAGTTGTGCAATCTGCTGACGGCCCGTGCCTTCGCGGCTTCAGCCGAGGTCAAGGCACGCCGTTTGCGGGTTATCGCTTACAACCCGGGTTATATCCCCGGCACAGGGCTGGGACGTAATTTGCCTGTTGGGGCGTTGCCTGCGCCGGCCATGGCATTGAGTCCCTATTTTGCCGATGTCATGCGCATACAAGCCGGGGAGTTCCTGGCCGATCTGGCGTTGGGGCGGATTGTCCCGCCGAGAGGGCGGTTGTATGCGTCCCTGGTGAGAGGTGAGCTGACTTGGCCGCAGCCGTCCGAATTGGCTCGTCGTGATGATGTGGCGCAGCAACTGTGGAATGACAGTGCAGTGTTGGTGGGGATGGACAGCCCGGCGCCTGCACTTGTCATGTGAAACTTGCGAACGTAGCCGCTTGATGTGTGCAGCCATTGGTTGTTCTAAGAGTGTGCGTGGGTGATCCGTCTGGTGAAGAAATCAACGGCATGTTGCCTAGTACCTACCGCCTGCAGTGTCGCTGCCGGGTCGAGTCCGAAGCGTTTTGCGGAACCTGTGACCAGGCTTTTTTGAAGATCGTTGAGCGCCGCAGTCGGCGATGGCTGCGCGAAGGTAGTCGCAGCCGGCGCTGATATAGGGGGTAAATCAACACGAGGTGTATTCAGGGTGAGCAACTGATTGAGCGTCGGCGCATTCGCAATCCGCTTGCTGGGGAGCATGTCCTTCGCGGGGATACCGATCCAGTCGCGCAAGGTCGCCAGGATACTGGTGTGATCGTACGGTGCATTCGGGGTGTTCGATCTGAACACCGTGCCAGCCTGAATGTAAGGTGAGATCACCACGGCTGGCACGCGTACGCCAAAACGAGTGAAGTCGAAGCCGTTGCCATTCGGCGAACGGGCCTGGTCCGGCGGGGTGGCATTGAACGGCGGAGTGACATGATCGAAACAACCGCCATGCTCGTCGTAGGTGATGATGAGCAAGGTCTGGTTCCAGCCCGGCGACGTACTGACGGCGTTCCAGATCGAATACAGAAAGGCTTCACCCGCCTGAACATCATGCGGGGGATGCTGGTCGTTAGGGTCGACCAGAAAGCTGGGCTCTATAAACGAATAGCGTGGCAGCGAGTTGGTCTGGCATGCATCCAGAAACGCGGAAAAACCTCTGAAGTGGGGACTCAACATGGGGTCCCATAATTTCGGGAACATTGTCCGGGTCAGCGAGGGGGTGAGGATGGTATTGCTGTAGACGCCCCAACTGCATCCGATCGATCCCAGGACGTTGAAGATGGTGGGGACATCCCAGGCGAATGGATCGGGAGGTGCACCGTTGTCCACATTGCCATTGGACGTCCCGGCGTGAGCAAAGGCGCGGTTAGGCCAGGTCTGGCTGGGCACGGAGGCGAACCAGGCATCGGAAACCGCATAGGCGCGCGCCAGTT
This sequence comes from Pseudomonas sp. MWU12-2319, assembly GCF_023242525.1. NCBI lineage: Bacteria > Pseudomonadati > Pseudomonadota > Gammaproteobacteria > Pseudomonadales > Pseudomonadaceae > Pseudomonas > Pseudomonas sp. MWU12-2319. The sequence continues at coordinate 598,885 of NZ_JALJES010000002.1, forward strand.
CTGCCAATACCGGCAACTGCGCCGGGCTGTAGCACTGCATGATCTGATCGGGATTGGCGGTTTTCGTGGTGGCGTAATTGTCGACAAAGCCCATGGGCGGCGTATTGTCGGGGCTGACTGGACCGTCTCTGAATAGCTGGTAGGTGACGTTGGCAAAGGTTTCTTGTGGATCGGGGTCTGGAGCCTGGAAACCGCTGGCCTGCAGAGTCACTGCCACATGACGCGCAGGCGTGGAGTTCGAGCAGGGGTTGGACATGCCAGGTTGCAGGCCGTCAAATCGAGGGGCGCTGGTCGCCGGCAAGACCTGCGACGGTGGGCTGTCATTTGGATAGAGCCAGCCAAGCATCGTATCCAGTGAGCGGTTTTCCAGCATGACAACGACGACATGTTCAATTTGATTCATGGCTTTCACCGTCAGTGATCAATTGTATGTCTTGCGAAGTGCTATCTCACGCCTCCTACGGCCCGATATGCGGCCGCTCCATACGCCACCGCCAGGGCGCCACCTATCAAGTTCGCCACTGCCTGGATAAACCACAGGCCTATGATATTGACCAACAATAGCACTCCTGCAAGCAGTAGGGCCCGTCCCCATGATCTAGAGTGCGACGCTTTGAATCAGATCGCCGAGCAGGCTCTGCGCTACATCCAGTTGCTGTATGAAATCGAGAGCGAAGTGCGCGATCTGGAGCCGGATTTACGGTGCCGAATACGGCAAGAAAAAGCCGTACCGGTGATGGATAGGCTGCATGCCTGGATGATCGCCCAGCATGATCTTGTGCCCGAAGGTTCGGCTATCAGCAGAGCACTCGATTACAGCCTCAAACGCTGGGCAGCGCCGTCGTGCTACCTGAATGACGGGGCCGTACCCATTGATAATAATTGGGCGGAGAACCAGATCCGACCATGGGCCCTTGGACGCAAGAACTGGCTCTTCGCCGGATCGCTACGCAGCGGAAAAAGGGCGGCGGTGATCATGAGCTTGATCCAGTCTGCGCGGCTTAATTGTCATGATCCGTATGCGTATCTAAAAAATGTCCTCACGCGCTTGCCGACGCAGCGGGCGAGTGAAATCTATCAGTTGTTGCCGCATAGGTGGCAACCTATCTAGTTATGCAAGGCTTGATGCCCGGACGCATACGTGCCAGTGTCAGGCACTGCCTGTCCATCGTCTCCAGCAGGAAGCTACGCATGCCCGATCTCACCCGTTTTATTGCACTTGTCCGGGCGATACCTGGCCGCATCTGTGTCTGGTGTATGACACTGTGCATCGCACTTTGCATGCCGTGTGTGGCATATGCGGCGAGCGGCACGCAGGTCTACAGCGGCACGCTGGGCAAAATGCCGATCGTGCTTGAGTTTAATTTCAGCCGCACGGACGGCATCTGGGGCCGTTACTTTTATCAAAAATACCACGCTGATCTTGTCGTCTCCGGCACGCTGCAAGGCCAGGATCTGGAACTGACGGAGGACCGAAACGACAAACGTATCAGTGACATTCCTACGCTGCACCTGAGTCCGACTGACAAAGGCGGTTGGCAAGGAGTATGGAAGGATACCGCTGGCAAAGTACTCCCTATCGAACTGACACCGGCTGAAATCCCGCCACCCTCCGAGAAGACTCAGCCTGGCTGGCAGGCCATCTATGATACGTCACGGTATGACTATCTGCGTGTACAGGGCCTGCCGCTCAAAGCAGGTAAAGTTGAAACCGTGATGGGGCACACCTTGCAGTGGTGGCACGAGCCGGTGTCGCAACTGTCGATGTTTGAGATCACCTCCGGCTACACCGCCGAACAGCGTCGGCGGATCAACCAACAACTGCGCGCCAGTCTTTGGGCTGAAGTGGTCAACTACAACGACTGCATGCTGGGAGGAGGCCATGTGGACGCCTCCTTCGGTGAGACGGTGACGCCTCATCTATTGGCGCCCGGTGTGGTCAGTGCCGGGATCTCGAGTTCCTATTACTGCGGCGCCCATCCGGCCTCGTCCTACACGGCGCTCAATTTTGATGTTAAAAGCGGCAAGCGCCTAACATTGGAAAACGTACTGTGGGTTGGCAAGGGGGAGGTGTTGCAAGACTCGCACGACGGCTGGGAGGCCTATGGCGATTACCGTAAAACACAGCTGGTGCCCTGGCTGATCAACCAATTGAAAGTCATCGCGCCCATGAACATGAAGAAGCCCGCCAGTGAGTACGAGTGCGACTTCAACGACCCTGATATCTGGCAATACGCCTACTGGTACTTTACCCCGAAGGGCATCAATTTCGCGCCCTACCCGGACGGCATTTCACACGCGTGCGAAGGCCCTGAGTGGTCGGTTGTGCCGTATGCGCAGATTAAAAGGAAGCCGGGAGACATGAAGCTGCAACTGCCGAACTGAGTGGTGGAGCGATGACGGGGAGTAGAAAATACCGGTGTGCCAGTACCGTGAGAGGCATCAAATCTAGTAGCAAGCGAAGGGCAGGTTCAGTGCAACATAAGCGCTCCCCCAAACCCGATCTAGATGGAAACAGGGGGTGACGCTCAGCAATGCAATTGAGGGTGGCTACAACCCCTACAATTAACAGTGATTCATACTGGCCATATCTTATAAGCTTTAAATCAGAGTGCTTCGAGTAAGCGGTTCGTGCATAGTGCTACCGCCAACTGCTCCACTGCTGGTGCTTATCAGAAACAGCCTTTCATTGCCCAGGACAAGGATAGTCATGCGTCGTTTGTTTAGTCGTGCTCTTTTTGTCGTGGTGGTGCTGTGTAGCGCTCAGGCCTATGCCGACGAAAAAGATAGCCAGGGTACGACCGATGCTTTCAGTGCATTACTTTCGATGCCGCAAGCCCAGCCGGAGGGCGACGGTGAATGGCAGGTTTTCGCCCCGGAAGATTTTAAGGCCACCGATGAAGCTGGCCTGATTGAATACCTATCGCATCAGAACGCCGACATGCAGCAGGTCGCGTTCCACGGCACACTTTTGCAGCATGCCGTGCGCGCCAATATGAAAGACGTGGCCATGTGGTTGATAAGCCAAGGCGCTGATCCATTGGCGACAGTGGCTGGTTTTTCACGCGATCCAGACTCTCTTGGCTTGGCTATCTATATGGGCCATTGGAGCATCGTTGATGCGCTGCTGGCGCTGCCGGTGTATCAGCAGTTGTCGGGTCAGCAACGGACTGACCGCTATCTAGTTCAGAACCCCGCCGCGCTCGATGAACTGCTGGCCCGCCACTTCGCGGCCCCGACTGGCAAACTGGGTTCTTGCATGCTCAATTATGAGCTCGAGCGAGGTGCTGTCCAGCAAGCGCTGGAGGTGGACAGCCGCCAGTTACCCGCGCCCGGCGAGCTGGACAGATATGGCAATTGCCAGAGTGTTCAACCCGCCGAGGATCAGTCTGTTCGTGGCTCTTTTAAAACAGTCGATCTTGCCGCTTGGAAAAAACTCGATTCGCAAATGCAGCTCCCGATATTTGGCTATTTACTTCAGACGCTGGCCTCAGCCGATGACGTGAAGGCCCTGTTCGCCTCGGATTTGCGCCGCCCCGAACAGTCTGAAGAGCTGACTGAATTGCTGCTTCCGTGGATGGTTGCCAGGCCGAGAACCTTGAATGGAATCGACCCGGCGCCTTTGCCTTTCGATGCGCGCAAAGCATTGGCTGAGCACTTGCCGACGACGATTCTTAATCATTGGTTGGCTGATTCAAACCATCTTTACAACTGGCTGGCAATCGCTGCATCGGGTTCTGTTGAAGAGTTTTCCTGGGCGTTGGCCTTGGTGCCGGATGAGATACTGACAGCAGAGTCTGCGTCTGCAGCTCAGGCGGGTTTGCAAGGCGTAAGGTCTATCGAGCAACGACTGATGATCTGGTCGGCTCTGTTGCAGCGCCGCGCGTTACGGCTTGATGTGCAGCGTGTGCCTCAGCTGCTTTACGCGGTTCCGATATCGCTATGGGCGGAGTTGTTCAAGCACGGTTATCGTATTGAAAATACCTTGGCCACTGAGAGGACAGAGAATTCTAATCATCCCGACGAGATTCGCGACTGGCTCGTGCGCCCTGTTGCTGAGCTACAGCAAAGCTGGCCGCTGATGACCGAGCAAGTACCAGATCTCGCCAATAACATTATTGAAAAGCTAATACGTCCGTTTGGTCGCAAGCCCTTCACCTGCACCAATAATTCAGATTCGCCCCAGGCTCTTCAGATAGCCAGTCTGAACACGCTGATCCAATTGGGCGCAGTTGTTCATCCGCTTTCCTTCCCCAAGGCTTGCGTGCTTAACACTGCTCCCCATGTTTACGCCCAGTTGCTTGCGTTGGGTGTTGTGGCACCGGTTGCCGACGTGGCGAGTGCTGCACGGTTTGTCTTCGAGCCAGTGAAGTGCAATTTTTTGCCAAGCGACGGCTGGTTAAAGTCGCTTCTGGCCCCAGGCGAAGAGGAAGATTCCAGACAACTGCATTTCGAGACGGTACAGCTGTTAGACGTGCCTGAGTCGGATAACTGCGCGATGGTCGTGTCTGGTTTTTGGGACATGGTGGGCTCGGCAGATAACGACGATTTTATAGGGGGGTACGAGCGTATGAACCCCTGCTTCGAAAGGCTTGAAGTGACTGAATCGCGAATGGAGCGTAATGGTGCCATTGAGGCGCTTCGCTTTGATGGAGGTGCCAGCGCCGGGCTATTGGGCCTGCGTGATACTCAGGAGGGGACACGGTATTACTTGGCATATAGAGAGTCAGGCGATCGCTGTAGTGGTGGGCTTGCGCCTCATCTTCTGGCCTGGACTAAAAGCGCTCCCTATTATCTCAAAGAGGTCTCTGCTTATGCTCCTGTCGCTCAGGCCCTACAAGCGCAATGCGATCTGCAAGGCGATTTGAGCGCGTGCCTGGGAGCAGTGGATAACTCTAGAGACGGCAATTCCACAACCTGGGACGCTCCACAAGATGTGGAAGGCTTTATCTACCGTACATTCACCGTCCAACGCGATGACTACCTCGGCGCGATACAATCATTTGACTTGGTCAAGCTGTACCATTGGGGCCAAAACCCTGTTCCCCCGAAATGGATCCTCGCCGCAATCGATGCGATCAGCCACGCTAGCTTGCCAGTCCCGGAAAAGCGCCGGCGAATAGCCTGGTTATTCAAGAACCCGGCGCAGCTCAAGGTCGCGCTAGAGAAACGCGAGTCAGATGACGTAATACTCGATCTGGCCGATTGGTTGCCACGAAAGGATTGGCGGCCACTCATTACCGCCCTTCACGTTGAAAGCACGCCGTCGAACATCGAGCCCTGGTCGACACTCGCCAGCGAAGCGCAAAGCAATAACGATCCCAAAGCTGCCTGTCAATTTCTGACCGTGGCCGGCCTGCCTTGTCATTGACTTGCTGCCACCGTCGACATTAGGGAGAGATGGGTGCTGTTTCTGGCTGGGCCTGCAAATGAACTATGACTTGTGGCAAGCCGAGCACCGTGAGCAGCCGGTCGTGGATCGTCTGGTTGCTGCCTGAGCCCCTATTGGCAAATGATCCTACGCCGAAAATGCACCTCCCTGCTGATGGGTTAGGCTTGTTATTCGACTCCGACACAATGAAAAAAGAGCATTGCCAAGACGTAAGTGGAGGCCGATGATGGATCGTATAACTCAACTGTTCATACGCGTTGCACCGCAATGCCTGGCGACTACCCGACAACCGGAGTCCGATCATGAATGAACAAACCTGCGCCTGCCCGCACTGTACCTGCAAGGTTGGTGAGCATGCGGTCGTGCGTCATGGTAAGCACTACTGCTGCCAGGCGTGCGCCGACCATCACCCAAATGGTGAACCTTGCACGGCTTCAAAATGCCACTGTGCAGACAAACCTAAGTAAAAGTTACATCTTTCTTGGTTGCGCAATACGCCTCAAGTTCTTTGCTACGTACGGCGATCAGATTCTCCTGTTCACTGCGTCGCTGACACGGCTTTTTTGGTGGGCTATAGCCAGGCACACCCTGAAGCTGCGCGGATAGCCAAGGAGCAGGGGATCGGCATTCGGCCAAGGTCAACTTAAAGGGCTTTTCGGTATTTACTGCAATGGCAGCATCATTGTGATCGGTGAGACGCCGGGGCAGGGGATGAAGCCTGCGTGCCGGGCATAAAAGTCTGCGAGCCGGTCATTCAGGGGATGGACCAGAACGGCTGTTGAGCCCACCGTTTCGGAGGCGCTGATACAGCGTTCGATTGCATCCTGTAGCAGATCGATAGCATAACCGTTGCCCTGAGCGACGAGACTGATGCCGATCCGACCGATGATGGTAACGGGATGCTGTCCCGGCGAATTACGTTGCCGACTCTTCGGTACCACGGACGCGCGCATGGCCGACCCGTTGGATAGGGTGTAGTAGCCGATGACCTTCTGGGTACCTTTGAGACAAATCACATAGACCACCGCGTGTTTAGCGGTCTGGGCTCTATGTGCTTTTTTGACGAGGTACTCATTGATCGAGCTTTCACCACAATCGAAATCGTTCAGATCGTGCTGCTCGTTTAGCTTTGCGGGAGCGCTCAGCTCCAGCGTTTTGGCCTTGCCAGGAGTTTTTGCAGGCACTGGTTCCCTCGCACCGGGTTGTCTTCCAAAGCTTTCTCGAATGAGTCAAACGCGTCCTCATCGAGTACGAACAACCGCTTGTCCAAGATGACCTCTTCAGCTTTCTGGCAGGCTGCTTCCAGAATGAAGCTGGTACGGTCACGGCCTGACAAGGCAGCAGCGATATCAATCAAATTTCGTTTCTTGATGTCTGCCCGCATGTTGATAGGTACGGGCTTTTCTTTCGTCGGTTCTGGCTGGCTGGTCTTCAGCATCATGAAACCCTCTATGGGGGCGCTCTCTGTCGTCGGCAGGTGGAGCAGACCTGCGGCACAATCGTAGCATTCCTGTGTATCAGATGTAAGTGTTGTGTATCTCATTGATATACGATCTCTGCTGTGAATTGTGTTCGAGCGTGGATGCCAGCCAAGCGTTGATGCGTGCTTAGATTGCACTCGGAGCTTGAGGGCGTCCACACATCGAAACCTGCTGAAACAAAGGCTTTACGCTGTGATCAGACACAAACAAAAAAGCCCTGAACAGGTTCAGGGCTTTCCGGTGTTTCACTCTATTCACCCAAGGTGAACAGCCGCATCAATCCCAACTTAACGCCCCGCCAGTCTGATACTCGATCACGCGGGTCTCGAAGAAGTTCTTCTCTTTCTTCAAGTCCATGATCTCGCTCATCCATGGGAACGGGTTGGTGGTCCCCGGGTACTCTTCCTTCAAACCGATCTGCGACAGGCGACGGTTGGCGATGAACTTGAGGTAGTCCTCCATCATCGCCGCATTCATGCCCAGCACGCCGCGCGGCATGGTGTCG